>NZ_JBVIHH010000005.1:0-398029 GCF_055570395.1 Streptomyces sp. NPDC031210
TCCCGAAGGAGGTTCATCGTTCGACTTGCATGTGTTAAGCACGCCGCCAGCGTTCGTCCTGAGCCAGGATCAAACTCTCCGTGAATGTTTACCCGGCTATCGGGTGACACTCGCGTTGAGCGGAATCACAGAGCCGGAATAAGGCCCGTGATTCTCAGCGTCCTCGCTGTGTGCGCCACCCGGACGTGATGCCGGGTGGACTTTTCAAAGGAACCTCATCCACCGAGGTGGACGGGGTATCAACATATCTGGCGTTGACTTTTGGCACGCTGTTGAGTTCTCAAGGAACGGACGCTTCCTTCGGTCCTGTTTCACCAGGCTCTCCGGGCGCTTCCCTTCGGTCTTGCGTTTCCGACTCTATCAGATCCTCGCGGTCCTGATTTTCGCCGGTGCGTTTCCGCCTTTCGGCTTCTTCGCGTTTCCCACTCTACCAGATCCGTTTCGCGTTTCCGCTTTCCGTTTCCGGTCCCTGTGGGGTCGGGGTTGGCCTTCCGGCTTTCGCTTTCCGGCCTTTCCGACTCTATCAGATCCGGTTCGTTCCGTTTCCGGTCCGAATTCGTTTCCGATTCCCCGTCGGAGGGGGGCCTTTCGGCTGGTCCGACTTTATCAGAAGCTATTCGGTCGAATTAAATCGACCGGCGCTTCCGGTAAGTGGTCGGAGGTGCCTCGCCGTATGGAATTCCGGCCGAAGCAGTCGAGAGACTATCGGTCGCCTGGGAGCCTGTCCAGCTCCCCCTCAACCGTTCGAATCTACCTCCCCCTGGCGCCCGTGTCAACGGGTTTCCTGGGGCGAAGAGGAGATTAGCAGGTCGGTGGGGTCCGACGCACATCAGGCGGCGGTGGGCAGCGGGGCCGTGCGGTCGGCGGCGGCGACGTCGCCCGTCTCCCCTGCGCGGACGGCGCGGCCGCCCAGCACGTAGACGTACAGGAGGAAGGCCAGTTCGGCGGCGACGCCGATGGTGATGCGGGCCCAGGTGGGCAGGCCGGAGGGGGTGACGAAGCCTTCGATGGCGCCGGAGACGAACAGCACGGCGGCCAGGCCGATGGCGACGCCCAGGGCGGAGCGGCCCTCTTCCGCCAGGGCGGTGCGGCGGGTGCGGGGCCCGGGGTCGACGAGGGTCCAGCCCAGGCGCAGACCGATGCCGGCCGCGACGAAGACGGCGGTCAGCTCCAGGAGGCCGTGCGGGAGGATCAGGCCCAGGAAGGTGTCGAGGCGGCCCGCCGAGGACATCAGGCCGATGCCGGCGCCCAGGTTCAGCATGTTCTGGAAGAGGACCCACAGGACGGGGACGCCGGCGAAGGCGCCCAGGACGAGGCAGAGCGCGACGGCCTGGGCGTTGTTCGTCCATACCTGGGCGGCGAAGGACGCGGCGGGGTGGCTGGAGTAGTACGTCTCGTACTGGCCGCCGGGGCGGGTCATCTCCCGGAGTTCCTCGGGGGCGCCGATGGCGGCCTGCACCTCCGGGTGGGCGGCTATCCACCAGCCGAGGAGGGCCGCGACGGCCACGGAGAGGACCGCGGTGGGGATCCACCAGTGGCGCAGGCGGTAGACCGCGGCGGGGAAGGCCGTGGTGAAGAAGCGGGCGGCGTCGCGCCAGGAAGCCTTGCGGGCGCCGGTGACCGCGCTGCGGGCACGGGCCACCAGTGAGGTGAGGCGGCCGGTGAGCGCGGGGTCGGGGGCGCTGGAGAGGAGGAGGGAGAGGTGGGTGGTGACGCGTTGGTAGAGGGTCACCAGCTCGTCGGCCTCGGATCCGGTGAGGCGGCCTTTGCGGCGTATGAGCGCTTCGAGGCGGTCCCATTCGGCGCGATGGGCCGTAACGAAGACATCGAGGTCCATGCGGTGTCGCTCCTCGCAGCGCCGTAGGTGGGTGCCGGGTCAGCTTGGCAGACTGGCCTGGCACGGCGTGGGGTGGGCGGGACTTGTGGCAACGAGAGGGTGTGGGGCGCGGTGAGCGAGCTCGTGACGGGTGAAGCGGTGGTGCTGGGGCTGCGGCCGGCCAGGCTGCCGAGCCGGGGGCTGGCGGTGGTGGTCGATCTTGTCGTCGCCTGGGGCGGCTACCTGGTGGCGTCGCTGGTGCTGGTGAGTGCGACCTCGTCGATGGACGGTGCCGCGGTGGCCGCGGTGTCGGTGGCGCTGTTCGTCCTGGTGCAGGTCGGGATACCGATCGCGATCGAGACGCTCAGTCACGGACGTTCGCTGGGCAAGCTCATCTGCGGGTTGCGGGTGGTGCGGGAGGACGGCGGGCCGATCCGGTTCCGGCACGCGTTGGTGCGGGGTGCGTTGGGGGCCATCGAGATCGTGCTGACCATGGGGGTCGTGGCCTGTCTCGCGTCACTGGTGTCGGCTCGGGGCCGGCGGCTGGGGGATGTGTTCGCGGGCACCTTGGTCATACGGGAGCGGATACCCGCGGCGGAGGCCGGGATCGCCTTTCCGCCGCCTCCGCCGTGGCTTGCGGCCGAGGTCGCGGCGCTGGACCTGTCGCGGGTGCCGGACGCGTGGTGGCTGACCGTACGGCAGTTCCTGGCGCGGACGGGGGAACTGGATCCTCAGCTCGGCGGGGTGGTGGCCGGAAGGCTCGTGGAGGACCTTCGGGGGTTCGCGGGGGCGTCGGGGTCGGCGGGCCTGGCTGGGACGGCGGGGGTGCATCCGGCGGTGTATCTGGCCGCGGTGGTGGGTGAGCGGCAGGCGCGGGAGGCGCGGCGGGCTTTCGGGACGGCGGGGACGGGGATGCCGGGGTCTGACACACCAGGGGCGAGGTCGATGGGTGTGGCGGTCGGGGCGGAGTCCTGGGGGATGACGGTTGGGGCGGCGGAGGTCGGGGACGGCGGGGACGCTGGGGCAGGCGGGGCCTGGTCGGTGCCGGGGGGCGGCGGGGATGTCGTGGCCAGAGGAGCGGCTGGTGGAGCTGCTGGGCCGGTGGCGGCTGGGCCTGGGCGTGGGGCTGGTGAGGGGCGCCGCGAGGAGACGAGTGGCGGGGGCGCGAGTGCGGGGGCGGGGGCGCGTACGGGGTTTGCGCCGCCGGTCTGAGGGCCCGGGCGGGGAAGAGCTGGAGGTGCCGCGGGCATTGGCGGGCGGCTGTGTAGCGGGCCGCCTCCGGTGCAAGCGCGGCTTCTGGCGGACTGGAGTTGACGGCCGGTCGCGGCGTTCGAGCGGGAGCTGGCGCGGCGGGCGGCCAGCCGCGTGTGCGAGCAGCGGCTGGGGCTTTGGTTGTGGCAGCAGCTAGTCGGCCGGTCGGCAGCCTGCGGTACGAGCGCGGGCTGGGGTGGTGGGTGTGGACGACCGGCTGAGGTGGGCGCGCGCGAGCTGGCGCGGCTGGTGGGCGGTCCCGCGTGCGAGCGGTGGGTGAGCGGGCATGGGCGGGCTGTCCCCCGGGCGGGCGCGGGCGCGGGTGCCGGCTCAGGTGCTGCGGTGGGCTCGGCGGGCCGGGGGGTGAGCGGCTGGGCCGGGAGTGGGCTCGGCGGGCTGGGGGTGGTTGAGCGGCTGGGCCGGGGTCCGGCAAGGGGTGTTCGGGTCAGGTGAAGGTCGAGGGCGGGGATTCGAGGGATTCGAGTTCGATGCCGGGGGCGGCCAGGACGACGTCGCCGGCGATGTGGACGGTGTGCTGCTCGCCGGTTTCCAGGTCGTTGACCTGGTATTCGTCGGCGATGAGGGGGGCGTTGTCAGTGGCGTGTGGTGTGCTTTTGAGCAGGGCCCAGGACTGGTCGAGGGTGCGGGGGGCGAGGACGGGGGGTGTGAAGGCCACGAGGCGGGTGCGGACGGCTCCGGCGCCGGGGACGGGGCGCAGCAGGCGGGCGGTGGCGATCAGGAAAGCGGGGGACGCGCCGGTGAAGGCGTGGGCGGGGACGTTGCCTTCGGTGGCGTGTTCGCCGGTCGGGTCGGTGCGTACCCAGGTGACGCCGTCCAGGGCGGCGGCGCGTACCTGCCAGGAGGAGGCGTTCAGTTCGAGCCGGATGGGGCGGCCGAGGTCGTCGAGGGTGAGGTCGACGGAGCCGGCGTGATCGCCGGAGGGGGTGGTGATCTGCGAGACGTAGCGCCAGCCGGAGGGGCCGGTGGCGCAGTGGAAGTGCTCTTCGCCGAGGGGGGTGTGATCGTGCGGGTCGTAGAGGGAGTAGTGGCCGCGGGGCATGGGGTGGGCAGTCCTTCGGACGGGCCGGTCAGCGGGGAACGGGCTCTTGGTGCGGGGCCGGGGCGTTTATGGGCCAGGCCCCCGCCGCGTGCGGCGAGGGCCTGGATTCACCGGCTGCTGGTGTTCTTAGTAGCCGTACGGGTCGGGCTAGTAGCGGTACTGCTCGGACTTGTACGGACCCTCGACGGAGACGCCGATGTAGGCGGCCTGCTCCGGGCGCAGCTCGGTGAGCTTGACGCCGAGGGCGTCGAGGTGGAGACGGGCGACCTTCTCGTCCAGGTGCTTGGGCAGGACGTAGACGTCGGTCGGGTACTGCTCGGGCTTGGTGAACAGCTCGATCTGGGCCAGCGTCTGGTCCGCGAAGGAGTTGGACATCACGAAGGAGGGGTGACCGGTGGCGTTGCCCAGGTTCAGCAGACGGCCCTCGGACAGCACGATCAGCACCTTGCCGTCGGGGTGCGTCCAGGTGTGGACCTGCGGCTTGACCTCGTCCTTGACGATGCCGGGCAACTGGGCCAGGCCGGCCATGTCGATCTCGTTGTCGAAGTGACCGATGTTGCCGACGATCGCCTGGTGCTTCATCCGCGCCATGTCCGAGGCGAGGATGATGTCCTTGTTGCCGGTGGTGGTGATGAAGATGTCGGCGGTCTCGACGACGTCTTCGAGGGTGGTGACCTGGTAGCCGTCCATCGCCGCCTGCAGTGCGCAGATCGGGTCGATCTCGGTGACGATGACGCGGGCGCCCTGGCCGCGCAGCGACTCGGCGCAGCCCTTGCCCACGTCGCCGTAGCCGCAGACGACGGCGGTCTTGCCGCCGATCAGGACGTCGGTGGCGCGGTTGATGCCGTCGATGAGGGAGTGGCGGCAGCCGTACTTGTTGTCGAACTTCGACTTGGTGACGGCGTCGTTCACGTTGATCGCCGGGAAGAGGAGTTCGCCGTCGCGCTGCATCTCATACAGACGGTGCACGCCGGTGGTGGTCTCCTCGGTCACGCCGCGGATCTCGGACGCCAGGCGGGTCCACTTCTGCGGGGCCTCGGCCAGCGTGCGGGTGAGGAGTTCGAGGATGGCGCGGTGCTCGTCGCTCTCGGCGGTCTCGATCGCGGGGACCTTGCCGGCCTTCTCGTACTCCACGCCCTTGTGCACCAGGAGGGTGGCGTCGCCACCGTCGTCCAGGATCATGTTCGGGCCGCCGGTGGGCGAGTTCGGCCACGTCAGGGCCTGCTCGGTGCACCACCAGTACTCCTCCAGCGACTCGCCCTTCCAGGCGAAGACCGGGATGCCCTGCGGGTTGTCGGGGGTGCCCGTCGGGCCCACCGCGATGGCCGCGGCCGCGTGGTCCTGGGTGGAGAAGATGTTGCACGACGCCCAGCGGACCTCGGCGCCGAGAGCCACCAGGGTCTCGATCAGGACTGCGGTCTGCACGGTCATGTGCAGCGAACCGGTGACCCGGGCGCCGGCCAGCGGCTGGGTGGCGGCGTACTCCTTGCGGATCGCCATCAGACCGGGCATCTCATGCTCGGCGAGGGTGATCTCCTTGCGGCCGAAAGCGGCGAGGGAGAGGTCTGCGACCTTGAAGTCCTGGCCGGTGGCTGCTGTCGTCATACGGGCTGCTCCTCGAGCGTCGAGGTGGATTCGGGCTGGGCAGTCTGCGGCGCGGGCAGGAACGAGCGTACGCGTAAGCGGACACACCTCTCCCCTGGCCGCAGCGCAGTCCGTCGGAGGCCCTCTCTCCCTCGGCCGGTCCGCAGTGCGGGCCGCCCGACCGCCATCAGCAGCGACGTCTGGCACTGGTCACGAATCTACACCGATCGGCCCAGCGACCCCAGCCCGCATCGGCCTGTTCCGGGCCGTCGTGGGGGGCCGGACGGGCGGCCGGGCGCCGGCTTCCGCGCGGTGCGCGCCTGTGACCGGGGCCTTAGGGCTTTGCCGGGGCGGTGGGGTGTTGCAGGATGCGGGGGGCGCGAGAACCGTCACATGTTCGCCGGTGGCGACGGCGAGCCGGCGGCGGCACCGAGGACGGCGAGGGGTGCGGCAGGCAGCGACTGTCGGCGATGGGCGGCGATAGGCGGTGGCGACTCGTGCTCGGCGGCAGTCCCTCGGTTTCCGCGAGGTGCGCACCACCAGCACCGTCGGCGCCGTCCGCACCATCCGTACTCCCCGCACGGCCTTGCGGGCACGTTCGTTAGGAGAACCACGTGACCACCACTCCAGCCGATCACCCCGAGGGCGCGGGGAGGGACGGCGAGCGGCGGCTGAAGCTGCTCGCGGTGACCGCCTGTCCGACCGGGATCGCCCACACGTACATGGCCGCGGAGAAGCTGACGCAGGCGGCGGCCGCCCTCGGCCACGAGATCAAGGTGGAGACGCAAGGATCCCTCGGGGCCGAAAACGTGCTCTCTGACAACGATGTCAGAGAAGCGGACGGCGTCATCATCGCGGCGGACAAGGATGTCGACCGGACGCGGTTCGCCGGGAAGAGGGTGCTGGCGGTCGGGGTCGCGGAGGGCATCCGGCATCCCGAGGAGCTGATCGAGCGGGTGCGGAGCGCGCCGGTGCAGCCGGACGGCGCGCACGGTGCGGGCTCCGGCCGCGGGAGCGCGCAGCCGGTACGCGGCGCGCGCGGGGGCCCGGAGGGGCGGGGCAGGGAGCGCGGGGTCACGTACAGGGCGCTGATGAACGGCGTGAGTTACATGATCCCGTTCGTCGTGGTCGGCGGTCTGCTGATCGCGGTCTCGCTGGCGGTGGGCGGCCACGCCAACCCCGAGGGCGGCCTGGTCATACCCGACGGGTCGTTCTGGGAGCACGTGAACGACGTCGGTGTCATCGGCTTCACGCTCATGGTGCCGATCTTGTCCGGCTATATCGCGTACGCGATCGGTGACCGGCCCGCGCTCGTACCGGGCATGATCGGCGGCTGGATCGCCAACACCGGTGCGTTGTACGACTCCAAGGCCGGCGCGGGCTTCATCGGCGCCATCGTCACCGGGTTCCTGGCCGGCTATCTCGTGCTGGGGATCAAGAAGGTCCAGGTGCCCAGGTTCGTCCGGCCGATCATGCCGATCATCGTGATCCCGATCGTGGCGACGACGGCGCTGGGCCTGTTCTTCATCTACGTCATCGGCCGGCCCATCTCCTGGGTCTTCACGCATCTCACGGACTGGCTCGGCGGGATGAACGGGTCCAGCGCGATCCTGCTGGGCGCGATGGTGGGGCTGATGATCGCGTTCGACATGGGCGGGCCGGTCAACAAGACGGCGTTCCTCTTCGGCGCCGGGTTGATCGCCGGTGGCAACCAGACGGTGATGGGCATGTGTGCCGCGGCGATTCCGGTCATGCCGCTGGGGCAGGGACTGGCCACGCTGATCCGTAAGCGCCTGTATTCCGAGCAGGAGCGGGAGACGGGTATGGCGGCGCTGTTCATGGGGATGTTCGGGATTTCGGAGGGCGCGATCCCGTTCGCCGCGGCGCGGCCGGCGCAGGTCATCCCGGCGAACATGCTGGGCGGTGCGGTGGCCGGTGCGCTCGCCGGGCTGGCCGGGGTGCGGGACGCGGTGCCGCACGGCGGTCCGATCGTGGCCGTGCTCGGGGCGGTCGGCGGGGTCCCGGCGTTCTTCGTCGCGGTGGTCGTCGGCGCGGTGGTCACGGCGGTCACGACGGTGACGCTGGTGGACCTCGCGGAGCGGGCGAAGGGGCGGGCGGAAGGACGGCGGAAAGCGTTGGATGGGGCGGACGGGGTGGACGGGGCGCCGGTGGCCCTCGGCTCTCCGGTGGCGGGTTCCGCTTCGGTGGCGGGTGCTGTGCCGGAGCCGCCAGCCGTCTCCGTAGGGGTGGCGGCCGGGGGCGGGGCGTCGGTGAGCGCCCCGGCGGCGTCCGGCATGGGGTCCGGTGCGGCCGAGACGGCCGGGGGTGGCGCGGCCGGCCACGGCACCACAGGAGCGGGAGACGGCGCAGGAGCGGGAGACGGAGACGGAGCCCACGGAAGCGGAACCCGGGACGCGGACCAAGACGCGGCCGGAGGTCGGGACCGCGCCGCCGGGGAGGGCTCCGTCCTGTCCGGTTACCTCACCTCCCGGACGGTGAAGACGCGGCTCGCGGCCGGTGAGAAGGTGGCGGCCATCCGGGAGATGGCGGAGCTGGTGGCCGCCGCCGGCACGGTGGCGGACCTCGACGAGTTGGTCCGGGTGGCGCTGGCCCGGGAGGAGCAGGGGACCACCGGGCTGGGCGAGGAGATCGCCGTTCCGCACGCCAAGACGGACGCGGTGACCGCACCGGTCGTCGGTTTCGCCCGGTCGGCGGACGGCATCGAGTGGGGCTCGCCGGACGGGACGCGGGCCAAGCTGGTGTTCCTGATCGCGGTGCCGGAGGCGGCGGCCGGGGACGAGCATCTGCGCATCCTGGCACTGCTGTCGCGCAAGCTGATGGATGCCGGCTTCCGGGACCGGCTGAGCGGTGCGCCGGACGACGCGGCGATCCTGCGGGTGCTGGCCGAGATCCGGTAGTCGGCGGCCGGCCTCCGTACGAGGCTGCCGGTACCGGCATGCGGCGGCAAACGGCGGACGGCCCCCGCGCTCACGTCGAGCGCGGGGGCCGTCCTCTGTGCGCGGAGTCCACGGGATTCACGCGGTCCACGGACTCCCCCGGGGCCGCGGGGCCACAGGCCCGGGAAACCCCGAGGTCAGTTCCCGCCCGGCTGCTTGCCCGGGTCGCTGCCCGCGGCGGCCGTGGCCTCGCTGTAGATGTCGGGTTCGAGGTAGATGACCCGGGCGATCGGTACGGCGGCGCGGATGCGGGCCTCGGCGGCGTTGATGGCGTCGGCGACCTGGGCGGCCGTGTCGTCGTGCCGTACCGCGATCTTGGCGGCGACGAGCAGCTCGTCGGGGCCGAGGTGGAGGGTGCGCATGTGGATGACGCCGGTGACGACCTCGCCGTCGACGACCGCGGAGCGGATCTGCGCGACCTGTTCGGGGCCGGCGGCCTCGCCCAGCAGCAGCGACTTGGTCTCGGCGGCCAGGACCAGGGCGATCAGGACCAGCAGCGCGCCGATGCACATGGTGCCGATGCCGTCCCAGACGGCGTCGCCGGTGACGACGGTGAGTCCGACGCCGCACAGCGCCAGGATCAGGCCGACCAGCGCGCCGAAGTCCTCCAGCAGGACGACGGGAAGCTCGGGGGCCTTGGCGCGGCGGACGAACTGGGCCCAGGTCTGCTTGCCGCGCAGCTCGTTGGACTCCTTGATGGCCGTGCGGAAGGAGAAGCCCTCGGCGATCACGGCGAAGACCAGGACGCCGACGGGCCAGTACCAGTTGTCCAGCTCGTGCGGGTCGTGGATCTTCTCGTAGCCCTCGTAGAGCGCGAAGACGCCGCCGATGGTGAACAGGACGATGGAGACGAGGAAGCCGTAGATGTACCGCTCGCGGCCGTATCCGAAGGGGTGCTCCTCGGTGGCGGCGCGCTGGGCCTTCTTGCCGCCGAGCAGCAGCAGGCCCTGGTTGCCGGAGTCCGCGAGGGAGTGCACGCCTTCGGCCAGCATCGAGGACGAGCCGCTGAAGGCGAAGGCCACGAACTTCGCTGCGGCGATCGCCAGGTTGGCGCCCAGCGCCGCGACGATCGCCTTTGTCCCGCCTGATGCGCTCATAAGTGCCGCATATCCCTTCCGTCTACGGGGCTCTCGCTTTACCGCCCCTTTAATGTGTGCGGCGGTCATTGTCGCAGCCCGGTCACCGGACGCCGCCAGGAGGTCACCGACCGGTCATCCGCAGGCGGACCGTCGGGAGCCGTCGGATGCCGTCGGATGCCGTCGGATGCCCTCGACCGCACCGTCAGGCGACGACCGTGGCGCGGAAGAGGGTGCCCTCGCCGCGGAGGGTGACGTGCTCGCCGGCCGGGACGAACGCGGACTCGCCGGGCCCGAGGGTCAGCTCGTCCGTGGCGGCCGGGTCCGGGCCGGTGTGCGCCGCTGGGCTCGGGCCGCCGGTCAGCGTGAGGGTGCCCGCCGTGCACAGCAGGATCTGCGGCGTACGGGAGTCGAGCGGGTGCGGCGCGGCGCCGGGCGCCACGGCGAAGCGGGAGAGCCGGAACTCGTCGACGGGGGTGTCGTAGACCTCCTCCCCGCCGGTCTCCTCGGGGCGCAGCACGCCCGGGTCGCCGGCTTCGAAGCGGACGACGCGCAGGAGCTCGGGGACGTCGACGTGCTTGGGGGTCAGGCCGCAGCGCAGCACGTTGTCGGAGTTGGCCATCAGCTCCACGCCCAGGCCGCTGAGGTAGGCGTGCGGGATGCCGGCGCCGAGGAAGAGGGCCTCACCGGGCTGGAGGCGGACGTGGTTGAGGAGCATGGCGGCGATGACGCCGGGGTCGCCCGGGTAGTGGTGGGCGATCGTGGCGTAGGCGCCGTAGGCGGCGGCGTACGGGCCGTCCGCGCCGGCGAGGCGTTCGGCCGCGGCGGCCGCCCGCTCGACGGTCTCGGTCATCGCGTCGTGTTCGGCGGTCAGGACGGCGGTGAGCACCTCGCGCAGCGCGGCCGCCTCGGGGCTGGCGCGCAGGATGTCGACGTACGGCTTGAGGGTGTCGACGCCCAGGGCTTCCAGGAGGTCGGCGGTCTGCGCGGGGTGGCGGAAGCCGCAGAGGCCGTCGAAGGGGGTCAGGGCGCAGATCAGCTCGGGTTTGTGGTTGGCGTCCTTGTAGTTGCGGTGGGGGGCGTCGGCGGGGACGCCGCGGCGTTCCTCGTCGGCGTAGCCCGCCGCGGCCTGGGCGAGGTCGGGGTGGACCTGGAGGGAGAGGGGCGCGCCGGCGGCGAGGAGCTTGAGGAGGAAGGGCAGCCGGGGGCCGAAGGCGCGTACGGCGGCGGCGCCCAGTTCGGCTTCGGGGTGGGCGTCGATCACCTCGGCCAGGGAGACCGGTCCGGCGCCGCGGTCGACGCGGGAGGGGGCGCCGGGGTGGGCTCCCATCCACATCTCGGCCTGCGGTGCGCCGGTCGGCTCGACGCCCAGGAGCCGGGGGATGGCGGTGGCCGAGCCCCAGGCGTAGGGGCGCACGGTGTTGGCGAGGCGGTCCATGGGGCTGCTGCTTCCTGACGTTTCCGTACGGGTTACCGGGTGGCGCGGCGGACCGCCGGGGGCGTGCCGCCGGGCCGGCGGTCCATGGTCACTCGGAGTCGGTGAGCGCGAGGTAAACGGCGGCGAAATCCGTGATGGCGAGGAGCTCCGCGGCGCATTCCAGCTCGCTGCCGTCCTCCGGCTGGAGTTCGCTGACGGCGGTGTCGCGTTCGTCGGCGAGTTCCAGGGCGGAGCGGGTGGCGGACAGCGGTCCCGGGTCGCCCTCGCGCAGCAGCACGATGCGGGCGTGCAGCGCGGGGGGCTGGTCGACGCGGTCGCGGAAGAAGTCGTCGGGGTCGGCTCCGGCGGCGAAGGCGCCGGCCAGGAGGGTGCGGTGGGCGCCCAGCGCTTCGGGCAGCTCGGCGGCGAGCGCGGGGCGGCCGGCGAGATTGGTCAGCGCGGTCGCGAAGTGGCGTCCGACGGCTCCGGCGACGGCGCCCTCCGTCCAGATCAGCGGCAGCGCGTCGGCGACCTCGGCGGCCAGGGTCTTGGCGGGGTTGGAGTACGTGGCGACGGCCGGGCCGCAGCGTTCGGCGAGGTGGTCGAGGCGGTCGGCGAGGCGGCCGAGGGCGTCGGGCGGGGCGCTGAGCAGGCCGATCCGGTCGGCGAGCGCGAGGAGCGGGATGAGCAGCGACCAGAGGGTGCCGGGGGCGGCCGGGGGCGCGCCCTCGATGTCGAACTCGGCGTCGTAGGGCGTGGTGGCGAGCGGGACGGTCAGGCCGCGGGCCTGGACGACGGCGTCGGCGAGCGTGCCGCCGGCCGGGGTGACGGCGACGACGGCGCAGCCGCGGCGGTACGCCTGCTCGACCAGCTCGGCGAGGCCCGGGTCGGAGCCGTCGGGGCCGGCGATCAGGACCAGGTCCAGGGGGCCGGTCCAGCCGGGCAGGGCCCAGCGCAGGGCGCCGGGCAGCGGGGCGACGCCGGTGGGGCGGATGAGGGTGACCGGGCAACTGCCGCCGCCGAGCGCGCCGAGGAGGTCGGCGACGCAGGAGGCGGCGGGGTGGGGTCCGGCGACCAGGACGCTGCGCGGCCGGCCGTCGGGGGTCAGGCCCGGGATGCCCGCTTCGGTGGCGCTGCGGGCGGCGGTGCGGGCGCGGGCGCCGGATTCGGCGACGCCGCGCAGCAGACCGTAGCGGTCGGCGCCGGCCAGCGCCTCAGGGGCGTCGAGGAGTGACTCGTCGAGCATGGTGGGCGCGGCCTCCGATCGCCGGCACGGGCGGGGGAACACCGGGCGGTGCCGGGGCGGCCCCGGCGCCGCCCGTCAGGCAGGGGTGGGGCCCCCGCCTTCAGGGCTGTGGGGGCGGCGGGCTTCGTCGACGAGGAGTACGGGAATGCCGTCCCGGACGGGGTAGGCGAGGCCGCAGTCCGCGGAGGTGCAGGCCAGCTCGGCGGGGTCGGCCGCCGAGCGGTCCTCCAGCGGGGCGTGGCACGCCGGGCAGGCGAGGATCTCGATCAGGCTGGCTTCGACCGGCATGGAGGCTGCTCCTTCGGGTGGTTGCGGCTCAGCAAGCCTACCGCCGGAGCGGGGGCGGTGGCCTGCTCGGCGGGGGAATCCGGGGTGGCGGAGGGGCGGCCGGGGGTGGTGGATCCGCCCCTCGGCCGCTTGGGTCCGTTCTCGGCCGCGTGGGTACGCCCCCGGCCGCTCAGCCCCGGATGATCGCGAGGGCCTCGTCGCGCACCCGGTCGGCGGTGGCGGCGTCCCGGGCCTCGACGTTCAGCCGCAGCAGCGGCTCGGTGTTGGAGGCGCGGATGTTGAACCACCAGTCGGCGGCGGTGACCGTCAGCCCGTCCAGGGCGTCGAGGGTCACCCCCTCGCGGCCCTCGTAGGCGGCCCGGATCGCGGCGAGGCGGGCGGTCTGGTCGTCCACGGTGCTGTTGATCTCGCCGGAGGCCGCATACCGGTCGTACTGCGCGACCAACTGCGACAGCGTGCCCTGCTGACCGCCCAGCGCCGCCAGGACGTGCATCGCGGCGAGCATGCCGGTGTCGGCGTTCCAGAAGTCGCGGAAGTAGTAGTGCGCGGAGTGCTCGCCGCCGAAGATCGCGCCGGTCTTGGCCATCTCCTCCTTGATGAAGGAGTGCCCCACACGGGTGCGGACCGCCCGCCCGCCGTTCTCCTTGACGACCTCGGGCACCGACCAGGAGGTGATCAGGTTGTGGATGACCGTGCCGCCGGGGTGCTTGGCCAGCTCGCGGGCGGCGACCAGGGCGGTGATCGCGGAGGGGGAGACCGGGTCGCCGTTCTCGTCCACGACGAAGCAGCGGTCGGCGTCGCCGTCGAAGGCGAGCCCGAGGTCGGCGCCGACCTCGCGGACCCGGGCCTGGAGGTCGACGATGTTCTTCGGATCCAGCGGGTTGGCCTCGTGGTTGGGGAAGGATCCGTCCAACTCGAAGTACATGGCGTCGAGTTCGAGCGGCAGGCCCTCGAAGACGGTGGGCACGGTGTGGCCGCCCATGCCGTTGCCCGCGTCCACGACGACCTTCAGCGGCCGGATGCCCGACAGGTCCACCAGGCTCCGCAGATGCGTGGCGTAGTCGCCCAGCACGTCGCGCAGCACGATCGTGCCCGGCTTCGCGGCGGGGTCCGGGGCACCCTGCTCCGACCAGCGCTCGACGAGGGCGCGGATGTCGGCGAGGCCGGTGTCCTGGCCGACGGGGGCGGCGCCCGCCCGGCACATCTTGATGCCGTTGTACTGGGCGGGGTTGTGCGAGGCGGTGAACATCGCGCCGGGCAGTCCGAGCGCACCGCTGGCGTAGTACAGCTCGTCGGTGGAGCACAGCCCGATCTCGGTGACGTCCACGCCGCGCGCCGCCGCGCCGCGCGCGAAGGCGCCCGCCAGGCCCGGGGACGAGGGCCGCATGTCGTGCCCGGTCACGATCGCCGCCGCGCCGGTGACCTCGGCGAAGGCCGCACCGAACAGCCGGGCCAGCGCTTCGTCCCACTGGTCGGGGACCACACCGCGCACGTCGTACGCCTTCACGATCCGCGACAGATCAGCCACAGCCAAGCCCTCCTGGTGTCTCTACGGATCCCCAAACCTACCCGTAGGGCGTGGACGGGGGTCCGGAATCCGGCCGGTGTGCGCGACTCCACGCCCGGGCGGCCGGGCGGCGGCCAAGTGCCCGGTGACGGCGGCCTGTCCGCGGTGGCGGGGAGGCGTGGCTCAGGAGTCGGGGGAGCGCAGCACCCGCAGGTGGCCGCGGCGGGCCACCTCCATCGGCTGGGCGTCGCGGCCGCCGGGCCCCATGGCCTGCGGGCCGCCGTTGCCGCCCGCGGCGCGCTCCTGCGGTCTGGCCGCCTCGCGGACGGCGTTGGCGAGCGCTTCGAGGTCGTCGCCGCTGGGGCGGGACGGTCCCGAATCGATGGCGAGGCGGACGACTTCCCAGCCACGGGGGGCGGTCAGTCTCTCGGAGTGCTCGGCGCACAGGTCGTAGCAGTGCGGTTCGGCATACGTGGCGAGCGGTCCGAGGACTGCGGTCGAATCCGCGTAGACGTACGTCAGCGTTGCGACGGCGGGGCGGCCGCACGCAGTGCGCGAACAGCGACGTACAGGGCTCACGACGTTGGACGGTACCGCACTCTTGACCGGGCCGCGACGACTCTCCCCCGGCTCACCCAACCGTGTCGTCCCGCTTCGTCCGATGCGTCTGACCTGCACCCGCTCGGGATGACCTGCGCCGGCCAGGGGCGAACGGAGGCCGCCGGGCGGGGAATCCCGTCGCCGTTCGCGGCAATTCATGTCATTTCGTGGGAGTTTTGCGATCGGATGTGGAGAGTAAAGCGAACACAGCAGGCATCCGGGCGATCACGGAGCGACATCAGGTGCGTTGGCGCAGTCGGCGGTCGCGCGGGCCGCTCGGCGGCTACGCTCGATGTTGATGGACACACCCGCACCTCCCCCGGCCCCCACCGGGGCGACCTCCAGTTCGCCGGAGCCGCGACCGCGCCGCCGCGACCGCCACGGCCGTGGCATGCGCGGACCGATCGCGCCGCCGCAGGTGCCGCTGTCGGTGACCCGCGCCGACGCCTTCGTCGACCTCGTCTACGACTCCCGGGACCGTCTGGAGCGGCGCCTGCCGCAGCTTTCGGAAGTGGACTTCCTGGTCCTGGAGGCGCCCGGTTTCGGGCCGGACACGGGGCCGGACGCCGACGCGGACGCGGGGACGGTGCCGCTGGGCCGGGCGCTGTCGGCCGCCGGCCCGCACCGCGACCGGATCGTGATCTACCGCAGGCCGGTCGAGATCCGCAGCAAGAGCCGCGACGAACGCGCCCTGCTGGTGCACGAGGTGGTCGTCGAGCAGGTCGCCGAACTCCTCGGGCTCGCCCCGGAGTCGGTGGACCCGCGCTACGGCCAGGACTGAGGCCGTAGGGGGTCTCCGGGCCCACGGGGTCTCCGGGGCCCGCCTTTTATGGACGGGCCCCGGCGCTTTCCGGCGCGGCGCCTCAGTCCGTCAGCAGCGACAGGTCCTGGCCGGCGGTCGGGACGAGGACCGAGCCCCGGTCGTCGGGCAGCGTCTGGACGGTGAAGGCGGGAATGCCGCCCTGCGGCCGCGCCAGCGTGCGCGCGGCGTAGACCGGGCCGCTGCCGGGCTCCGGCTGGACGGTGAGGGCGTAGGAGCCCTTCAGGCCCTGGGGGCGGGGCGGTTCGACGGCGAGCGTGGTGCCGCCCTTGACCGTGTACGTCTTGGTCACCTCGGTGCCGCCGTCGCTGCCCGCCGAGGCGGTGACCTTGACCTTCACGTCCTTGCCCGCCTCCGGGGCGAGCAGGGACAGGGTGGAGCCCTTGGCGCGGTTGTCGGCGACGGTGGCGCGCGTCTCGACCGGCCGGGTCGAGGAGATGAACGCCATCTCCTGGTTCGCGCCCTTGCCGCGGATCACCCGCAGCGCGGCCGCGACGGGCGCCTTGGAGCCGTCGGCGGGGGTGAGCACCAGTGAGCCGGCCTCGCCCTTGGTCAGGTCCTTGAGGTCGACGGCCGTGGTCATGCCGCTCTTGACGTGCAGCGTCTCCAGGCCGGCCGGGGTGATCATGCCGGTCGGGGTGGCGAGCCGCACCTTGAGGTCGGCGTCGGACTGCCCCGGGGCCACCGCGATCAGCCGGACGGAGGTGGCGTCGGCGGGGATGCCGGGCAGCACCGCACCGGCCGCCGGGTCGGCGGCGGCCGGCAGCCAGTCGCTGCCGAGCCGGGCGTCCCCGGCCTGGACCGAGGCGCCCACCCGGCCCTCGCGGGCGATGACGTGCAGCGCCGCGTTGGTGGTCGGTTCGCCGGTCAGGGTCGAGAGCAGCACCGGGACGGTGGAGTGCGGCGGGACGGCGACGTCCTCGCCGCCGCCGGCGGCCAACGGGCCGTCCTTGCCGTGCAGTTCGAGGTCGACGACGGCCTGGGTCGCGTCGGGGTTGGTCAGGTGGACGTAGTCCTGGCGGTCCTTGTCGGTGCTCACACCGGGGAACCAGAAGGTGGTGTCCGGCGCGGCGCAGCTCAGCCCGAGGAGGCCGCGGCCGGTGCCGGCCGCGACGGAGGTGGTCTGCTGGACGGTCCAGCCGGGCGCCAGGGTGCCGTCGGCGTCGCCGACCAGGGCGGGCGCCTCGGCGCTGTCCGTGGTGGCGGTGACCGGCTTCCCGGCCTCCTTCAGGGGCGCGACGGGCTTGTTGTCGCGCGGCGCGACGAGCTGCGGTCCGGAGGCGGCTGCGCCCTCGCCCTTGCCGGAGCCGCCCTTCTTGCCGTCCTTGCCCTTGGCGAAGCCCGCGCCGCCGGCTTCCTTGACGGTGCCGGCGGGCAGCAGCCGGGCGGTGCCCCGCTTCGCCTCACTGCCGGCCGCGGCCCCCTTGGGTGCGAAGGCCGTGTACGTCGTCTCGCTCACCGCCGAGGAGGTCGGGGCCGGGCACAGGAGCGCGGAGCGCTGTACGGGCAGCCGGGAGCCGCCGCGCGGCGTGTCCTCGGCCGCGCCGCCGGGCGCCGCCACGGCGGCGACCCCGGTCGCGGTGGCGAGCGCGACGGCCGCGCCGATGAGGGACTTCATGGTGCGCTTCACTGCTGGTCGCTCCCGTCGCGGCGCGGCTCGGGGTAGGAGCCGTGGTACGTCGTGCCGTCGTCGTAGGGCTGCTGGGGCTGCTGGGCCGGGTCGTACGGCGGCTGGGGCGGCTGCGCGGGGTCGTGGCCCGGCTGCTGCTGCCCGTAGCCGTACGGGTCGTATCCGCCCGCCTGGTAGGGGTCCGCCGCGTAGGGGTCAGCCTGGTAGTCGGCCTGGTAGGGGTCCGCGGGCGGGTAGGGCTGCTGCCCGTAGGTGGTGTCCTGGTAGGCGTCGGCGGGGGCGTAGGGCTGCTGGGCCTCGGCCTGGGCGGGCTGCCAGTCCTCGTAGGACTGCTGGTGCGGCACCGCCGCGTACGGGTCGACGGATCCGGGCACCTCGGGCGCGGGGGCCGCACCGGCGGCCGGGTCCGGCGCCGGGCCGTCCGGGGCCGGCTCGTCGCGCGGCTCCGGCACCTCGGCGGCCTGGACCGCGGCGCGCAGCCGGCGGGCCCGCCGGCCGTCCCCGGTGACCGCCGCGGCGGCCTGGGCGGCGTCCGCGGCCGCGGCGTCCTCGGGCAGGTCGTCGTCGATCTCCCGGCGGCGGCCCGGCAGCGCCATGACCACCAGGACGACGGCGAGCAGGCCCTGCGCCCACAGCCAGAGGTTGTGGCCGAGCGCGTTGTCGTGGGTGAGGTCGAGGCGGCCGCCGCCGGCGGGGAGGGTGAAGCCCTGCGCCCAGCCGTCGAGCGTCACGGGCTTCAGGGCGGTGCCGTTCAGAGTGGCGCGCCAGCCCGGATCGGCGGCGTCGGCGATCCGCAGCACCCGGCCGGCGGGGCCGTCGGGCAGTTCGGTGTGCGCCTCGACCGGTTCGGCGGGTACGGGGACCGGCGCGGCCGTCTCTCCCGCCCGGGTGCCGTCCCGCGCCTCGTCCGCGACGATCGAGATCCGGGAGACGCGCCGGTCCACGCGCCACAGGGCGCTGCCGTCGTCCTGGCTGAGCCGGGTCAGGCCGGGCGTCGCGTCCAGGACGCGGCCCATGTCGCGCGGGGCGCCGTCGCGCACCAGGATGTAGCGCACCGCGTAGCCGCCGAGCTGGTTGGCCTGGTCCGCGCCGGAGCCGGCCACCAGGTTGGCGACGATCCCGCCCAGCCGCGGGTTCTCGCCGGCCGCGGCGGCCAGGTCGGCGTCGCCGAGGCGGGCGCCGGAGCCGCGGACGAGGGTGTAGTCGACGTGGCCACGCTCGCCGTCCAGGACGAGGGTGCGGGCCCGGTCGACGCTGCCGGACTCCTCGGCCACGAACGCCGGTACCTGCACCGGGTCCCGGCGCTCCACGGGTCCCGCCGCACCGGTGATCATCCAGGTGACGGCGGCGTAGAGCGGAGCGAGTACGGAGGCCAGCGCGATCAGGGCGGCGACCGGCTGCTTCCAGCCGAAGCCGAGGGTGGCCATGCGGGTGCGGATGCCCTCCGCGCCGACCGCGGCGGCGCACAGCAGCGCCAGGCCGTAGACGAGCATGGCGGGCCCGGTCCAGCCGGAGCCGTTGCCCAGCGCCGCGCACAGCAGGCCGGCCGCCGCGACCGCCCAGGCGGT
Source organism: Streptomyces sp. NPDC031210 (assembly GCF_055570395.1). NCBI lineage: Bacteria > Bacillati > Actinomycetota > Actinomycetes > Kitasatosporales > Streptomycetaceae > Streptomyces > Streptomyces sp. NPDC031210. Next base: position 18,821 of record NZ_JBVIHH010000005.1, read on the forward strand.
ACGGATCGCCTTGTGCCGGGCGTCGCGCAGCGTCGCGGCGAGCGCGGCCAGCACGATGCCGAACAGCAGCATCCCGCCGGCGGCCTTCGGCCCGCCGGGGCTCAGGCCCACCAGGTCCAGTACGGAGGCGGAGCCGGCGCCGTAGTCGAGCCCCGCTTCCCGGAAGAAGCGGGCGGGGTGGGTGAGCAGCGACAGCGACCAGGGGGCGAGCACGAGCAGCGGCGCGAGCGTCACGGCCAGGAAGCGCAGGAGGTGGGCGAGGAGCTGGTCGCGGCCGCCGGTCATCAGGCGCCGCACCAGCAGGGCGGCGCCGAGCAGCACCGCGAGCGGCCACACGACCGGCGTGAAGGCCATGGTGAAGGTGACGAGGAGGGTGTACGCCCAGGTGGCGCGCCAACTGGGGCGGGTGCCGGCCGGCAGGCGCAGGCCGCTCGCGGCGACGGCGGCGCGGGCCATCAGCGGCAGCAGGATGGCGAGCACGGCGGTGCCCAGCCGGCCGCCGGCGAGCGCGCCGGTGGCCGCGGGCAGGAAGGCGTAGGCGATGCTCCCCCAGGCGCGCAGCAGCCGGGAGGTGACCAGCGGGCGGGAGGCGAAGTAGGCGGTCAGGCCGGCCAGCGGGACGGAGCAGACCAGCAGCAGGGTGAGGGCGAAGCCGGTGCTGCCGAAGAAGACGGTGGCCACCAGGGCGAGGACCGCCAGGTAGGGCGGCGCCGGGGCGGTGTCGCCGACGCCGACGGCGTGCCAGCTATCGAGATACGAGGACCACAGGTCGGACACCCGGTCGGGCGCGGGCAGCAGGGCTCCGCCGGTCAGGGCGCCGGAACCGAGCAGGCCGCGGCAGGCGACGAGGGAGACCAGCAGCAGGACGAGGAAGAGCACCGGGCCGGGCTTGCGGGCGATCCGCTTGAGCCGGGCGAACTGCTCGACCTCCAGGAAGTCGGCGTCGTCGCCGCCGGGCCCGGATTCGACGGCGCCGTGCCGGCCGGCCGACGCCACGTCCGGTGCGGCCCGTCCGCCGAGGTTGCCCGCGACCTGTTCGACGGTGGCGCGTACGGTCGCGCCCGGTGGCGGGAAGAGCGGGCGCAGTTCGCCGGGGTCGACCGCGGGGCGGCCGCGGCGGCGTCTGGCGGCGAGGATCTTGCCGGGGCGCAGGAGGGTGCCGAAGAGTCCGGCGAGTTCGTCGAGCGCCTGGCCGGGGACCTTGCCGACGAGGTAGGCGACGACGCGCAGGAAGGTGCCGAGCAGCAGGCGCAGCAGGACGTAGGGGAGCAGCGCGCCGCGGGTGTTGGCGAGCAGGGTGTAGACGGCGCCGGCCTTGTCGACGCGGTGCGGGTTGGCCACGTAGCGGCCGACGCAGTCGATGGGGCGGCGTTCGCGGGCGGCGGCCTCGGCGTGCCGCAGGACGGCGCCGGGGGCGATGAGCACCTGGTGGCCGGCGGCCTGGGCGCGCCAGCACAGGTCGACGTCGTCCCGCATCAGGGGCAGCCGGCGGTCGAAGCCGCCCAACTCCTCGTAGACGTCGCGGCGGATGAGCATGCCGGCGGTGGAGACGGAGAGTACGGGTCGGACCTGGTCGTGCTGGCCCTGGTCCTGTTCGCGGCGGTCCAGACCGGTCCAACGGCGGCCGCTGCGCGCGATGCTGACGCCGGCCTCCAGGAGTTGGCGGCGGTCGTACCAGCTCCGCAGCTTGGGGCCGACGATGGCGGTGGAGGGGCTCGCGTCGGCGACCCGCAGGAGTTCGGCGAGCGCGTCCGGGGCGGGGGCGCAGTCGTCGTGCAGCAGCCACAGCCACTGGACGGGTTCGCCGTGCGGGAGTTCCGGCATGTCGTAGGCGTCGTCGCGCCAGGTGCGGCTGACCGGGTCCCAGCCGCTGGGCCGCCGCAGGTAGGGCAGGTCGTCGGGGGTGAGGGTGCCGGCGGTGCGGACGGCCTCGTCGACGGCGGTGCCGAAGCCGGAGCGGCGGGCGAGGTGCAGGACCCGTTCGTCCCCGATGGCGTCGGCGAGAAGCTGGGCGGACGTGTCCGCGCTGCCGGTGTCGGCGCCGACGACGTTCTGCACCGGGCGTTCCTGGCCGAGCAGGCCGGCGAGCGCGTCGGGCAGCCAGCGGTCACCGTCATGGGAGACGATCACGGCGGTGACGACGTGCCGCGGGAACTCTGGGGTGGCGGCTGCATATGAGGCGGCCTGGGCCGCCGACTGGCTGTGCACGGACATCGAGGTACGGGCCCTCCGGACCCGGGAGTCCGGGGCCCGCGGCGAAGTCGCTCAAGGCCCCCGCCCCCGGAAGACACTGCGACGGACTACGAGGGACGCGCGCGCCCCGTGGTGGGGGCGTCGGCACGTCTCGGACGGGGCCCCACACTAATGGTTCGCGCCGGTGCGCCGGTGGGCTCCGTGGACAGCAGTCCGCCTCCGGCGGGCGTGGCGCTGGAGGCGGAGTGTTCGCTATGGGGGGATATGGGGAGTTGGGGTGGTGCGGCCGCGTGGTCCGCGGGGCCGCTCTGCGTCGGTCTCTCGTACTGCCGCGACATGTTCAGACGGCGGCCTTCTTCAGTCGGCGCCGCTCGCGCTCGGACAGACCGCCCCAGATACCGAAGCGTTCGTCGTTGGCGAGGGCGTATTCCAGACATTCGGAGCGGACTTCGCAGGCGAGGCAGACCTTCTTCGCCTCGCGGGTGGAGCCGCCCTTCTCCGGGAAGAAGGACTCGGGGTCGGTCTGGGCGCACAGTGCGCGCTCCTGCCAGCCGAGCTCCTCGTCCGCCTCCTCGACCAGCAATTCCTGGAACAGCTCGGTCATGTGCGCCCCTCGTCTGTCTTTGCGTCCCCGTGCTCTTGCCGTGATCGATAACGGCTGAACGACACGAGTGAAATTACAAGTGTGCTGATCCGGGCCAGTCAAGCCGAGATCTGCTATTGGGCCTCTTATTCACTCTGCGGAACCAAGCGTATGCGGAAAGTGTTCACATCACCAAAAACCAGGACACTTTCCCGGGGGCGCGCTCCGGCGCTCCCTCCACACCACCAAGACGCGTCCGAACCACACACACGTTGCACCCCGCGCGTCGAAGCGGGGAAGATCACAGACCGATCACGGAGCCGCAACGGCGTTTGGAAGCGCGGTTGATGGGCGACCTCTCCTGGTCAGCGGGTGCACAAACCTTTCGCCGGGTGCGGTAACCGGATGAGGTGAAAGATGTGCGGCAAAACCGGCATCCGATTGACATCGCGCCGCGAACCCGGTCTCCTTGACCCCATGCCAGTGACTGCCGCGCCCCGACTGACCCGTGCCTACGGGTCGCTCTGCGCTGTGCAGGCCCGCTGTCGCTGTTCCAGCTGTTGAAGCCACCGAGCTCCAGCTTTCCCGCTCGCACCACCCTCGCAGCCCCCTGCTCCGCGTACGCGCCGGCGCTCCCCACAGGGCAAGCCCGCGCCCGTGCCGCACCCCTCCCCCGGCCGACGCCGGGAGACACCCCCAGCGTCAGCCCAGCACTTCCGCCGAGGAACCCGAAGCACATGAACAGCGACGTCCAGATCGCCGGCGACCCGCTCGCCATCCCGCACCTGCTGCCGCCCGTGCCCGCCCACCCGGCCACCGTCGCGGGCTTCGCCGGACTGGCCCGCACGATCGCCGCCGACCGCGCCGCGTGGGCCCCGCTCGTCCGCTACGACGCCACCACCCGCTGGTACCACCGGCTGCGCACCGGCCCCGGTTACGAGGTGTGGCTGCTGAGCTGGGTGCCGGGCCAGGGCAGCGGCCGGCACGACCACGGGCCGTCCTCCGGTGTGCTGACCGTCCTGGAAGGCGAGTTGACCGAACGCCTGCCTGCCGGCCGCCACGCCCTGCGGGCCGGCGCACAGCGCGTCTTCGCCCCCGGCTACGTCCACGAGGTCGTCAACGACGCCCTGGTCCCCGCCGTCAGCCTGCACATCTACTTCCCGGGCCTCACCGAGATGCCGATGCTCCCCGCCGCCGGACCGGAAGCGGCCGACGCGGCCCACACCGCCCGCTGCGCGGCCCCGGCCCCCAGGACGACAACCGCCTGACGCCACCGCCCCTCATGGAATCAGCCTCCGACTGACAGTCCCTCCCGCCGCCCGACCACCGCCCCTCATGGAATCAGCCTCCGACTGACACACTGTCGCTATGCGCATTGTGGTTCTGGCCGGCGGTATCGGCGGCGCCCGCTTTCTGCGGGGACTGAAGGCAGCGGCTCCGGACGCGGACATCACCGTCATCGGCAACACCGGTGACGACATCCATCTGTTCGGACTCAAGGTGTGTCCCGACCTCGACACCGTGATGTACACGCTCGGCGGCGGCATCAACGAGGAGCAGGGCTGGGGCCGCGCCGACGAAACCTTCCGGGTGAAGGAGGAGTTGGCGGCCTACGGCGTGGGCCCCGAGTGGTTCGGGCTCGGCGACCGGGACTTCGCCACGCACATCGTGCGCACCCAGATGCTCGCCGCCGGCTATCCGCTCAGCGCCGTCACCGAAGCCCTGTGCGCCCGCTGGAACCCCGGCGTGCGCCTGCTGCCGATGACCGACGACCGGGTCGAGACCCATGTGGCCGTCGACGAGAACGGCGAGCGCAAGGCCGTCCACTTCCAGGAGTACTGGGTGCGGCTGCGCGCCTCGGTGCCCGCACACGCCGTGGTGCCGGTCGGCGCCGACCAGGCCAAGCCCGCGCCCGGCGTGCTGGAGGCCATCGGCGAGGCGGACGTGGTGCTCTTCCCGCCGTCCAACCCCGTGGTGAGCATCGGCACGATCCTGGCCGTCCCCGGCATCCGGGAGGCCATCGCGGACGCCGGGGTGCCGGTGGTGGGCCTCTCGCCGATCGTCGGCGACGCGCCGGTGCGCGGGATGGCCGACAAGGTGCTGGCCGCGGTCGGCGTCGAGGCCACCGCGACGGCGGTCGCGACGCACTACGGCTCCGGACTGCTGGACGGCTGGCTGGTCGACTCCGTCGACGCGGCCGCCGTCCCGGAGATCGAGGCGGCCGGCATCCGCTGCCGCGCCGTACCGCTGATGATGACGGACGTGGACGCCACGGCCGCGATGGTGCGCGAGGCGCTGGCGCTGGCCGAGGAGGTCCGGGCATGAGCGGTGCCGACGGCGTGCCCGGCTACCGGGTGTGGGCGCTGCCGGGCATCCCCGAGGTGCGGCCCGGGGACGACCTCGTCAAGCTGATCACCGCGGCGGCCACGGCCGGCGAAATGCCCGGACTCGCCGACGGCGACGTGCTGCTGGTGACCTCCAAGATCGTCAGCAAGGCGGAGGGCCGGGTGGTCGAGGCCGCCGACCGCGAGGCGGCCATCGACCAGGAGACCGTGCGCCTGGTGGCTCGCCGCGGGGGCTTGCGGATCGTGCGGAACCGGCAGGGCCTGGTGATGGCCGCGGCCGGCGTGGACGCCTCCAACACCCCCGCCGGGACAGTGCTGTTGCTGCCCGAGGACCCGGACGCCTCGGCCCGCGCGCTGCGCGCCGGCATCCGCGAGACGCTCGGCGCCGACGTGGGCGTCGTCATCAGCGACACCTTCGGCCGGCCCTGGCGCAGCGGGCTGACCGACGTCGCCATCGGCGCGGCCGGGGTGCGGGTGCTGGACGATCTGCGCGGCGGGACGGACGCGTACGGCAATCCGCTCACCGCGACGGTGGTGGCCACCGCCGATGAACTCGCCGCCGCCGGCGACCTGGTGAAGGGCAAGGCCGCCGGGCTGCCGGTCGCCGTGCTGCGCGGCCTCCCGCACGTCGTGGCGGAGGCGGAGGGGAACGACGGGGCACGGGCCCTGGTGCGCGACGCCGAGGACGACATGTTCCGGCTGGGCACCTCCGAAGCCGTACGCGAGGCGATGACGATGCGGCGTACGGTCCGCGCGTTCCGGGACGATCCGGTGGACGGCGGCGCGGTGCGCCGGGCCGTCGCCGCGGCCCTGACCGCGCCGGCGCCGCACCACACCACCCCGTGGCGGTTCGTCCTGCTGGAGTCCGCCGAGAGCCGGCTGCGGCTGGTGGACGCGATGCGCGAGGCGTGGGTCGCGGACCTGCGCGCCGACGGCTTCGGCGACGAGGCCGTCGCCAAGCGGGTACGGCGCGGCGACGTGCTGCGCGACGCGCCCTACCTGGTCGTGCCCTGCCTGGTGACGGACGGCTCGCACCGCTACCCCGACGCCCGGCGCGCCGCCGCCGAGCGGGAGATGTTCGTCGTGGCGGGCGGCGCGGGCATCCAGAACTTCCTGGTGGCGCTGGCCGGCGAGCGGCTGGGGTCGGCGTGGGTGTCGTCGACGATGTTCTGCCGGGACGTCGTACGCGACGTGCTCGGCCTGCCGGCGGACTGGGAGCCGATGGGCGCGGTGGCCGTGGGGCGCCCGGCCGCACCACCGAAGCAGCGGCCGGAGCGGGACGGCGCGGACTTCCTGGTGGTGCGCTAGCGGGACCCGCGGGGCCCGGCGGCGTCAGAGTCGGGCGATGTCGCCGACGGGGAAGCGCGGGGCACGGCGCGGCGGGGTGCGGCCGGAGAGCAGGATCAGCCGGGCCGCGCGGTGGCGCTGGCCCTCGTAGGGGGCGAGGAGTTCGAGCATCTGCGCGTCGGTGGTGCCGCGGCGGCCGGTGAGGGCGTAGCCGATGATCTTCGGCAGGTGCAGGTCGCCGAGGGTGAGGGCGTCCGGGGCGCCGAGCGCGCGTTGCAGCGTCTCGGCCGCCGTCCACGGGCCGATGCCGGCGAGCGCGGTCAGCCGCGCGGTGGCGGCGGCGAGGTCCATACCGGCGGCCTCTTCCATCCGGTGGGCGGCGCGCACCGCCCGCACGACGGTGGACGAGCGCTTGGCGTCGACGCCGGCGCGGTGCCACTCCCAGGAGGGGATCAGCGCCCAGTCGCGCGGGTCGGGCATCACCCGCATCCGCTCCCACGGCCCCGGGGCGGGCTCGCCGTGCCGCTGGAGCAGCAGCCGCCAGGCGCGGTATGCCTCGTCGCTGGTGACCTTCTGCTCCAGGATGGAGGGGATCAGCGATTCCAGGACCAGGCCGGTCCTGGCGAGCCGGACGCCGGGGTGGCGGCGACGCGCCTCGTGGACGACGCGGTGGCGGGCGGTCAGCCCGGCGGGGTCGTCACAGGCGCCCAGCAGGTCGGGCAGCCGCTCCAGCAGCCAGTCGGCGCCGGGCCCCCACGCCTCGGCCTCGACGCTGCCGTCGGCCGGGCGGGCCGCCACCCGCAGCGTGCCGGGCCCCCCGGGCGTACGGCAGGCCCGCCACACCTCGCCGCCGCGCACCGCGAAGGCGGGATCGCCGGGCCCTCGCCGGAGCACGCCCAGCGTGCGGTGCAGATCGTAGGGACCGGGCGGGACCCAGGTGCGGGCGGGCATTCTGCAAGGTTAGGCGATCGGGGCCGGGCGCGGCCGGGGCCCAGGTCAGCGGCCTGCCGGCCCGGGTCAGCGGCGTGCCGGCCCGGGTCAGCGGCGTGCCGGCCCGCCTACTGGTCGGAGGAGAAGCGCACCGAGGCGGCCGGGACGCGGGCGTCGCACCAGATCCGGATGCCGCCGCGCAGCTCGTTGTCGGCGCCGATGACCGCGCCGTCACCGATGACCGCGCCGTCCAGGACCGTACGGGCCCCGACGCGCGCACCGGCTCCGACGAACGAGTCGCGGACCTGGGCGCCGGGTTCGATCACCGCGCCGTCGAGGACGGCGCTGCCCTCGATCCGGGCGCCGGCGCCGACGTGCGCGCGGGCGCCGACGACGGTGCCGCCGGTGAGCTTGGCGTCGGCGGCGACCTCGGCGCTCTCCAGGACCAGGCGGTCGCCGCGGCGGCCGGGCACGGCCGGGGACGGGGCGCGGCCGAGGACGAGGTCGGCGGAGCCGCGGACGAACGCCTGCGGGGTGCCGAGGTCGAGCCAGTAGGTGGAGTCGACCATGCCCTGGAGGTGGGCGCCGTCGGCCAGCAGGCCGGGGAAGGTCTCGCGTTCGACGGAGACCGGGCGGCCGGCCGGGATGGTGTCGATGACCGACCGGTTGAAGACGTAGGCGCCGGCGTTGATCTGGTCGGTGACGATTTCCTCGGGGGTCTGCGGCTTCTCCAGGAAGGCGGTGACCTTGCCCGTGCCGTCGGTGGGGACCAGGCCGAAGGCGCGCGGGTCCTCGACGCGCGTCAGGTGCAGCGAGACGTCCGCGCCGGTGGTGCGGTGGGTGTCGACGAGGGCCGCGATGTCCAGGCCGGTGAGGATGTCGCCGTTGAAGATGAGCACCGGGTCGCCGGGGGCGGAGTGCAGTCGGGAGGCGACGTTGCGGATGGCGCCGCCGGTGCCCAGCGGCTCTTCTTCGGTGACGTATTCCAGGTGCAGGCCGAGGGACGATCCGTCGCCGAAGTGCGGCTCGAAGACCTCGGCGAGGTAGGAGGTGGCGAGGACGATGTGGTCGATACCGGCGGCGCGGGCGCGCGCGAGCTGGTGGGTGAGGAACGGCACACCGGCCGCCGGGACCATGGGTTTGGGCGTACGCACCGTCAGCGGGCGCAGTCTGGTCCCCTTGCCGCCGACCAGGAGGATCGCTTCAGTCACCTTGTCGTCTCTGCTTCCTGCTGGGGTCGGCGATCGGCCGCCCAGTGTAGGCAGACCTTTCCGGTCGTGCGCCGCGGTGGTGCGCGATCGTGGTCGGTAGGACGCCGCGCACCGGAGGTCGGTTCATCCGCGGGACAACCGGACGGTAACCGTGCGGGAAGTGTCAGCGACCCTGGAGGCGGGCGGCGGCGGTCCGGACCGTGGCGAGCCTGGTGTAGAGGCGGGCACCGGGGCACTGGGTGTTGAAGCCGTCGCGGTGGCCGGAGATGACGTCCATCGAGACCTCGGTGCCCTTTCTGTAGCGGTTTCCGCCGCCGGACGTCAGCCGGCTCTTGTCCTCCGGATCGAGGCCGTGCAGGCCGAGCTTCCAGGCCGTCAGGGCGGACAGCGCGTCGATCGCGGCCTTCGGCGGCTCGACGTCGGTGTACGTGCCGAGGACGGCGATGCCCGTGCTCTCGGCGTTGAAGCCCAGGGTGTGGGCACCCATGACCGGTTTGTCCATGCCGCCCGCGCGGCCCTCGTACACCGTGCCGCACTTGTCGACCAGGAAGTTGTAGCCCATGTCCCGCCAGTGGCTGCTCTTGACGTGGTAGCGGTAGATGGCGCGGATCACCGAAGGCGCCTGGGCGCAGGAGTAGTTGTTCCCGCTGGCGCTGTGGTGGACGAAGGCGGCGCGCACCGTGCGGTTGTAGAGGAACCCGCGCTCGCGCAGTTGCTCGTCGGCGCCCCAGCCGGCTCGGGTGACGATCCGCGGGCGCGGCCCGATGTACGGCTTCGCGCCGGTCCGCGGGCCGTCCGCGGCGGCCTGGGTAGCGGCCTCGTCCGTCGCGGGGGTCTCGGGGACGCCGGGCTGGGTGACGCGGGTGTCGGTGGCGGGCTCGCCGGCGGGGTCGTCGGCAGGTGTGGGCGCGGGGGCCGGGTGGGCGGCGCGCGGGTCGGTGCCCGGGTTGACCAGTTCCAGCCGCAGCCCGCGGGGAAGGGTGGCCGGAGCACGCCGTCCCGTCTCGGGGCTGACGCGCAGATGGACGGCGTCGGAGTCGCCGACCCACAGGGGTGCGGTGCTGCCCCGGGCCTGGCTGCCGCCGCGTTCGGCGGCGCCGGGGTCGGGGCCGTCGTCGTTGTGGGCGGGCAGGTCCTGCCAGCCGGACCAGACGTGGGTGCCGGTGGCGCGGGTGCGGATCTGGACCCGGCCCCGCAGTTCGGCTCCGGCGTCCTCCCAGACGACGCCGACGAGCGAGAACGGCCGTACGGCGCGGGCGGACAGGCCCCGGCTGCCGGGGGCGGGCGGATTGGCGGAGGGCGGGGCGCCCTCGGTGGAGCGCGGGGTGGCGGTGCCCAGGTCCTCCAGGGGCAGGGACTGGGTACTGCCGGGCACGTCGCCGGCGGCGGTCCGGGTCGCCGGCGGGGAGGGGGCGGACGGGGGGAGGGCGGCGGCGGTCGCGCCGGCCGGCGCCGCCGAGGTCAGCGCGAGGGCGGTGCACGCGGCGGCGCCGAGGGAAGTCGCAAGGAGGGCACGCATGGTCCAAATCCTGAGCCGCCCCGGCGGACCGCGCCATCGGGGAGCTGACGGTGTATCGGCCGAACCGGTGGTTCTGTCTGCCGTGCCCGACTGACCGTCAGCGGCCGCCGCGCGTAATCTGGCCGCGATGAACGCCACCGATCGCACCCCCGCCGACCTGCTGTCTTCCGCCCTCGCCGCGGACCCGGCCCGCCCGCTGGTGACCTTCTACGACGACGCCACCGGTGAGCGCGTGGAATTGTCCGTCGCCACCTTCGCCAATTGGGTGGCGAAGACCGCCAACTACCTCCAGGGCGACCTGGCCGCCGAGCCCGGTGACCGCCTCGCGCTGCTGCTGCCCGCCCACTGGCAGACCGCCGTCTGGCTGCTGGCCTGTTCGTCGGTCGGCGTGGTCGCCCAGGTGGGCGGCGACCCGGCCGCGGCCGACCTCGTCGTCAGCGGTCCCGACGGCCTCGACGCGGCGCGTGCCTGCTCCGGTGAGCGGGTGGCGCTGGCGCTGCGCCCGATGGGCGGCCGCTTCCCGCAGCCGCCCGCGGGCTTCGCGGACTACGCCGTGGAGGTGCCGGGGCAGGGCGACCGCTTCGCGCCGTTCGCGCCGGTGGATCCGGGGGCGCCCGCGCTGGCCGTCGGCGACGAGGAGCTGACCGGCGCCGGGATCGGGGCCCGCGCCCTGGCCGACGCCCGCGCCGCGGGGATGCCGCCGGCGCCCCGGGTGCTGTCGCGGCTGGGCTACGACACCTGGCAGGGCCTGTCGTACGGGCTGTACGCGCCGCTGGCGGCGGGCGGCTCGGTGGTGCTGTGCCGTCATCCGGAACATCTGGCCGCCGAGGCCGCGGCGGCCCGGGAGACCAGCGAGAAGATCACGTTCAGGGCGCCGCCGGCCGCCGCGTAGCCGCACCGGGGGCGCGTACCGCCGCTTGCCGGGCCGTGCTCCCCCGTCCGGCGGACCGGACCGGCGTCGGGAGGGGCCGGTCCGCCGCTTTCGGGCCATGATCTTGGGTACGTACCACCCTGCGCGGGGGTCCGTCCGTCTCCTTTGCGGCTTCGGCCCCGCGTGCGGGCGCGACGCCGACTCCGTGAGGGATGGACGCACACGTGACCGAGAGCCCCGAGCCCCCTTCCGACGGCCATGGCCCCGCCGAGGGCGCCGGGCCGGCGGGCCCGGGATCCGGCTCCGACTCGGGGGCGGCGTCCGATGCTGAGGCCACGACCGGCCCGGGGGCCGCGTCCGACTCGGAGGGCACTTCCGACTCGGGGGCCGCGTCCGAGTCGGAGGCCACACCCGACCCCGACACCGCATCCGGCCCCGACGCCACATCCGACCCCGACACCCCGCCCGCCTCCGAATCCGGCTCCACGCGCATACCCGGTGGCGGCCTCTGGGCGGAGCGCCCCACCACATGGCGCGGTCCGCTGTCCGACCGGCCCGGTCCGCCGCGCTCGCCCGCCCGCCGCAGGCGCTGGACGCTCTGGGCGGCGTGTGGTCTGATCCTGTTCCTGCTGGTCGCGGCCGGCACCGGCTGGGCGCTCTACACCAAGCTCAACGGCAACATCCGCACCGACAGCGCCACCCGCAACGAACTGGAGAAGTACGAGGCCGAGCGGCCCGCGGCGGGCCCGCCCAACGCCGAGAACATCCTGGTGATCGGCTCGGACACCCGCGGCGACGGCAACGGCGAGTACGGCGAGGACAGCGGCACCCAGCGCTCGGACACCACGATCCTGCTGCACCTGGCGGCGGACCGGCGCAGCGCCACGGCGGTCAGCATCCCGCGGGACCTGATGGTGCAGGTGCCGCACTGCAAACGCTCCGACGGCACCCGGGTGAACGCCCAGATGATGCCGTTCAACTGGGCTTTCGAGTTCGCCGGTGCCGGCTGCACGATCCGTACGGTCGAGAAGATGACCGGCGTCCGCCTCACCCACCACATGATCGTCGACTTCGTCGGCTTCAAGAAGATGGTGGACGCGGTCGACGGCGTCGAGGTGTGCCTGCCCCGTCCCGTGCGCGACGAGGCCGCCCATCTCACGCTCCCCCGGGGCCGCCAGACGCTGCGCGGCGAGGCCGCGCTCGGATACGTCCGGGCGCGCAAGAGCATGGGCAACGGCAGCGACACCCAGCGTATGGAACGCCAACAGCAGTTTCTTGGCGCTCTGGTGAAGAAAGTGCAGAGCAATGGTGTGCTGCTCAATCCGACGCGGATGTACCCGCTGATGGACGCGGCGACCAGCTCCCTGACCACCGACGAGGGCCTGGCGTCGCTGCGTGGCCTGTACGAACTGGTCCGCAGCACCCGCGGCATTCCCACCGAGCGGGTGCGGTTCCTGACCGTGCCGCGCCGGGAGTACCACCTCGACGCCAACCGCGACGAGCTGGTGCAACCGGCCGCCGACCAGTTGTTCCGGCAGTTGCGCGAGGATCTCCCGGTGGAGGTGAAGCCCGCCGCGGCCACCGGCACCGCGGACGGCAAACCGGACAGATCGCCCTCGCCCACGCCGAGTTCGGAGCCGACCTTTACGGGAACCACCGCAGAACGCGGGATCTGCGAATAAAGAGGCCGCAAAGGTACGCTCAACGACTCGAATGGATTGGGCGGATTGCCCAGTTGTAGGGAAGTGGAATTTGTCACGGGCGTCGCGTGGCGCTGAACTGGGCGGATAGTGTGAGCGATCCGGTCCGCGCGACCAGTTGGACCGGCCCATGACGTAAATGCACAATCGACCGACCGAGCGCCTTGAGGGGATGGCGCCGCGTGGCACCGACGGAGGACTCAAGGCACCGTGGACGCGCAAGGCCGTGGGCGGGCGGGCGACAATGTCGATCCCGCCGATCAGTGGGTGTTCGACCCGGACACCGGCAATTACGAGCTGCGGCTCGACGCTGCCGGTCAGGCGGCGGACCGACCCTCCGCGCGTAAGGGGCCCGGCTCCAGACGTGCCGCCCGCACCGCGGGTGCGGACGGCGACACCGACACCCGGCCGCTGCCGACCCAGCGCGGCCGGCGGACCGGCCGGACCGCGAGCGACGCCGGCGGGGACGAGCGCCCCACCGGCGGCCGGGCGGAGCGACGGGCGGCCGCGAGCCGCGCGGCGAACGCCTCGGCGGCGGCCTCGGCCAGCCGCCGCAAGCCGAAGCCGAAGAAGTCGGGCAAGAAGAAGGCGCTGCACTGGACGGCCGGTGTGGTGGGGTTCGTCGTCCTCGCCGGCTGCGGTGGCGCGTACCTCATCTACCAGCAGCTCGACGGCAACATCTCCAAGGTCGATGTCGGCGTCGAGAACGACGCGGTCTCCGACGGGCCGGTCAATCTCCTGATCATCGGCACGGACGCGCGCTCCGGCAAGGGCAACCAGGGCTACGGCGACGCCGGCAGTGTCGGGCACGCGGACACCACGATCTTGATGCACATCTCCAAGGACCGCACGAACGCGACCGCGCTGAGCATCCCGCGCGACATGATCACCGACATCCCGGACTGCCCGACGGTGCAGAAGGACGAGTCGAAGAAGGTCATTCCCGGCGAGCACGGGGTGCGCTTCAACACCAGCCTCGGCCAGGCGGGCCGCGACCCGGGCTGCACCTGGCGCACCGTCGAGAAGCTGACCGGTCTGAAGGTCGATCACTTCATGATGGCCGACTTCAACGCGGTCAAGGAGCTGTCCGAGGCGGTGGACGGCGTCGAGGTGTGCGCCGGCAAGGACATCAACGACCCCAAGTCGCACCTGAAGTTGAAGGCCGGCCGGCACATCGTCAAGGGCGAGCAGGCCCTCGCGTTCGTCCGTACCCGGCACACCGTCGGCTTCGGCAGCGACCTGAGCCGGATCGAGCTCCAGCAGCAGTTCCTCAGCTCGATGATCCGCAAGATGAAGTCCAGCGCGTTCAGCAGCCCCGGCAAGCTGTACGACATCAGCCAGGCGGCGACCAAGGCGCTGACCGTCGACACCGGTATCGGTACGGCGGGCAAGCTGCTGGACTTCGGTTCCGACCTCAAGAAGGTCGACATCGACAAGATCACCTTCGCGACGGTGCCGGTCCTGGACAACCCGCAGGACAAGGCGACCGTCGTCCTGGACCGGGCCAAGGCGGACCCGCTGTTCGCCATGGTGCGGGCGGACCACGCCCTGGCCAAGGGGAAGAAGGGCAAGGGCAAGAAGGGCTCGGGGTCGGTCAAGAAGGCGCCGCCGGAGCTGGTGCGCGTCGATGTCAGCAACGGCGGCGGGCCGATCGGCGCCGCCCAGGAGACCGTGGACTGGTTGCAGAACAACAAGGCCGCCAGGCTCTCCACCAACGCCGGCAACGCCCCGACCAAGCTGTCCGCCACCCGGCTGGAATACGCCCCGAACCAGGCCGACCAGGCCGCCACCCTGGCCGACTGGATGGGCCTGCCCAAGAGCGCGCTGAAGAAGACGACGCAGGACGCCGGTCCGCGGGTGCCGATGAAGCTCATCCTCGGCAAGGACTTCACGGCGCCGGGCACACCGATCGAGGCGCCGACCGAAACCCCGGACGGGGTGCAGAACGTCAACGCGGATGACAAGAACATCTGCGCGAAGTGACCTCAGCGGTATCCGGCCGCCGCGGCGGGCGCCGAGTGCACCACAGAACTGACAACGGGGAGAGAGCCCAATGCGGCAGAGCAGTGTGCGTGGTGACAGATCACGCCGGCGCCGGTCCGGTGCCGAGGAACTGGGCTGGGACGACAGCCTTTACGAGGGCGGCCCGCCGCCGGACGCGCCCGGCTGGACGCCGCCCGGTGGTGCCGCCGTGCCCGCCGACGACGGCGGCGCCCACCGCAAGGGCCGGGCGCCCCGGAGCAAGGGCCGCAAGGTGCTGCGCTGGACCGCCCTCGGCCTCGCCGTCCTGATCCTGGGCGGCGCGGGCGCGGGTTACCTCTACTACGAGCACCTCAACTCCAACCTCCGCAAGGGCCCCAGGGACTTGAGCGGCGGCGGGCTGAAGAAGCCGGACCCCAACGCGTTCGGGCAGAGTCCGCTCAACATCCTGCTGCTGGGGTCGGACGGCCGGAACAGCAAGGAGAACATCAAGCTCGGCGGCGCCCGCCAGGACGCCGACCGCAAGCCGCTGGCCGATGTCCAGATGCTGCTGCACGTCTCCGCCGACCGCAGCAACATGTCGGTGATCTCCATCCCGCGCGACACCCGCGTACCGATCCCCAAGTGCACGGACCCCAAGGACAAGACGGTCTACCCGCAGACCACCGCCGCCATAAACCAGTCGCTCCAGCACGGCGGTCCGGGCTGCACCCTCGCCACCTGGCAGGAGCTGACCGGCATCTACATAGACCACTACATGATGGTCGACTTCGCCGGTGTGGTGGACATGGCCGACGCCATCGGGGGCGTGCCGGTGTGCGTCGACAACAACATCTACTCGCACGACCGCAGCGGGCACGGCAGCGGGCTGCGCCTGAAGAAGGGCACCCACCCGGTCAAGGGCGTCCAGGCGCTCCAGTGGCTGCGGACCCGCTACGGCTTCGAGGACAACACCGACATCGGCCGGGCCAAGGCCCAGCACATGTACATGAATTCGATGGTCCGGCAACTGAAGGCGGGCACCAAGCTCACCGACCCCGGCCGGCTGCGCGACCTGGCGGAGGCCGCGACCAGCGCGCTGACCGTCGATGACGGCCTGGGCACCGTCAAGAAGCTCTACGACCTGGGCGGCGACCTCCAGCGGGTGCCGACCAAGCGCATCACGATGGTGACCATGCCCTGGCAGTACGGGCCCGGCGAGTCCTACGTCATGCCCAAGCCCGGCGAGGCGGAGCAGACCTTCGCGCTGCTGCGCAACGACACCGCGCTGGACGGCAAGGACGCCAAGAAGAAGCCGGCGCCCGATCCCAAGCCGTCGACCGCCAAGGGCCAGTTGAAGGTTGTCGTGCAGAACGGCACCAACAGCAGCCTGACGGGCCCGGTGTCCGGCCGGGCGAGCGTCGTCCAGCAGCGGCTGGCCGGCCTCGGCTACACCGCGGCGGGCACCGACTCGGCCCTGATCACCCAGGCCGACACGACGCTGACCTACCGGGACACGTCCCAGCGCGGCGACGCCCTGGCACTGGCCAAGGCGCTGGGTCTGCCCAAGGGCGCGGTCAAGGAGTCCAGTGCGGCCTCGGGGCTGCGGCTGGTGGTCGGCAACGACTGGCGCGCCGGCGACGCCTACCCGAAGCAGCCGGGCCGCGACAAGGCCGCGGACAAGGCCCCCGACAGCGCCGACGCGCTCAACGGCGAGGACAAGAAAGCCTGCATGAAGGTCAATCCGCAGTACACGTTCTAGCCGGACGCGGCGTACGACAAGGGGCGGGGGGGGGGGGGGGGGGCGCCCCCCCCCCCCCCCCCCCCCCCCCCCTCCCCCCCCACCCCCCCCCCCCCCCCCGCCCCCCCCCCCCCCCCCCCCCCCCCCCCCGCCCCTTGTCGTACGGGTGTTACTCGGCCGGCGCCGGGGCGGGCACCGACGGGCGGCGGCTGGCGATGACCTTCCTGGCGAGCGAGCGGGGGCTGGTCAGGAAGCCCACGCCCCACGACAGGTGCATGGTCGCCAGCGCCAGCGGGATCTGGAGGCGGGCCTTGAGCGGCAGGCCCTTGCCGGCCGGCACCGAGCCCGCCGTGATCGCCGCGAGGTAGCCGCCCGGGACGACGAAGCCCCAGGGGGTGACGGCCGCGCCGACGACCAGGCCCGCCGCGATGGCGCACACCGCCGTCGGGGGCGCGAGATAGCGCAGGTTGATCGAGCCGGAGTGGTAGCGCGCGACGACATGGCGCCACTTGCCGTAGTCCTTGTACTGCTTGGCGAGGGCCTTCACGCTCGGCCGCGGCCGGTAACTGACCTTCAGCTCCGGCGAGAACCAGATCCGTCCGCCGGCCTCGCGGATACGGAAGTTCAGCTCCCAGTCCTGGGCGCGGATGAACTCCTCGTTGTAGCCGCCCTGCCGCTCCAGCGCCTCGCGCCGGAACACGCCCAGGTAGACGGTCTCGGCCTCGCCGGCCCGCCCGCCGGTGTGGAAGGCGGCGTTGCCGACGCCGATCTTGGAGGTCATCGCGGCGGCGACCGCGTCCTCCCAGGCGTTCTCGCCCTCGGCGTGCATGATGCCGCCGACGTTCTGCGCGCCGGTCTCCTCCAGGAGGCGTACGGCGGTGGCGATGTAGTCCGGC
Organism: Streptomyces sp. NPDC031210; assembly: GCF_055570395.1. Taxonomy (NCBI): domain Bacteria; kingdom Bacillati; phylum Actinomycetota; class Actinomycetes; order Kitasatosporales; family Streptomycetaceae; genus Streptomyces; species Streptomyces sp. NPDC031210. The sequence goes on from NZ_JBVIHH010000005.1 coordinate 36,056, forward strand.
GAGAGCATGCCGTGGCCGTCGACGCGGACCACGATCGGGTGCCGGGACGCCTTGATCGCGGCGTTCAGGGCGGCGGGGGTGCGGCCCGTCGGGTTCGGCACGGTGTGCACCCGGGCGCGCGGGTCGGCGGCGGTCTCCGCGACGAGCTCGGCGGCGATCTCGTCCGTACGGTCCGTGGACGGGCCGAGCGCGATGACCACCTCCATCTCGCCGGCGTACTCCTGCTCCAGGATGTGCCGGACCGCGTCGCGAAGGTGACGTTCCTCATTGAGCACCGGCATGATCACGGAGACGGCCGGGGGCTGCTGCTGGGGCATGTTTCCTCGAAGGTACGGCCCGCGGCGGAGCCGCCATCGACGGCAGCGCTCGCCGGGAGACTGCGGTATCGCGCCTCACGTTACCGCGAACGGGGGACACCGGCGGACGGCAGCCGGGTGGCCGGCCGGCCGATGCCCGGCGTGTGGCGCTTTGCAGCAGATCGTATGGGCCTACGGTGTCCCCGCCGGCTTCGTCCCGACCCGTCCCGCCTCTTCCCCCGGCCCCGGCTCCGGCCGGGCCCCGCCCCGCCGGCCGCCGCTCACACCCGTCCCGCCGCGGAGGTGTCCCCTTTTGACCGCGCCGTCCCGCACCGCCCCGCCCGCCTCCTCCCGCGCCGCCCGCGGGCGGCGGCGCGGCGGTGGCCGGCGGCCGCCGCGGACGCGCTGGGGCCTGCGGCTGTGCGGAGCCCTCTCCGCGCTGCTGATGGGTGCGAGCGGGGTCGGGCACGCCATGGTCACCGGCGTGGAGATCGGAATCGGCCGGGTGGACGCCTTCAAGGGCATGAACGACCGGCCCGGGGGCGGCGACGGCCTGAACTTCCTGATCGTGGGCACCGACGGCCGCGACAAGCTGTCGAAGGAACAGAGGAACCAGTACCACCTGGGCGGCGATCCCTGTCACTGCACCGACACCCTGATGCTGGTGCACCTCTCCGCCGACCGGGACCGCGCCAGCGTCGTCAGCCTGCCCCGCGACTCCTACGCGGAGGTGCCCGCGCACACCGACGCCACCGGCAAGGAGCACCCCGCCCGCCCCATCAAGCTGAACGCGGCGTACGCGGAGGGCGGCCCCACGCTCACCGTGCGGACCGTCGAGCACATGACGGGCGTGCACATCGACCACTACGTGGAGGTCGACTTCACCAGCTTCATGCGGAGCGTGGACGCGGTCGGCGGGGTGGAGATCTGCACCGTACGGCCGCTGAAGGACAGCTACTCGGGCCTGAACCTGCCGGTCGGCACGACGCGGCTGAGCGGCGGCCAGGCGCTGCAGTACGTGCGCTCCCGGCATGTCGACGGCTCCGCCGACCTCGGCCGGATGCAGCGCCAGCAGCGCTTCCTGGCCTCCCTGATCCACGAGATCACCTCCTCCGGAGTGCTGATGAATCCGATCCGCTTCAAGAACGTCGCCGACACGATGCTGGAGTCGGTACGGGCCGACGCCGGCTTCGACGCCAACGCCATGGTCGACCTCGGCCAGGCCATGCGCGGCTTCACGCCCTCCTCCTCGGAATTCACCTCCGTGCCGCTGGCCAGCATCAGCCACAAGGTGCCCGGCGTCGGCTCCACGGTGCGGTGGGACCCGGAGAAGTCCCGGCGGCTCTTCCAGGCCCTGCGCGACGACGAGCCGCTCGCGGTCCGCCCCGTCAGGAAGGAGCCGCGGCCCACGGTCGTGGACGTCCCGCCGGGTCAGGTCCGGGTGCACGTCGACAACGGCACCAAGCGGCAGGGCCTGGGCGAGCGGGTCGAGAAGGCGCTGCGCGCCACCGGCTTCGCGACCACCGGCCGGCCCACCATGACCGCGGGCGGCGCCGCTCCCCGTACGGTCATCGGCTACGACCCCCGGTGGGACCGCTCGGCCCGCTCGCTGGCCGCGGCGCTGCCCGGCGCGGAGCTGCGCCCGATGCCGTCGCAGGGGCCGATGATGCGGGTCACGCTCGGCCGGGACTTCAAGGCCGTCCACCTGGTCCGGGCGGAGGAGACGCCACGTGATCCGGGCGCGTTCTCGGCGATCACCGGTGACGAGGCGGTGTGCCGGTGAACGTTCCCGCGCCCCGCCGCACCGCGCTCGGCCCGCCCGAGGGCCGGTCCGCACCGCCCCCTCGCGCGCGCCGTGCCGCGGTCGCCGTCGCGGCCCTGTGCCTGATCGCGGCCACCGCCGCCGCGGCGCAGCCGGCTCCCGCCGTGCCGACCGGCTGCGGCGACCTGGTGCGCGGCCGGCTGTGCCTGCGCGGGCCGGTGGGGGCGCCGGGGACGTACACCGTGACCTACCGGCGCGACGGGGCGCCCGCCACGGGCCCCGGCACCGGCGCCGCCTTCCCGGGCGCGCTCGGCGCCCGCGAGGAGATCACAGTACGGCTGGGCTATCAGCGCAGGAACGCGCGGATCACCGCGTTTCCCGGCTGGTTCGGGACGCGGCGGACGGTGCGCGGCGCGGTCCGGCTGAGCGGCCGCGTCCCGATGCGGCCGGATGAATGCGTCCGGGGCGTCATGGAGCACGGGCCGACGGTGTTCGTCACCAAGTGGAGCTGTAGCTGATGTCCGGGATGTCCTGAGAGGGGTCCGTCGTGTGGCAGGTCGTACTGGGCATCACCCCCACCACCGTGGCGCTCTTCCTGGCCGCGGCCCTGGCCCTGGCGCTGGCGCTCGCCCTGTGGGCGGCCCGCTCCCCCGCGGCCACCGCGCCGCGCACCACCGCCGCGGTCCTGCTGGCGGGCTGGCTGGGGCTGGTCCTGGCGGCGACGCTCATCCCCTCCCAGCCGATCGGCTCCGGGGACGCCACGGTGTGGTGGCGGCCCGGCGAGGGGCTGCTCGACCCGGGCGCCCAGCTTCCGCCGGAGGAGCTGGCGATGCTGGTGCGCCAGCAGGTCGCGAACGCGGCGATGTTCCTGCCCGGGCCGCTGCTCCTGCGGTTCGCCGCGCCGGACCGCTCGGGCGCGGCGGGGTTCCTGCTCGGGGTGGGCCTGTGCGTGGCCATCGAGGCGGCGCAGCTCCTGCTGCGCGCCGGGCAGACCGCCGACGTCGACGACGTGCTGTGCGCGGCGGCCGGCAGCTTCCTCGGTGCCGGCCTGGCGCTGCTGGCGGTGGCGGTTACGCGTCGTCGAGTCCCTCGGCGGCACGTCGTCCGCGCAGCTCCATGATGGCGCGCCGCCGGGCGAGGCGGTGGGTGCGCCGGATCTGCGCCTCCTGGTAGCGGCGTTTGTCCCGCTCGGTCTCGGGGATCACCGGCGGCACCCGGCGCGGTTTGCCCTGTTCGTCGACGGCGGCGAAGACGAGGTAGGCGGAGCCGACCTGCTGCGCCGGGGTGGATTCGTTCCAGCGCTCGGCCAGGACCCGTACGCCGACCTCCATGGAGGACCGGCCCGTCCAGTTGACCTGCGCCTTGACATGGACCAGGTCGCCGACGCGGACGGGTTCGAGGAAGGCCATCTCGTCCATGGAGGCGGTCACCGCGGGCCCGCCGGAGTGCCGCCCGGCCACCGCGCCCGCCGCGTCGTCGACCAGCTTCATGATCACGCCACCGTGCACGGTCCCGAGGAGATTGGTGTCACCGGCGGTCATGATGTGCGACAGCGTGGTGCGCGAGACGGAGGTGGGCTTGCCCACCAGCTCGCCCTCCGGTGGGTTGGTGACGAGTTCGCTCATACCGCCAGCCTAAGCGGGCCGCACCCCGGCCCCGTGCCGCACGGAACGTGACGACCGTCTCGCCGCGGCGCCCGGCGGCCGCCCCGAAACGTTCCGGAATGAAGGATTCCATCGGCCGCGCCGGAATGGTGGCGTCCCCTTGCGGTATGCGGTCAAAGGCCCCCGTCACTTTGCATCAGCTCTGCAACAGCCCCGGCCCGATCCGGCACCCGGCCTGTCGAGCGGGCCCCCACGGCATGCACACTGCCGGTATGAATCAGTGGGGCGATGGGTGGTCCGGCGACCAGAACGGCAACCGGTACGGACGCGGCAGCGGCAGCGCCGAGCCGGACGGCGTGCGCGCCATGCCGCAGGTGCGGCGTGAGGCCGCGCCCGGATACGCGCGGCGCGAGCCGCCGCTGCCGCCCCAGATGTCGCCGCGCCCCGGCGGCGCCCCGCAGCGGCCCCCGGTCTACGACGACTACGACAGCGGCTACAACACCGGCCAGGTCTACGGCGACGGCGGCGGTGACGGCTATGACGGCCCCGGCCGTGGCGCCCGCCCCCGCCCCCGTTGGGGCCGCCGTATCAAGTGGACCGCGCTGACCCTGGTGACGCTGCTGCTCGTCGTCTCCGTCGCCACCTACTTCTGGGCGGACGGCAAGGTGCGCCGGGAGGTGGACCTGAGCAAGGTCATCGACCGGCCGGAGGCCGGCGACGGCACGAACTACCTGATCGTCGGCTCGGACAGCCGTGAGGGCATGTCCGCCGCGGAGAAGAAGAAGCTGCACACCGGCTCCGCCGAGGGCAAGCGCACCGACTCCATGATGATCCTGCACGACGGCGGCAACGGCCCCACCCTGCTGTCCCTGCCGCGTGACTCGGACGTCGAGATCCCCTCGTTCGTCGGCTCCGACTCGGGCAAGAAGTACCCGGGGACCGGCCGCCACACCAAGCTCAACGCCGCCTACGCCGAGGACGGCCCCGAGCTGCTGGTGCGCACCGTGGAGTTCAACACCAAGCTGCACATCGACCACTACGTCGAGATCGGCTTCGCGGGCTTCGCCAACATCGTGGACGCGATCGGCGGCGTCGAGATGAACATCCCCAAGGCGTTCAAGGACAAGGACTCCGGCGCCGACTTCCCCGCCGGCAAGCAGACGCTGAGCGGCCAGCAGGCGCTGGCCTTCGTCCGGACCCGGCACGCCTTCGCGACCCAGGACCTGGAGCGCACGAAGAACCAGCAGAAGTTCCTGGCCTCGCTGGCGAGCCAGGCGGCCACCCCGGGCACGGTCCTGAACCCCTTCAAGCTCTACCCGACGATGGGCGCCGGCCTGGACACGCTCATCACCGACAAGGACATGAGCCTGTGGGACCTGGGCCAGATGTTCTTCGCGATGAAGGGCGTCACGGGCGGCGAGGGCAAGTCGATGAACATGCCGATCGCCGGCAGCAGCGGCGGCAACCTGCTGTGGGACAAGGCCAAGCTCACCCAGCTCGTCCAGCAGTTCAACGCGGACGAGAAGGTCACCGTCAGCGGCGACTGACCGCCCGCCCGATAACGACGAGGGGCCCCGGACCGCACGGCAGCGGTCCGGGGCCCCTTTTCGCGGGCGCGGGCGTTACGGCAGGTTGCGCGCCATCACGATGCGCTGCACCTGGTTGGTGCCCTCGTAGATCTGGGTGATCTTCGCGTCCCGCATCATGCGCTCGACCGGGTAGTCACGGGTGTAGCCGTAGCCGCCGAGCAACTGGACGGCGTCGGTGGTGATCTCCATGGCGGCGTCGGAGGCGTAGCACTTGGCGGCGGCGCCGAAGAACGTCAGGTCCTCGTCCTTGCCGCCGGCCGAGATCCGCTCCGACTTGGCGGCCGCGGCGTAGGTGAGCTGGCGGGCGGCCTCCAGCTTCATGGCCATGTCCGCGAGCATGAACTGCACGCCCTGGAAGTCGCCGATCGGCTTGCCGAACTGCTTGCGCTCCTGGACGTAGCCCTTGGCGTAGTCCAGGGCGCCCTGGGCGATGCCGAGCGCCTGGGCCGCGATGGTGATGCGGGTGTGGTCCAGGGTCTTCATGGCGGTCGCGAAGCCGGTGCCCTCCGCGCCGATCATGCGGTCGGCGGGGATGCGGACGTTGTCGAGGTAGACCTCGCGGGTCGGCGAGCCCTTGATGCCGAGCTTCTTCTCCGGGGCGCCGAAGGACACGCCCTCGTCGCCCTTCTCCACCACGAAGGCGGAGATGCCCTTGGAGCGCTTTTCGGGGTCGGTGACGGCCATCACCGTGTAGTACTCGCTGACGCCGGCGTTGGTGATCCAGCGCTTCACGCCGTTGAGGACGTAGTGGTCGCCGTCGCGGACGGCCTTGGTCTTCATACCGGCCGCGTCGGAGCCGGCGTCCGGCTCGCTCAGGCAGTACGAGAACATCGCGTCGCCCTTGGCGAGCGGCGTGAGGAACTTCTTCTTCAGCTCCTCGGAGCCGGAGAGGATGACCGGCAGCGAGCCGAGCTTGTTGACCGCCGGGATGAGGGAGGAGGAGGCACAGACGCGGGCGACCTCCTCGATGACGATGACGGTGGCCAGCGCGTCGGCGCCGGCACCGCCGTAAGCCTCCGGTACGTGGACGGCGTGCAGGTCGGCGGCGACCAGCGCCTCCAGCGCCTCCTGGGGGAAGCGCGCCTCCTCGTCCACAGCGGCGGCGAAGGGCGCGATTTTCGCCTCGGCGAGCGCACGCACCGACTCGCGGAGCATGTCGTGCTCCTCGGACGGCCGGTACAGACCGAAATCAGCGACCGAGTTTTTTCCCGCTGGCGCCAAGGTTTCTCACTCCCCTGAGAGCTGACTGAAATGCTAACTACCGTTAAGTAACCCGTTACGCACCGGATTCTAGGCGCCGGGGCCGCCGGGGGGATACGTGAGGTTGCCGACAGGCCCGGTGGGGCCCCGGTGCCGCACGGCTGGAGTGGGCTCCTCCGCGCGCGACTATGCTCGGTCCGCGCAGTTTCCCCTTACGCGTCTGGAGCATCCATGGCCCTCAAGATCACCGTGATCGGCACCGGCTACCTCGGTGCCACCCACGCGGCCGCCATGGCCGAGCTGGGCTTCGAGGTGCTGGGCCTGGACGTCGTCCCCGAGAAGATCGAGATGCTGGGGCGCGGCGAGGTCCCCATGTACGAGCCGGGGCTGGCGGAACTGCTGCGCAAGCACGTCGACGGTATCGAGGGCTCCAGCGGCCGGCTGCGGTTCACCACCTCCTACGAGGAGGCCGGCGCGTTCGGCGATGTGCATTTCGTCTGTGTGAATACCCCGCAGAAGCACGGTGAATACGCCTGCGACATGTCGTACGTGGAAGCCGCCTTCGACTCGCTCGCGCCGCATCTGACCCGGCCCGCGCTGGTCGTCGGCAAATCCACGGTGCCGGTGGGCAGCGCGGCCCGGCTCGCCCGGCGGCTGGCGGACCTGGCTCCGGCCGGTGAGGACGCCGAGCTGGCCTGGAACCCGGAGTTCCTGCGCGAGGGCTTCGCCGTCCAGGACACCCTGCACCCCGACCGGATCGTCGTGGGTGTCGCCAGCGAGCGGGCCGAGGAGCTGCTGCGGCAGGTCTACGCCACGCCGGTCGGCGAGGGTTCGCCGTTCATCGTCATGGACTACCCCACCGCGGAGCTGGTCAAGACCTCCGCCAACTCCTTCCTCGCGACGAAGATCTCCTTCATCAACGCGATGGCGGAGGTGTGCGAGGCGGCCGACGGCGATGTGGTGAAGCTGGCCGAGGCCATCGGGCACGACGAGCGGATCGGCAAGAAGTTCCTGCGGGCCGGCATCGGCTTCGGCGGCGGCTGCCTGCCCAAGGACATCCGGGCGTTCATGGCCCGCGCCGGCGAGCTGGGCGCCGACCAGGCGCTGACGTTCCTGCGCGAGGTCGACTCCATCAACATGCGGCGCCGCGGCCACATGGTCGAGCTGACCCGTGACGCGGTGGGCGGCAGCTTCCTGGGCAAGCGGGTCGCCGTGCTGGGCGCGACGTTCAAGCCGGACTCCGATGACGTGCGCGACTCCCCCGCGCTCAACGTGGCGGGCCAGATCCACCTCCAGGGCGGGCAGGTCACCGTCTACGACCCCAAGGGCATGGACAACGCCCGGCGGCTCTTCCCGACCCTGGGCTACGCCGACACCGCGGCCGAGGCGGCGCGCGGCGCGGACGTGGTGCTGCATCTGACGGAGTGGCGCGAGTTCCGCGAGCTGGACCCGGCCGCCCTGGGCGAGGTGGTCAGCGAGCGGCGCGTGCTGGACGGCCGCAACGCGCTGGACCCCGAGCTGTGGCGCAAGGCCGGCTGGACCTACCGGGCGCTGGGCCGCCCGCGCGCCTGACGGCGAGGGGCCCTCGGGACGACCGGGCCCTGTGGACGACCGCGCCGGGCGCCTAGTCCATGGCGCGGCGGGCGCGGTAGGCCCGCATCTTCGCCCGGCTGCCGCAGACCGCCATGGTGCACCAGCGGCCACGCCCGGCCGGGCTCCTGTCGTAGAAGGCCCACCGGCAGTCGTCCGCCTCGCACGCCTTGAGGCGCTGCCAGGTGCCGTCGGCGACCGCCGTGGCGATGCCCGCGGAGATCCGGGCCATCAGGCGGGCGGTGCCCTGGAGGCCGTCGGCCGGTCGCAGCGCCGCGCCGCCGTCGGGGGTGAAGGACAGCACCAGGGGCGCGCGGCCGAGCAGCCGGTCCAGGGTGCGGGCCGCTTCCCCCGGCACGGCGCCGCGGACGGTATGGGCGAGGCAGACGGCGCGCAGCGCCTCCCGCAGCTCCTGGAGCTCCCGTACGGCCGCCCGCTCGTCCTGGCCCGCGCCGGGCTCCGGCATGCCGTGTGCGCGGAGGAACGCGCCGAGGCCGTCCTCGGCGGTCAGCGCGTCCGCGCCGGTCTCCACGTCCAAGGTGTTCACCAGGTCCTGCACCAGGAGCAGGACTTCCGGAGCTGTTCGGTCGGCCACCCTTGAAACGTTACCGCCGGAAGGCCATCATGCAGTAACGAGGTTACCGGTTGAAGCGACAAGGAGGTAACGCCATGGCCCTCATCGAGCTAGGTGTGACCGTGCTGGACTGCCCCGACCCCGCCGCCCTGGCCGACTTCTACGCCGAGGTGCTCGGCTGGCGGGCCGGCGGTGAGGGCGAGTGGTACGAAGTCGCCGGCCCCGAGGGCAGGAAGCTCGCCTTCCAGCGGGTGGCCGACTACCAGCCGCCCCGCTGGCCCGGCCAGGACCAGCCCCAGCAGCTCCACCTCGACTTCGACGTACGCACCGCGGACATCGCCGAGGCCGAGGCCAAGGTCCTCGCGCTGGGCGCCAAGCTCGTCCAGGGCGACGAGGGCGTACGCGACTTCCGGGTCTACCTCGACCCGGTGGGGCACCCCTTCTGCCTCTGCATGAAGTGACGGCAGCCTGAGGCGGCGCCGCCTGCGTGTGACGGCCACCTGAGCCCGGCGGCCGTCACACGGGGCGGCGCTCAGCCGTCCAGTTGCTCGATCGTCGCGTTCGACGGGCCGCGTTCGGCCCGTTCCGCGCGGGCGACGTCCTCCGCGGCACGCAGGGTGCGGACCGCGTTCTTCCAGGTGAGCTTGGCGAGGTCGGCGGACGACCAGTTGCGGTCGAGCAGTTCGCCGAGCAGCCGGGGGTAGCCGGCGACGTCGGGCAGGTCGGCCGGGGTGAAGGCGGTGCCGTCGTAGTCGCCGCCGAGGCCGAGGTGGTCGATGCCGGCGACCTCGCGCATGTGGTCGAGGTGGTCGGCGACGTCCGCCGCGGTGGCCTGCGGCATCGGGTGGTCGGCCTGGAACGCCCGCTGGACCCGCATCGCCTCGGGTGTGGTGTCCAGGTGGTGGAAGCCGTGCGCCCGCATGTTCTCGTCCGCGCGCAGCGTCCACTCGCCGATCGCGGGGACCACGAACTTCGGGACGAACGTGGCCATCGCGATGCCGCCGTTGTCCGGCAGCCGCTCCAGGACGTCGTCGGGGATGTTGCGCGGGTGGCCGCAGATCGCACGGGCGGAGGAGTGCGAGAAGATCACCGGCGCCCGGCTGACGCGCAGCGCGTCGCGCATCGTCTCGGCCGCGACGTGGGAGAGGTCGACGAGCATGCCGAGGCGGTTCATCTCGCGGACGACCTCCTCGCCGAAGGCGCTCAGGCCGCCCGCCCGCGGCTCGTCGGTCGCCGAATCCGCCCAGGCCAGCGAGTCGTTGTGGGTGAGCGTGAGGTAGCGGACGCCCAGTTCGTGCAGCGCGCGCAGGGTGGCCAGCGAGTTGTTGATGGAGTGGCCGCCCTCGGCGCCCATCAGGGAGGCGATGACGCCGTCCGCGCGGGCGGCCTCCATGTCGTCGGCGGTGCGCGCCAGCCGCAGGTCGTCCGGGTAGCGGGCGGCCAACTGCCGTACGCCGTCGATCTGTTCGAGGGTGGCGCTGACCGCCTCGTCACCCTGGTAGTCCGAGCGGACGTAGACCGACCAGAACTGCGCGCCGACGCCGCCGGCCCGCAGGCGTGGCAGGTCGGTGTGCAGATACGCGGACTGGTCGGCGGCGAGGTCGCGCCGGTCGAGGTCGTAGCGGACCTGCTGGCGCAGCGCCCAGGGCAGGTCGTTGTGACCGTCGACGACCGGGAACTCGGCGAGCAGCTCGGCGACCCGCGGGTCGGGCGCGGCCGCGGGCATCACTTGCTCCCGAAGCCGAAGGCGTCCGGGGAGGCGACCTTGCTGCGCAGCCGCTTGCCCTTCTCCGTGGCCTGGTCGTTCAGCTCCTGCTGGAACTCCCGCATGCGGCCCTGGAGTTCGTCGTCGTGGGCGGCGAGGATGCGGGCGGCGAGCAGTCCGGCGTTACGGGCGCCGGCGACGGAGACGGTGGCGACGGGGACACCGGCCGGCATCTGCACGATCGAGAGCAGGGAGTCCATGCCGTCGAGGTACTTGAGCGGGACGGGGACGCCGATGACCGGCAGCGGGGTGACGGAGGCGAGCATTCCGGGGAGGTGGGCCGCTCCGCCCGCGCCGGCGATGATCGCCTTCAGGCCGCGCTCGGCCGCGTTCTCGCCGTAGGCGATCATTTCGCGCGGCATGCGGTGGGCCGAGACGACGTCGACCTCGTAGGGAATCTCGAACTCGTCGAGGGCCTTGGCGGCGGCCTCCATGACGGGCCAGTCGGAGTCGGAACCCATGACGATGCCGATGAGGGGGGAGCCGGCCGGCGCCCCGGGAGAGCTGGAGGTCATTCGGTGATTGTTCCTCGCAGGTAGCCGGCGGCGTGCGCGGCGCGCTCGCGCACGTCGGCCAGGTCGTCGCCGTAGGTGTTGACGTGTCCGACCTTGCGGCCCGGCTTCACGTCTTTGCCGTACATGTGAATCTTCAACCGCGGATCACGTGCCATGCAATGGAGGAACGCCGCATACATGTCCGGGTAGTCGCCGCCGAGGACGTTGGCCATGACCGTCCACGGGGCGCGCGGGCGCGGATCGCCGAGCGGCAGGTCCAGGACGGCGCGGACGTGGTTGGCGAACTGCGAGGTGATCGCGCCGTCCTGCGTCCAGTGGCCGGAGTTGTGCGGGCGCATCGCGAGTTCGTTGACGAGGACGGCCGGTGCGCCGTCGGCGTCCCGGACCTCGAACAGCTCGACCGCCAGGTGGCCGACGACGCCCAGCTCGTCCGCGATCCGCAGGGCGAGTTCCTGCGCGTGGGTGGAGAGCCGGTCGGAAAGGCCGGGGGCCGGGGCGATCACGGTGTCGCAGACGCCGTTGACCTGGATCGACTCCACGACCGGGTAGGCGACGGCCTGGCCGTGCGGCGAGCGCACGACGTTGGCGGCCAGCTCCCGGACGAAGGGGACCTTCTCCTCCGCCAGGACGGGCACCCCGGCGCGGAACGGATCGACCGCCTCCTTGGAGGATCGTACGACCCATACGCCCTTGCCGTCGTAGCCGCCGCGAACGGTCTTCAGGACCACCGGGAAGCCCTCGCCCTCGGCGGCGAACCGCTCGACGTCGGCCGGGTCGCTCACGATCCGGTGGCGCGGGCAGGGCGCGCCGATCGCGTCGAGCTTCGCCCGCATCACGCCCTTGTCCTGGGCGTGCACCAGCGCGTCGGGGCCGGGCCGGACGGGGATGCCGTCGGCCTCCAGGGCCCGCAAGTGCTCGGTGGGGACGTGCTCGTGATCGAAGGTGATCACATCGCAGCCGCGGGCGAAGGCGCGCAGTGTCGCCAGGTCGCGGTAGTCGCCGATGACGACATCGCCGACCACCTGCGCCGCCGAGTCCTGCGGGGTGTCACTGAGGAGCTTGAACTTGATGCCGAGGGGGATGCCTGCCTCGTGGGTCATACGGGCGAGCTGACCGCCGCCGACCATGCCGACTACCGGGAACGTCACGCCCCCAGGGTATCCGCCCGGAGGCGCTGCCCCGACCCCGACTTGGAGGATCATCCAGGAGCGCCCGTTCGAGGGGAGTTCGACCCAAGATCGACGGGGACGGTTACGCTCGGGACGCGGCGGGGAAACGGGACGCGGCGAAGGGGGATGCCGGATGAGGAACGGCGGCATATCGAGGCACTCCGGGACACTGGTGATCATCGTCGCGGTCGCGGCGCTGCTGGTCGCCGTCCACTCGGTGATCAGCCAGCTCTCCGGCCCCGAGGTCTTCGGCCCCGAAGGTGGCGAGATATCCGTCTCGCCCGGCGAACACTTCGCGGTGAAGGTCAGGGACGACCCCGCCGACGGCTTCCACTGGATCATCGCCGCGCCCCGCCCCGATCCGGCCGTCCTCAAAGCCGCCGGCGGGCACGCCGACTCCGACGACGGGCCACGCCCCGGCTCGGACGGCTTCCGCTACCTCGACTTCGAGGCGGTGGGCGCCGGGCGTACGGACCTGCGGCTGCTGCACTGCCGCCGCTGCGGCTCCGCGGCGGCCGACGAGGAGGGCGCCGGCTCCCTCAACTTCCGCGTCACCGTGGGCTGACCGCCCGCGCGCCCCGCCCTCCGCGCTCCGGCGCGATGTGCCGGGGGGTCCCTTTTGAGCCGCGGCCGACGGGCGGCGGGCAGCGCCTCCGGGCGCTGGTTAGCATGAGGGGGGACCACGCTTGACGGCCCGCGACATCCGCCCACGACGGGGAGCTGAACGACCACGATGAGTGAACGGAGCGCACTGCGGTCCAGGCTGGAGGCGCTCGCCCGGGAAGTGCTGAAGTTCGGCGCCGTCGGCGGCACCGGAGTCGTCGTGAATCTCGCGGTGTTCAACCTCATCCGGCACCTGACCGAGGTGCCCGTCGTGCGGGCAAGCATCCTGGCGACCGTCGTGGCGACCGGCACCAACTACCTCGGCTACCGCTACTTCACCTACCGCGACCGCGACCGGCGGGGCCGCACCAAAGAGCTCGCGCTGTTCCTGCTGTTCAGCGTGGCCGGCCTGGTGATCGAGAACGGCGTCCTCTACACCGCGACCTATGGTTTCGGCTGGGACAGCCCGCTGCAGAGCAACATCTTCAAGTTCCTCGGCATCGGCGTCGCCACCCTCTTCCGCTTCTGGTCCTACCGCACCTGGGTCTTCCGGGCACTGCCCGCCCGCGAGGCCGTGGAGACCGCCGAGTCGTTCCTCGCCGACTCCCGGCGGCCGCGCACCACCACCCGTAAGTAGCCGTCGCCGGGCCGGGCTTCGCATCCCGGCCGCGCTTCGTCCCCCGCGACGTGCTGCGTCCCCCGCGACGTGCTTCGTCCCCGAGGCGGGCGGGCCTCACTCCTCGCTCGGGCCGGCCTCCCGGGCCAGGAACAGCGCGAACACCGGCGGCGACTGCTGCACCAGCTCCAGCCGCCCGCCGTCCGCCTCCGCCAGGTCCCGGGCCACGGCCAGCCCCAGCCCGGTGGAGTTGCGCCCCGAGACCGTCCGCTCGAAGACCCGCGAGCCGAGATCCGGGGGCACCCCGGGGCCGGCGTCGGTGACCTCCACGACCACCTGGTTGCCGGTGACCCGCGTACGCAGCGCGACCGTTCCGTCGCCGTGCATCAGCGAGTTCTCGATGAGGGTGGCCAGCACCTGGGCGACCGCGCCGGGCGTGCCGACGGCCCGCAGCCCCTTCTTCCCGGAACGGACGATGGCCCGCCCCGCGCTGCGGTAGGCCGGCCGCCACTCCTCGATCTGCTGCTTGACCACCTCGTCCAGATCGAAGGCGACCGCCGAGCCGCTGCGCGGATCACGCGAGTTGGTCAGCAGCCGCTGGACGACGTCGGTGAGCCGCTCCACCTGCGCCAGCGCGATGGTGGCCTCTTCCTTCACGGTGTCCGGATCGTCGGTGAGGGTGATCTCCTCCAGCCGCATGGAGAGCGCGGTCAGCGGCGTCCGGAGCTGGTGGGAGGCGTCGGCGGCCAGGCGGCGCTCGGCGGTCAGCATCCGGGCGATCCGCTCGGCGCTGGCGTCCAGCACGTCGGCGACCCGGTCCAGCTCCTGGACGCCGTAGCGGCGGTGGCGCGGGCGGGGGTCGCCGGAGCCGAGCCGTTCGGCGGTCTCGGCGAGGTCGGTGAGCGGGGCGGTCAGCCGGCGGGCCTGGCGGATGGCGAGGATCACGGCGGCGATGATCGCCAGCAGCGCCACGGCCAGGATGACCAGCAGCGTCCGGCCGATCTCCGCGCTGACCGTCGAGCGGGACTCCTGGACCGTGACGGCCTCGCCCCGGTCACCGTGCACCGAGGACTCGATGACCTCGCCCGAGGGACGCCGTCCGATCTCGATGGGCGGCTTGCCGGGCACCTTGATCAGCGCGTGCCGCTTGGCGGTGATCTGCTCGGAGAGGATCTGCGGGGTGATCTTCTCGCCGCTGCCCAGCCGGCTCTCCACGATGCCCACCAGCCGGACCGCCTCGGACGCCACGCTCTCCTGCGCGCCCGACTGGATGGTGCGGGTCTCGACGATGACGAGCGAGACGCCGAAGACGGCGATCACGACAAGCACCACGGCGAGGGTGGAGTTGATCAGGCGGCGGCGCACGGTGCCCTCCGGGCGGGAACTCGACGGTGCTCTTCCGGTCTCCCGCCCGCGGCAGGGGCCCGGGCGCCTCAGCTCTTTTCGAAGCGGAAGCCGACACCGCGGACGGTGGCGATGTAGCGGGGGTTGGCGGCGTCGTCCCCGAGCTTCTTGCGGAGCCAGGAGATGTGCATGTCCAGCGTCTTCGTCGACGACCACCAGGTCGTGTCCCAGACCTCGCGCATGAGCTGGTCGCGGGTGACGACCCGGCCGGCGTCCCGCACCAGCACCCGCAGCAGGTCGAACTCCTTCGCCGTGAGCTGGAGTTCCTCCTCCCCCATCCACGCGCGGTGCGACTCGACGTCGATGCGTACGCCGTGGGTGGCGGGCGGCTGCTGGGGCTCGGCGCTGGAGCCGCGGCGCAGCAGCGCCCGTACGCGGGCGAGGAGTTCGGCCAACCTGAAGGGCTTGGTGACGTAATCGTCGGCACCGGCGTCCAGCCCCACGACGGTGTCCACCTCGTCGGCGCGGGCGGTCAGCACCAGGATGGGGAAGGAGTGGCCCTCGTTGCGCAGCCGGCGCGCGACTTCCAGACCGTCCATGCCGGGCAGTCCCAGGTCGAGTACGACCAGGTCGATGTTGCCCTGGAGACCGGCGTCGAGCGCCGTGGGGCCGTCCTCGCGCACCTCGACTTCGTAACCCTCGCGGCGCAGTGCGCGGGCGAGCGGCTCCGAGATGGACGCGTCATCCTCGGCGAGCAGTACACGGGTCATGGCCCGATGGTAGTCCGATGTATCGCGCCCGAGGGGCGGACCAGGGGGGCGCGACGACGGCGGACCGTTTCGCCGCCGGCGGTCCGAGGGGGGCGGCCACCGGCGGGCCGGGCGGCAACGAAGGTTCCCGGAACGAATGTGAGCGTTGTCTCACGGTCCCCAAACGAGCGTTAACGCGACGTATGGTGTCCGGACGTCCGTCGCACAACTCCGGGACCGTGGCTCTTAACTGAGAGCCGGCGGTCCCTGTTGTGTGCGGGGCTGGAACCACCAGCCCCGCACGCAGTGAATGACCTGACGACCGGGTCCGCCGCGCAGCAGCACGGGGGGCGTGGATCCCGGTGCACGACCGTCCTGCCGGCACCGCCTCGCATGGTGCCGAACCCCCCGGACGTGGGGGCGGGCATGTCTGCACCGGTGCCGGTCACCCCCACAAGGGCGCGTATCGGGACTCTCGAACGCGTCCCGAGCAGACCAAGGAATCTTCCATGGCGTCCAGCCTGACGAAGGACACCGCCCAGCAGGGAACCCCTGCGGACGACGGCAAGACCTTCTTCGGCCACCCCCGCGGACTGGCCCCTCTCTTCATGACCGAGATGTGGGAGCGCTTCAGCTATTACGGCATGCGCGCCCTGCTCGTCGTCTACCTGATCTCCGGCGGCCCGGACGCCGAAACCGGCGCCCAGGGCGGCGGTCTGGCCATGAACGCGGCCACCGCCTCGGCCATCTACTCCATCTATGTGGCGATGGTCTATCTCCTGGCCCTGCCCGGAGGTTGGTTCGGCGACCGCGTCTGGGGACCGCGCAAGACCGTCGCGGTCGCAGCCGGCGTGATCATGTCCGGCCACCTGGCACTGGCGGTACCGGGCCAGGCGATGTTCTTCGTCGGCCTGGCGCTGGTCGCGGTGGGCTCGGGTCTGCTGAAGGCCAACATCTCGACGATGGTCGGCCACCTTTACGACGGCCCCCAGGACCCCCGCCGGGACGGCGGCTTCACCATCTTCTACATGGGCATCAACATCGGTGCCTTCGCGGCGCCGCTGGTCATCGGCACCGTCGGCCAGAGCGTCAACTGGCACATGGGCTTCGCGCTGGCGGCGCTCGGCATGGGCCTTGGCCTGGTGTCGTTCCTGATCGGCACCCGCCACCTCAACCCGAAGTCCAGCGTCGTGCCGACCCCGCTGCGGGCGGAGGAGCGCACCACCTGGCTGCGCAAGGGCCTGATCTGGGTCGCGGTCGCCGC
The DNA here is from genome assembly GCF_055570395.1 of Streptomyces sp. NPDC031210. Taxonomy (NCBI): domain Bacteria; kingdom Bacillati; phylum Actinomycetota; class Actinomycetes; order Kitasatosporales; family Streptomycetaceae; genus Streptomyces; species Streptomyces sp. NPDC031210. The sequence goes on from NZ_JBVIHH010000005.1 coordinate 52,696, forward strand.
GGTCTTCTACGGCGTGGTCGCCTTCACCGGTCACTTCACGCTGAACTGGGCGCTGATCCCGCTCGCCCTGCTCGGCCTGATCATCCCGATCACGGTCCTGGCGCGCATCAAGCGCGACAAGGAGCTGACCGACACCGAGCAGACCAAGGTCAGCGGCTACATCTGGTTCTTCGTGGCCGCCGCGGTGTTCTGGATGATCTTCGACCAGGCGGGCTCGACGATGTCCGTCTTCGCGGAGAAGAAGACGAACGGCGAGGTCTTCGGGCTGAGCTTCCCCTCCTCGTGGTTCCAGTCCGTGAACCCGCTGTGGGTCATGGCCCTCGCCCCGGTGTTCGCCTGGCTGTGGCTGCGGCTGGCGCGCCGCGACCGCGAGCCGAGCACCACGCTGAAGTTCTCGATGGCGATGGTCTTCATCGGTGCCTCGTTCGCCGTCTTCATCGTCCCGATGCTGATGGCCTCGGACGGTTCGAAGGTCAGCCCGCTGTGGCTGCTCTCCATTTACATGATCCAGACCATCGGCGAGCTGTGCCTGTCCCCGGTCGGCCTGTCGGTGACCACCAAGATGGCGCCGCAGAAGTACGCGAGCCAGATGCTGGGCGTGTGGTTCCTGGCCGTCACCGCGGGTGACTGCGTCGTCACTCTGCTGTCCACCGGCGGCGCGGACCTCAGCGGTATCCCGGTGCTGGCCGTCGAGGCCGGGGTGGCGGTGCTGGCCGGTCTGGCGATCTACCTGAGCCGCAAGAAGATCGTCGCGCTGATGGGCGATGTCCACTGATGCGACCGTTAACCGTGGAAGGGCCCGGCACGTTGATCGTGCCGGGCCCTTCTGTGTGCGGTGGGCGGGTGCTAACGGCGCAGCCGCCGCCACGGGGTGAAGGTGAAGACCGCGCCGCCCAGCAGGATGACGGTCCCGGCGACGAGGCCGAGGGCGGCCAGGCCGCCGTGGTCGCTCGCGCCGGTCTCGGCCAGTCCGCCGCCGGTGGAGCCGGAGGCGCCGGCCGTCCCGGCGGTGGCACCGCCGGAATCGGCCGAGCCGCCCGCGGAACCACTCGCCGAGCCTCCGGAAGCGCCGCCCGGCTGGGCCGAGGTGTCCAGTGCCAGGGAGACGCCGGGGTCCTTCTCCGGGGTGCAGGTCGTGGTCGTCCCCAGGGCGTTGACGGTGAGCACGCCCGGTGTCAGCGTCGCCTTCCCGGTCGCGCCGGGCTTGTACGTGCCCTTCAGATCGGGAATCTCGATCGGCTGCCCGGATTTGATCGGCTCGGCGTTCGCCGGACCGTCCACCTTGACCGTCCCCTTGTCCGCGCCGCCAACCTTGACGTCCATCGACGGTTTGACCGAACCCTTGGGAATGTCCGCCGGGCTGTCCATGACGGACTTGCGGAACTTCACCGTGAGGTCGTAAGCGCCGCCCTTCTTCACGGCGTTGATCTGCACCGGCGAGGTCGCCTTCTTGTCGCCGATGGGGGTCTTGCAGGCGTAGGGGACCTGCACTTCCGTGCCTTTGTAGGCGGTGCCGTCGGGGTCGCCGCCGGTACCGCCGGATCCGCCCGAAGCGGCCGATCCGCCAGAGCCGGCCGTACCGCCCGACGTGCCCGAACCGCCCGACGTACCGGCGCTCGTGCCGCCGTCGGTCGTCCCGCCGGTGCTTGTCCCGCCGGTGCTCGTACCGCCGTCGCTGGTACCGCCGCTGCCGCCGGTGGTCGTACCGCCCGTCGTGCCCCCGCCATCGGTCACCGTGATGGTGACCGCGGGCTTCACGGCCTCCTTGGGTGAGCACTTGGTGTCCGTGGAGATCGGCTTGTTGACGTTGATGTTGTAGAAACCGGGCGCCAGCGTGACCTCGCCGGGCTTCTCCAGCTTCAGCCGGCCCTTCATGTCGGACAGCTTCATCGGACTGTTCTTCGGGATCGGCGGATTCTCCCGCGCGCCCTTCATCGCCAGCTCCCCGGCCTGTGCCCCGGCCACCTTGATGATGCCGGTCGGCTGGACGGTGTCGGCGCCCAGATCGAGGATGTCGGGGTTCTTCGACGCTCCCTCGACCGTCTTCCACACCACCTCGATCTCGTCGCCGACCTTCGCCGTCGCCGGCGCGCTGACCTCCACCTTCGTCGTGCCCTGGACCGGTGGCAGCCCCGATATCGGCGGCGGCAGACACTCCGTCCGGTACGCCACTTCCGCGGCCCGGGCGGGCCCGGCCGTGACCAGGACACCCGCACCCGCGAGCATCAGCGCGGCCGCCGAGGCCACACCGGCTCTCCTCCGTTGCCTCATCACGCAGAACCTTTCGACGTCGGTCGTTCGGTTGATGTGGTCGTGGACGGTGCGGTGTCCGGGGTGAACCACGGCAGCGCGGCGGAGCCGTCCGGCGGACCGGGCCGCTCCCCCGCCTTGCCGCGTACGGGGGATCTGCCGCGTACGGGGGGTCTGCCCCCGTCGTTCGCGCGGCGGTGCGGCCGGTGCGGGCGCGGACGCAGGCGGTCCACGATCGCCATCCCGATACGGAACACCGCCGTCGGGATCACCAGGCACAGCAGCACCCAGAAGAGCGTCACACCCCACGGCCGGCCGACCCCCCACGGCTGCTCGACCAGGATCCTGCCGCCGTACTTCAGCGAGACCAGATAGTCGCCGTGCGCGCCGACCGCGAGTTCCACCGGCAGTCTGATCTCGGCTTTCTTCCCGGCGGGCACGCTGCCCCGCCACTGCTGCTCCTCCCATACGGGGGCGAAGACGCCGTGCGAGGTGCCGACCTGGAAGACGGGGTCGGTGGCGGGCGCCGAACCGACGTTGCCGACCGTGACGACCAACTCCCGTTGCGGCGGCGCGCCGAACCAGGTCAGCAGGCCGCCGCTGCCCTCCAGCCGGGGCCGGTCCACTACGGCCAGGCGGCCGCCGGTGCTCTCCCGGGGCAGCGGCGCCACCGGATGGCCCGCCACCTTGAGCACGGCGTCCGCGGCCTGCGTCCCTCCCGTCACGGTCGCCACATGCACCACGCATGGACAGGGCTTGGGCGGCTCGGCGACCGGCAGACGCTTGCGGAACGCGCCCCGGGTGTCGGTGGTGACGGCCCGCCCGTCGCCGTTCGCGCAGGCGTTGGTACCGCCGATCATGTTCTGTCCGCAGATCAGCAGCGTGAGCAGCGCCTTGGGCCGCCAGCCGTGACCGGTCACGGTCAGGGTGCCGCCCTTGCCGGCCTCCTGGTCGGAAAGCGCCACGGAGGGGTGGGGGCGGGGGCTCGTCTCGTACGGAGAGGCGGCGTGCGCCGTGGGCGGCGGGGTGAGGGACAGGCCCAGGGCGAGCACGAAGGCGACGACCATGGCCGGTGGGAGCGCGAGCGCGGTGGCGGCCCGGCGCAGGGCTCGGCGGACGGGACGGCGCGGGGCGGCGGACGGGACGGCGGTCCGGCCATCGCCCTCCGCACACGGCGTCGCGCCCCCTTCCGCCGCCTCACCGCGTTCCTCCGCCTCCCCGCCCCGGCCCCGGCGCCGTACAACCGCCCAGCCGCCCGCTCCCGCCGTCACCAGGGCGAGCGCCGCCGCGGCCGCCGCGCCCCACGGGACCGCGGTGTAGGTGGCCGTGGCCGTACCGCGCGCGCCGCCCTCGGCGGTCACCGTGAGCCGCACCTTCGCCGTGCCCAAAGCGGGTGGATCGGGCCATTTCTCGGTGCGTTGGAGGCGCCGGCCCGGCGGCAATTCGACCGGCAGGGCGCGGGCCTCGGGGCGGGGCGATGGCCCGTCCGCACCGTCGGCGCGTACCGCCAGGCGCGGCCGGAGGACCGTGTTACCGCGGTTGACCAGCGTGTACGCGATGACCGCGGCGCTTCCCCGCCCGCTCACCGACACGTTCTCGACGGTCAGCGCGGACAACGCCGGTCCGGTCACCCGTAGATAGACCGGTACGCGGGCGGTCGCGCCGGCGCCCGTCGCGACGAGCAGCGCGGGGTGGTCGCCGGGGCGCGCGTCCCGGGGCACGGTGGCCGTGAACGGCACGCCGGCGCGGGTACGCGGCGGGATGCGCACCTCCTTGGCGGCCGGCGCGATCCACGCCCCGGCGCCGGAGCCGTGGTCGGCGGCGCGCAGCCGGAGGGTGACGGTGTGTCGGGAGGGGTTGGTGAGGGAGAGCCGGTCGGTCATGACGGCGCCCGCCCCGCCTTCCAGGTAGAAGTACGGGCGGTCCCGCGCGCCGGGCCGGGCGCCGTCGGCGGGCGCGGGCACGGCCGACCAGCCGGTGCCGGAGGTGGGCGCGGCGAGGGGTGCGGCGGCCGGCCGGGCCCCTGCCGTGGCGGGGCACAGCAGCACGGCGACGGCCGCGAGGCCCGCGCCGGCGAGCCCTGTGCGGGTACGGAACGGCATCGGCGGCTCTCAGACCGGACGCTGGTGGCGGCGGGTCAGCCAGAGCGCGCCGGCCGCGCCGGCCAGCAGGACCGTCCCGCCGAGGGTGCCCAGCGCCACGGCGGAGTCCGCCGGTCCGGTCTGCGGCAGTCGGCCACCGGAGGAACCCGCGCCCGCGCCCCCGCTCCCGCCAGAGCCGCCGCTTCCCTTGACGTCCAGGGTGAGCGAGGGACCGGGACTGTTGCTCGGCGTGCAGGTGGTGGTGGTCCCCAGGGCCTTGATGGTGAGGGTGGAGGCCGTGAAGGTGACCTTGCCGCTGCCCTTGGGCGTGTACGTACCGCTCAGGTCGCTGATCTTGATCGGGGTGTTGGCCGGAATCGCCTGGTCATTGGGGGGCCCGGCGACCGCGACCGTGCCGCTCTCGGCCCCGCCCAGTTTGATCAGCGCGCTGGGCTTCATCGCCCCTTTGCCCAGCTCGACGGGGCTGGAGGAGACGCCCTTTTGGAAGGACATGACCAGCTTGTACGCGCTGCCGCCAGGCGTCGCCTTGATGTCGATGGGCGATACGGCGCCCTTGTTGCCGATCGGGGTCTTGCACTGGTAGTTGACGTCGACGACCGCGGCGTGGGCGGCCGGTGCGGTGAGCATCACCGCGGATCCCGCCGTCATCGCCGCCGCCGCGGCCAGGCCGGCGGTGCGGCGCGGACGCCGGCCGTGCTGTTCGTGGAAGCGGGCCACGTCGAGTTCCCCTTCTCCCGGAGAGCGCACCGCCGAACGCTGCTGACGGCGCATCAGATTGGCCGTCAAGGTACGCCGGGGGCCTTGCCGAGGGAAGGCACATCACAGCCCCGATCGGGGCGGGGACCACCACGCGGGGAAATCCGGCCGGGCGCACGAAAAAACGCGGGCCCACAGGCCCGCGCTCACCTCTCCCGCTCCGCCGCGTCCTCAGGACGGTGCGGCGAGCTCCGCCCAGACGGTCTTGCCCGTGCCGTCGGGGTTGCGTACGACACCCCAGTCCAGGCAGAGGCGCTGCACGATGAACATGCCGTGCCCGCCGGGGCGCCCCGGGCGGTGCGGGCTGCGCGGCGCCGGTGAGCCCGCGCCGAGGTCGCTGACCTCCAGGCGCAGCATCTTCGAGCTGCACCGCAGCCGCAGCTCCTCCGGCCCTTCGGCGTGCAGGCAGGCGTTGGTGACGAGTTCGGAGACGACGAGCAGCACATCCTCGGCCGCGGCCCGCTGGTCGGCGTTGGCGGCCGGCAGCCAGCCCCAGTCGTGCAGGCCCTGCCGGGCGAAATCGCGGGCGCGCGCCACGGCACCCCGGGTGCCGGCCAGGCGCAGGCGGCGGATCTGGCCCACCGGGATCGCGGCCGGGACGGCGGCTGAGGCGCCGGCGCTACCCGGTTCCGGGCCGAGATCGCCCGGCGGGTACGGCCGGGTGGTGCTCATCAGCGCTTCACCTCACCGATTCGCCTTTTCACGGACAACAGCTACCTGACTGAGTTCAACGGATTCAGATGTCTCCTGCCCGAGCGGACCGTGAGAACACCCACTTCTTGGGTACGGAAGTTGTGACACGGACTACGTGCCCGGAACGCAACCTTCCGGACACTCCCGTCACCGTCAGTCGGCCAGTGCCGCGCCGAGGGAATCGTGCACCGTGAAAACCGCCTCCGCGCCGGTGATCTCGAAGACCCGGGCCACCACCGGCTGCATTCCGGCCAGGTGAACCCCGCCCCCCACGGCTTCCGCTTTCAGGCGCGCACCGAGCAGCACATTGAGTCCCGTGGAATCCATGAATTCAAGGGGTGAGCAATCCACCACAAGGCGTGCGTATCCGTCGTCCACGCAGCCTTCCAGTGACTCACGCAACAAATCCGCGGTGTGGTGATCAAGCTCACCCGCGACGGTCACGATGGCGCTGGTGCCGTGATGCCGGATCACGACGTGAAGCCGGCCCCGGCTTGCACTGTCGACCGTCCCGCGGTCCATGCGCGCGCACCCCTCTTGCTGTCTCGACGACTGATTTGCTTACGACTGCGCGTGTCGAACCCTACGCCCTCACGCCGCGTACGGGTAGCTGAACAATCGGCATATAGCGCGAAATACGGACAACACGCACTTGCCATCTTCGGGCAAAGCCAGGTAGGCAAGAACAGACACATTCGACACGGCCGGCTTTGGAGGCGCCGCACACCGCAGCTTCACGTAGAGGCATCGGCAGCCATATGCCGAGAACGATGGAGGACACCATGTCACCCCGGCTCGACGAAATGCGCACCGCTCATACCCGGCAGCACGCGTCGTCGACACCCCCGTCCGACCCGACCGGGCAGATCCCTTCCCAGTCGCTCCCCGTCGAATCAGAACTGGCGGAGATCGCTGAGAACGAGACCGACGCGCTGCCTGAGATCCCGCCGTTCGACGAGGTGGGTCCGGTGGATGCGAGGGCCCTGTCCAAGACCCTCTTCGAGCGCCTGGAATCGCTTGAGGAAGGCACCCACGAATTCGCGTACGTCCGTAACACCCTGGTCGAGCTCAATCTCGCCCTGGTGAAGTTCGCGGCCTCCCGGTTCCGCTCCCGCAGCGAGCCCATGGAGGACATCGTCCAGGTCGGCACGATCGGCCTGATCAAGGCGATAGACCGCTTCGAGCTGAGCCGTGGCGTCGAGTTCCCGACGTTCGCGATGCCGACGATCGTCGGCGAGATCAAGCGTTTCTTCCGCGACACCAGTTGGTCGGTGCGCGTACCGCGGCGGCTGCAGGAGCTGCGCCTGGACCTCGCCAAGGCCGGCGACGAACTGGCCCAGAAGCTGGACCGCGCGCCCACCGTGCAGGAGCTCGCCGAGCGCCTGGGCATCACCAGGGACGAGGTCGTCGAGGGGATGGCCGCGAGCAACGCCTACACGGCCAGCTCGCTGGACGCCCAGCCCGAGGAGGACGACAGCGAAGGCGCGCTGGCGGACCGGATCGGCTACGAGGACAACGGACTGGCGGGCATCGAGTACGTCGAGTCCCTCAAGCCGCTGATCGCCGAGCTCCCGCCGCGCGACCGCAAGATCCTCTCGCTGCGCTTCGTCGCCAACATGACGCAGTCGGAGATCGGCGAGGAGCTGAACATCTCCCAGATGCACGTCTCCCGGCTGCTCTCCCGCACGCTGGTGCGGCTGCGCAAGGGGCTCATGGTCGAGGAGTGAGCGACCGCGGTCGCCCGCCGGTCACCGACCGGTAGCCGCCCGCGCGGAGGAGGGCCTGCCCCGAGCATCGCTGGGGACGGGCCCTCCTCTGCTGGGGTGGGCGGGAAGCCGGGGCGCCGGTAGCCGCTCGGTCGCAGAGCGTGCTGGTGGTTTTCGGGCGCGCCGCGCACCGCCCCGACCCAGGCCGCCGCTCAGACGCGCACTCCCCTGTGCCACACGTCCGTCACGAGCGGTACGCCCGGCCGGTAGGCGAGGTGGACGTGTGAGGGCGCGTCCAGGAGGGCGAGGTCGGCGCGGGCGCCCGGCGTGATCCGGCCGACGTCGGTGCGGCGCAGGGCGCGGGCGCCGCCCTCGGTCGCCGACCACAGGGCCTCATCGGGTGTCATCCCCATGTCGCGGACGGCCAGCGCGACGCAGAACGCCATGGAGCTGGTGAAGGACGAGCCGGGGTTGCAGTCGGTGGACAGCGCGACGGTGGCGCCCGCGTCGAGCAGTCGGCGCGCGTCGGGCCACGGGGCGCGGGTGGAGAACTCCGCGCCCGGCAGCAGGGTGGCGACGGTCCGGGACTGCGCGAGGGCGTCGACGTCGGCGTCGGTCAGGTGGGTGCAGTGGTCGGCGGAGGCGGCGTCGAGCTCGACGGCGAGCTGGACGCCGGGGCCGTGCCCGAGCTGGTTGGCGTGCACCCGCGACTGCAGGCCCCTGGCCTTGCCGGCGGTCAGGACGGCCCGGGCCTGGTCGCCGTCGAAGGCGCCCTTTTCGCAGAAGACGTCGATCCAGCGGGCGTGCGGCGCGCAGGCGTCGAGCATCGGGCCGGTGACGAGGGCGACGTAGCCGGCCGGGTCGTCGGCGTAGTCGGGGGAGACGATGTGGGCGCCGAGGAAGGTGACCTCGTCGGTGTGCGCGGCGGCGATACGCAGCGCGCGGGCCTCGTCCTCGACGGTGAGCCCGTAGCCGGACTTGGTCTCCTGGGTGGTGGTGCCCTGGCGGAGCGCTTCGGCGAGGTAGCGGGCGACGTTGGCGTGCAGGGCCTCGTCGGTGGCGGCGCGGGTGGCGGCCACGGTGGTGCGGATGCCGCCGGCGGAGTAAGGGCGGCCGGACATACGGGCGTTGAACTCCGCGGTGCGGTCCCCGGCGAAGACCAGGTGGGAGTGGGAGTCGACGAAGCCGGGGACGGCGGCGCGGCCGGCGGCGTCGACGGCGTTGTCAGTGGCGGGTGTTTTGCTTGACGCACCGACCCAGGCGATGCGGTCGCCGTCGATGACGACCGCCGCGTCCTGGATCAGACCGAGGGGGCCTTCACCGAGGGAGGGGTCGTTGGTGACGAGCTGGGCGATGTGGGTGATGGCGGTGGTCGGCGTGGAGGTCGTCGTCATCGCGGGGGTGTTCTCCTTCTGCGGCTCGGGGCACGGCGGGCTCGGCGCGGGGGCCGGGCGCGTCAGCCGCGTACGGCGGCGATGGCCGCGGCGAGTGCGGCGGGCACGTCGGGGACGAGGGTGTGCCGCCCGTCCCGGACGATCTGCCGGCCGCCCACGACCGTGTGGCGTACGTCCGCCGCGGAGGCGGCGAATACGGCCGTTTCGGCGCCCAGTCGGGGCAGCGGTCCGGCGGTGCGTACGGAGTCCAGCGCGATCGTGGTGAGGTCGGCGAGCGCCCCTGGTTCGAGGGTGCCCGCGTCGTCCCAGCCCAGCGCCGCGTGTCCGTCGGCGGTCGCGGCGCGCAGCAGGGCGGCGGCCGTCCAGTGGCCGCGGGTGCGGGTGCGCAGCCGCTCGTCGAGTTCCATGGCGCGGGCCTCTTCGAGCAGGTCGATGACGGCGTGGCTGTCACTGCCGAGGGAGAGGGTGCTGCCCTCGGCCTGGAGCCGGGCGGCCGGTCCGATGCCGTCGGCGAGGTCGCGTTCGGTGGTGGGGCACATGCACACGCCGGTGGCGCTGCCGCCGAGCAGGGCGATGTCGTCGGCGGTGAGGTGGGTGGCGTGCACGGCGGTGGTGCGGCGGCCCAGGGCGCCGTGGTCGGCGAGCAGTTGGGTGGGGGTGCGGCCGTGGGCCTCGTGGCAGGCGTCGTTCTCGGCGGTCTGCTCGGACAGGTGCACGTGCAGGGGGGCCCGGCGCTCCCGGGCCCAGTCGGCGACGGTGCTGAGCTGATCGGCGGGGACGGCGCGTACGGAGTGGATGGCGGCGCCGACGCGGGCGTGCTCGCGGCCGTCCTTGAGGGCGTCGGCGCGCTCGGCCCAGGCGTCGGCGGTGCCGTCGGAGAAGCGCAGTTGGTGCCGGTTGGGCGGGGTGCCGAAGCCGGCGGAGAGGTAGGCGGTGTCGAGGAGGGTGATGCGGATGCCGGCGTCCGCGGCGGCCGCGATGAGGGCCTCGCCCATGGCGTTGGGGTCGGCGTAGCGGGTGCCGCCGGGGGCGTGGTGGAGGTAGTGGAATTCGCCGACGCAGGTGACGCCGGCCAGGGCCATCTCGGCGTAGACGGCGCGGGCGAGGGCGTAATAGGTCTCGGGGGTGAGCTTGTCGGCGACGCCGTACATCACCTCGCGCCAGGTCCAGAACGTCCCGGAGCCGACCTGGACGGTGCCGCGCAGGGCGCGGTGGAAGGCGTGGCTGTGGGCGTTGGCGAGGCCGGGGAGGGTCAGGCCGCGCAGGGTGACGGCGCCGGGCGGCGGGGCGGCGGCCCCGGTGCGGACCGCCGTGAGGCGCCCGTCCGCCACGTCCACGGTGACGCCCGGCTCGACGTGCGTGCCGAGCCAGGCGTGTTCGAGCCAGTACGTCGTCGGTGTTGCCTGCGGCGTCAGCGGCACGCCAGCCCCTCCAGTACGTCGGCGAGTGCGGTGACCCCGGCGACGCAGTCGTCCTCGTCGGCCGCTTCGGCGGGCGAGTGGGAGACGCCGGTGGGGTTGCGTACGAACAGCATGGCGGTGGGGACGGTGCCGGACAAAATACCGGCGTCGTGGCCCGCGCCGGTGCCGAGGACGGGCACCGCGCGCTCCGCTCCCTTGCCGAGGATGGCGCCCAGTTCGTCGCGCAGGGCGTGCTCGAACTCCACCACCGGCGTGAAGGATTCGCGAACGACGTCCAGGTCCACTCCGTCGCGTGCGGCGCGCTCGGCGGCCGCCCGTTCGATGCCGTGGATGACGGTGTCGAGGGTGTCCTGGTCGGCCGCGCGGGAGTCCAGCCAACCGCGGACGAGCGAGGGGATGGCGTTGACGCCGTTCGGCTCCACGCTGATCTTCCCGAAGGTGGCCAGGGCGCCGGCCAGCCGGGCCTGTTCCCGGGCGGCGAGCACGGTGGCGGCGTAGGTGAGCATCGGGTCGCGCCGGTCGTCGAGGCGGGTGGTGCCGGCGTGGTTGGCCTCGCCGCGGAAGTCGAACCGCCAGCGGCCGTGCGGCCAGATGGCGGAGGCGATGCCCACGGCGTCACCGGAGAGGTCCAGGGCGCGGCCCTGCTCGACGTGCAGCTCGACGAACGCGCCGATCTTGGCGAGCCGCCCAGGGTCCGGGCCGATGGCCTCCGGGTCGTATCCGGCCCGTTCCATGGCCTGCGGCAGGGTGGTGCCGTCGCCGTCGCGCAGTTGGTGCGCGGCCTCGGCGGTCAGCGCTCCGGCGGCCAGCCGGGAGCCGACGCAGGCCAGTCCGAAGCGGGCACCTTCCTCGTCGCCGAAGTTGACGATCGCCAGCGGCTTGCCGGGCTCGGCTCCCCGGCGGCGGAGTTCGTCGAGCGCGGCGAAGGAGGAGACGACGCCCAGCGGCCCGTCGAAGGCGCCGCCGTCGGGCACGGAGTCGAGGTGCGAGCCGGTGACGACGGCGTCGCCGTCGGCCACGTCCTGAGAGGTGCGTGCGCCGAGCCAGGCCCACTGGTTGCCGTTGCGGTCCAGCTCGTAGGCCAGTCCGCGGGCCTCGGCCTGGGCCCGGAACCACGCCCGGCAGTCGGTGTCGGCGGCGGTCCAGGCGTAGCGGCGGTAGCCCCCGGAGGAGGAGTCGCGGCCGAGGGGCCGCAACTCCTCCCACATCTCGTGGAACGAGGAGGTCACGCGTCCCCGCTTCCGGCCCGGCCGCCCGCGGTCCCGGCGTCGTCGCCCTCGCGCATCGGGATGCGGACGCCGCGCTCGGCGGCGACCTCGTCGGCGCGCTCGTAGCCCGCGTCGACGTGCCGGATGACGCCCATGCCCGGGTCGTTGGTGAGCACCCGGCGGATCTTCTCGCCGGCCAGCGGTGTGCCGTCGGCGACGGTGACCTGGCCGGCGTGCAGCGAGCGGCCCATGCCGACGCCGCCGCCGTGGTGGAGGGAGACCCAGGAAGCGCCGGAGGCGACGTTGACCATGGCGTTGAGCAGCGGCCAGTCGGCGATGGCGTCCGAGCCGTCCTTCATGGCCTCGGTCTCGCGGTACGGCGAGGCGACGGAGCCGCAGTCGAGGTGGTCGCGGCCGATGGCGAGCGGGGCGCGCAGGGTGCCGTCGGCGACCATCTCGTTGAACCGCTCACCGGCCTTGTCGCGCTCTCCGTAGCCGAGCCAGCAGATGCGGGCGGGCAGGCCCTGGAAGTGGACGCGTTCGCCGGCCAGTTTGATCCAGCGGGCCAGCGATTCGTTCTGCGGGAAGAGGTCGAGGATCGCCTTGTCGGTGGCGGCGATGTCGCGGGCGTCGCCGGAGAGCGCGGCCCAGCGGAAGGGGCCCTTGCCCTCGGCGAACAGCGGGCGGATGTAGGCGGGTACGAAGCCGGGGAAGGCGAAGGCGCGGTCGTATCCGGCGAGTTGGGCCTCGCCGCGGATGGAGTTTCCGTAGTCGAAGACCTCGGCGCCGGCGTCCATGAAGCCGACCATGGCCTCGACGTGGGTGGCCATCGACTCGCGGGCCCGCTGGGTGAAGTCGGCGGGCTTTTCGGCCGCGTAGGCGGCCATGTCGTCGAAGTCGACGCCGAGGGGGAGGTAGGCCAGCGGGTCGTGGGCGCTGGTCTGGTCGGTGACGATGTCGATCGGCGCGCCCTCGGCGAGCATCCGGGGCAGCAGCTCGGCGGCGTTGCCGAGGAGGCCGATGGACAGCGGTTTGCGCTGGTCGCGGGCCTCGACGGCGAGCTGGAGGGCGTGCTGGAGGTTGTCGGCCCGTACGTCGAGGTAGCGGTGCTCGATGCGGCGTTCGATGGCGCGCGGGTCGCAGTCGATGCAGATCGCGACGCCGTCGTTCATGGTGACGGCGAGGGGCTGGGCGCCGCCCATGCCGCCGAGGCCGGCGGTGAGGGTGATGGTCCCGGCGAGGGTGCCGTTGAACTTCTTGGCCGCGACGGCCGCGAAGGTCTCGTAGGTGCCCTGGAGGATGCCCTGGGTGCCGATGTAGATCCACGAACCGGCCGTCATCTGGCCGTACATGGTCAGGCCGAGGGCCTCCAGGCGCCGGAACTCCTCCCAGTTGGCCCAGTCGCCGACGAGGTTGGAGTTGGCGATGAGCACGCGCGGCGCCCATTCGTGGGTCTGCATGACGCCGACCGGCTTGCCGGACTGGACGAGCATCGTCTCGTCCTGCTTGAGCGTGGTCAGGGTGCGCACCATCGCGTCGAAGGAGCGCCAGTCACGGGCGGCCTTGCCGGTGCCGCCGTAGACGACGAGCTGGTCGGGGTGTTCGGCCACCTCCGGGTCGAGGTTGTTCTGCAGCATGCGCAGCGCGGCTTCCTGCTGCCATCCCCGAGCGCTGAGCTCCGTACCGCGCGGTGCCCGCACGGGTCGCGGTCCCGACATGGGCCGTGCCTCCCTGACGTCGAATGGATTGAGCTATTCACATATTGGCGTCACTGAATATCACTAGTCAACAGGGCGCGGCGGGGCGCCCGGCGCGAGGCGCGACAACCGGCCGCGCCACCCGACCCTGACAAAACCCCGAGACCACCGATTTCGACTTGCCCACTCGGAAAGCCGGTGCTAACTTTCCCAGCAGGCAAGTCAACGGGGAAATCGTCTTGGGGAGGCGAAGGTCATGAGCACATCGGTGGACGCCGAGCAGGCCTGGAAGGATCTACAGCGCATCCGGGTGCCGCAGGAGCGCGTGTACGACGAGGTCGAGCGCACCGCGTCGGGGGATGCGGGGGCGACCTATGTCACGGCGGCGATCATGTGGGTCTTCCTGGCCAGCCTGGGGCTCGACCTGCCCCGGTGGGGGTTCTGGCTGGTGCTCGCCGTTTACGTCGCCCTGCTGGGCACGCTCGGCGTGATCTACAACCGCAGGACCCGCGTGCGGCTGCACCGCTCGCGCCACACCTGGCGGTCCTTCGCCACGTTCCTGGCGGGGATGGTGGTGACCGGCGGGACGATCCTGGCCTCCGGCCGGCTCGCCGAGTGGCTGGCGCTGCCGTTCGCGAGCCTCTATCAGGCCACCGTCTCGACGGCCGTCTTCGTCCTGTTCGTGGGCCCCGCCAACCGCTGGGCGATCAGCTCGCTGCGCGGCCGCCGCACCACGGCGGCTCCCGGGAGGGCGGTCCGGTGAGCACTCCCACGGGTTTCGACGAACTGATCCACCCCGCCACCCGGCTGTCGGTGGTGGCGCTCCTCGCGGCCACGGAATGGGCCGACTTCCCGTTCATCCGCGACAGCCTCTCGCTCAGCGACTCGGCGCTGTCCAAGCAGCTCCACACGCTGGAGGAGGCGGACTATCTGGAGATCCGCAAGGAGGGCGGCGGCCGCAAGCGGCGTACGAAGGTCCGGCTGACGGGCCGCGGCCGGGCCGCGTTCGAGGGGCATGTGGCGGCGCTCCGGGCCATCGTCGAGGGCGCCGGGCCCGCGGCCACCGCCGGCCGGGCCACCGCCCCCGCGGGCGAGTCCGCCCCCGGGGCCGCGGCCGGATCCGCGCACCACGCGGAGGCGAGCCGATGACCGCAACCCGATCCACACCGGCCCGGCCCGCCACGTCCACGGCGTCTTGGGGAACGAAGGCGGCCGGCGGACCTGAGCCGCACCCGGGCGAGGCGGTCTCCGTGCCGCAGCCCGCGTCCGGCCCGCCCGTGATCCACGTGCGTGACCTGCGGATGGCGTACGGCGCCAGGGACGTGCTGCACGGCATCGACCTGGAGATCCGCCGCGGGGAGATCTTCGCGCTGCTCGGCCCGAACGGCGCCGGCAAGACCACCACCGTCGAGATCCTGGAGGGCTTCCGGCAGCGCTCGGCCGGGGAGGTCCGGGTGCTGGGCACGGACCCGGCGCGCGGCGACGACGCCTGGCGCGGCCGGATCGGCATGGTGCTGCAGTCCTGGCGCGACCACCGCCGCTGGCGCGTCGCCGAGCTGCTGGCCCACTTCGGCGTGTACTACCCGCACCCGCGCGACACGGCCGAGCTCCTGGCCCTGGTCGGCCTCGGTGACCAGGCCGACCGGCCGGTGGAGCGGCTCTCGGGTGGACAGCGCCGACGCCTGGACGTGGCCCTCGCCCTGGTCGGCCGGCCCGAACTCCTCTTCCTGGACGAGCCGACCACCGGCTTCGACCCGGAGGCCCGGCACGATTTCCACGCCCTGGTCGAGCGGCTCGCCCGCGAGGAAGGCGTCACGGTCCTGCTCACCACGCACGACCTGGTGGAGGCCGAGCGGCTGGCCGACCGGCTCGCGATGCTGGTCAGCGGCCGTATCCGGGCCTGCGGCACCCCCGCGGAACTGGCCCGGCGGGCCGCCGCGCACGCCGAGGTCCGCTGGACGGCCGCCGACGGCACGCCGCGCCGCGAGCGCACCGGGGACCCCTCCCGCCTGGTCTGGGAGCTCCACCAACAGGCGACCGATCCGATACCCGGCCTGGAGGTCCGCCGCCCGACGCTGGAGGACACCTATCTGCACATGCTCCACCAGGACGACGTCGGCACGGGACGAGGCGGGGGCCGCGGGGCGGACCACGGCGGAGATGGCGGGGCGGACCACGGCGGAGACTCCGGCGCGGGCCATGGCGGAGACCCCGGGGCCGACCACGGCGGAGACGGCGGGGCGGACCACGGCGAACAGGAGGCGAGCCGGGATCGCGGCCGGGACGGCAGCCGGGCTGGGGCCGGTAGCCGGACCGGCGGCCCGGCCGGGGGCGCCGTCGAGGACGGCAGCCGCACCGGAGCGGGCACGGGGAGGAGCACGCGGCATGACACGTGACATGACTCGCGGCACGACTCGCGGCACGAGCATGAGGGGGACACAGATGACGGAGACAGCTCACCGGAGGGCGGCGGGGGACGCGGTCGAGGGCGACGGCGGGGCCGACGGGGTGTACCCGGCGGCCCGGCAATCCCGGCCCGTTCAGGGGGCGGGCGCGCCTCCCGTGGCCGGGCGCGGCGGCGGGCGGAGTGACCGGCGCCCGCGCGCCGCCCGGCGGCACTGGCGGGCCGGGTTGCTGCGCGGCCGCATCGAAGTGCGGCACCTGGTCCGCAGCCCCAAGGAGATGACCGGCCATCTGGTCAACGTGGTCGTCGCGCTGCTGCTCGCCGGCTATCTCAGCGGCCGGGTGCCCGGCACCCACGTCCCGATGGCCCATCTGACGCTGGCGGGCTTCGCCGCGTACCTCCTCTTCCAGCTCGGCCTGGTCAATCTGCCGCAGATCCTGGTGACCGAGCGGGAAGAGGGCGCCCTGCTGCGGCTGCGTGCCACACCCGGTGGCATACCGGCGTATCTCATCGCCAAGTCGCTGCTGGTGGTCGTGATGGCGCTCGGCACACTGACCGTCCTGCTGGGCGCCGCCGCCCTACTCGTAGACGGCCCGCTGCCGCACGGCGCCGGCGGCTGGCTGACCCTCGCATGGGTCAGCGCCCTCGGACTGCTCGCCGTCGTCCCGCTGGGCGCCGCCATCGGCGCGGTGCTGCCCAATCCCCGCGAGGCACTGGCCTTGATCATGCTGCCCGTGATGGGGCTGCTCACCACGTCGGGAGCCATGTTCCCGCTCACCTCGCTGCCGGAGGTCGTCCAGCGAATAGCCTCGGTCTTCCCGCTGAAGTGGATGGCGCAGGGCCTGCGCTCGGCCCTGTTGCCGGACGCCGCGCGGGCCGCCGAACCGGCAGGCTCCTGGGAGCTGCCGACGGTCGCCCTGGTGCTGACCGCCTGGGCCGTGCTCGGCTTCCTGCTCGCCGTGCCCCTCCTGCGCCGCGCCGCCCGCCGCGAGTCCGGCTCCCGCCTGTCCGAACGGCACCGCAAGGCGGGGCTGAGCGGGGCGCGGGCGGCGTGACGGGCCCGGGCGCCGGCCACGCGTGGCGCGAGGACCCCACCCAATGATGGAGTTGCCTCATGACTGGCCCTGTGACCGGCCCGGTGGCCGGCGCCCTGACAGATCCGGACCGAGACCGTGCCGTGCGGGCGGCCGTCGCGCAGGGGCTCGTGAGCCCCGACGAGCCCGTGGCCGGACTTCTCGACGTCACCGGCATCCGCCGGTCGGCGCGTGAACTGCGCGCCGCCTTCGAGGAGTTCACCGCCCCCGGGACGGAGGTGCTGCACGCCTTCGCGGTGAAGGCCGCCTCCCTCGTGCCCGTGCTGCGGCTGCTCGCGCAGGAGGGCCTCGGCTGCGAGGTGGCCAGCCCCGGCGAGCTGGCGCTGGCCCGAGCCGCGGGGGTGTCGGCCGGCCGTACGGTGCTGGACTCCCCCGCCAAGACCCGCGCCGAACTGCGCGAGGCGCTGGCCCTCGGCATCGCGGTCAACGCCGACAACCGCGAGGAACTCGACCGTATCGACGCTCTGATGGCGTCCGGGCCGAGCACCGCGCCGGTCGGTCTCCGGGTCAATCCGCAGATCGGCGTCGGCAGCATCGGCGCGATGAGTACCGCCACGGACACGTCGAAATTCGGGGTGGCGCTGCGGGACGCGGGTGCGCGCGAGTGGGTCGTACGGTCCTACCTCGACCGCCCGTGGCTGACCCGGCTGCACGCCCATGTGGGCTCGCAGGGCATGCCGTTGGAGTTGATGGCCGAGGGCGTGCGGTCCCTGTTCGACCTCGCCGAGGAGATCAACGGGCGGGTGGGACGGCGGCAGATCACCACCCTGGACATCGGGGGCGGGCTGCCGGTCAACTTCGCCTCGGAGACCGTCACCCCGACCCACCGCGAGTACGCGCGGCTGCTGCACTCGGTCGTGCCCGGCCTGTTCTCGGGGCGGTACGGCATCGTCACCGAGTTCGGCCGCTCACTGCTTGCCAAGCACGGCACGGTCCTGGCCCGCGTCGAGTACGCCAAGACGGCCGGTGGCCGACCGATCGCGATCACCCACGCGGGCGCCCAGGTGGCCACGCGGACGGTGTTCGTGCCCGACGCCTGGCCGCTCCGGATCGCGGCCTACGACGGCGAAGGGCGGCCCAAGCCGGGTGCGCCGGTTTCCCAGGACATCGCCGGACCGTGCTGCTTCGCGGGCGACCTGGTGGCCGAGGACCGTCTCCTGCCCCTCCTGGAATCCGGCGACCACGCCGCGCTCCTGGACACCGGCGCCTACTACTTCTCCACCCACTTCGCCTACAACTCCCTCCCCCGCCCCGGCATCTACGGCTACGCCACCGACCCCGAAGGCACCGTCCGCTTCGCGACCATCCGCACCGCGCAGACCCTGGAGGAACTCACCGCGGAGAGCGGCGCCGCGCACGTGAACGCGCTGCGCGAGCTCGGATGCTGAGCGAGGTCGGACAGGGAGCGGCAGGCGGGCCGGACCACACGCAGGCCCGTCCTCCGCCCAGCGGCCAGGCCCCCCGCAGGCAAGCCCCGACACCGGCTTCCTGCCTGCGGGGCGGGCCTGGCACACCAGAGGTTCGTCCCTCCCGGTCCTACACCGGCTTCCTGCCTGCGCGGCGGGCCCGATTCCGGCCCCGCGGGCACGAAGCCCCATCCCCGCCCCGCGAGCGGGAAGCGCTACCCCCGCCCCGCAGCCGCCGGTGACGGGCGGTGGGTGGTGCCGCGTCGCCGAGTGCGGGTGCCGCCGCGTGGGGTCCGGGCGCGGGCGCCGCCCGGGGCCGCGTCTCCGGCTGCCGGTCCGGTGGTCAGGTAGCCGCGGACGTCCTTGCCCGCCGGGCCGCCGCGCGTGGCGGACTCGGTGCGGACCCACAGCAGCGCGTCGTGTTCGCGTTCCCAGTGGCCCAGCCACAGCGCCTTCGCCCACAGCCCGAGCCCGGCTCCGGCCATCAGCAGCCCGCCGGCGGCGGGCAGGGCGAACGACGAGCCGACCGCCGTCAGGAAGGCGAGGAGCACCCACCAGCGGTGGGACCGTCGCCACAGGCGGAGGGTGACCGCGCGGTCCTGGAGGATGGCGGCCTTGCCCGCGCGCGACGCCCCGCCCGCGAGGGCCGTATAGCGACCGCGGCGCGCCATGAACACCACGAAGGCGGTGACCACGAACAGCGCCGCACCCGCCCACAATCCGATCCGGCGCCCGGCCAGTCCCGGCACCAGCGTGCCGATGCCCGCGGCCAGCAGCCCCGGCCACCACAGCCGGCCGGCCGGCGCCCGTACGATCACCGCTACCCGCGCCAGCGCATATGCTCCGCGTCCCACGACAGACCTCCTCATCCCGAGACCGCCACGTCACAGCCGTGAACCGGCAGGGCCCGTAGCGCCCGGCTCCCTGAGCGCCGGTGCGGCTCTACGGCAACGCTCTGCCGGTATGGCTCCACGGCGGCGGATCGTAGCGAGCCCCGATGAGGATTTCCTGAAAACGAGCCCGCACGTCACTCCGCGACGGCGTCCGCTCGCGACGGGCGGAGCCTCACTCCACGAAGAGCCCGCGGGCCGCCGCCTTCGCGTCGAATTCCTCCAGGCGGGCCTGGGCGTCCGGCAGGGCGTCGCACATCGCCTCCAGCAGGACCCGGCCCAGCAGCATGGGGGCGCAGGCCGTGTCGAAGGCCAGGCCGGTGCCGACGGGGGCCGGCAGGAGCAGGTCGGTGTGGCGGGCGACGGGGGCGAATGCGCTGTCGGCGACGGTGACGACGGTCAGGCCGGCCGTACGGGCGTACTCCAGGGCTTCGACAACCTCGCGGGGGTGGCGGGGCAGCGCGAAGCAGAGGAGGACGGTGGCGCCGGCGCGTACGCAGGCGTCGATGCGGTCGGTGAGCAGGGTGCCGCCCTCGTCCAGGAGACGGACGTCGGGGTGGACCTTGCGGGCGAAGTACGTGAAGCCGGCGGCCTGGGCGGTGGCGGCGCGCAGGCCGAGGACGGGCAGGGGGCGGGAGCCGGCGAAGAGGCGGCCGGCCTCCATCACCGGCGTCGGGTCGGCCAGGGCGGCGGCGAGATGGCGGAGGTTGTCGATCTCCGCCTGGACGGCCTGCTGGTACTCGTTGTACGCGCCGGCGCCGTCCGGCTGCTCGGCGGGCGCGACCTCGCGCAGGTGGCGGCGGAGCGCGGGGTAACCGTCGAAGCCGAGGGCGACCGCGAAACGGGTGACGGAGGGCTGGCTGACACCGGCGAGCTCGGCCAGTTCGACGCTGGAGAGGAACGGCGCGTCGGCGGCCCGGCGCACCATGCAGTGCGCGATCCGTCGCTGGGTCGGCGTCAGCCGGTGCCCCTCGAAGAGCTTCTGGAGCCGTGCCGCGGTGTCGTGCGTGCCCCGGGCGCCCGGCGCACCGTGCGCCCCACCGGCACCGGCCGTACCGACCGCACCGCCGGCATCGCCCGCGCCGTTGCTGGTCCCCGGCAGCGTCCCGCCCGCCGTGTCCGTGCCCGCGTCACCGACCGCGCCGTTGCCGCCGTTGTCCCCGTCCCCGCTCATCGCCTCTTCCTCCCGGCCCGGTCGGGGGCCTTGTCGTGCGTCGACCGACTGGTCGACAGACTGTACGGAATTCCCGGCCCGCGCCGGTCCGGCGCACGCCAGAGCAATCCGTACGAGCCCGCGGGCCCCGCCGCACACCGGGCCGAAGAGGTAGGACGAAGAGGTAGGAACCGCCCGCCCTCCTGCTTGCTCTCCTTGCTTGCCCTACTGCTCGCCCTCCCGCCGGCCCTCCTGCTTGCCTTCCGTCTTCTCCTCCGGCGTGTAGACGAGCGACAGCACGCCCGTGCTCAGTGTCGCGCTTTCGGCCAGCCGCAGCGGGATCCGGCCGTCCTCGTCGAACAGTCGCTTGCCACTGCCGACGACGATGGGGTGAAGGAGCAGTTGCAGTTCGTCCAGCAGTCCCGCCGTCAGCAGCGACCGCACCAGGTCGATGCTGCCGATGACCGCGATGTTCTTGCCCGGCTCCCGCTTGAGGCGGGCGAGTTCGGCCAGCGGGTCCGGACCGCCGACCACCGTGGAGTTCTGCCACTCCGCCCGCTCCAGGGTGCCCGAGACCACCAGCTTGGGCGTGTTGTTCATGTGGTCGGCGATGTCGTCCTCGCTGTTCGGCCAGTACGCGGCGAAGAGCTCGTACGTCTTGCGGCCGAGCAGCATGGTGTCCGCGGCGTCCATCTGGGCCTGGACGACGGCCCCCATCTCGTCGTTGAAGTAGGGGAAGTGCCACTCCTGCGGCGCCTCGGCGACGCCGTCCAGCGAGACGAACAGGCCAGCGGTGATCTTCCTCATGATCCGGTCCCTTCGTTGCGGCCACCGGGTCGGTGGCCGTTCAGGAAGTCAGACCGTGCCACCCGCGCGAACTCATCGGCCCGCGCGACACCCGTTCGTTCCGGGTGACGCCCCGCCCGCGCGCCGCCGATGAATTCCACCGCCCCGGCCGGTCTCTCCTACGGGCGCCGCCTCCCGTCGGCGTCCGCACCCCGCCGGCGACAGGAGGCCGACCGTGCCGCCCGACCCCAGGACGGTCATCTGGCCTCTCGGCCCGTCGCTCACCCCCGCCGACATCCCGGCGCTGTGCGACCGCCTCCGCCTGCTCCTGAGCGCTCACCCGCAGACCGCGGTGCTCTGCGACGTCCACGCCCTCCGCGCCCCCGACCTGACCAGCGTCGAGGCGCTGCTGCGCCTCCAGCTCACCGCCCGCCGCCTCGGCGCTCCCGCTGTCCGGCTGCACCGGACCTCCGAAGCGCTCCGCCTCCTCCTGGCCCGCACCGGCCTCTCCGAGGCCCTGCCCACCACCGGGAGCACCGGCACCGCCGATACCCCCACGGGCACCGCCACCACCACGCCCACCGGCGCCCCCACGGCCACCGCCACCACGGACGACGCGCCCCAAGCGGCCCGCTGCGCCTCGGGCCCCACGCGCCCCACAAGTCCCACGACCCCTACGGGCCCCACACACCCGACGACGCCCCCGACACCGTCCCCCCCCCCGACCACTAACCCCCGGCCACCTCAGCTCAGCCCTTGAACCCCTCCGGCCTCACACCACCCCCGCCTCACACCACCCCGGCGTCACACAACCTCCGCCTCATACCGCTCCGGCAGCCCGAACAGCGGGAACAGCCGCTCGGTGTCCAGGAAGGAGTTGAGCGCGGTGATCCGCCCGCCGGACATCTCGATCACCTGGAGCGCCCACGGCGTGCCGTCCGCGCGGTACTGCCCGAACGCGGGCCGGCCGTTCGCCGTACGGGGCACCAGATGCGAGCCCCGGCAGCCGCAGCCCGGTCCCAGCATCCACTTCACGATGTCCTCGCGGCCGCGCAGCCACAGCTCGTACGGCGGCATCGACAGCGTCGAGTCCTCGTGGAGCACGGCGGTGAGCGCGTCCATGTCGAACCGTTCGAACGCGTCGACGTACCGCTTGAGCAGCGCCCGCTGCTCGTCGTCCAGCGGCTGCGCCGGGCCGGTGGTGGCGCTGTCCTCGGACGCCGCGAGGGTGGCGCGGGCCCGCTGCAACGCGCTGTTGACCGACGCCACGGAAGCGCCGAGCAGCTCCGCGACCTCGCTCGCCGACCAGCCGAGCACCTCCCGCAGGATCAGAACCGCCCGCTGCCGGGGCGCCAGCCGCTGGAGCGCGGAGATGAAGGCCAGGCGGACCGACTCCCGGGCCACGGCCTCCTCCGCCGGGTCCGCGACGGCGGCCAGCACCCGCCCGTCCGGCACCGGCCCGATCCAGGTGGCCTCGGGCAGCCCCGTCCCGACGGGTGTCTCCACGCTCGACGGGGAGGCGAGGTCCATCGGCCGGGCCCGCCGCCGGCTGCCCTTGAGCAGGTCCAGGCACACGTTGGTGGCGATGCGGTACAGCCAGGACCGCATCGACGCGCGCCCCTCGAACCGCTCGAAGCCGCGCCAGGCCCGCACCATCGTCTCCTGGACGGCGTCCTCGGCCTCGAAGGCGGACCCGAGCATGCGGTAGCAGTAGCCCGTCAGTTCCGTACGGTGCGCTTCCAGCCGCTCCGCCACCTCATCCGGTGACTCCGTGCGGCTGCCGCCCTCCGCCGTGACCTCACTCATCGCCAACCCGCCCATCCGCCCGTCGGCCGACCCCCGGTCCCGCGCCCGCCGACGCTACCGGAGCACCCCGCACCAGTCTCCTCCTTCCACGAAGCCCCCGCAGGAGCCGACGCAGCCCCCCACCCCCCAACCCCCCAACTCCCCAAGTCCCCAACTCCCCCCATTGACCCGCCTTTCACCACCCTGGATCCTGCATGGACCCATACAGGGAGGCGCGTACATGCCAGGCGTGGTGGAGCAACGCTCGATCGACGTGGTCCCGGACGACGAACGGCACGGCGGTGCCGTCAGCCAGTTCACCCTCTGGCTCGGCGCCAACCTCCAGATCACCGCCGTCATCACCGGCGCGCTGGCCGTCGTCTTCGGCGCGAACGCCTTCTGGGCGGTGATCGGGCTGCTGACCGGCAACCTGCTGGGCGGCGCGGTGATGGCGCTGCACTCCGCGCAGGGCCCGCGGCTGGGGCTGCCGCAGATGATCACCTCGCGGGCGCAGTTCGGGGTGCGCGGCGCGGTGGTCCCCCTCGCGCTGGTCATCGTGATGTACATCGGCTTCTTCGCCAGCGGCAGCGTCCTGGCGGGGCAGGCGGTCGGCGAGCTGACGCATCTGGGCCACACGCCCGGCATCCTCCTCTTCGCGGCCGTCACCGCCGTCGTCGCCGCCGTCGGCTACCGCCTCATCCACGCCCTCGGCCGGATCGCCGGCCTGGTCTGCGCGCTCGCCTTCGTCTGTCTCGGCGTCCGCCTGCTCCAGCGCGCCGATCTCGCCGACCTCCTCCACGACCGCGGTTTCGCCCTGCCGGTCTTCCTGCTCGCGGTGTCCCTGTCGGCGTCCTGGCAGCTCGCGTTCGGCCCGTACGTCGCCGACTACTCGCGCTACCTGCCGCGCCACACCTCGGCCCGCGCCACGTTCTGGTGGACGCTGTCCGGCTCGGTGCTGGGAGCGCAGTGGTCGATGACGTTCGGCGCGCTGGCCGCCGCCGCGGCACCGACCGCCTTCGTCGGGCACGAGGTCACCTACCTCGTGGGCCTCGGCGGGACCGGCCTGACCGCCTCGTTCCTCTACTTCGTCATCGCCCTCGGCAAGCTCACGATCAACGTCCTCAACACCTACGGCGGCTTCATGTCGCTGGTCACCAGCGTCAGCGGCTTCCGTGGCCGGCGCACCCTCGCGCCGCGCGGCCGCGCCGCGTACATCGCCGGGATCATGGTGGCCGGCACCGCCGTCGCCCTCCTGGGCAAGGACTCCTTCCTGACCGCCTTCAAGGACTTCCTGCTCTTCCTCCTGGCGTTCTTCACCCCCTGGTCGGCGATCAACCTGACCGACTACTACCTGATCTCCAAGGAGCGGTACGACATCCCGGCGCTGAGCGATCCCGCCGGCCGCTACGGAGCCTGGAACGGCCGGGCGCTCGCCGTCTACGCCACCGGCGTCCTCGCCCAGCTCCCGTTCCTGGCCACGCACTTCTTCGCCGGCCCGCTGGTGGCCCCGCTCGGCGGCGCCGACATCTCCTGGCTGGTCGGCCTCGCCGTCCCCGGCGTCCTGTACTGGGCCGTCACCCGCCGCGACACCGCCCGCCTCGTCCCGGCGGAGGACGGGCGGGTGGCGTACGGGCAGGCGGAGTAGCCGGAGTAAGGGGAGTAACCAGAGCAGGCGGAGCAACCGGCGCGCCCGAGCTCCGCACGGGCGGGGAAATAGCGCGGGGACCGCCGCACCCCGGCCGGAGCCGGAGTCGGGACGACGGCGGTCCCCGCGAGGGCGCGACCCGGGTCAGGGCCGGTCGTCGCATCCTGGCGACGTGGAGGTCCGGGAGCCGCTCCGGAGGTCCGTGTCGCCGTGGTCACTACTGTGCCGGACGCGTGTTAAGCGCGTGCTGCGGGCACGTGACGGCTCCGTGCACCGCGCGGCGACCGCCCTTTGCCGTACGGCCATCTGACGCCGTGACGGCTACGGAACGGGCGGCCACCGCTGGGTCGGCGCTGCCGAACGGGCGGGTCCGCGCGGCTACTTGGCGACCCCGCGCGCCAGGTAGGCGAGCAGGTCCTGCCGGCTCACCACGCCCTTCGGCTTGCCCTCGACCAGGACGATCGCCGCGTCGGCGCCTTCGAGGACCGTCATCAGATCGCCTACCGCCTCGCCGGAGCCGACCTGCGGCAGCGGCGGGCACATGTGCTTCTCCAACGGGTCGGCCAGGGACGCCCGCTGGGTGAACAGGGCGTCGAGCAGTTCCCGCTCGACGACCGAGCCGACGATCTCGGCGGCCATCACGTCGGGGTGCCCGGCGCCCGGCTTGACGATCGGCATCTGCGAGACGCCGTACTCGCGCAGCACCTCGATCGCCTCCCCGACCGTCTCCTCGGGGTGCATGTGCACGAGCGAGGGCAGCGCGCCCTCCTTGTGCTCCAGCACCTCGCCGACGCGGGCGGCGGTGCCCGTCTGCTCCAGGAAGCCGTAGTCGGCCATCCACTCGTCGTTGAAGATCTTCGAGAGGTAGCCGCGGCCGCTGTCCGGCAGCAGCACGACCACGACGTCGTCGGGTCCGAGCCGCTCGGCGACCTCCAGACCGGCCACCACCGCCATACCGCAGGAGCCGCCGACCAGCAGGCCCTCCTCCTTGGCGAGCCGCCGGGTCATCTGGAAGGCGTCCTTGTCCGACACCGCGACGATCTCGTCGGCGACCTCGGGGTCGTAGGCGGTCGGCCAGAAGTCCTCACCGACGCCCTCGATCAGATACGGGCGCCCGGAGCCGCCGCTGTATACCGAGCCTTCCGGGTCGGCGCCGATGACCTTGACCCGGCCCTCGCTCGCCTCCTTCAGATAGCGGCCGGTACCGCTGATCGTGCCGCCGGTGCCGACCCCCGCGACGAAGTGGGTGATCCGCCCGCCGGTCTGCTCCCACAGCTCGGGACCGGTGGTCTCGTAGTGCGAGCGCGGGTTGTTGGGGTTGCTGTACTGGTCGGGCTTCCAGGCTCCGGGCGTCTCGCGGACCAGGCGGTCCGAGACGTTGTAGTAGGAGTCCGGGTGCTCGGGGTCCACGGCGGTCGGGCAGACGACCACCTCGGCGCCGTAGGCCCGCAGCACATTGATCTTGTCCGTCGACACCTTGTCGGGGCAGACGAAGATGCACTTGTAGCCCTTTTGCTGGGCGACGATCGCGAGTCCCACGCCGGTGTTCCCGGACGTCGGCTCGACAATGGTGCCGCCGGGCCGCAACTCACCCGACTGCTCGGCGGCCTCGATCATCCGCACCGCGATCCGGTCCTTGACCGATCCGCCGGGGTTGAAGTACTCGACCTTGACCAGGACTGTTGCCTGAATCCCTCGAGTGACGTTGTTGAGCCGCACGAGCGGGGTGTTGCCGACTAGCTCAATCATCGAATCGTAAAACTGCACGGTGGTCTCCGCGGTCGGGGGCACGCTGTCCTGCGCCCGTCCAGCCAGCCTATTGCCCGTCTCCGTCGGAGGCCGCGCGCGTTGCGTTCTGTGCGCCACGGGGCAACAACCAGTTGTGGGAGTTCTTGGCGTTTTCGCTCGCGCGCCCGTCCGGCGGACCGGACGTGGCGCGCCCGCACTGCACGGGGAGGTGCCCGGCCTATGCCGATGACGATGTCCAGGGCGAGGGTGGCCAGGCGGATCGCGACCGCGGCCGCGGTCGGCGGCGGCGGGATCGGCCTGCTCGGTGTCGCCACCGCCGGGGTCCTGCTGACCGAGGTCCGCCTCGCGCGCCGCACGGTCGGCGGCTCCAGCGACATTCCGCCCTGCGCCGACGGCCGCTACGGCGCCGCGTTCGCCCACCGCACCGACCGGCCGCCCCTGCGGCTCGGCTTCCTGGGCGACTCCACCGCCGCGGGCCAGGGCGTCAGCCGCCCCCGCCAGACGCCGGGCGCGCTGCTCGCGTCCGGCCTGGCAGCGGTCGCCGAACTCCCCGTCGACTTCCGCAACGTCGCGCTGCCCGGCGCCCGGTCCGACGACCTGGAGCGCCAGGTGAGCCTGATCCTGGCGGACGGCACCGAGCCCCCGGACGTCTGCGTCATCATGATCGGCGCCAACGATGTCACCCACCGCATGCCGCCCGCGGAGTCGGTGCGCCTGCTGTCCCAGGCGGTACGCCGACTGCGCGACGCGGGCTGCGCGGTCGTCGTCGGCACGTGCCCCGACATGGGCACCATCGAGCCGGTCTACCAGCCGCTGCGCTGGGTGGCCCGGCGGCTCTCCCGCCAGCTCGCGGCCGCGCAGACCATCGGGGTGGTCGAGAGCGGCGGCCGTACGGTCTCGCTCGGCGACCTCCTGGGGCCCGAGTTCGAGGCCCGCCCCCGGGAGCTGTTCGGCCCGGACAACTACCACCCCTCGGCGGAGGGCTACGCCACCGCGGCGATGGCCGTGCTGCCGACGCTGTGCGCCGCGCTGGGCCTGTGGCCGGAGGAGGAGCGGCCGGAGCCCGCCCGCCGCGAGGGCATCCTGCCCGTCGAGCAGGCGGCCGCCCAGGCGGCTTCCGAGAGCGGTACGGAGGTCACCGCCTCCCGCGCGCCGTGGGCGCTGCTCAAGCACCGCAGGCGCCGCCAGCTACCCGATCCGGAGGCGACCGACCTGCCGCCGGTCGCGCCGTGAGCGGTGGGACGCGAGGGCGCGGTGCGGGGCCGGGCGGGCCCGGTCCGGCACGCCTCATAAGCGCGCGCTTAGAAAAGAGGCCCTCATCACAGCGCGCACCCCGTGACCTCAGCACTACGTGCAGGTAACTTCCCTCACAGTCCTGCCTTCCAGCCTCCTTGGAGCCGTGATGCCCGAAGCCGTGATCGTCTCAGCCGCCCGCTCCCCGATCGGCCGCGCCTTCAAGGGCTCCCTGAAGGATCTGCGGCCGGACGACCTGACCGCGAAGATCATCGAGACCGCCCTCGCCAAGGTGCCCGAGCTCGACCCCACCGACATCGACGACCTGATGCTCGGCTGCGGTCTGCCCGGCGGCGAGCAGGGCCACAACCTCGGCCGGATCGTGGCCGTGCAGATGGGGATGGACCACCTCCCGGGCTGCACCATCACCCGTTACTGCTCCTCCTCGCTCCAGACGACCCGTATGGCACTGCACGCCATCAAGGCCGGCGAGGGCGACGTCTTCATCTCGGCCGGTGTCGAGATGGTGTCCCGTTCGGTCAAGGGCAACTCCGACAGCCTGCCGGACACCCACAACCCCCTCTTCGCCGACGCCGAGGCGCGTACCGCCGCCGTCGCCCAGAGCGAGGGCGCCTCCTGGCGCGACCCGCGCGAGGACGGCCTGCTGCCGGACGCGTACATCGCGATGGGCCAGACCGCGGAGAACCTGGCCCGCCTCAAGGGCGTCACCCGCCAGGAGATGGACGAGTTCGGCGTACGGTCGCAGAATCTCGCCGAGCAGGCGATCAAGAACGGCTTCTGGGAGCGGGAGATCACCCCGGTCACGCTCCCCGACGGCACGGTCGTCTCCACCGACGACGGCCCGCGGGCCGGCGTGACGGTCGAGGGCGTCTCCGGCCTCAAGCCGGTCTTCCGCCCCGACGGCCTGGTGACGGCGGGCAACTGCTGTCCGCTGAACGACGGCGCCGCGGCGCTGGTCATCATGTCCGACACCAAGGCGCGCGAGCTGGGCCTGACCCCGCTGGCCCGCGTCGTCTCCACCGGCGTCTCGGGCCTGTCCCCCGAGATCATGGGTTACGGCCCCGTCGAGGCGTCCAAGCAGGCGCTGGCCCGCGCGGGCCTGTCCATCTCGGACATCGACCTGGTCGAGATCAACGAGGCGTTCGCCGCCCAGGTGATCCCCTCCTACCGCGACCTGGGCATCGACCTGGACCGCCTGAACGTCAACGGCGGCGCCATCGCCGTCGGCCACCCCTTCGGCATGACCGGCGCCCGCCTGACCACCACCCTCATCAACTCCCTCCAGTGGCACGACAAGCAGTTCGGCCTGGAGACGATGTGCGTGGGCGGCGGCCAGGGCATGGCGATGGTCATCGAGCGGCTGAGCTGAGAAGCGAAGCTCAGCGCGACCAACAGCTCAGCGCGACCACAAGCACGAGCGGCTGAGCCGAGCCGCTGAGCTGACGCGACCGGACGCCGGCCAAGGGTGTGTGCGAAGAAGCCTCTCCGCACACACCCTCAGCCATCGCGCAGGCACCCACAGCCACCCCCGGTGGCCTGCGTCACCCAGTGACAAGATCGCGACCGAATCCTCGTCGGGATTGTGACCAACGCCCCCTCGGCGCGGCGTTATTGCAGGTCACCCGGGGGTCACCTGGACGTATGAGGCCCTTGGCCCCCTCCATTTCGGGACATACCGCTCCGTGAACGGTCGCCGACCACCGGCAGGCTGATGTAGGAAGTCGGGGGACATTCTGCTATCGGGAGTACGCCAATGAGCGAGCGCATCCAGGGGGTCCCTCCGGCCGACGGCCAGGGGAAGTCCATGAACAGGTGCGCGCCCCGCGCAAACGGGGCCGCCGAGCGAAGTGGGGAGGACGCATGAGCGTCACCACCCTCGTCCTGCCGACGGCCGCCGCCGTCGCCGTCGCCCTGGGCGCCGCCGCCCTGCACACGGCGCGCGGTCTGCGCCGGCAGATCACCGAGCTGCACGCCGAGCTGGTCGCCGCCCGCGCCCAGGCCGCGGCCGACGCCCACGCGGCGGACCGGGCCGCCCTGGCCATCCCCGCCGCCCGGCCCACGCCGGCCGCCGAGAGCCCGCTGGCGGACATACGCGCCGCCGTCGCGGACGCGCTGGCCGAGGAGCGGGAGCGCGAGCTGGCCGAGGCCCGGGCGTTCTGGGCCGCGCAGGAGGCCAGGGACGCCGCCGACGCACCCTCGCTGCTGGGCGGACTGGCCGGCCTCGGTGAGGAGAGCGCGGCGGAGGCCCGCGGCGACCACCGGGACCTGCCCGAGCGGTTCGACGCGGACCGCTACGACGTTGACCGCTTCGAGGTGGACCGGTTCGACGGCCAGCCGTTCCTGCCCCGGCAGGCGGACCTGGCCGGTCTGGAGCCGCTGCTCGGCCCGGAGGCGCTGGAGCCGATGGGCACCCTGGAGTCCGTGGAGGCTCTGGAGGCCCTTGACTCGCCGGAGTTCGAACCGGCCGAGGAGACCGAGTCCGCCGAGCTGGCCGCGGCCCGCCGTCGTCACCCCTCGCACCCGGACTTCTCCCCCACGCCGGTCATCGGCGACCACGAGCGGACCGTCGCGCGCCTGGAGGAGCTGGCGTTCCAGGAGACCCCGCTCGCGGACGTACGCCCCGGCCCCCTGGGCACGCTCGACGTCTACGTCTTCACCGACGGCACCACGCTGTGCCTGACCCCCGGGCACCGCGAGACCGCCGAGAGCGTCGCGGGCGCGCTGCGCGCCGGCCACGCCCCGGTGCTGCTGGGCGGTTCGGGCATCTCGGGCGCCTACGCCCTGACGTTCGCCTGGGGCGAGGGCCCCGGGGAGAGCGTCTACATCCTGGCCGACCGCGTCATCGCCTCGCTCTGACCCGTTCCGGGGCCGGTCGCGGAACGGTCACCTGTCCCGTCCGTCGCGGAGCCGGTGGCGGACCGGCCACACGTCCCGTCCGTTCCGGGGCCGGTGGCGGACCGACCACGCGTCCCGTCCGTCCCATCCGTCCGGCAGCGCCCCGCCGTACCCGCCCGGCGTGGTGCGCCGCACCCGCCCCCGCGCCCTCAGCAGCGCTCCGCCGTCTCCGTGACCAGTCGTACGGCCTCCGCCAATTCCTCGGCGGGGGCCGCTTTCGCGTCATTCGCCCCGGCGGCCGCCGCGGCCCGCAGCGCCTCGACGAGATCGTGGCCGGCCACCGCGAGTTGGTCGCCGGCGGCGAACATCCCAGCGTCCGGCAGCGTGCGCGGTTCCTCGTGGGGGCGCTCGATGTGCTGCGCACGGCGGGCCAACTCCCGGGCGAGCGCGAGCGCTTCGGCCGCGGCGCCGCGGCCGAGGGCGCTCTGCGGCAGCGACCTGAGCCGGTCGGCGAGGGCGTCCACGGCGGTCTGCAAAGGCATCACGTCAAGCACGTGGTGAGCCTATGCGCCACTCCCGGGTGGTTGCCAACGCCGGAACCCTCAGGCACGGTGGGCTGAAGAACCAGCATCGAACGCGTCCGGAGGCGCCGATGTCCCAGCTCTTCTCCGACGAGACCCACCGGAACATGCTCTCCCGTATCCCGCACTGCACCGGCCGGGAAATCTCCGACTGGATCCGCACCGTTGACGAAGGCCCCGCCCTCTTCCGCTTCGACGAAAAGGTGAGCTGGCTCCGCGGCGAGCACAACCTCGCCTACGGACACGCCAAGGCGATCGTCCATGAGTACGACCTCAGGCGCGCCGCCCGCAAACGCTGATCCCCCGGCGCCGCATCACCGGCGCTGATCCGCGAGCGCACGCGCCGCTCATTTCACGCCGAAGGGCCCGCGGGCAACCGCCCACGGGCCCTTCGCTACGCCGGGGCGCCGAAGACCTCCGGCGCCCCGGCGTCAGTCGCCGCGCAGGATGGAGATCAGGCGCAGCATCTCCATGTAGATCCACACCAGGGTCAGGGTCAGGCCGAACGCGGCCAGCCAGGACTCCTCGCGCGGCGCGCCGTAGGCGATGCCGTCCTCGACCTGCTTGAAGTCCAGGGCCAGGAACAGCGCGCCGAGGACCACGCCCACGAGGCCGAAGACGATGCCCAGGCCGCCGCTGCGGAAGCCGAGGCCGTCACCCCCGGCGAACACCATGAACATCACGTTGACCAGCGACAGCAGCACGAAGCCGAGGGCGGCGATCAGCACGAAGCGGGTGAAGCGCGCGGTGACCCGCACGATCCGGGTCTTGTAGGCGACCAGCATGGCGACGAACACCGCCATGGTGCCCAGCACCGCCTGCATGGGCGCGCCGTTGAGCTGCGGCAGTTGGTTGATGTAGCCGCTGAGCGCGCCGAGGAAGACGCCCTCCAGTGCCGCGTACGCCAGGATCAGCGGCGGCGACGGCTTGCGCTTGAAGGACTGCACGAAGCCGAGCACCATCGCTACCAGGCCGGCGCCGATCGCGAAGCCGAGCTGCTCGGTCAGGAACAGCCAGCCGACCGTCGCGCCGGCGATGACCGTGCCGAGCGTCGTGGCCGTGCGCGTGACGACGTCGTCCATCGTCATCGGGCGGGTCTGCGGCGTGTACTGCGGGGGCGCCTGGGTGTGCTGCTGGCCCTGGGCATACGGGGCGGTCGTCGGGTCCTGCGCGTAGGGGTTGCCGCCCTGTGCGTAGGGGTTCGTTCCGGCGTACGGGTTCGCGGCGGGGCCCCCGGCCTGCGGCGGCGCGTTGAAGCCCGCGTAGCCGGTGTCGCGGCTGAACCCCCGTCGCGAGAAGACCGGGTTGCTGCTCCTCATCTCACTCCTCCATGGCCGCCCTGCGCGGCCTTGACGCAAGCGTAATGGCCTGGCAAAGACGCGTCGCTAGTTCTTGAGCAGGATCTTCCCCGGAACTTTGGCTGACGCGTCCGCTACATGGAGTACGTACGGGAGCGCTCAGAGGTGCCCGAACCGGCCGACGAGGGGCGGCAGGCAACCGATCCGGCGCGGGAGCCGTCTTCCCTGGTAGCCGCGATCCGCCCGGAGTGGGCGGTCCGCGCGGATGCCCCGGGGCCGTGATTCGGCCGACCGGCGTGCGCCTTCCCTTGGCACCCACCGGTTACCGTCCGTAATGGCCCGGGCGCGGGCTGCTGCGAACCAAGGGGCAGACAGGGCTATTCTGGCGGAAACAGAAGCGATAAGAGGGTTGAGGTGCCTGTGCCTGACGTCTCAGTAGTCGTCATTGTCTACAACGACGCCGACCGGTTGCCGACCGCTGTCCAGTCCGTACTGGATCAAACGCTCCGGGACGTCGAGGTGGTGATCGTCGACGATTGCAGCACCGACCGTTCCTTCGAAGTCGCGACTCAGCTCGCCCAGACCCATCCCGGGCGGGTAAGAGCCTTCCAACTGCCGGAGAACAGCGGTGCGGGAGGCGAACCCCGCAATGCGGGCATCCAGCACACAACGGGCCGATACGTCATGTTCCTGGACAGTGACGACGTATTGGAACTCAACGCCTGCCGGAATTTCCTGGAGGCGGCGGAGGAGACCGGGTCGGACATCGTGTCCGGCCTGTGCGTCCGGCTGCACAAGGACACCCGCAACCAGAAGCGCGACGAGTGGTACTCCTGGCTGTATTCCACCACGCGCACCCTGGAGTCCGTCACCGAGCTGCCGGACCTTTTCGTGTGGGACACCCTGTCCACGAACAAGTGCTATCGCCGTGAATTCCTGATCGAGAACAATCTCCGCTTCCCCAAGGGGATGTTCTACGAAGACCTGATGTTTATCGCCGACGCTTATCTGGCGGCGCAGCGCATCACCCTGATCCCCAATCAGGTCTATTTCTGGCACGTACACGAGCGGGCCGCCGTGAAGTCGGTGACGAACCGGCGTCACGAAATGACCAACTACGCCCACCGGCTGGAAATCCACAGGCGAATCGACGCGCTGCTGGCCGAGCGCGGGCTGACGGAAATGAAGCTCGCCAAGGACGTCAAGTTCCTCAAGCACGACCTGGTGCTGCATCTGCGGGACCTGCCGTTCCGGGGCGAGTCCTACCGCCGGGAATTCGCCGAGCTGTCCCGGGAGTACCTCGCGAGCATCGCCCCCGAGGCGTACGACCACGTCCAGCCGATCCAGGCCATCTGCGCGTACCTGCTCCAGCGGGGCGACTGGGACAACCTCATCCCGGCGGTCGACACGCTCATCAACCGCGACAAGGTCTCCTCGCCGCTCGCCGAGCACGAGGGCCGGATCTACTGGTGCGGCGGCCATTTCGACGACGCCTTCGGCCGCGACCTGCTGGACGTGACCGATCTCGGCTACCACGAGAAGCCGGTCGACAAGCTGTTCCTGCGCAACCAGCTCACCGACTTCAGCGAGGTCGGCACCACGGTGTCGCTGGCCGGCCGGATCACCAATCCGCTCGGCGTCATCCCCGCCGGCGCGCGGCTGACGGGCGAGCTGGAGTTCCGCGCCCGCCGCCGCAGCCTGCAGTCCTTCCGCTTCCCGGTGCGCGTCCTGCGCCACGAGGGCGACGCCGTCCACTGGGAGACCACGGCCGACCTCACCGCGCGGCTGCGCCCGCTGGGCATCGTCGACACCATCTGGGACGTACGCCTGCGCCTGGACGTCGACGGCGTGCCCACCACCACCCGCCTGAGCGTCTGCGACACCGAGCTGGCCGGGGACCCGCTGCCGGTGCGGCCGCTGCTGACGCGGATGGTCGCCGACCACATCGAGCCGCACGTCTCCGCACGGGGCCACCTCGCGTTCCGCCTGCTGAGCGAGACCCGCAACGCCGAACGCGTCCAGGAACTCATCGCGCGCGGCGTGCGGGGCAGGCCCGGCACGCTCGCCAAGGCCGGGTACCGCAAGGCGAAAGCGCTGCGCAAGACCCTCACCTCCGGCGACAGCAAACTCCGCGTGTACCACGAGGTGTTCAGCCGGCTGCCGATCAAGAAGCGCACCGTCGTCTTCGAGAGCCATCTGGGCAAGCAGTACAGCGACAGCCCGCGCGCCCTGTACGAGGAAATGCGCCGGCAGGGCCTGGACTTCGAGGCGATCTGGTCGTACTCCGGCTCGCCCAAGGACTTCCCGAAGGACGCCACCTTGGTGCGCCGGTGGTCGCTGCCCTATCTCAAGGCGCTGGCGCAGGCCGAGTTCTGGGTGGACAACCAGAGTTATCCGCTGAAGCTCACCAAGCGCCCGGAAACGACCTACCTCCAGACGTGGCACGGTTCGGCCCTGAAGAACATGGGTTTCGACCAGCCGTCGCTGAAGGCCACGACGCGGCAGGAGCAGGCGGAGCAGCAGCGTTCCCTGGATCGCTTCGACCGCTTCCTGATCCGTTCCGAGCACGATGTGCGCACCCTGGCCAGGGCGTTCCGGCTCAAGGAGAAAACGTTGCTGCGGGTCGGGTATCCGCGCAATGACGCCCTGGTGCGGGCCCGGCAGCGGGAGGCGGAACTGGGGCGCCGGGAGCGCGGCGCGCTGGCGGCGGAGCTGGGGATCGACGACGACAAGACGGTGCTGCTGTACGCGCCGACGTTCCGCAAGGCGGGCGGGCGGCACGGCCGTTTCGAGTTGCCTTTCGACGTGGAGCGGTTCGCCGACGAGTTCGGTGACCGCTACGTCCTCCTGGTCCGTTCGCATTACCTCAATCACGTGGTGCTGCCGCCGACCGTGCGGGGCCGGGTCATCGACGTCTCCGCACGCCACGACGTGACGCCCGTCCTGGCCCTGGCCGACGGCCTGATCACGGACTATTCGTCGGTGATGTTCGACTACGCGCTGCTCGACCGGCCGCTGGTGTTCTTCACGTACGACTACGACGAGTACGTCCACGAGGGCCGCGGCACGTATTTCGATCTGCTGGAGCACGCGCCCGGCCCGGTGGTCCGTGACGAGGACGAGTTCTACGACACCATCAAGTCCTTCGAGACGCACGCCCTGGAATACGCCGCGGCCCGCCGGGAATTCGTGGCCAAGTTCGGGGAATACGACCGGGGCGACGCGGCCCGGAGCATCGTCGATCAGTTCTTCGCGCAGTGGAGCCGTTGATGACCAAGCCGAACGCAGCCCAGCCGCGGGACATCTTCTTCGTCTCCAACAGCGTCAACGAGCTGGGTGGCATCACCAGTTGGTCGCACCAGATGGCGCGCCTGTTCAGTGAGCGCGGTCACCGGGTGCACGTCGTCGGTGTGGTGCCGCCGCCCGAGGGGCGGGTGCACGAGCTGGCCGCCGACCTGCCGTACGCGACCACCACCCTCTACGACGAGCATCCGCCCGGCGTCCGCCCCGTGCGCGGGCTCAAGGACAGGCTGAACATCGTCGAGCAGCGCCGCCGCGCCGCCCGGGAAGCCGGTATGCGGCAGCAGGCGGCGAAGCTGAGCGCGCTGTTCCGGTCGGCCCGGCCGGGCGCGGTGGTGATCGTCACGCAGGTGTGGGCGATGGAATGGGTGGCGCTCGCCGACACCGCCGGTCTGACGGTGATCGGCATGAGCCACGAGTCGTTCGCGACCTGCCGCAAGTCCTCGCGTTTCCAGCGCGTCAAGCGGTTCTACAACGACGTCGACCGGATGTTGACCCTCACCCGCGAGGACGCCGACCACTGGATCCGCCAGCGGCTCGACAACGTCGGCTTCATGCCGAACCCGCTGCCGTTCTTCCCCGAGGTGCCCTCCGACCGGTCGGCCAAGTGCGTGGTCAGCATCGGCCGGCTGCACGAGGAGAAGGGCGTCGACCTGCTCCTGGAGGCGTGGGCGAAGGTCGCGCCGCGGCACCCGGAGTGGACGCTGCGGGTCTACGGCTCGGGCGAGGAGGAGGCGGCGCTTCGCAAGCAGGCCGCGGAGCTGGGCATCGCCACCTCCGTGGAGTGGAAGGGGCGCACCGGCGACGTCCCCGGGGCGTTGCGCGAGAGCGCGGTCTTCGCCCTGAGTTCGCGCGGCGAGGGCTTCCCGCTGGCCCCCATGGAGGCCATGGCCACCGCCGTGCCCTGTGTGGCCTTCGACGTGGCACCGGGCGTCCGCGAGATCATCTCGGACGGCATGGACGGGTTCCTCGCTCCCCCGGGCAACATCACCGAATTCGCCCGCCATCTCGACACGCTGATGTCCGATCAGGACCTCCGCGACCGCATGGGCGAAGCGGCCCGCCAGAACATCCAGCGCTTCTCCACCGACGAGATCGTCACCCGCTGGGAGAACCTGTTCGCCCTCATCGAGCGCTGACAGGACGACACCCCGAACCACCGAGGAGCCGCCGGCGCGTGCCGGCGGCTCCTCGCGCTTCCTCACATGACCTCCGCGACGCACGGACCGGGCGGTCACGAGAACGGTGCGGGCGCGGTGCGGGCGCGGTGCGGGAGGTGGCCGTGCGCTCCGCCCGGCGGGTCGATCACCGGCGAGGCGGGAAAATATCCGGTGCACGCGGAGATTTGCGTTTCGGTCGAACGTTCAAGCAAAATTCACAGCGGCTGCCTCAGCGGCTGTGCCCGGAGCCGGACTTGAACCGGCACGGCCCGAAGGCCAGCGAGGTTTAAGCTCGCCGTGTCTGCATTCCACCATCCGGGCCTGGGGTCCCCCATGCCACCTCAAAGAGGGCAGCACGAGCGTAGCCCGCAGTGCACGAAGCGGATCGGCCGCTCATCCCGAGGTTGTCTTATTTTATTGGCAACTGAGTGTGCATCAGCGACCGGTACAGGCCGTCGGCACATGCCTGAAGCCTCACGTCGGGGTTGTACGGCGCGGCGAAATTCGGGCCCGAATTGACGGAAAGTCGCCCTCCGCTCGTCGCTCACACGGCGCACGCCCGCGCCACCCCTCCCGGGCATCCGGACCGGATCCCGCCGGGGCACCCGCCCGACCCCGGCGCGGTGGGGGCGTTACCCGAGCGGAGCACTCACGGTGCCCATTCGGTGACCCCGTGTAGCGATCCCGGGTGATCGCCCATAGCTTCGCCTCATGAGGACACGACAGAAGATGTACGTGCTGGGCGTCGCGGCCGCCATGCTCACCGGCGTGGGCGCCGCGCCGCCGACCGCGCGGGCGGACCGGTACGTCGTCCATCCAGGAGAGTCGATTCAGCGGGCGGTGGACGCGGCACGGCCGGGAGACACCGTCATCGTGGCGCCCGGCACCTACCGGCAGAGCGTCCGGATCACGACGCCCGGCCTGACCCTCGCGGGAGCGGGCGGGCGGACCGTGATCGAGCCGGCCCGGCAGTCCGCCGCCCGGGCCGCTGACGACTGCGGGCAAGCGGGCCACGGCATCTGCGTCGTCGGCACCGCGGGCCACCGCCTGCCGCACGTCAGCATCCGCTTCCTGACGGTGTCCGGCTTCAAGAAGAACGGCATCTGGGCCACCCAGACCGACCGGCTCCACGTTTACAAGGTGCGGGCACGCAAGAACGGCCAGTGGGGCATCGCCCAGGAGGAGTCCACCCGGGGCAGGTTCGTGGAGAACGCCGCCGTCGACAACGGCGACGCGGGCATCTTCCTCGCGAACACCGTCGACAGGGAGGGCGGGGCCATCGACACCCAGGGCGCGGTGATCAGGGAGAACCACCTCATCGGGAACCGGATCGGCGTCACCGTCCGGCGCGCCCGCCACCTGACGGTCGATGAGAACGAGATCACCCGCAACTGCGCCGGTGTGTTCGTCGTGGGCGACGAATCGCTCCCCAGGGCCGGCGCCCTGGAGGTCCGCGCCAACGCGGTCTACGAGAACAACAAGCACTGTCCCGGAAACTCCCGGCTGCCCTTCCTCCAGGGCTCCGGCATCGTCCTGACCGGCGCCGAGAAGACCCTGGTGCGGGACAACTTCATCCGCGACAACGTCGGCGCCTCACCGCTCTCCGGCGGGATCGTCCTCTTCCGCAGCTTCGTGAACGCCCGCAACGAGAACAACGTCATCAGCGACAACGTGCTGTTGGACAACGAGCCGGCGGACCTGGCCAACCGTGACACCGGCGGCGCCGGTAACCGCTTCGTCCGCAACGTATGCCGGTCCTCGGAGCCGGCCGGCCAGTGCTGACGGGCCCGTGCCCCGCCACCCGCAGAATCGAGGCGTCATGACCACCGTGAGCCCCCCACCGCCGCCGGCCATGCGCCTGCGGGAGCTGGTCTTCGGAGCCGCGTGCGCGGCGGCCGTACGCGCGGCGGCCAGACTCGGCGTGGCCGACGCCCTGGGCGACGCGCCCGCCACCGCGGAGGAGCTGGCCGCCGCGGTGACCACCGAGCCGCGGCCCCTGCTACGGCTGCTGCGCGCCCTGTCCTGCTACGGGATCTTCGAAGAGACCGGGGACGGGAAGTGGGTCCACACCGAGATGTCCCGACTGCTGCGGGAGGACGCCCCCGACAGCCTGCGCTACATCTCCCTGTGGTGCACCGAACCCTGGACGTGGCAAGCCTGGCCACGGCTGGACGAGGCGGTGCGCTCCGGCCGGAGCGTCTTCGACGACCTGTACGGCAAGGGCTTCTTCGACTACCTCCACCAGGACGCCAAGGACTCCGCCCAGATCTTCAACCGGGCCATGACCACCTCCAGCAGGCAGTCGGCCGAGGACATCGCCGAACTCCTCGACCTCACCGGCATCACGTCGGTCGCCGACATCGGAGGGGGCCAGGGACACGTCCTGGCCGGTCTCCTGGAGAAGCACCCCGCCCTGGAAGGCGCGCTGCTCGACCTGCCGGACGTCGTCGCGCACGCCGATCCCCGGCTGCTGGACGGCGGCCCGCTCGCCCCCCGCGTGCGGATCGTCCCCGGCGACTGCCGCGCCGCCATCCCGGTCCGGGCCGACCTCTACATCATCAAGAACATCCTGGAGTGGGACGACGAGTCCACCGCCACGACCCTGCGCAACGTCGTCGCGGCCGCGCCGCCCGGCGCCCGGGTCGTGATCATCGAGAACCTCGTCGACGACAGTCCCTCGATGAAGTTCACCACCGCCATGGACCTGTTGCTGCTCCTCAACGTCGGCGGCGCCAAGCACTCCAAGGAGAGCCTGGTCAGCCACATGCGGGACGCCGGTCTGGTGCTGCGCGAGATCCTGCCGGTCAACGCGTATCTGCACGCCTTCGACTGCACCGTCCCCGCGTGACCGCGCGCCTTCCACGGCACCGTCCCCGCGCGACCGCACGCCCCTGATGAGCGGCGGCCGGGCGCCGGCTTGCGGATGCGTCCGCCGCCGGCGCCCGGCCCGTGCCTCGGCCCGGCGGTGTCAGTCCCGCCAGGTCCGTGCCCGCAGCGGCATACCGGACGCGCCGGATTCCGGCGTGCGCACCGCGAGCACCTGGTTGACCCCTATGCGGTTGCGCTCGAAGGACAGCGCGCACGCGACCATGTAGAGCCGCCACACCCGCGCCCGCCCCGGGGTCGTCAGCCGCACCGCCTGTGCCCAGTGCTCCTCCAGGTTGGCCACCCAGTGGCGCAGCGTCAGCGCGTAGTGCTCCCGGATCGCCTCGACGTCCCGGACCTCGAAGCCGGCGTCCTCCAGGGCTCCCACGGTCCTGCCGATCGGGGCGAGTTCGCCGTCCGGGAAGACGTAGCGGTCGATGAACTCGTCGACCTCGTAGGCTTCCTCGTCCGCGAGCGGGCGGCGGGAGATCTGGTGGTTCAGCAGCCGCCCGCCGGGCTTGAGGAGGGCGTGCAGCGCGGTGGCGTACTCGGCGTACAGCGCGCGGCCGACATGCTCGGCCATGCCGATGGAGGAGATCGCGTCGAACGGTTCGTCGCGGATCTCGCGGTAGTCCTGCACCCGGATCTCGATCCGGTCGGCGAGCCCGGCCTCGGCGATGCGCTTACGCGCGAACGTCGCCTGCTCCTCGGAGAGGGTGATGCCGACGGCGCGTACGCCGTACTCGCGCGCCGCGTGCAGCACCATCGAGCCCCAGCCGCAGCCCACGTCCAGCAGCCGCTGGCCCTCCTTCAGGCCGAGCTTGCGGCAGATCAGGTCGAGCTTGTCGCGCTGGGCGTCCTCCAGCGTGACGGCCGATTCCCGGGCGCCTTCGGTGGTTTCGGCGGTCGCGGGGCTCTCCGCGGTCGGCCAGTAGGCGCAGGAGTAGACCATGGACGGGCCGAGCACCAGCGCGTAGAAGTCGTTGCCGACGTCGTAGTGGTGGCTGATGGCCGCCTTGTCGCGCCGCAGGGAGTGCAGCGGGCCACGGTGCGGCCGGGCCTCCTCCGCCGGCGGCGCGGGCGGGAGCGGGACGCCGACCAGGGTCAGCAGTTCCTTGGCGGCGGCCCGGACCTCGGGGCGGGCCACGGCGCGCAGGGCGGCGCGGCGCGGCTTGTCGGCGGCGGGGCCGCGCTCCCAGATCAGTTCGGCCAGCAGGTCGAGTGCTGCGTAGAGATCGCCCTCGATGTCGAGGTCCCCGGCCACCCAGGCGCGGGCCAGGCCCAGCTCGCCCGGTTTGAACAGCAGGCGGCGCAGCGCCCTGCGGTTGCGGATGACCAGTAGGGGTGCTCCCGGAGGGCCTGACTCGCTGCCGTCCCAGGCGCGGAGACGCACCGGGAGCGGGGCTCCCAGGACCTCCTCGGCGAGCTTGGTGAGCCGTCCAGCGGCGTCGGCCATGTCGCACACCTTTCGTGTCCACGAGCGGGCGAACAAGTTTCACCCACCACGTAAACCCCAAGTGGGCGCCGATATAGTCCCGTTCCTACGTAAGGGAACAGCAAAACGCCCGTTGTCCGCCAGAGCGGACACGCCGAAGGGCGCCCGCCCCACGGATGGCGGACGCCCTTCGGGCTGGCCGGAGCACTCCGGCCGGAGGTGTCAGGAAGCCTTGGCCTTCGGCTTGTCACCGGAGCCGGCCGTTGCGGCCGGCGCGGGGGCCGGCTTGGCCGCCTCGTAGAACTCCTCGCGCGGGTTCTCCATGGCGCCGAGCGAGACGACCTCGCGCTTGAGGAACATCGCGAGGGTCCAGTCGGCGAAGACCCGGATCTTGCGGTTGAACGTCGGCATCGCCATGCCGTGGTACGCGCGGTGCATGTACCAGGCGAGACGGCCCTTGAGCTTGATCTTGGTCTTGCCCAGGACGATCATCGCGACGCCCTTGTGCAGACCCAGACCGGCGACCGCGCCCTTGTTGGCGTGGCTGTACTCCTTCTGGGGGAAGCCGCGCATCCCGGAGATCACGTTGTCGCCGAGCACCTTCGCCTGCCGCAGCGCGTGCTGCGCGTTCGGCGGGCACCAGGCGTTGTCGTTGCCGGCCTTGCGGCCGACCAGGTCCGGCACCTGCGCGTTGTCGCCGGCGGCCCAGATGTAGTCGGTGCCCTGCACCTGGAGGGTGGCCTGGGTGTCGACGTGGCCACGCGGGCCGAGGGGCAGACCGAAGCGGGACAGCGCCGGGTTGGGCTTGACGCCGGCGGTCCACACGATGGTGTTGGAGTCGACCTCCAGGCCGTTGTTCAGCACCACGTGGCCGTCGACGCAGGAGTCCATGCCGGTCTTGAGGTAGACCTCGACACCGCGGCCCTCGAGGTGCTCCTTGCCGTAGGCGCCGAGCTTGGGACCGACCTCGGGGAGGATCTTGTCCGCGACGTCGACCAGCAGGAAGCGCATGTCCTCGCGCTTGACGTTGCTGTAGTACTTGGCCGCGTCGCGGGCCATGTCCTCGACCTCGCCGACGGTCTCCGCGCCCGCGAAGCCGCCGCCCACGAAGACGAAGGTCAGCGCCTTGCGGCGGACGTCCTCGTCGGTCGTGGAGTCGGCCTTGTCCAACTGCTCCAGGACGTGGTTGCGCAGGCCGATGGCCTCTTCCACGCCCTTCATGCCGATGCCGTTCTCGGCCAGGCCCGGGATCGGGAAGGTCCGGGAGACCGCGCCCATCGCGATGACCAGGTAGTCGAAGGGCAGCTCGTACGCCTCGCCGACCAGCGGGGCGATCGAGGCGACCTTGCGGTCCTGGTCGATGGTGGTCACCCGGCCGGTGAGCACCTCCGCCTTGGGCAGCACGCGTCGCAGCGGGACCACGACGTGGCGGGGAGAGATGCTGCCGGCCGCAGCTTCAGGGAGGAAGGGCTGGTACGTCATGTACGAGCGCGGGTCGACGACCGTGACAGTCGCCTCGCCGTACCGCATCTTCTTGAGGATGCGGCGTGCCGCGTACAGGCCTACGTACCCACCGCCTACAACGAGGATCCTGGGACGCTCCGTGGTGCTCATGCAATCGAGTATCCACCCCCACATGGGGGGTCGCTCGTGAGCCCCTTCACAAGCACCTGGGGACCATCTGCTACACTCCGCCGGCTTCGTGACCGACGCCATAGCGCCGTAAGGGAACCACGGTGTAGGGCGAGGCGTTGGAGACCCCTGTTGATCAGGGATTGTGGGCTCTCGGCGGGCCGAACCGGACCCCGCCGATGGACGCCCGCAACGGCCCCGAACCCGCGTGTTCTCCGGGTCCGGGAGAGCTGCGACCTTCGAATGAGGGACGCCGGGCCACTTTCTTCGCCCATCCGGCGGCTTTTTCATGTGAAGGATTTCACGAACTTTCTCGCCGGGGTCCCGCGCCGGGCCCTTTCGGGGCCCCGAAAGGGCGCTCAGACGGCGAGCTGCGCGCTCGAAAAGCCACTCGTCGAGGGCCGTTGCCCGGCGGCCGGAGACCGCCGGGCACCCCCTGGCACACGGTGCCTCAGACCAGGCTCCAGGCGATCCCGTCGAGGATGTCGTGCTCGCTGACGACGACCTCCCGGGCACCCGTCCGCTCCATGATCGCCAGCAGGACGAGCGCGCCCGCGCCGATCACGTCGACCCGGCCCGGGTGCATGACGGGGATGGCCTCCCGCTCGGCGTGCGTGGCGGACAGCAGGTCGCCGGTGATCCGCCGGACCTCCGCCAGCGGGACGCGCGAGTGGTGGATCGCCGCGGAGTCGTAGCGGCTCAGCCCCAGCGCGATGGCGGCGACCGTGGTCACCGAGCCCGCCAGGCCCACCAGCGTCGCGGCCCGGCCCAGCGGCACGGTTTCCTCGGCCCGGTCCAGCGCCTCGGCGATATCGGCCTTTATCGCGTCGATCTGAGCGGCCGTCGGCGGATCGGTGATCCGGCCGTCGTGCAGCAGATGCCGCTCGGTCATCCGCACGCAGCCGACGTCCACCGAGCGGGCGGCCTCGACGGACTCGCCGCCCAGGACGAACTCGGTCGAACCGCCGCCGATGTCGACCACCAGATAGGGAAGTTCGAGCCCCGAGTGGCCGGTCAGCTCCTTGGTGGCGCCGGTGAAGGAGAACTCCGCCTCCTGGTCACCGGTGATCACCTCGGGCTCCACGCCCAGGATGTCCACCACCCCGCGGACGAAGTCCGCGCGGTTCTCGGCGTCGCGCGAGGCGGAGGTCGCCACGAACCGGATCCGC
This sequence comes from Streptomyces sp. NPDC031210, assembly GCF_055570395.1. Lineage (NCBI taxonomy): Bacteria > Bacillati > Actinomycetota > Actinomycetes > Kitasatosporales > Streptomycetaceae > Streptomyces > Streptomyces sp. NPDC031210. The sequence goes on from NZ_JBVIHH010000005.1 coordinate 96,364, forward strand.
TCGGCACCCAGCTCCTTGATCACCCCGGCGTACTCCCGGCACGCCTCGAAGGTGCGCTCCAGCGCCTCGGGCGCCAGCCGGCCGGTGCGGTCCACGCCCTGGCCCAGCCGGACGATCCGCATCCGGCGGTCCAGTTCCGTCAGCTCGCCGGTGGCCGGGTCCGCGTCCGCGACCAGCAGCCGGATGGAGTTCGTACCGCAGTCGACGGCGGCGACCCGCTTCACTTGGCCTCTCCCCCGGTGGCGTCCCGGCCCGGCCCGGCCTCCTGGCCGGCGGTGTCCTCGGCGGTGTCCTGGCACGGCGTCACGCACGGCCCCTTCCGCCACCATTCCGGCAGCATGGCCAGGGCCTCGTCACCGAGCGGGTTGACGCCCGGTCCGGCCGCGAGGGAGTGGCCGACGAGTACGTGCAGGCACTTGACCCGGTCGGGCATCCCGCCCGCGCTGGGGAAGCCTTCGAGCACCTCGATGGCGTCCCGGCGCCGGATGTAGTCCTCGTGGGCCGCGCGGTAGGCGGCGGCCAGCTCCGGGTCGTTCGCCAGCCGCTCGGTCATCTCCTTCATCACGCCGTTGGCCTCCAGCGTGCCGATCGCGGAGGCCGCGCGCGGACAGGTGAGGTAGTACAGCGTGGGGAAGGGCGTGCCGTCCTCCAGGCGCGGCGCCGTCTCGACGACATCGGGCTGCCCGCAGGGACAGCGGTGCGCGATGGCGCGCAGGCCGCGCGGCGGGCGGCCGAGCTGCTGCTTGAAGGCGGCGATGTCCGCGGCGGTGGGCTCGGTGGGCTCGGTCTGGGGCGGGGCGGTGTCCATGTGCACTTTCGTGAAGGTGAAGGGGCCGGTGAAAGGGAGGGGGCCGGTGGGGCGGGCGGGGAGCTCGGGGCCGGGCGTACAAGGAAAGACCGTACGCGCGTGACGCTACGCGCTACCGCCTGTCGGCGGAGTCGACCCCGTCCCACAGATTCTCGTACCACGGGCGCTGCGTCGCGGCGGGACCCTTTTGCACCGTGTTCAGGGCCTCGCCACCGGAGCCGTCCTGGACGATGAAACCGGTCTCGCCCGGCATGACGTAGTGCAGGTGCCGGCGGGCCTGCTGGCGGACGTACGCCGGGTCCTGCCAGCGGGCCTTCTCGTCGCGCAGCCGGTCCAGTTCCCGGGCGGCCTCGCGGGCCTCGCGGCGCTGGTCGGTGATGTCCGAGCGCTGGGAGACGTACTGCCGTATCGGGTAGGCGAGGGCGACGACCAGGGAGCACAGCACCAGGGCGAGCAGCGCGGCGCGGCCGGTGAGGCGGTTGCGGCGGGGCGGCCGGGCGCGGTTGACGCGGGCGGCGGCCTGCTCACCGAGCGCCTTGAGTCGGGTCGCGGTCGAGAACCGGTCCGCGGGCACGTCGCCTCCTCTTCCAGCCATGACGCCTGCCGCGACGACCGGCGTCGTGAACCAGGTGCGTCCCCGGCGACGGTACGGGACCGTCGCCGGGGACGCACGAAAAGGCTGGACGACCGAGCCCGGCGTTCAGCCTTGCCGTGTCGATCGGGGCGCCAGGGGGTCACCCCCTGTGCGCCCGCTGATCAGTCAGTTGCCGGTGCGGAACCGCGGGAAGGCGGAGCGGCCGGCGTAGACGGCGGCGTCGTCGAGGATCTCCTCGATGCGCAGGAGCTGGTTGTACTTGGCGACGCGCTCGGAGCGGGCCGGGGCGCCGGTCTTGATCTGGCCGCAGTTGGTGGCGACGGCGAGGTCGGCGATGGTGACGTCCTCGGTCTCACCGGAGCGGTGCGACATCATGCACTTGAAGCCGTTGCGCTGGGCCAGCTCGACGGCGTCCAGGGTCTCGGTCAGCGAGCCGATCTGGTTGACCTTCACCAGCAGCGCGTTGGCGGAGTTCTCCTCGATGCCGCGGGCCAGGCGCTCGGGGTTGGTGACGAACAGGTCGTCGCCGACGAGCTGCACCTTGGCGCCGAGCTTCTCGGTGATGACCTTCCAGCCGGCCCAGTCGTCCTCGAACAGCGGGTCCTCGATGGAGACGAGGGGGTAGTCGGCGACGAGACCCTCGTAGTACTCCGTCATCTCGGCGGCCGAGCGGTCCTTGCCCTCGAACTGGTAGGCGCCGTCCTTGTAGAACTCGGAGGCGGCGACGTCCAGCGCGAGCGCGATGTCCTGGCCGGGGGTGTAACCGGCCTGCTTGATGGCTTCGAGGATGAGGTCGAGGGCCTCGCGGTTGGAGCCGAGGTTCGGGGCGAAGCCGCCCTCGTCGCCCAGTCCGGTGGAGAGGTTGCGCTCCTTGAGGACCTTCTTGAGGGTGTGGTAGACCTCGGCGCCCCAGCGCAGGGCCTCGGAGAAGGACTCCGCGCCGATCGGGGCGATCATGAACTCCTGGATGTCCACGTTGGAGTCGGCGTGCGAGCCGCCGTTCAGGATGTTCATCATCGGGACGGGCAGGACGTGCGCGTTCGGGCCACCGAGGTAGCGGAACAGCGGCAGGTCGCTGGCCTCGGAGGCGGCGTGCGCGACGGCGAGGGAGACGCCGAGGATGGCGTTGGCGCCGAGGGAGCCCTTGTTGTCCGTGGCGTCCAGGTCGAACATCGCCTGGTCGATCAGGCGCTGCTCGGTCGCGTCGTAGCCGACGAGCTCCGGGCCGATCTGCTCGATGACGGCCAGGACGGCCTTCTCCACGCCCTTGCCCATGTAGCGGCTCGGGTCGCCGTCACGGAGCTCGATGGCCTCGAAGGCGCCGGTCGAGGCACCGGACGGGACGGCGGCACGGCCCGTGCTGCCGTCGTCGAGGCCGACCTCGACCTCGACCGTGGGATTACCTCGCGAGTCGAGAATTTCGCGGGCTACGACGACGTCGATGGACGGCACGTTGTCTCCTTCATGGGTGTCTGGAGTTCTGCAGCACGAGCCTAACGGGCCGGGGCGCATCCGTTCGCCCTCGGCCCGCTCAGTGGGACGAAAAGAGGCCCAAAGGCGCAGTTCACGGCAGGTATCGGGGCATTGTTCGCCGAGCGGGGAATACCGCGTTACGGAGCTGGTCGCGGGCCCGCGGCGGCTCGGGGGCCGGGGCGGGGCGGGGCGGGACGCAGAAGCCCCGCCGCGGCGCGCTGGGGGACGGCGCGCCGGGCGGGGCGGTCTGAGGGACTCGTGGTGATCCCCGGGGCCCCGGTGAGGGGTGCGGCTCAGACGCTGAACTGCTGGCCCGGGAAGATCAGGTTCGGGTTGCCGCCGATGACGGACTTGTTGTCCGCGTAGACCGACTTCCAGTTCTTGCCGTGCGCCTTGGCGATCTTGGCGAGGGTGTCGCCGGCCTTGACGGTGTAGTTGCCGGAGCCGTTCGACTTCTCCGGGGCGGGGGCCGGGGCCTTCTTGGGCTCGGGCTTGGCCGGCGCCTGCTTCTGCTGCGGCGCGGACTCGGTCTTGGCGGTGTCGCCGGAGGTGTCGACATCGGCGGCGGGGCCACCGGCGGTCAGGTTGCCGGCGCCGGCGCAGGACCAGGCGCCCGGGCCCTGGAGGGCGAGCAGCTTCTCGGCGGCGGCGATCTGCTGGCTCTTGGTGGCCAGGTCGGCGCGCGGCGCGTACTGGGTGCCACCGGCGGCGGCCCAGCTCGAGTTCGAGAACTGCAGGCCGCCGTAGTAGCCGTTGCCGGTGTTGATCGACCAGTTGCCGCCGGACTCGCACTGGGCGACGGCGTCCCAGGTGGCGACGGACGCGGCGGAGGCGGAGGAGGCGCCCATCAGCGGGACGGCCACGGCGGCACCGGCGACGCCGGCCAGGGTGGCGACGCGGACGGCCTTGGACGCACGGCGGTGCTTGCCCTTGTTGTTCAGCATGGTTCGTTCGTTTCCTCACCGACGCCTGCGAGGTGAGCTGTCGGGTTCGGGCCATGTGAGTTGCCCGGCCGCGTGTGGATCACACATGGCTTCACCCCAAGCCGGTCGGCCCGCTTTCGCGGGTGGGGCCGGCGCTTACCTTGGGTCCCCCGCTCCCGCCTTCGGCGCTTGCGCGTCGACTGCCTCCGACCACCGGCAGGATTCGGCGTGTGATCGAAGGGCTCGCTTTGGCGAGCGGTCCCGACCGTAAGCAGGAACCCCCTTGGTGTTCAAACCCCACGTTCTGAACCAAGTTGACCGTTTTTGATCACCAGAGGGGCCTATCTCCGCAGGTCGGGCGGCTTGCGCCGACGGCGGGCCGGCCGGGCGCCGCACCCCCGTGACGAGAGCCTTGTCTCACTTTCGCCAAACGGGGCGAACGGCGCTAACTGGCCTTGTCAGTTCCCCAGATCGAGCCGCTGACCAGGGCGGATCAGATCCGCGTCGGCGCCGACGACGTCCTCGTTGCGGTCGTAGAGCGCGGGCCAGCCGCCGGGCAGCTCATGAGCCCGGGCGATGGCTGACAGGGAGTCACCCGGCCGGACGGTGTAGTCGCCGTCGGCCGCCGGGCCGGTACGTCCGGCCTCGTCGCCGCGTGAGGCGTGCCGGCCCGAGGACCTGCCCGCGTCGTCCGTGTCCGCGGCGTCCTCGCCGGCGTCCGCGCCGCCGCGGTGCTTGCCCTTGGCGGGCGACGGGTCGGCGCCGGGCTCCGCCCCGGCGTCCTCCCGGGGCGCGTCACGGCCGTCGCCGGTCCGGTCCTCCGCGTCGCGGTCGTCACCGGCCCCGCCGGTCGGGTCGGCCGAGGGGGACGCGTCGTCCTCGTCGCCCGGGGCCGCCGGGTCGGAGGCGTCGGGCGCCGACGGCGAGGGCGTCGGCTCGTCGCCGGTGGACCGGTCGGATCCGGAGGTGTCCGACGCGTCGGGCTCCTCGGCGGAGCCGGAGGGGTCCAGCGGGTCGGCGGGGTCCAGCGGGTCGGAGGATCCGGTGGTGTCCGACGGGTCGGGCAGCGGGCTGGGCGTGCCGCCCGGGTCGACGCCCGGCGCGCGGCCGTCGTCGGTCAGGCCGGCGTTCACCGCGCAGCTCGGCCAGGCGTCCGGGCCGCGGTCGTCGAGGATGGTCTCGGCGACGGCGATCTGCTGGGCGCGGCTGGCGAGGTCGGGACGCGAGGCGTACGAGGTGCCGCCGTGCTCGTCCCACATCTCCTGGGTGAGCTGGAGGCCGCCGTAGAAGCCGTTGCCCGAGGCGGCGCTCCAGACCCCGCCGCTCTCGCACTGCGCGACCCGGTCCCAGGTCGCGGTGTCGGCGGCCTGTGCGCCACTGGCGGCGAACAGCGGCAGGGCGATGCCCGCGCCGGTCACTCCCGCCGTGACAAAGATGGCCGGTGCCTGACGGGGGCGCCTGTGTCGGCCGTTCCCGGAACGCATGCGGTTGCCTTTCGCGCGGCGGTTGAATTGTCCGATCGGCAGGCGGAAGGCGACGCACCGTTACACCGGTTCGCCACTCTCCCGCTTCGGCCGATCGAGTGAAGCCTGTCGGTCGGAGGAAAGGTAGCCGGGGTCACGGGGAGTCACAAGTCGGTGTAGCGGAGATCACGTAAAGGTCACACGCGTGACGATCCGTCAATTACCGTCCGTGTCCGGGGCACCGTTCTCGGGCGTGAACTCCACCGGCAGGGAACGAAGTCCGCGCATGATGAGCCCGCCGCGCCAGCGCAAATCATCGGGATTCGCCGCAAGCCGGATGTCCGGCAGTCGGGTCAGCAGCGTCGCCAGAGCCGTCTGGCCTTCGAGTCGGGCCAGCGGCGCACCCAGGCAGTAGTGGATGCCGTGCCCGTACCCCAGATGCTGGTTGTCGCGCCGGGTGAGGTCGAGGACGTCCGGCGCGTCGAACCGCTCGGGGTCGCGGTCGGCGGCGGCCAGCACCACCAGGACCGGCTCGCCCGCGGCGATCCGCTGCCCGCCCAGCGTCAGGTCCACCGTCGCGAACCGCCAGGTCGCCAGCTCGACCGGCCCGTCGAAGCGCAGGAGTTCCTCGACGCCGGTGGCGAGCAGATCGCGTTCCCCGCGCCGCACCGACTCCTGGAGCGACGCCCGCTGCGCGGGGTGCCGCAGGAGCGCGTAGACGCCGTTTCCGATCAAGTTGACCGTGGTTTCGAAACCGGCGAAAAGCAGCACGAAACACATCGCGGCGGCTTCGTTCTCGCTGAGGTGCTCGCCGTGGTCGGAGGCCCGGATCAGGGCGGAGATCAGGTCCTCGCCCGGCTCCGCCCGGTCGCCGAGACTCTCGCGCTTGCGGTGGATCAGCTCGGCGAGATAGCCGCGCATCTTCTTCACGGAACGGGCGACTCCGCCGCGCGGTCCGCCGCCGTGGCGGATCATCATGCCCGCCCAGTCCCGGAAGTCGTCCTGGTCCTCGCGCGGCACGCCCAGCAGCTCGCAGATCGCGTAGATGGGCAGCGGGAAGGCGAAGTCGTGGATGAGGTCCGCCTCGCCGGTCTTGGCGAAGCCGTCGATCAGGTCGTCGGTCAGCCGCTGGACGCGGGGCGCGAACTCGGCGACCCGGCGCGGGGTGAACGCCTTCGCCACCAGCCGCCGCAGCCGGGTGTGGTCGGGCGGATCGATGTTGAGCAGATGCGTCATCAGGTTCGCGCTGCGCTCCCCCGGGATGCCGACCTTGCCCTTGCCGTGCGCCGACTCGCTGTGGTGCACCGGATTCTTCGACAGCCGGGCGTCGGCCAGCGCCTGCCGCGCGTCGGCGTAGCGGGTCACCAGCCACGCCTCGACGCCGCTGGGCAGCACCGTCTTGACGACCGGTGTGTGCGTGCGCAGCCAGGCGTACGCGGGGTAGGGGTCGGCGGCGAACTCCCAGGTGAAGAGCTCGGGGGCGGGCGCGGCGGCGCCCGCGGCGGGGCAGCCGGCGGGGGCGGGCGCGGGCGCGTCGGCGGGGGTGGTGTCGGGCGTGGGGTGCACGTTTCGACCGTAACCCCGGTGGTGCGCCGGCCCCGCGCCGGGCGGCCGCGCGCGGGTCAGTCCCCGAACGGTTCGGAGTCCGCCTCCTCCTCCGCCTCATCGGGCCGCGCGTCCTGACGGCCGGCCGGGGGCAGTCCCTCCGCCGCGCGGATCGCGTCGCGGTAGGTGCGGGCCGCGGCGCGCAGCGCGGTCTCCGGGTCGGTGCCGGCCGCCTCCGCGCGGACGGCCAGCGCCAGCAGCTCGTAGCCGACGCCCTCGCCCGCCGGGACCGCCTCGATCCCGGCCGTACGGGCGCGGGAGGCGAGCTTGCCGGCGAGGGCGAGGGCGGGCTGCCCGAGCGGAATGCCCTCCGTCACCGACTCGCGGCGCTTCTCCGCCGCCTTCGTCCGCAGCCAGTGCGCCTTGACGTCCTCGGGGGTGTGGGCGGTCTCGTCGCCGAAGACGTGCGGATGGCGGTGGATCAGCTTCTCGACGAGCCCGGCCGCGACATCGTCGAGGGAGAACGGCTCGTCGGGGTCCTCCTGCGCGATGCGGGCGTGGAAGACGACCTGGAGGAGGACGTCGCCCAGCTCCTCGCGCAGCGCCGCGCGGTCGCCCTCCTCGATGGCCTCGACCAGCTCGTACGCCTCCTCGATGCCGTATTTGGCGAGGTCGCGGTGGGTACGGATGCTGCTCCAGGGGCAGGCGGCGCGGATCTCGTCCATGATCTGGACGAGGTCGAGCAGCCGGGCGCCGGGCAGGTCGTAGGAGCCGGGGAGCAGTTCCAGGTCGGGCATGGACTCGCGGCCGGAGCCGGCCAGCCGGGCCAGGCCGTCGGTCAGCGCGCTCTCGCCGTCGGCGGAGGTCAGGACGACGGCGGTACGGGCCCCGGCCCGGCAGTAGTCGACCAGTTCGCGGGCGTCGGGGGCGGCCTCCGTCACCTCGATGCCGGCCTCCCGCAGATAGGGAAGCTGCGGATGGCGGGGGTCGGCGCACAGCACCCGGGCGGCGGTGCGCAGCGTCTGCCAGGCGGGCCAGGACAGCAGGCCGGGGGCGACCCGGTGGCTGGTGGTGAGCAGGACCAGGCGTCCGGTGCCGCCGCTCTCGGGGCGGTCGGCGGCGCCGGGGTCGGCGGGGGAGGCGTCAGCGTTCACCCATTGAACGTAACGCACCGCGCCGAGGGCGCCCGGTGCCGGCCGGTCACCGGTCGAACCCTCGGGTCCGCCGTGCGGCCGGCGGTCTCAGATCCGCTGGCGGGACGCCGGCTCGGTGGTGATCCACGGGTCCTTGGTCTCGCCGAGGATGACCTGCTTGTCGTCCCACTTGCCGAACCGCGGGTTGACGTCGATGCCCAGCTTCCGGGAGGTCTTGGACAGCGCCTCGGCGAGCTGCCGCTGGCCCTCGGGCTGCGAGCGGTCCGCGCCGAGGCTCTCGGCGAGGCCGTCGAGCAGCAGTTGGTTGCGGGCCATGGTGTCGATCTCGTCGGGCGCGACGGCCTGCTGGAGCCACATCGCCTTCAGCCGTTCGGCGCCGCCCGCGCGCTTCTCGGCCTTCGCGCGCCACTTCTGGATCTGGCGGCGGGTGACCGTCACTCCCGCGTCCTTCGCGCCGCGGGCCAGCACCTCGTCGAAGATCAGGCCGTTGAGGGTGGCCAGGCTCAGCCGGCCGGTGCCGCTGATGAGCTGACCGCCCTGGGGTGCCTCGGCCTGCGCCTCGCGCACCTGGCGCACCTTCGCCTGGAGCTCGGAGACGGTGATCCGCTTGCCGTCCACGACGGCGGCGGCACCGGGGCGCGCGTCGTCGCCGCAGGCGGCCAGCAGCGGCGTCGCGGCGAGCAGGGCGACGGTGGCGGATACGGAGAGCGCTGTCCTACGGCGGAACACTTGGCCTCCCGGCGAAGAGCGGAACGAAAAGCGGCGCGGGGCGCCCGTGCGGCTGGTCGGGCCTCCCAGTCGGGGCTGGGACGGGCGGGCTCATCGGTCTGGCGTTGATCGATGGTAAGGACTCGGTGTGATCCGGGCCACTGGTTTGGCCAACGATTGTCCGTCGGTTTGGGTGCGCCGCCCGGATGGAGGTGTGGCGGCGCGGTTCTCAGCCCCGGACCTGGCCGAGCCAGTGCAGGGTGCGCCGGATCTCCTCCGCGAAGGTGTGGTGCGGGCCGTGCAGCCGCTCGGCGTCGTGGAGCAGCCGCGAGAGGGTCTCGTGGGCGGCGCCGCGCTCGCCCTGGGCGAGGAGCAGGTGGCCTATGGAGCGCCGGATCTCCAGGGGACGCAGGGGGTCGTCGGGGTAGCGCTCGAAGTGCGGGAGCAGGGCGCGGTACTCCGCCAGCGCCTCGGCGACCTCGCCGAGCTGTTCCAGGCACTGCGCGGCCTCGTAGTGGAACAGGAGGGACTGGTGAGCCGCTCCCGGGCCGGATTCCTTGGCGTATTCGCCGGCCAGCAGGCGCAGTTCGGGCAGGGCGCGGCGGTACTGGCCGTCGTCCATGAGGGTGGCGGCGTACTGCTTGCGCAGGGTCCGTACGACCGGGGAGTGCGCGCCGTGCCGGGCGGCGGCGGCCGGCAGGATGCCGCCGAGGATGTCGACGGCGCGGGTGATCATCCCCTGGTCGAGCAGGGACTTGACCTCGTCGACGGCGGCGGCGACGTCCGGGCCCGGCGGCCGGGGACCGGGGGCGGCGCTGCGGGGGTCGGGGCCGGTGGGGGAGGTCCGCGGGTCGGCGGCCGGGGGCGCGGCGGCGGGCGGCGGGCCCGCGGCCGCCATCGGGGGCGGGCCGGGTGTCGAGGAGCGCGCCGGCCAGGGGGCGTGCGGCTGCCGGAAGGGACGGGTGGGGTCCATGGGGGCGAGCGGGGCGGCCGGCGGTCGCAGGGCCGGGGAGCCCGCGGCGGACGGCGGCAGCAGCGGGGCCAGGGCCTGGTAGACCTCCTGCGCGTCGGCGGGCCGGGCTTGGGGGTCCTTGCGCAGCAGACGCAGCACCAGCGCTTCGAGGGCCTCGGGGACGTCCGGGCGCAGCCGGCGTACCGGGACGGGCTCCTCGTACAGATGGCGGTGCAGCACGCCCAGCGCGGTGGAGCCGGCGAAGGGGACGTCGCCGCTGAGGAGTTCGTGCAGCAGCACGCCGAGGGCGTAGAGGTCGGTGTGCGGGCCGACGGCGCCGCCCATGGCTTGTTCGGGCGCCATGTAGGCGGGACTGCCGATGGGGGAGCCGGTGTGGGTGAGGCGGGTGGTGTCGGTGTCGAGGGCGGAGGCGATGCCGAGGTCGAGGACGACCAGGGAACCGTCGGGCCGGACCATGACGTTGCGCGGCTTGAGGTCGCGGTGCACGATCGGCACTGCGTGCACGGACGCCAGGACCCCGCAGAGCTGGGCGGCGACGCTGACCGCCCACGGCCAGGGGTAGGGGTCGTGTTCGGCGAGGTGGTCGGAGAGGTCGGCGCCCTCGACGTACTGCATCACCAGGAACAGGTCCTCGTCGTCGCTTCCCGCGTCGTGGACGGTGACGAGCCCGGGGTGGTCGACCTGCGCGGTGACGCGGCATTCGCGCACGAAGCGGCGGCGCATCTCCTCGCCGTCCGGGGTGCCCGCCACCCGGTCGGGGCGCAGCAGTTTCACGCCGACGCGGCGGTCCAGGCGGCGGTCGTAGCCGATCCACACCTGGCCCATGCCGCCCTGGCCGAGCAGCGCGGAGAGTTCGTAGCGCTCGGCGATGACCCGCCCGTTCACCGCCCCTCCTCCTTGCGGAGGTAGTCGCTGAGCTCGTCGAGCTCGGCCCGCACCCGGTCGATGCGCTGCGGCTGCGGGCGCTCCCGCGGGGGCGGCGCCGGGTACGGCGGGTCCTGGGGCGGGCCGTAGGCGGGCGGGGACAGGCGGGTCTCGGTCCGGGCGTGCGGAAGGTCGGCGGCGTACGGCCGCGGCGGGCCGTAGGGGCCGGGGGCGGCGGGCTGTGGCGGGCCGTAGGGGTGTGCGGTGGCCGGCGGGCCGTAAGGGGCCGGGCCGCCGCCGTATCCGTGGAGCGCCTCGTGCCCGGCCGGGCGGGCCGCACGGAGGTCGGCGGCCAGGTAGTAGGTGACCGCCGCCGCCATCTGGAGCAGCAGCACCATCACGGCGGCATCCGTGCGCCAGTCCGTCTCGGGATAGCCACCGGCCACCGCGGTCGTGGCGATCACCAGCGCCAGGTCGGCGCCGAACAGCCACCAGCCGAGCGGCTTACGGGTCACCAGCGCGGCCCGCAGCAGCGCCACCCAGGCCAGGAACCCCAGGCTGAGCACGGCGACGGCGACGAAGACGACCCGCACGGTGACGACCGTGCCCCGCGCCGGTGGACGGTGCGGGGGGTGGGCCGGGGCGGGGCCGTGCATCGCTGCTCCTGGGTGATCGGTCGTGGCCGGTGTGCGGCGCCCGCACGCCCACCCGCACGCGGACGCGCGGGCGCCGCGCTGCGCGCACGTGCCGGTGGGCGTATATACGACACGGCCGGCGCCCCCGGGGTTGTACGGAACGACCGGACAATACGCGGTGGCCCCTCGGGGCGCCCGGGCCGGTGGGTCGCTCAGTCCGGGGCGACCGAGCCGTCGGTGAAGCCGTCGTACAGGCCCTGGACGAGCTGTTCGCCCAGGCGCGTGGTCAGCCGCAGCGCCTCTTCGAATGCGGCGAGGTCGCGGAAGCGCCGGCCGTAGCGCCGCTGGTCGGCGAGCGGCAGCCGGGGCAGTTGGAGGCGGCGGACGTCGAGCCGGGTGGCGGTCGAGGCGTAGCTGCTGGCCTGGCGGTTGTTGGCGGTACCGCGCAGGAAGCCTGCGAGGAACCAGGGGTCGAGGGCCGCCGGGTCGGGCCGCAGGAGGGTGAGGTTGCGGCCGAGGGCCGCGCCGGCGGTGGCGTCGTCGACGACGCGGGCGACCGCGCCGCCGCCCAGCACCGGGACGACCACGTCGCCGGTCCGCACCAGGACGGGTTCCTCGGGGGGGCCGGCGGCACCGGGCAGCGTGCCGGTGGGCGGGCCGGCGGCGAGGACGTCGTGGTCGGTGAGGACGGCGGGCGCGCCGTCGGCGGACGCGGTGCCGGCGCCGCCGGGGCGCAGGACGAGGGCTCCGGAGCGGGCGAGTTCGCCGAGGGTGGTGAGCGGCCAGCGGGCGGCGCCGGCCTGGGGTCCGGGGTCCTCGCCGGTGGGGCGGGGGGCGAGGTCGGTGGTGCGGGCGAGGGTGGCGGTCAGACGTTCGCGTACCCGGGCGAGTTCGGCGGGGCCGCCGGCCGCGGCGGGCGGCGGGAGGTGCCGGGCGGGGGCGAGGTCGACGTCGTCGTCCAGGAGGTCGATGGCGGCCAGCGACCGCCGCACGCCGGGCTCCTCCTCGATTCCGCCGTCGCGGTCGAAGGTCTGCCACGCCTCCAGGGCGGTGGTGCGGACGCCGTGCCAGTCGGGCTTGTCGCGCCCGGTGGAGGCGCCGGCGGTGGCGAGGTCGGCGGTGTCGACGACGAGGAGGTGCGGGACGGGCGGGGTGCCGGCGCCGGGTTTGCGCAGGATCCACAGGTGGAGCGGGATGCCGTTGGGCGGGGCCGCGCCCGCGGGCAGGGCGATGACGGCGCGCAGCGCGCCGCGGCGCAGCAGGTCGGCGCGGATGCGGCGGCCGGAGCGGCGGGAGGCGGCGGCGGGCGGCATGAGCAGGACGGCGGTGCCGCCTTCGCGCAGCCGGGCCAGGGCGTGCTGGACCCAGGCCAGTTCGGATTCGGTGCGGGCCGGGAAGCCGTACTCCCAGCGGGGGTCGTAGGCCAGCTCGTCGTGGCCCCAGTTGCGTTCGTTGAACGGCGGGTGGGCCAGGACGGCGTCGGCGGCCTCGTCGGGGAAGGCGTCGGCGCGCAGGGTGTCGCCGGCCCGTACCCGCACGCGGGCGCCGGGGGCGCTCAGGGCGAGGCGGAGGGCGGTGAGCGCGGCGAGGTCGGGGTCCGACTCCTGGCCGTGCAGGGTCAGGGGCGCGCCGTCCGCGCCGTCCGCCGCCCGGCCGGTGGCGGCGGCGAGGAGGCTGCCGGTGCCGCAGGCGGGGTCCAGGACGGTGGGCACGGGGCCGCCGGGGGCGGCGAGGTCGGCCATCAGCGCGGCCGTGCCGGGCGGGGTGAGGGTGTACTGGCGGGGGTTGGCGTCCAGGTGCCGGCCCATGAGGAAGGCGAACGCGGGGGCGGCGCCTTCCGCGGCGGCGAGGTCGCCGGCGGCCCGTACGAGCGCGGCGGACGGCGCGAGTGCGTCGCGGCCCAGGCCGCCCACGGGGTGGTCGGGGCCGAGCCGGGCGGTCAGGACGGACTCCAGGACGGCGGGCAGCACGCCGGTCAGCTCGGTGTCCGCGGTGGCGGCGCGCAGTTGCCGCCAGGCCGCGGGCCGGTCGCGGACCAGCAGCAGGACGGCGCCGGCCTGGCGCAGCGCGGCGGCGGCGCCGGCCGGATGGCCCACGAGCTGCTGCCAGACCCGTTCGCGCAGCGGTACCTCGGCGAGTTTGCCCTGGTCGCGCAGCCACTGTTCGACGTCGGCGAGGGCGAAGGCGGGGCTGGTCTCGGTGCCGCCGACCGGCTTGGGGAAGTCGGCGTGCCGGCGCCGCCAGTTGCTGACCGCGGCCCGGCCGACTCCGGCGAGCCGCGCGATACCGGCGGCGGTCACCTCGGTCGCCCCGCCGCCCGCCGCGCCGCCGATCCCGGTCGTGGGTCCGCCCGCTGACGGTGTGTCCGCCGACATCCGCCCGGCTGATGCCCGGTCAGGTGACATCCGCTCAGGTGAGGTGTTGTCAGGTGTTGCGTTGTCCGGCACCCGCTGGCTCCCGTCCCCGTACGCCGTGCCCGCTGTGTCTTCGAGCATACCTACGTGAACCCTGACCAGCGCTTCACAGCCGTGAACTCACACAACTTTTGCAACCTTGTTGACTCGGTTCACAGGTACTGCTCTTATTGACCCATCGCTTCAACAGGATCGGTTCACCAGGACGCGATCCCGTGCCCGGAAGGGGCCCGTATGTCTCAGCAGATGCACTCCCAGCCCGGCCCGCTGGGGCCGACCGGTGCGCCGGGCCCCCAGACGGCCCGTAACGGCCTCGGTGTCGCCGCCCTGGTCATAGGCATCATCGGCGCCCTCACCGGCGCGATACCGCTGATGTTCTGGCTGGCCGGCCTCCTCGGCCTCCTGGCACTGATCTTCGGCCTGGTGGGGCGCGGCCGCGCCAAGCGCGGCGAGGCCACGAACAAGGGCGTCGCGACGATCGGCGCCGTCCTGGGCCTGGTCGCCATGATCCTGTCGGCCGTCGGCGCCTACCTCACCTTCCAGGCGGCGAAGGAAGTCATCGACGAGGTCAACGACGCGATGAAGTCCTCGCAGGCCAAGTCGAAGAGCGCCTCCGGCAAGAAGGGCTCCGGCAAGGACGGCAAGCCCTCCACCGCCGACCTCTACGCACCCGGCGACACCGCCGCCTACGACACCGGCATCGAGGTCACCGTCACCAAGGCCACGACCTTCACCCCGAGCGAGATCGCGGTCGGCCACACCTCCGGCAACAAGAGCTACAAGGTCAACGTCAAGATCGAGAACAAGGGCAACAAGAAGTTCGACACCAAGACGTTCCTGGTGCAGGCCCGCGCCGGCAAGGAGGGCAAGCCCGCGGAGGAGATCGTCGACGACAAGGTCGACAGCAGCTTCAGCGGCTCGGTCGTCCCGGGCACCTCCAGCGTCGTCACGTTCGCCTTCGACGCCCCGCCGTCCGCCAAGACCCTCGACGTCGAGGTCACCCCCGACTTCGACCTGGAGTCCATCCACTGGGCCCTGCCGCTCGGCTGAGGCGCAGCCCGACGGCCGCCCCTCCCGCGTCACGGACAGCCCACCGCGCACAGCGATACGGCCCGGAACCGCACCCCGCGGTCCCGGGCCGCACCGCGCTCACCGGCGCGAGTCCCCGCCCCTCACTTCGCCGAGAAGCGCGCCGGCGCCCGGGTCGGACCGCCGCCGCCCGGCAGCCGCTCGGCGGGGCAGGCGTCGAGCACCCGCACCATCGCGTCCTTCTCCGCCCGCGTCACCCACAGCCGGTACTTCCTCTTCACCGCCACCTGCCGCGCGACATACGCGCAGCGGTACGGCCGGTACGCGGGCAGCCAGGTCGCCGCGTCCCCGTCGCCCTTGCGCCGGTTCGCCGACGCCTGGGCCGCGATCAGGTTCAGCGGGTCGTTGGCCAACGCCACCCGCTTGCTCCCCGGCCAGCCCCGCGCGCCCTTCTGCCAGGCGTCGGACAGGGCCACCACGTGGTCGATGTCGATCGTGCTGCGGCCGCGCTCGTAGCGCAGCGGCCGCCCCGTGTACGGGTCCTTCGCCAGCGTGCCCGACAGCACCACGCACCGCCCGCCGCGGAAGGCGGTACCCCGCAGATCGCGCTTGAGGATGTCGTCGCGGGTCCCGCAGCCGTTGCCGTCCGTGTCCGCCCACGGGGAGCCGAACCGGTCGCGGGCGTATCCGGTCTTCGGGGCCCGGCCCTTGACCTCCAGGCCGGCGACGGCGCGCAGGGCACTGCCGGCGCTCCCCGGCGTCGCGGGAACCGACGCGCTCGCCCCGGCGTCCGCGTCATCACCGAAGCCGGAGCCGGGGCCGGCGCCCTCCGGGGAGCAGCCGGTGAGGGCGAGCACAGCGGCCAGCGCGGCGCCGGTGACCGACGCGGCGAGCGGGACGGCGCGGGTGGTGCCCGGCGTGCGGTGGGGGTCGGGGGGCAGGGCGGGGCGCGCGGTCGGTATCACGTCGGCATCCAATCCAGGAGCGTGGGACGGCGTCCGCGGGCAGGCGGTACGCAGCGGCGGCGACCGGGCCGGGAGGGGCGCCGCTTCGAGTATCTTTTCGGAAGTTGAGAGTGAGGACCGTCATGGACACGGCCGCAGCAACCGCGGCGGGCGGCGGTGCGGGCACCCCGCCCCAGGCCGCCGCCGGGAGCGGGCCGCGGACCGCGGCCACCATCGGACCGCAGGCCGGAACCGCTTCCCCGGGCGCCGGGCGGCCCGCCTCGCCGCCCCCGGGCCCGGTGCGCGCGGCCCTCGGCGGCGGGCCGGGCGCCCGCCTCACCGCGCTGCGCGCACCCCGCCTCGACCCGTACTGGACGGCCGCGGCCCTCTTCCTGGCCTTCGCCGTGCTCTCGTGGTGCCGCTTCCGGTCGATGTCGACCGCGTCGTGGGACCTGGGGATCTTCGAACAGGCCGTACGGGGCTACGCCCACCTGCGCGCCCCGATAGTCGACCTCAAGGGGCCGGGCACCAACGTCCTCGGCGACCACTTCAGCCCCGTCCTGATCCTCCTCGCCCCCTTCTACCGCCTCCTGCCCTCCCCCCTGACCCTGCTCACCGCGCAGGCCGCGCTGTTCGCGCTGTCCGCCATCCCCGTCACCCGCGCCGCCGCCCGCTATCTGGGCCGCGGCCGGGGCCTGGCCGTCGGCCTCGCGTACGGCATGTCCTGGGGCGTGCAGAAGGCCGTCGACTTCGACTTCCACGAGATCGCCTTCGCGCTGCCGCTGATCGCCTTCGCCCTCGAAGCGGTGCTGCGCGGGCGCTGGACGGCGGCGGTGTGCTGGGCCGCGCCGCTGGTGCTGGTCAAGGAGGACCTGGGGGTCACCGCGGCGGCCATCGGGGCGCTGGTGCTGATCCGCGGCCGCCGGGCGGCGCCGCTCGCCGTCGGCCTGGTCGCGTTCGGGCTGACCGCCACCGCCGTCACCCTCGGCGTGATCATCCCGGGCTTCAACGGCTCCGGCTCCTACGACTACTGGACCAAGCTGGGCGGCGCGGACGGCCCGAGCGCCGCCGTCCCGGCCGGCACCGCCGTACGCACCGTGCTGTGGGTCCTGCTGCCCACCACCGGCCTGCTCGCGCTGCGCTCCCCGCTCCTGCTGGCCGCCCTGCCCACCCTCGGCTGGCGGCTGCTGTCGCACGAGCCGCACTACTGGGGCACCGACTGGCACTACAACGCCGTCCTGATGCCGGTGGTCTTCCTCGCCCTGGTCGACGCCCTGGCACGCGCCCGGCTCTCCGCCCGCCCCTGGCTGCGCGCCTACGCGCTGCACCTGCCGGCCGCCGTGCTGGCCGCCGCCCTGGCGCTGACCACCACCCTGCCGCTGTCCCGCCTCACCGAGGCCGCCACCTACCGCAAACCGCCGGGCATCGCCGCCGCCGAACGCCTGCTGGACAAGATCCCCGACGGCGCGACCGTGGAGGCCGACATCCGCCCCCTCAGCCGCCTCACCGGCCGCACCCGCGTCCTGTGGACCGGCGACACCCGCGGCCTCTCCCCCGACTACATCGCCGTCCAACTCCGCGACCACCGCACCCCCCAGCAGGCCCTCACCGACGCCTCGGCCCGCCACCCGAAATCCACCTACGTCCTCCTGGGCGGCGCCGCGGACGTGGTGGTCTTCCACCGGACATCGGCACGGTGACGGCCGGGGGCCGACGTGGGTGCCGGTCCCCCGTATTCCGCACGACAGCGCGGCGCCCGCCCGCCTACGGTGGCGCGATGACCACCGACATGATCGTGCTCAACGGGGGCTCCAGCTCCGGTACTTCCTCGCTCGCCCGGGCCCTCCAAGAGGTCCTGCCGCGGCCGTGGCTGACGTTCGGGGTCGACACGCTCGTCGCCGCGCTGCCGCCCGCCTTGATGAGCTCGCCGGACGGGCTGGTGTTGGCCGAGGACGGCGAGGTCCTGGTGGGGCCGGTCTTCGCGGAGCTGGAGGCGAACTGGCGGCGTGGGGTGGCGGCGATGGCGCGGGCGGGCACCGGTGTGATCCTGGACGAGGTGTTCCTCAGCGGCCGGGCGGGGCAGCAGCGCTGGCGGGCGGCCACCGAGGGACTGGACGTGCTGTGGGTGGGGGTGCGCTGCGACGCGGCGGTCGCCACGGCGCGCGAGGCGGCCCGCGGGGACCGGGTCGCGGGCATGGCCGCGGCGCAGGCCGAGCTGGTGCACCGCGGCGTCCGCTACGACATCGAGGTCGACACCAGCCGCGCCACCCCGGCCGACTGCGCGCGCCGCATCGTACGCCGGGTCACCTGAGCCCACCGGAGGGCGGCGGCGCGCGGCCGGGCCCGTCCCGCCGTCACGACCCCACGATCGTCGTCAAGAACTCCCCCACCCACGCCAGCAGATCCCGCCCGACCAGCGGCTTTCCGCCGATCTTCCCGGTGGTCGGGCGCGGCACCAGGACCTGCTTGGTGGCCGGCTTCATGACCGTGCGCGGGTGGAGCCGCTTGAGGCGCAGCTCCTGCGATTCGCGCAACTCCACCGGCCCGAAGCGGATGTTGGAGCCCTGCAGGGTGATGTCGGCGACGCCGCAGGCGCGCGCCAGCATCCGCAGGCCGGCGACCAGCAGCAGGTTCTCGACCGGCTCGGGAAGCTTGCCGTAGCGGTCGGTCAGCTCCTCGCGGACCGCCGCGATGTCCGCCTCCGTCGAGGCGGCGGCGATGGCCCGGTACGCCTGGAGGCGCAGCCGCTCGCCCGGCGCGTAGTCGTGCGGGACGTGCGCGTCGACCGGCAGCTCGATCTTGACCTCCAGCGGCGGCTCCTCCTGCGTGCCGCCCTCCAGGGACGCCCGGTAGTCCGCCACGGCCTCGCCGACCATCCGCACGTACAGGTCGAAGCCGACGCCCGCGATGTGCCCGGACTGCTCGCCGCCCAGGAGGTTGCCCGCGCCGCGGATCTCCAGGTCCTTCATCGCGACGTACATGCCCGCGCCCATCTCGGTGTGCTGGGCGATGGTCGCCAGCCGCTCGTGCGCGGTCTCGGTGAGCGGCTTCTCCGGCGGGTACAGGAAGTAGGCGTAACCGCGGTCGCGGCCCCGCCCGACCCGGCCGCGGAGCTGGTGCAACTGCGAGAGGCCGAAGTTGTCGCCGCGCTCGACGATGAGGGTGTTGGCGTTGGAGATGTCGATGCCCGACTCCACGATCGTGGTGGAGACCAGCACGTCGAACTTCTTCTCCCAGAAGTCGACCACGACCTGCTCCAGCGCCGACTCGCCCATCTGCCCGTGCGCGGTACGGATCCGCGCCTCGGGGACGATCTCCCGCAGCCGGGCCGCCGCCCGGTCGATGGACTCCACCCGGTTGTGGATGTAGAAGACCTGGCCCTCGCGCAGCAGTTCACGGCGGATGGCCGCGCCGATCTGCTTCTGCTCGTACGGCCCGACGAAGGTGAGGACCGGGTGCCGCTCCTCGGGCGGGGTGGTGATCGTCGACATCTCGCGGATGCCGGTGACCGCCATCTCCAGCGTCCGGGGAATCGGCGTCGCGGACATGGTCAGGACGTCCACGTTGGCGCGCAGCTTCTTGAGCTGCTCCTTGTGCTCGACGCCGAACCGCTGCTCCTCGTCCACGATGACCAGGCCCAGGTCCTTGAACTTCGTCTCGGCGGAGAACAGGCGGTGGGTGCCGATGACGAGGTCGACCGAGCCCTCCCGCAGCCCCTCCAGGACCGCCTTGGCCTCGCTGTCGCTCTGGAAGCGCGACAGCGCCCTGACGTTGACGGGGAACTGGCCGTAGCGCTCGGTGAAGGTGCCGTAGTGCTGCTGCACGAGGAGGGTGGTGGGCACCAGGACGGCGACCTGCTTGCCGTCCTGGACGGCCTTGAAGGCGGCACGCACCGCGATCTCGGTCTTGCCGTAGCCGACATCGCCGCAGATCAGCCGGTCCATCGGGACGGACTTCTCCATGTCCTCCTTGACCTCGGCGATGGTGGTGAGCTGGTCGGGCGTCTCCGCGTACGGGAAGGCGTCCTCCAGCTCACGCTGCCAGGGCGTGTCCGGGCCGAAGGTGTGGCCGGGCGCCGCCATCCGCGCCGAATACAGCTTGATCAGGTCGGCGGCGATCTCCTTGACCGCCTTCTTCGCGCGCGCCTTGGTCTTGGTCCAGTCCGCGCCGCCCAGCCGGTGCAGGGTGGGCGCCTCCCCGCCGACGTACTTGGTGACCTGCTCCAACTGGTCGGTGGGGATGTAGAGACGGTCGCCGGGCTGGCCGCGCTTGGCCGGCGCGTACTCGACCAGGAGGTATTCGCGGGTCGCGCCCTGCACGGTGCGCTGCACCATCTCCAGGTAGCGGCCCACGCCGTGCTGCTCGTGGACGATGAAGTCGCCGGCCTGGAGGGTGAGCGGGTCGATCGTCTTGCGGCGGCGGGCCGGCATCCGGCCCAGCTCCTTGCCGGCCGCCTTCTGCCCCGACAGGTCGGTCTCGGTGAGCACCGCGAGCCTGAGCGCCGGATCGACGAAGCCGTTGTCCAGGGAGCCGCAGGCGACGTGCACCAGGGACGGGGCGATCTCGCCCAGATCCGCGTCGAGACGCGCCGCGACGCCCTCACCGCCGAGCACCTCGACGGTACGGGCCGCGGGGCCGTGCGCCTCGGTGACGAACACCGTGCGCCAGCCGTCCCCCAGCCACTGCTTGGTGTCGGCCAGGGCCCGCGCGGTGTCGCCGCGGTAGGCGTCGGGGGCGTGCATGCCCAGCTTCAGGGAGTCGCCGTCGGCGTCGTCGTCCGCGGCGTCCGGCTGCGTGCCGCCGGCCGCGAACTGGCTGACCGACCACCACATCATGCCCAGCTCACGCGCCCGTTCACGGACATCGGCGATGCCCCACAGGGACGCCGCGTCCACGTCGATGGGCGCCTCGCCGCCGCCGGCGCTCGCCGCCCACGACGCCTGGAGGAACTCCTGGCTGGTGGCCACCAGGTCGGCCGCCCGGGTACGTACCCGCTCCGGGTCGCACACCACGGCCATGCTGCCGGCCGGCAGCACGTCCAGCAGCAGTTCCATCTCCTCGACCAGGACCGGCGCCAGGGACTCCATGCCCTCGACGGCGATCCCCTCGGCGATCTTCCCGAGCAGTTCGCCCAGCTCCGGGTGGGCCTCGGCGAGCGCCGCCGCCCGCCGCCGCACGTCGTCGGTCAGCAGCAGCTCACGGCACGGCGGCGCCCACAGGCCGTGCTCGGCGACCTCCAGGGACCGCTGGTCGGCGACCTTGAAGTAGCGGATCTCCTCGACGTCGTCGCCCCAGAACTCCACCCGCAGCGGGTGCTCCTCGGTCGGCGGGAAGACGTCCAGGATGCCGCCGCGGACGGCGAACTCGCCGCGCTTCTCGACCAGTTCGACACGCGTGTAGGCGGCCGCCACGAGCCCCTCGACGATCTCGCCCAGATCGGCGCTCTGCCCCGTCCGCAAGCTGACCGGCACCAGGTCCCCCAGCCCCTTGACCTGGGGCTGGAGCACGGAGCGGATGGGCGCGACGACGACGGAGACGGGGCCCGCCGCCGGGTCGTCGGTCCGCGGGTGGGCGAGCCTGCGCAGGACGGCCAGGCGGCGGCCGACGGTGTCCGAGCGGGGCGAGAGCCGCTCGTGCGGCAGCGTCTCCCAGGACGGGTACTCCACGACGCGGTGCGCCTGGCCGGCGGGCATGAGCGTGCGCAGCGCGGCGGCCAGGTCCTCGGCCTCGCGGCCGGTGGCGGTCACCGCGAGCACCGGTCGGCCCGCGTCGCGGGCGAGGGCCGCGACGGCGAAGGGGCGGGCGGCGGGCGGACCCACCAGGTCCAGATGCGGCCGGTTTCCGTCGGCGGCGGCCCGCACCGCTTCGGCGAGCGCGGGGTCCTGTACGACGGCGTCGAGCAGACCGGTCAGGCTCATGAAAAAGGTTTCCGTCCCAGCGAGGCGAACAACGCGAACAGCCCGACACGTCGAACGGGCCGGGGTTGCCCACCTTACGCCCGCCCCCCGTGGTGGCGCCCCCGCTGCCCCGAGCCCGCCGCCGGACCCGTACGGCCCGGGCGCCGGGGACTGCGGCCGTCCCACCTAGTGGGCGGCACCGTTCCGTATACCGGCCCCGCATGGAAGGGTGTCACGTACATGCAATGTCCGCGGGCGTGCGCCGCCCGCGGACACAGGTAGCCGGCGGGAGGCTTACGGGCGATGGCGGAGGGGGATGCGGTGAGCGGCGGGACGCGGGGCGGCGACCGGGACCACGGCCGGGGCGACGGCCGGCACGACGGCCGGGACAGCGCCGCCGACAAGGCCCCGGGCCGGGAGCGGGACCTGGAGCGCGAGCCGGGCGGCCCCGGAGCGGCCGACCCGGCCACCGGCGCCCCCGCCGCCCGCAGCCCCCGCCGCGGCCCCGTCGTCGCCGCCCTCATGCTCGGCATGGCGCTCGCCGCTCTGGACTCCACCATCATCGCCACCGCCGTCCCCCAGATCGTCGGCGACCTCGGCGGCTTCGCCGTCTTCTCCTGGCTCTTCTCCGGCTACCTGCTCGCCGTCACCGTCACCCTGCCCGTCTACGGCAAGCTCTCCGACACCTTCGGCCGCAAGCCCGTCCTGATCACCGGCATAGTCCTCTTCCTCGCCGGGTCCCTGGCCTGCGCCGGCGCCTGGGACATGGCCTCCCTCATCGCCTTCCGCGTCCTTCAGGGACTGGGCGGCGGCGCCCTCCAGGGCACCGTCCAGACCATCGCCGCCGACCTCTACCCGATGAAGGAACGCCCCAAGATCCAGGCCAGGCTCTCCAGCGTCTGGGCCACCTCCGCCGTCGCCGGACCGGCCCTCGGCGGCCTCCTCGCGGCCTACGCCGACTGGCGCTGGATCTTCCTGGTCAACCTCCCCGTCGGCGCGGTCGCCCTGTGGCTGATCGTCCGGCACTTCACCGAGGACGGGCGGCGGCGCCGGCCCGCCACTGCACCCCGGCCGCGCGTCGACTGGCCCGGCGCCCTGGCCGTCTTCGCCTGCGGCGGCCTGCTCCTGACCGCCCTCGTCCAGGGCGGCGTCGCCTGGCCCTGGCTGTCCACCCCCTCGCTGCTGCTCCTCGCCGGCAGCGCGGTGTGCGCGGCCGCCACCGTCCTGATCGAACGCCGCGCCGCCGAACCGATCATCCCCGGCTGGGTCTGGCGCCGCCGCACCATCGCCGCCGTCAACCTCGCCCTGGGCGCCCTGGGCCTGCTGATGGTCGCCCCGACCGTCTTCCTGCCCACCTACGCCCAGGCCGTCCTCGGTCTCGGCCCGACCGCCGCCGGCTTCGTCCTGTCCGTGATGATCCTGAGCTGGCCGGTCTCCGCCGCCCTGAGCAGCCACGTCTACCGCCGGATCGGCATCCGCAACTGCGCGGTCCTCGGCATCGTCGCGGCCGGCCTGATCCTGCTCGCCTTCCCCCTGCTGCCCTACCCGGGCGCCGCCTGGCAGCCCGCGCTGATCATGCTGGCGCTCGGCGCCGCCCTCGGCCTCTTCCAGCTCCCGCTGATCATCGGCGTCCAGTCCTCCGTCGGCTACGCCGAACGCGGCACCGCCACCGCCTCCATACTCTTCTGCCGCCAGGTCGGCCAGTCCCTCGGCGCGGCCCTCTTCGGCGCCCTCGCCAACGCCACGCTCAACGACCGCCTCACCCACGCCCCGCCCGCCCTCCGCCCGGGCCTGCCCCACGACCTCGACGCGGTCTCCCACGCCCTGGAACACGCCGGCGCCCTCACCGCCCGCGCCACCGACTACCTGCGCCGCGCCGTGGACGCCACCGTCGACCACGTCTACCTCGCCGCCGCCGCGGCCGCCGCCCTCGCCCTGACCGCCCTCCTCGTCCTGGCCCCCCGGCACTTCCCCGTACACGCCGACGCGGGCCCGGCACCGGAGACGGAGCCGGAGAACGGCAGGGAGACGGAGAACGGCAGGGAGGCGGAGAACGGCAGGGAGGCGGCGGACCGGGCCGGGACGGCCGGGGCGTAGAGCACCCCTCCCGGCTCCCGGCTCCCGGCTCCCGGCTCCCGGCTCCCGGCTTCAGCTCTCCACGCGGGGCAGCTCCGTCTCCAGGGTGTCCTCCTCGTCGGGATCGACGGGGGTACGGGCGGCGCCGACGGACGCGGCATCCGGCGCCTCGTCCGCGACGGCCTCCGCCGCGGCGCCACCACCCGAACCGGCCCCCGCTTCCTCGAACTCCCCCAACTCCTCCCGCTCCCCTTCCGTCTCCCTCTCCGTCCCGGTCTCCGTCTCCGGCTCGGGTGCCGGGTCCTTGCCCGTGAGCGCCGCCAGGCTGTTGCGTACGTGCGTCATATGGGCCCGCACCTGGTCGCGCTCCTCCTCGTGTTCGCGAAGGATCCGCCGTGTGACCCGCTCGATGCGCTCCACCTCGGTCGCGGCCTGCGCCAGCAGCGCCGCGCCACGGTCCTCGGCGTCCTCCAACTGGTGCCGGACGGCCTCCTCCACCTCCGCCTGAGCGCGCCGGCTCTCCGCGAACACCGCCTCGCCCCGCGCGTCCAGCTCCGCGACCCGCCGGTCCATCTCCGCTTCGAGGTCCGCCAGTTCCCGGCCGACCGCGTCCCACTCCTCGGCCTGCCGCTTCTCCTGGTCCTCCCAGATCTGTGCGGTATCCCGGCGCGCGTCCTCCAGCTCCGCGGCCGCCTCGGCCCGCCACTGCTCGGCGTCCCGCGCCGCCTCGGCCACCAGCGCGGCCGCCTCGGCCCGCGCCGCCTCCTCAGCGCGCCGCGCCTGCTCCTCGGCCTCGTCGCGCAGTGTCCGCGCGGCCAGCTCCGCCGCGTCACCGACCTCGTCCGCGTAGACCCCCGCGTCCTCACGCGCCCGCTCGGCCGCCCGCGCCGCCTCGGACCGCAGCCGCTCCGCCTCGGACTCGGCCGTGGTCAGGATCAGCCGGGCCTGCTTGCCGAGACACTCATACGTCTGCGGCCCCAACTCCGCGACCCTGGCGCGCAGCTCCGCCAGTTCCGCCGTCATCTCGTTCGACAGGACCGTCAGCCGCGCGGCCCGCTCCCAGCACGAGTCGCGGTCTATCGAGAGCCCCTCCACGCGGCGGTCCACCTGGTCCGGCCGGTAGCCGCGCCCTCGTACGGTCTCGAACCCGTGAGGCGAAACCGATGCACTCATCCCTCAAGCCCCTCTCCGCCGCGCACAGCAGTCGCGCGGGCCCGCACGGTTGTGCACAGTCCCGCGCACATCTTTCTGGATCGGGCCGAAGCACCCCTATCGCGACACTCCGCCCATCTCCACCCCAGGATGCGTCATTCGCTGACAGAAATCGGAATCGGGACACCGACGGGGACGCCGCGCGCCGGATGCCCGGGCATGACAAAGGCGCCCGGCCCCTTCTCAGGGGCCGGGCGCCCTACGCCGGCCGAACCACCACGCGGACGCGGACCGTCAGTCCGCGCCGCGACCACCGCCGCCTACAGCAGCCCGTCCCACATCTGCTCCAGGAGCACCGACCACCACGTCTCGGGCGAGCCGAGCGCCGGCGGATCGAGGGCGACCAACTGCGCCTGGAAGTCGACGGTCCAGCGGCCCGCCTGCTCGGGCGTCAGCCCGTACCGCAGCCGCCACATCCGCCCCAGCATCGCCAGGCAGCGCGTGAACTCCGGCAGCCCCGTGTTGACGAACTGCGGGATCGCCGGCTGCCCGGCGTGCGCCGGGGACACCTCCATCGGAACCGCGACGATGTTCGCGGTCCCGTACTGCACACAGAGCTGACGGCCGAAATCGTTGCCCATCACCAGATACGAGCCCGCGTCCGCCGCCGGCTGCACCCCGCGCTCCGCCGCCAGCTCCGCCAGCGTCGGCACCGGCCGGCCCGGCTGCGCCTGCGCCCAGAAGAACGGGCCGAAATCGACCGGCAGACCGGCCCACACCAGCGTCTGCGCGACCACCTCGGGCACACCGTGCCGGGAGACCGCCCGCTGGTCGAAGCGGAAGATCCCCTGCGGGCCGAAGGACTGCTCCAGCTCCTGCCCGATCACCTGCGGAGGCACCGGCACCACCGGAGGCACCTGCGAGGGGTGCGGCAACGGCACCCGCACCGGCGCCGGCCGCGCCGGACCGTCCGCGACCTGGTGCAACTCGCCCTGGTGCTCGACGAGATGGCGCACGCCCTGCTGCCGCGACGCGTGGTCCCTGCCGTACGCGGCGGTGTGGCTGATGCGCACCTGCGGCCAGTTGTCGCGGATCATGCGGGCGCAGTAACCACCCGGCAGATCACAGCACTCCAGCTCGGTGTGCAGCTCCACCACCTGCTGCGGGGGGATGTTCATCGCCCGCAGTTCGTGCAGGAGCTGCCATTCCGGGTGCGGCGTACCGGGCGCCGAGCGGCGCACGATCTTCTGCTCCGAACCGTCCGGCGCGCGATAGCTGAGCACCGCCATGTAGCCGGGGCCGACGGTCGGCACGCCGCCGGCCGCCTGCGGATAGCCGTACGCGCCCGGGCCGCCGGGGCCCGGCGCACCGGGCGGCGGGCCGGGCTGGACGGGCGGACCGGGCCGGCCGGGGTGCGGCGGCTGGGCCTGTGGAGCCTGATGCGCCGGGGAAGGCCCGGGCATGCCCGGGCCTGGCGGCATGCCGGGGCCGGGTGCCATGCCGGGGCCGCCCGGACCTGCGAGTCCGGCGGACAGCGCCGCGCCGTCGGCCAGCATCGTCGCCGCGGCGTGCACGCCACCGCCACCACCGGCGGCGGGCGGCGCGGGCGGGGGCGGCGGACCGCCCTCGCCACCGGAACCCTGACCAGCGGCGGACGCACCGGACTGACCCGGCCGCCCCAACTGGCCGGGGGGCTTGGGCGCACCGGGCACACCCGGCACACCCGGCGGCTTCGGAGCCCCCGGAGCCCCCGACGCCCCGGGCACACCCGGCGGCTTCGGCGCGCCGGGCACGCCAGGAGGCGCGGGCGGCGGCGGCACACCCGGCCCGCCGGACGCCGCGAGCTCGGCCTGCAGGGCCGCGCCGTCGGCGAGCATCGTCGCCGCGGCGTGCACCCCGCCACCGGAGCCACCCGCGGGCGCCCCCGGGCCGTTCGTCGCACCGGGCCCGTCCACCGCGCTGAGATCCAGACCCTCCGCGTCCAACTGCGAGACCAACTGCGTCGGTACGTACCCACCGGCCGGCGCACCGGGCGCCCCGGGACCGGACGGCGACGGCCCACCGGACGGGCGCGACCCCGCCGCGGCATCCGCCGGACCCTGCCGCTGCCCGTCCCGGCCCGCGCCGGGAGTTCCGGGCGCGCCAGGGGGCGGCGGCGGGCCCGCGGCATTGCCGGGCAGGGCCGCGCCGTCGGCCAGCATCGTCGCCGCGGCATGCACCCCACCGCCCGGCGGGGCGGGAGTCGGGGCGCCGGGCGGCGTGAAACCGGCGGGCGGCGGCACCGCCGCGGCCGGCGCACCGGACGGCGGCGGCAGGTCCGCCAGCGGCGGCGCACCCGGCGGGGCGGCCGGCATCGGCGGCGGCGCGGGCAGCCCCCCGGGACCGCCGGGACGCGCCTGACCGGCCGAGCCATCCGGCACCTCGGCGCCCGGCACGTCCAGCGCGGGCGCGATCTGCGTACGCGGCAACTGGCTGCCGCCGTGCAGGAGTTCGGTCTTCGCCTCCGGCCGCGTACGCGGCGGCGGCGTGTCGTCCTCGTCGGCGAAACCGGTCAGCGGCGGCGCGAAGACCGTGGCGGGCAGCCCCACCGACCGGTCCTCGGCGTCCTCCCCGGCCGTCGTGTCCGTCCCGGCCCACGGCGTCGCACCGGCCCCGGGGCCCGCCGCCGTACCGCCGTCGGCCTGCGCGAACACACCATCATCACCGGCCACCGTGCCGACACCCGCGCCGTCACCGCCGGCACCACCGACGTCGACGTTCACCCCGGCCCAGGCGTCCGCGGCACCCGACGAACCGGCCGACACCGCGGCCCCCGCCGTCGCCCCACCGGAACCAGTCGCACCGGCACCAGTACCGGCCGTACCGACACCGGCCGCACCGGCACCGCCCGTACCCGCCGCGGCACCCGCCCCGCCGGCTCCGCTCTCCCCCCGCCGGTCCGGAATCCCCAGCGAGTCCGCCGCCTCCTGCAACCACTCCGGCGGCGTCAGCAAAAACGACGTCGCCTCCAGATCGATCCGCTGCGGCGCCGGCTCCGCCACGCCGTAACCGCCGTCCGCAGCCGCGCCGTACTCCTCCTCGTACCGCCGGATCACCTCACCCACCGGCAACCCCGGCCACAGCGTCGTCTCCCCGCTGTCCCGGGCGATCACCAGACGACTGCGGCCACCCTCACCGCGCGGACCGTCCTCCCGGTCCTCCGCCCACGCCACGAAACCCAGATCGAACTCCCGCACCCGCACCTCACGGTGCTGCGGCGCCGGCACATCGCCGTTGACCCAGCGCTCCGCACGCTCCTGCGCCTGCGCGAACGTCACCAACGCGCTCACCCCTCCACCGGAACGGCGTACGCGAAGCCACCGTCCACCATCAGGTTCGCCACGGTCTCCAGCTCCGGCGGATTCCCCGCCAACCGCTGCAGAAACTCATCGAAATCCGCACCGCACGGCAACAGCAGCCGCTCCACACGCTCCGTCACCGACCAGCCGTCCCGGTCACGCGCGTCGTCATACGGGCAGAACCACACCGAACCCGGCGACGCACCGCGCACCTGCACCGCGACCACACCGCCCTGCACGAACGCCACACCCAGATAGTCCTTGGTGAAGTGATCCCGCAGGCACTTGTTCACATACACCAGGTCGTTGACCGCCGCGTCGTCGCGCACCGTGAAGAACGGCTGATCGACCAGCAGCCCCAACTCCGCGTCGAGCGCCGCACCCACCGGCGCGCACCCGCCCGCCGCCTTCAAAAACGACCGGTACGCGCCCGGCAGCCGATAGCCCAGCGCCTCCTCGGCCTGCGCCACCTGCTCCTCGGAGACCGACAGATCACGGTGCGGCAAACCGAAATGCGCCGGCCGCGTCTCCTGCAACGGCCGCGTACCCCGCTTGTCGTGCTCCACCGCCGCCGTCGCCAAACCGCCGTGATGCCGCAGCAGCGCCTTCACCTCGACCGGCACCAACTCCAGCCGCCGCGTCCCCGCCACGTGATGCCACGTCCAGCCGTGCGGCGTCGCCACCGCCGGCACCTCCACCCACAGCTCGTGCCCCTGCGCGTGCAACGCGGCGTTGGCCGACACATAGTCCGTCAACCGCAGCTCATCGACACCGAAACCCTCCGGCGGCTCGGCGATCTCCGCCGCCGCCCGCGCGTACGGCGAGAACTGCGGAAAGCCGTTCTCGTCGATCCGCACACCCGCGGGATACCGGGCGGCACGTACCGGATCCGGAAAATGCACGACCTGCCCGGCATAGGCCGTATTCGGTGGCGCGGCCTGTTGCCCGAGCCGACCTGTCGTCATCGCGGTTGCCCCCTGGCTGAAGCTGGCTTTAAGCGCACAGCCTATGCCGTGCCGCAACACCGGCCCCGCGCCCCCGGCCCGCACACGTCAGCCCGCCGACACACCCCCGTCACCCCCTCACCGCCACCCGCACCACACCCCGCACCACGCCGCCCACCAGCCCTGTTGCCCCCCACATCACAGCCCGGCACCCGCCAGTGAGATCACCGACAGCGCCTCCGACTACCGCAACACCCAGCACCTTTGGCAGGCTGACCCCGCAAGTCGGGGGATTGCAGGGAGGGAACAGCACGGCCATGAGCACCACCGCACACCACACCGCCACCACCGGCGACCCCCGCATCGGCTGGCGCGCCACCGCCGACACCGACCGCGCGCCCGCCCTGCGCCACCGCCGCGACGGCATCCTCCCCACCGTCGGCGCCGCCCTGTCGGTACGCGGCCACACCCTCACCTGCACCGCCGGCAAAGCCGAACAACCCCCCGCCCTGCACCCCCTCGTCCAGGACTTCCTCGACACCCTCCCCACCGCACAACGCGAACGCTTCACCGGCCGCTGCCCCGAAGCCGTCCTGCTCTCCCGCCACCTCACCTCCGTCGAGGCGAGCCGCAGCAAACGCGCCTCCCGCAAACCCCTCACCAACGGCGAAGCCCGCCGCTCCCTGAAACACTCCAAGATCACCGCACGCCACATCCGCGAGGACGGCGACCCACGGCACGGCACCTACGCCCCACCCTGCCGCTCCTGCGACGCGCTCCTCGCCCACTTCGGCGTCATGCCCGTCGGCGGCACGACGCCCACAGGGAGCTGACCCGCACCATGCCGCCCGCCACACCCCCCGCACCCGCCCCCGGTCCCACCCACGACCGCGTCGGCTCCACCCGCTTCCCCGTCGCCGTCGACGTCGCCCTCCAAGAGGCCGGCTGGAAATCCGGACGCTGGGACATAAAGCGCGCGGAACACTGGGCCGACACCCTCCGCGGCCACACCTCCCCCGCCGGCCACCGCCACACCGTCTTCCCC
The DNA here is from genome assembly GCF_055570395.1 of Streptomyces sp. NPDC031210. Taxonomy (NCBI): domain Bacteria; kingdom Bacillati; phylum Actinomycetota; class Actinomycetes; order Kitasatosporales; family Streptomycetaceae; genus Streptomyces; species Streptomyces sp. NPDC031210. Next base: position 126,344 of record NZ_JBVIHH010000005.1, read on the forward strand.
GCCGCCGTCGAAGCCTGGGCCGAATTCGGCGGCCTGCGCATCACCGGCCCCGGACCCGGCCGCCACATCGCCCCCACCCCCTTCGCCCTCGACCCCCTCCACGGCCTCCACCTCGCCCGCACCCTCGGCGACCTCGGCCGCGCCCTCGACACCGACGTCGCCCCCCTCGGCCAGGAAGAAATCCCCACCCACGACGGCACCACCGCCGCCCAGGCCGTCCTGGCCATCGACACCGAGGGACGCGTCTACAGCCTCGACCACACCGGCGACTGGTACCTGGGCCCCACCATCGACCACGCCCTCACCACCCTCGTACTCGGCACCCGCCCCAGCCGTTTGAGCGTGGCAGGGCCGGCGTAGGGCGCCGGGGGCGGCACACGGGTTCCTCCCCCTCCGGGGCGGACGCGGGACCCACGGGAGGGACCAGGCCGCAGGGACGCAGTCTCGGAGGCTTGGCCCCGTACCCACGCACCCACCCCGCGACCCGCCCCAAACCACCCCACCCGCGCCCGCGCCCGCCGCCAGGCGGGCACAGAACAACCCCCACCGACACGGCGGATCACCCGGCGACGTGCGACCCGTCCGAGACCGGCAGCACCGCACTCACCCGGAACCCACCCGCCTCCGTGGGCCCCGCCACGAACACCCCGCCCAGCGCCGTCACCCGCTCCCACATCCCCACCAAACCGTTGCCCCCACTGGGCAACCCCGCATCCGTAGCCCCCCGCTGCGACGGCCCGTTCTCCACCTGGACCGCCACCTCACCCACCCGGTGCGCCAACCGCACCCGCGCCCGCGCACCCGGCGCGTGCTTGTGGACATTCGTCAGCGCCTCCTGCACCACCCGGTACACGGTCTGCTCGACCCCGCGCGCATAACCCCGGCCAGCCCCCTCACCAGACGCCCCACCGGACACCTCACCAGGCCCCCCGCCCGGCCCCTCCACCGACAACTCGACCACCATGCCCGCCGCCCGGGACTGCCCCACCAGTTCCCCCAGCTCCGCCAGACACGGCCCCTCACCCTCCGGCTCCCCCACCGCCGAGGCCGCCACGGAAGCCCCCGACGCCCGCCCGGCAGCAACACCGGCCCCCGCCGGCACACCCACCAGGGACGACTCCGCCGCCACACCGCCCCCCGACCCGGGCACCGCCTTCCCCTCGACGCCCGCCCGCGCGCTCCCCTGGGCGCGCGCCTTGGCACTCGCCTTCACGCTCCCGCCGGAACTCGCCTTCGAGGCCACCGCCACCAACCGCTCCGGCGCATCCGACGCCGGACCGCCCCGCACCGCCGCCCCCTCCGCCGTACGCAACACCCCCAACATCTCCCGCAGCTCCGTCAGCGCCTGCCGCCCCATATCCCCGACCAGCGCCGCGTTCTTCGACGCCTTCTCCGGGTCCTTCAACGCCACCGCCTGCAACGCCGCCGCGTGCACCACCATCAAACTCACCCGGTGCGCGACCACGTCGTGCATCTCCCGCGCGATCCGCGTCCGCTCCTCGTTACGGGCCCACTCCGCCCGCTCCTCGGCACGGTCCGCCAACAACGACAGCTCCCGCTCCAGACCGTCCGCACGCTCGCGCAAGCTCTCCACAAGCCTCCGCCGGGCCCCCACGTAAAGCCCCCACAACACCGGCGGCGCCGTCGCCACCAACCCCACCGCCACCGCCATCGCGGGCACGAACCACACCGGCGGATTGAAATCCTCCTGCGACGCCACGTCCTGCCGCAGCGAAAGAAACGTCGTCACCAACGTCCCCACCACCGTCATCCCCGCCAGCAACGCCGTGATCCGACGCGGCACATCCGACGCGGCCAACGTGTACAGCCCCACCACACCCAGCAGCGCGCCCATCTCCGCCGGCATCACCACGATCGACACCAGCACCACGGCCACCGGCCACCGGCGCCGCACCAGCAGCACCGGGCCCGCCACCACCCCCAGCAGCATCCCCAGCAATTCCGGCAGATGCGCCTCCTGCGCGAACCGCGCACCCTCCAGCACACACTCCACCGCCGAAGCGGCCGCCAACAACACATCCAGTACGGCACTGCGCCGCCGGGCCCACCACCACGGCCCATCCGTGGGCGCGCCCCTCACGCCCGCACCTTCACTTGCCCCCGTCGCGGTCATACCGCCCAGCCTACGGGCGCCCGCGACCACGCGATCGACGAGAGCCCCCAGCACGGTCCTGACCCATTACGCGCCCTTACCCACCGTTAACCCACGAACTACTGAATCGCCCCCCTTTCCCCCACCACCCCACCCCCCGACCGCCAATCTGTTCCCATGACGCACACCCATCCGGACCACGAGTCCTTACGCCCCCAAGCCGTCGCCCTACGCCGCGCCGGCCTCAGCCGCCGCCAGATCCGCGACCGGCTGCAGATCTCCCAGGACCATGTCCTCACTCGCCTGCTCGAAGGCGAACCCCCGCCCGAGTGGACACGCCGCCCCAACGCGAAGGACGACCTGCGAGCGGAGGCCCGCGCCCTGCGGTCGGCGGGCAAGACGTACGACGAGATCGTGGCCGCCCTCGGCGTGTCCAAGAGTTCGGTCTCACTCTGGGTCCGCGACCTCCCCAGGCCCGCGACCCCGCCCGAGCGCCTCAACCGCATGCGAGAGGCCCGCTGGGAGCCGCACCGAAGGGCGGTGAAGGCCCAGCGGCAAGCGACCAAGGCAGCGGCGGCCCAAGAGATCGGCGAGCTGTCGGACCGGGACCTGTTCATCGCGGGAATCACGCTCTATTGGGCCGAGGGCACGAAGGACAAGCCGCACGCCCGACGGGAAGGGGTACAGCTCATCAACAGCGACCCCCACGTCATCCGCCTCTTCGTCCAGTGGCTGGCGCTCGTGGAGATCCCGCAGGAGCGCCTACGCCGTCATGTCTCGATCCACGAGTCGGCCGACATCGCGAACTCCGAGCGCTACTGGGCGAACCTCGTCGGTATCGAGCCGGCGGCACTGGGCAAGACCGTGATCAAGGAGCACCGGCCCAGGACCATCCGCAAGAACGTCGGCGAGGGCTACCACGGCTGCCTGGTGATCCGGGTGCTACAAAGTGCAGAGCTATACCGTCGCATCGAGGGCTGGTGGTACGGCATAGTGTTGGGTGCCAAGCAGCCGGGCTGACGAAGCATCCGGCCTGCTTGACAGAGCACTCCCCCGTGGTGTAATTGGCAACACGCATCGCTTTGGACGATGTATTTCAGGTTCGAGCCCTGGCGGGGGAGCAAAGCAAAGTTCGGGTCCTGACTACCAAGTCAGGACCCGCCCGCGTTTCGGCCCCAATACGCCCCGGTATCCTTCCGGTGACCACCACCCGAAGTAGCCAAGAAGCCGAAGGGCATCCCCGTGAGCGCCAACCGCCCGGCAGCCGTCGTCGTTCTCGCAGCGGGTGAGGGCACCCGCATGAAGTCGGCGACCCCCAAGGTCCTGCACGCGATCTGCGGCCGGTCCCTCGTCGGCCATGTCGTCGCCGCCTCCCGTGAGCTGGACCCGGAGCATCTCGTCGTGGTCGTCGGCCATGCCCGCGAGCAGGTGCGGGCGCATCTCGCCGAGGTCGATCCGGGGGTGCGTACGGCCGTCCAGCACGAGCAGAACGGCACGGGGCACGCCGTACGGATGGGCCTGGAGGAGCTGACCGGCTCCGGCACCGCGCTCGACGGCACGGTCGTCGTGGTGTGCGGCGACACCCCGCTGCTGACGGGCGAGACGCTGCGGAGGCTGAGCGAGACGCACGCCGCCGACGGGAACGCCGTCACGGTGTTGTCGGCCGAGGTGCCGGACGCGACGGGTTACGGCCGTATCGTCCGCGACGCGGAGTCGGGCGCGGTGACGGCGATCGTCGAGCACAAGGACGCGACCGACGCGCAGCGGGCGATCCGGGAGATCAACTCGGGGGTGTTCGCGTTCGACGGGCGGCTGCTGGTCGAGGCTCTGGGGAAGGTCCGTACGGACAACAGCCAGGGTGAGGAGTATCTGACCGATGTGCTGGGGATTCTGCGCGAGGCCGGGCACCGGGTCGGGGCGGCGGTGGCGGGTGATCACCGGGAGATCCTGGGGATCAACAACCGGGTGCAGTTGGCCGAGGCGCGGCGGCTGCTGAACGAGCGGTTGCTGGAGCGGGCCATGCTGTCCGGTGTGACGGTGGTGGATCCGGCCACGACGTCGGTGGATGTGTCGGTGACGTTCGAGCAAGATGCGACGGTTTTGCCGGGGACGCAGTTGCTCGGTGCGACGCATGTGGCGTCGGGGGCGGAGGTGGGCCCTCATTCGCGGCTGACGGACACGGTGGTCGGTGAGGGTGCTTCGGTGTCGTTCACGGTGGCCGAGGGCGCGCAGGTGGGGCCGGGGGCGAGTGTGGGGCCGTACGCCTATCTGCGTCCGGGTACGGATCTCGGCCGGGGGTCGAAGGCCGGGGCGTATGTGGAGATGAAGAACGCGACGGTGGGTGAGGGCACGAAGGTGCCGCACCTGTCGTATGTGGGGGACGCGACGATCGGTGAGTACACCAACATCGGTGCGGCGAGTGTGTTCGTGAACTACGACGGTGAGGCCAAGCATCACACGACGGTCGGGTCGCATTGCCGGACCGGGTCGGACAATATGTTTGTGGCTCCTGTCACGATCGGGGACGGCGCTTACACGGCGGCCGGCTCGGTCATCACCAAGGATGTGCCCCCGGGTTCGCTGGCGGTCGCGCGTGGCCAGCAGCGGAATATCGAGGGTTGGGTCGCGCGGAAGCGGCCCGGAAGCGCCGCCGCGCAGGCGGCTTCGGCCGCTCGCCAGGAGTCCGAGGGCGAGCGGTGACCGTGCATCGGGTGCGCCGTGCGGGGCGTACCGTGATTAGCGCACGCAAACAGGGATTCGAGGAGATTTGCTGTGACCGGGATCAAGACGACCGGCGAGAAGAAGCTGATGCTCTTCTCCGGCCGCGCCCACCCCGAGCTGGCCGAGGAGGTCGCGCACCAGCTCGGTGTGGGCCTGGTCCCGACGAAGGCGTTCGACTTCGCCAACGGTGAGATCTATGTCCGCTATCAGGAGTCGGCGCGTGGTGCGGACTGCTTTTTGATTCAGAGCCACACGGCTCCGATCAACAAGTGGATCATGGAACAGTTGATCATGATTGATGCGCTGAAGCGGGCTTCGGCCCGGAGCATCACCGTGGTCGTGCCGTTCTACGGCTATGCGCGTCAGGACAAGAAGCACCGTGGTCGGGAGCCGATTTCGGCGCGGCTGATCGCGGACTTGATGAAGACGGCGGGTGCGGACCGGATCGTCACGGTCGATCTGCACACGGATCAGATCATGGGCTTCTTCGACGGGCCGGTGGATCATCTGTTCGCGCTGCCGGTGCTGGCGGATTACGTCGGCGCGAAGGTGGACCGGGACAAGCTGACGGTGGTTTCGCCGGACGCGGGCCGGGTGCGGGTGGCGGACCGTTGGTGTGACCGTCTGGGTGCGCCGCTGGCGATCGTGCACAAGCGGCGTGACAAGGACGTGGCGAATCAGGTCACGGTGCACGAGGTCGTCGGTGACGTGAAGGACCGGGTGTGTGTCCTGGTCGACGACATGATCGACACGGGTGGCACGATCTGTGCGGCGGCGGACGCGTTGTTCGCCAACGGCGCGTCGGACGTGATCGTGACGGCGACGCACGGTGTGCTGTCGGGTCCGGCGGCGGACCGGCTGAAGAATTCGAAGGTGAGCGAGTTCGTGTTCACCAACACGCTGCCGACACCGGGTGAGCTGGAGCTGGACAAGATCACGGTGTTGTCGATGGCGCCGACGGTGGCGCGGGCGCTCCGCGAGGTGTTCGAGGACGGTTCGGTGACGAGCCTCTTCGAGGAGCAGTGAGCTCGGCCGGTGTTCCGGTGACCTCGGCCGGTGTTCCGGTGTGAGCTAGGTCGGCGGAGATCGACTTTGGGGCGGCCTTCCCGCCGGGTAGACTCGTGGAGTTGCTCGGCGAGGGAGGCCGCACTTGTGTGTGGTCCGTCCGTTATCGACGCGCTCTTCGTAGCAGGTCTGTCGTGGGCCGGGTAACGGTCAGCAGTTTCCTGAGATACGAGGAGTGCAGTCATGGCTGAGGTCAAGATCGCCGCTGAGGTTCGTAGCGACTTCGGTAAGGGCGCGGCCCGTCGTACGCGTCGCGAGAGCAAGGTTCCGGGTGTGGTGTACGGCCACGGTGCCGACCCGCAGCACATCAAGGTCGACAGCCACGCGCTGATGATGGCCCTGAAGACCCCGAACGTGCTGATCCGTCTGGACGTGGAAGGCAAGGACGAGCTGGTCATCCCGAAGGCCGTGCAGCGTGAGGCCATCCGTGGCTTCCTGGTGCACGTCGACTTCCTGGCCGTCCGCAAGGGCGAGAAGGTCACGGTCGAGATCCCGATCCTGACCGAGGGCGACCTGGCGCCGGGTTCGAACCTGCTCGAGCACCTGCTGAACACGCTGCCGGTCGAGGCCGAGGCGACGCACATTCCGGAGTCGGTGACGGTTTCGGTGGCGGGTCTGGACACCGGTGACACGGTGCTGGCGAAGGACATCACGCTGCCGGCCGGTTCGACGCTGGCCGTCGAGGACGACGCCGTGGTGCTGCAGGTCGTCGCGGCGCAGGCGGAGGCTCCGGCCGAGGAGTCGGCCGAGGGTGAGGGTGACGCGGCCCAGGGCTGATCGTCACCGCTTGAGGGTTTTGTCCAACCGCTGCCGCGCGCCTTTGGGTGCGGGGTGGCGGTTGGGCTGTTTCATGGGCAGTTGGCCGGGGTCCGGTGGTTTCGCCGGCGGATGTGGGAGACGTAGTGATGACGGACGCTGATCCGTGGCTTGTGGTGGGGCTGGGTAATCCGGGGCCGGAGTATGCGGCGAATCGGCACAATGTGGGTTTCATGGTTGCCGATTTGCTGGCCGAGCGGATGGGCGGGCGTTTCAAGGCGCACAAGGCGCGGGCGCAGGTGGTGGAGGGGCGTTTCGGTGCGCCGGGGCCGGCGAGTCGCCGGGTGGTGGTGGCGAAGCCGTTGTCGTTCATGAATGTGTCGGGTGGTCCGACGACGGCGTTGCGGGATTTCTACAAGGTGCCGGTGGGGAACATCGTGGTGGTTCACGATGAGTTGGATATTGATTTCGGTGCGTTGCGGTTGAAGTTGGGCGGCGGCGACAACGGTCACAACGGTCTGAAGTCGATCACGAAGTCGTTGGGTGCGGAGTATCACCGGGTGCGGTTCGGGATCGGGCGTCCGCCGGGTCGTATGCAGGTGGCGGATTTCGTGTTGAAGGATTTCTCGTCGGCGGAGCGCCAGGAGTTGGACTACTTCGTGGACCGCGCGGCGGATGCGGTGGAGGGGTTGGTCCTGGACGGTCTGGAGCGGGCGCAGAGTACGTACAACTCGTGAAGGGGACAGTACGGGGCAGGGTCTGACGAACCGGGGGCCGAGGTTGACCGGGTGCTGGGGGATGGCCAAGGATCGCCGCCATGCCTTCAAGCAGTTCGCGCACCAGTTCTGTCAGACGCGGCCGTCTTCGGCGGGCGGGTGAGAGCGCCTATGGGGCGTTGCTCGTCGCCCGGACCGGGTTGATGGGTTTGCTGGCGTTGCTGTTGCTGGTGGCGGGGGTGTGGACGTCGTGGCACACGGCGCGGTACGCGATGCTCGTCGCGGCGCGGGAGCGTGGCGTGATGACGGTGGCGGCGTGTGGTGAGGACCGGTGTACGGGGCCTTATGTGCCGGAGTCAGGGGCGGGTAGGGCGCGGTCGAGGGTGACGATCGTGCGGACCGCGGCGCCGGACAGGGGTGAGCGGGTCGAGGTGACGGTGAAGCCGGGGACGGCGCGTGCGGTGCGGACGGGGCCGGCGGGGATCTTGCACGCGTGGGTGCCGTTCGCGGGGGCGTTGTTGCTGGCGGCGTTGGTGGTGGCCGGGGGGATGCGGTTGCGGCGGACGGCGTGGGTGATGGGGTTGTGCGGTGCGGTGTTGCTGGGGGCGGCTTTCGCGGTGCTGTAGGCGGCGGTTCCCCGAGTGCGGTGCTCCGGAACGACGGTGTCCCCGAGTGCGGTGCTCCGAAACGGCAGTGCGGTGCTCCGGAACGGCGGCGGCCCGCTCCTTCTGGTGGTGAAGGGGCGGGCCGTCGTCGTGGTGCGGGGGCGGGTCAGCCGGTGTTGCGCAGGCCGGCGGCGACGCCGTTGACGGTGAGCAGCAGGGCGCGGGCGAGGACGGGGTCGGCCTCTTCGCCGCGGGCGGCCGCTTCGCGCTGGCGGTGCAGCAGGGAGACCTGGAGGTAGGAGATCGGGTCGAGGTAGGCGTCGCGGATGTGGAAGGTCTGCTTCAGGACCGGGTTGGAGTCCAGGAGGGTGCTCTCGCCGGTGATGCGCAGGACTTCGGCGACGGTCAGGGCGTGTTCGGCCTTGATGGTGTCGAAGATGTGCTTGAGGTCGTCGGGGACGAGGGTGTCGACGTAGTGCTGGGCGATCCGCAGGTCGGTCTTGGCCAGGGTCATGGCGACGTTGGACAGGAAGTTGCGGAAGAAGTGCCAGTGCTCGTGCATTTCGTCCAGGACGGTGTCGAGTCCGGCTTCGCGGGCGGCCTTGAGGCCGGTGCCGACGCCGTACCAGCCGGGGACGATCTGGCGGGACTGGGTCCAGCCGAAGACCCAGGGGATGGCGCGCAGACCGTCGAGTCCGGCGCCGGAGTCGGGGCGGCGGGAGGGCCGGGAGCCGAGGTGGAGTTCGGCGAGCTGGTCGACGGGGGTGGAGGCGAAGAAGTAGGCGGGCAGGTCGGGGTCTTCGACGAGGCGGCGGTAGGAGCCGTGGGCGGCCTCGGAGACGGTTTCCATGGCCGCGTCCCAGCGGGCGAGGGCTTCGTCGGACTGGCGGGGCGCGGTGTGCAGGGCGGATGCCTGCAGCGTGGCGGCGACGGTCAGTTCGAGGTTTTCGCGGGCGAGTGCGGGGATGAGGTACTTGTCGGAGATGACCTCGCCCTGTTCGGTGACCTTGATCTCGCCTTCGAGGGTGCCGTAGGGCTGGGCGAGGATCGCGTCGTGGGAGGGGCCGCCGCCGCGGCCGACGGTGCCGCCGCGGCCGTGGAAGAGGCGCAGGCGGACGCCGTGGCGGTGGGCGACGTCGCGCAGGAGGCGCTGGGCGCGGTGGATCTCCCACTGGGAGGTGGTGATGCCGCCGAACTTGGAGGAGTCGGAGTAGCCGAGCATGACTTCCTGGACGTCGCCGCGGAGGGCTACCAGGCGCCGGTAGGAGGGGTCGGCGAGCATTTCGTCCAGGAGCTGGTCGGCGATCTTGAGTTCGTCGGTGGTTTCCAGCAGGGGGACGATGCCGATCTTGGCCCAGCCGGCGTGGAGGTCGATCAGGCCGGCTTCGCGGGCGAGGACGGCGGCGGCGAGGACGTCGTCGGAGCCCTGGCACATGGAGATGATGTAGGACTCGATGACCTCGGGGCCGAAGGTTTCCTTGGCCTTGAGGATGGTGCGGAAGACGCCGAGGGTCTTGGCGCCGGCCTCGTCCAGGGGTGCGGGGGTGGGGGCGAGGGGGCGGCGGGAGCGCAGTTCCTTGGCGAGGAGCTTGCGGCGGTAGTCGCGGGGCATGTCGGCGTAGCGCCAGGATTCTTCGCCGAGGCGGTCGAAGAGCTGGCCGAGCGCGTGGTGGTGGGCGTCGGCGTGCTCGCGGATGTCCATGGTGGCGAGCTGGAGGCCGAAGGCGGAGATGGTGCGCAGGGTGCGCTCCAGTTGGCCGTCGGCGACGAGGCCGCCGCGGTGTTCGCGCAGGGAGGTCTGGATGAGGGTGAGGTCGTCCAGGAGTTCGCTGGTGCCGAGGTAGTCGCGGCCGGGGACGTGCGCGGTGTCGGCCGCGAGGCGTTCGCGGGTGTTGACGAGCTTTTGCCGGATGCAGGTGGCCTTGAGGCGGTAGGGCTCTTCTGCGTTGAGGCGCTTGTAGCGGGGGCTGATCTCGGGGAGGGCTTCGAGGTCGGCCTGGAGGGAGCTCAGGAGCTCGTCGGTGGCGCCGCAGTTGCGGATGGAGTTGGACAGGGCGCCGCGGAGTTCGTCGATGTGGTCGAGGGCGTCGGTGATGCCGTGTTCGTGCTGGAGGATCAGGACGTCCCAGGTGACCTGGGGGGTGACGTTGGGGTTGCCGTCGCGGTCGCCGCCGATCCAGGTGCCGAAGGTCAGGGGGCGGGTGCCGGGGGGCAGGGTGGTGCCGGCGCGTTCGAGTTCGGCGGCGAGGTCTTCGAGGACGTCGCCGACGGCGCTGCGGCCGAGTTCGTCGAGGTAGTAGATGGCGTTGCGGGCCTCGTCGGTGGGCTCGGGCCGGGCGACGCGCAGCTCGTCGGTCTGCCAGATGAGGTCGATGTTCTCGGCGAGGCGGACGTCGGCGCGGCGGCGCTCGTTGGTGTCGGTGCGGTCCAGGAGCTCGGCGACCTTGCGGAGCTTGGTCAGCACGGAGCGGCGGGCGGCCTCGGTGGGGTGTGCGGTGAAGACGGGGCGGACGCCGAGGTGGCGGGCGGTTTCGCGCAGGTGCTCGGGGTCGGCGTCCTTGAGCATGTCGGCGGTGCGGGCCAGGATGCTGCCTTCGGCGGCGCGGCGGGCGCGCAGTTCGCGGCCGCGGTGGACCTGCTCGGTGACGTTGGCCAGGTGGAAGTACGTGGAGAAGGCGCGGACGAGCTTGGCGGCGGTGGCCAGGTCGGTGTCGCCCAGGAGCCGGGCGGCGGCTTCGCCGTCGGAGCGGGTCAGGGCGCGGACGCGTTCGACGAGGTCGAGGAGTTCCGGGCCTTCCTGGCGGACGAGGGTTTCGCCGAGGAGGTCGCCGAGGCGGCGGATGTCGGCGCGCAGCGCGACGTTGTCGCTTTCGGCGCCGGTCCGGGCGGTGTGCTCGGTCTGCGGGGCGGCGTTCTCGGCGGGGGTGATGTCGGCACTGCTCACAGGTGCGGCTCCTTGCGGCGATCAGGGCCGTCGCACCGCTACTCGTTCAGGGGGTTCGCGGGCGACGGCTGGGCAGGTCTGATGCGGGCGGGTGCGGACCGCGCTGTCCGACGAAACCCAGGATATGTCTCCCCGGAATCGGGGAATCACACCGTCCGGGGTGTGGGCATCTGTGCTGTGAGCGGATGTGCGGGCCCTGTCACAGCCTTGCTCGTGGCGGCGGCACTGCCATACTTACGAAACCGTAGGTTACGGTTCCGTAGCCGTAGCCGTGCCCCCGAGCCCCCCGACGAGGGACACCACAATGACCGCAGGACCAGAGATCGAAGAGTCACCGATTCCCGCCGATTCGCCGCTTCCCCCCGCCACGCTGGGTGGCGACAGCAAGCGTTCCGTGGAGCAGATCGCACTGTTGTTGTTCATCACGGTGCCGTTCCTGGCGCTGCTGGCGGCCGTGCCGCTCGCCTGGGGATGGGGGGTGAGCTGGCTGGACCTGGGGCTGATGGTGGTGATGTATTACATCGGCTGCCACGGCGTCACGATCGGCTTCCATCGCTATTTCACCCATGGCGCCTTCAAGGCGAAGCGTCCGCTGCGCATCGCGCTGGCGGTGATGGGGTCGATGGCGGTGGAGGGGCCGCTGGTGCGCTGGGTGGCCGACCACCGCAGGCATCACAAGTTTTCCGACGCGGAGGGGGATCCGCATTCGCCGTGGCGTTTCGGTGAGAGTGTGCCCGCCCTGCTCAAGGGCCTGTGGTGGGCGCATATCGGATGGATGTTCGATGAGGAGCAGACGCCGCAGCAGAAGTACGCGCCGGATCTGATCAAGGATTCCGCGATCCGTGCCGTCTCGCGTCAGTTCGTGTGGTGGACGATCGTCTCGCTGGCGATTCCGCCGGTGGTGGGGGGCCTGGTGACGTGGTCGTGGACGGGTGCGCTGACCGCGTTCTTCTGGGGTTCCCTGGTGCGGGTGGCGCTGTTGCATCACGTGACGTGGTCGATCAACTCCATCTGCCACGCGGTGGGCAAGCGGCCGTTCAAGTCGCGTGACCGGTCGGGCAACGTGTGGTGGCTGGCGGTGCTGTCGTGCGGTGAGTCGTGGCACAACCTGCATCACGCGGACCCGACGTCCGCCCGGCACGGCGTGCTGAAGGGGCAGCTCGATTCCAGCGCCCGGCTGATCCGCTGGTTCGAGAAGGCGGGCTGGGCGTATGACGTGCGGTGGCCGGACGCCGCGCGCATCGACGCCCGGCGCAAGGACGAGGCGCGTCAGGCGGCATGATTGACGGGTGGCGATCGACGGCAGCAGCGTGAGCAACAGCAAGCCCGGCCCCTCCGCGGGCGCGGGCCCCCGACGGATCCGGCGGGTCCGGATGACCGGCGCCGAGCGTCGGGAGCAGTTGCTGGACATCGGTCGCACTCTGTTCGCCGAGCGGGGGTTCGAAGGCACGTCGGTGGAGGAGATCGCGGCGAAGGCCGGGGTGTCCAAGCCGGTGGTCTACGAGCACTTCGGCGGCAAGGAGGGCCTGTACGCGGTGGTCGTGGACCGCGAGATGCGCCAGTTGCTGGACATGGTGACCGGCGCGCTGACCGCCGGTCACCCGCGTGAGCTCCTCGAACAGGCGGCGTTCGCGCTGCTCGATTACATCGAGACCTACACGGACGGTTTCCGCATCCTTGTCCGCGACTCCCCCGTCGCCCAGTCGACGGGCACGTTCGCGTCGCTGATCAGCGATATCGCCACCCAGGTCGAGGACATTCTCGGCCTGGAGTTCAAGGCCCGCGGTTTCGACCCGAAGCTGGCCCCGCTCTACGCCCAGGCCCTGGTCGGCATGGTCGCCCTGACCGGCCAGTGGTGGCTGGACGTCCGCACCCCGGAGAAGGCGGAAGTGGCCGCGCACCTGGTGAACCTGGCCTGGCACGGCCTGGACGGCCTGGAGGCCAAGCCCCGGCTGATCGGGCACCGGCGGGCCTGAGCGGGCGCTCGCGTCCTTTGGGCGGGGGTGCCGCCCGCCGTTCGGCGTCGGCGGGCGGCGGGTGTCGCGGTCAGGCCGTGGGTGGCTTCTGGGCGATGGCGAAGATACGGCGGAACGGGAAGACCGTGCCGTGGCGGCCGGGTGGGTAGGCCGCGCGCAGGAGGTCGCGGAGTTCGGTGAGGAAGGCGTCGCGGGCGGCGGGGTCGTCTTCGAGGGCGGTCAGGACGGGGCGCAGGGCAGTTCCTTTGACCCAGTCCAGGACCGGGTCCTCGCCCTGGAGGAGCTGGACGTAGGTGGTCTCCCAGACGTCGGTGGCGCAGTCGAGGCCGGTGAGGCGTTCGAGGTAGTCGGCGGGTTCGAGGATGTGGACGAAGCGGCGGCCGTGGGTGTCGAGGCGGTCGCGCCAATGGGGGGCGTCGCACAGCTCGCCGAGCAGGGCGTGGCTGGGTGCGGTGAAGTTGCCGGGGACCTGGAAGGCGAGGGTGCCGCCGGGGCGCAGGCCCTGTATCCAGGGGCCGAAGGACTCGGGGTGGCTGGGGACCCATTGCAGCGCCGCGTTGGAGACGATCAGGTCGTACGGCTCGTCGGGCAGCCAGTCGGCGGCGTCGGCGGGGGCGAAGTCGAGGTAGCCGCCGCCGGGGGTCGGGCCGGCGTGGGTCTCGGCCTCCTTGAGCATCTCGGGGGAGTTGTCGTAGCCGGTGATGTGCGCGTCGGGCCAGCGCTCGGCGAGCAGGGCGGTGACGTTGCCGGGGCCGCAGCCGAGGTCGGCGATGCGGGGCGGGCGGTCGTGGCGGGGCAGGTCGGGTATCCGGGTGAGCAGGTCGTGGAAGGGACGCGTCCGGAGTCCGGAGTGGCGCAGGTACTGCTGCGGATCCCAGGTTGGTGCGTCGTGCATGTTCGAAACCCCTTTGCGGATGCAGGGCTGACACAGCCGGTTCAGGCCAAGTCGAGTAGAACCCGAACTCCCGCCGACGATGCCCAATAGTCCAGCGAAATATATCTTGACGTCAAGAGACTTCATGTCGACAGACCCTTTACACTGATCGTCATGGAGGACGAGGTCGACCGACTGGTCGCAGCATGGCGCCGCGAGCGCCCGGACCTCGACGTGGAACCACTTGAGGTCCTCAGCCGCGTCTCCCGCCTGGCCAGGCACCTCGACCGGGCCCGCCGGATCGCCTTCTCCGAGGTCGGCCTGGAGCCCTGGGAGTTCGACGTGCTGACCGCGCTGCGCCGCGCCGGAGCGCCGTACCAGCTCTCCCCCGGGGCGCTGCTGACGCAGACCCTGGTCACCTCCGGCACGATGACCAACCGTATCGACCGGCTCGCCAAGAAGAACCTGGTCGAGCGGCTGCCCGACCCCAGCGACCGGCGTGGCGTGCTGGTCAGGCTGACCGCCGAGGGCCGGGACAAGGCCGATCAGTCACTGGCCGGTCTACTCACCCAGGAGCGCGCCATTTTGGCCGAACTCTCCCGGCAGCAGCGTGGCGAACTGGCCGGGCTGCTACGCAAGCTGACCGGACCGTTCGACAACATCCCGGGCTGAGCCCTCCCGCCCGCACCCGCCCTCGCGGCCCCAACACCCGGCGTCCGCCGTCCTCTTGCCCGCCGCGTCCCCGGTGGGCTTGGATCACGCCATGACCCAGGAGCACCCGGAGCACCGGCAGCCTCACCCTCCGCGACCGCCGTCGCCCGAGGCCCGCCCGACGCCCGGCGGACGGCCGGACGGAGGGCCCGGCCGGCACCCCGGCGACCGGTTCCGTGGCCGCACGGCCGTGGTGACCGGTGCCGCCACCGGCATCGGGGCGGCCACCGCCGACCGGCTGGCGGCCGAGGGCGCCGGAGTGCTGCTGCTGGACGTCGACGACGCGCGCGGCGAACACACCGCCCGCCGGATCCGCGCCGCCGGCGGCCGGGCCTCCTACGCACACTGCGAGATGACGCGCGAGGACGACTGGCGGCGCGCCGTCGAGGCCGCCCGGCGGCGCTACGGCCCCGTCGACGCGCTGGTCGCCGGCGCCTTCCCGCACCGGGTCCGGCCCGCCGACGCCACCGCGCCCGCCGACGGCGAGCGGCGGCCGGCGGTCGACCTCAGCGGCGCGTTCCTGGGCGTGCGCGCCGCCATCGCGGACCTGCGGGAGCGGCACGGCGCGGTGGTGCTGACCTCGTCCGTGCCCGCGCCGGCCGGCCTGCCCGGGCGCATGGCGTACGCCGCGTCCAAGGCCGGACTGACGGGCCTGGGGCGCCGGTTGGCCGTCGAGTACGGGCCCGAGGTGCGGGTCAACAGCGTGCTGCCGGGGCCGGTGCGCACCGACGCCTGGGACGCCCTCGGCGAGGCGCAGCGGCGGGCCGGCGCCGAGCGGATCGTGGCCGGACGGCCGGGCCGGCCCGAAGAGGTCGCCGCCGCCATCGCCTTCCTGCTCTCCGCCGAGGCGTCCTTCGTCACCGGCGCGAGCCTGGTCGTGGACGGCGGCTGGAGCGTGTGCGAGAGCGCGCCCTGAGGCCGGGGAGGAAGCGGGCCCCCGCCTCCCCCTACGGGCCCGTACGGCCCCGGCGCGGGCCGAGGCGGGGGCCGCCCGGCGGACCGCTCAGGGCACCGGCAGCGAGGCCGCCGTGGCCGTCTCGATCTCGACCGGCCCCACGCCCGCCCGCCGGGCCAGGGCCACCGCCGCGAGCGTGGAGTGCACGCCCAGCTTGCCCAGGACGTTCTGCATGTGGGTGCGCACGGTGTGCGGGGAGAGGAACAGCCGCTCGGCGACCGCCTTGCGGCCCAGCCCGGCCACCATGCAGCGCAATACCTCCCGTTCGCGCGGCGTCAGCGACTCCACCAGCCGTTCGCTGTCCGAGCGGTGCTTGCGGGCGGCCGTCAGCTCCCGCAGTACGCCGGTCAGCAGGGCGGGCGGCAGATGCGTCTCGTCGCGCAGCACGCCGCGGATGACGGCGAGCAGCCGGGAGAGCGAGCAGTCCTTGGCGACCCAGCCCGACGCGCCGGCCTGGAGGGCGGCGGCCGCGCGGCGCGGGTCGTCGCGTTCGGCCAGGACGACGGTGCGCAGATACGGATGGCTGGTGCGCAGGGTGGACACCAGCGCGATGCCGGCCGGCGGGCCGCCGCGCGGCACGCCGTCGCGGGCGGACGGCTGGGCGGGTACCGCGGTGAGCGGCACGGTGACGGCCGTCAGATCGGCGTCGGCGAGCAGCACGTCGAAGCGGCGGCCGTCGGCGGCCGCCCGCTCCAGACCGCGCAGGGCCGCCGGGGCGCTGCCCGCGGCCGCGACGTCCACGTCCTGCTCCGCCGCGAGCGCGGCCGCCAGGGATTCGGCGAAGATGCGGTGGTCGTCGACCACCAGAACCCGGATGCGTTGCACGGAGACCCCCTGTCTCGGTGAACGGACCATAGCGGGCATGAGGCCCGGATTGAAGATCGCCTCAACCGCACGGCCACCGCCGTGTCCGCCGGACCACCCCGCCCCGGGCGCCGTGTCGACGGTCTCGCCCCCTGATCGGCGCCGGCCCCGCCGGCGCTGGGCACAGCCTACGGACGGGGTACGGCCGGGGAGGGGCCATTGGGGAAACCGGCCCCGGTGGCCGTACGACGCCGTGGGCGCCCCTGTGGCGGACGCCTAGGCCAGGCGACGGGCGCCGGCGCTCGGCACGGCCGTGAAGACCCGTGGCGCGGCATACCGGGCCTCGGCGAACGCCTCGGTGACCGCGGCGGTGACGGCCGGCGCGGTGCCTTCCTCGACGAGTGCGAGCGCCGAGCCGCCGAAGCCGCCGCCGGTCATCCGGGCGCCCACCGCGCCCGCGGCGCCGGCGGTTTCGACGGCGAGGTCCAGTTCCGGGCAGGAGATCTTGAAGTCGTCGCGGAGGGAGGCGTGACCGGCGGTCAGCAGGGGGCCGATGGCGCGGATGTCGCCCGCGTCAAGACGGGCGATGACCTCCTCGACGCGGTGGTTCTCGGTGACGATGTGCCGTACCAGGGCCTGAACGGCCGGTTCGCCGGCCAGTTTTTCGCACGCTTCGGGCAGATGCGCGTACGGCACGTCGCGCAGGGCGCGCACTCCGAGCGCCCGCGCACCGCGCTCACAACCGGCGCGCCGCTCCGCGTACGCGCCGTCTCCCAGTTCGTGCTTCACGCAGGTGTCCACGACCAGGAGTTGGAGCCCCTGGCCCGCGAGGTCGAAGGGGATCTGACGCCGGGTGAGGTCGCGGGTGTCCAGGAAGAGGGCGTGGCCTTCGGTGCAGCAGGCGGCGGCGGTCTGGTCCATGATTCCGCAGGGAACGCCGACGAAGGCGTTCTCGGCGCGCTGGGCGAGCCGGGCCAGGTCCTGGGCGGGGAGCGCGAGCGCGTAGAGGTCGTTGAGGGCGAGTGCGGTGGCGACCTCCAGGGCGGCGGAGGAGGACAGTCCGGCGCCGGTGGGCACCGTGGAGTCGTAGTGCAGGTCCGCGCCGCCCACCGGCAGGCCGGCCTCCCGCATCGCCCAGACGATGCCCGCGGGGTAGGCGGCCCAGTTGGCGCCGGGGGCCGGCCGCAGGTCGTCGACGCGCAGTTCGACGATGCCGCCGCCGGCTCCGCCGGAGTGCAGCCGCAGCACTCCGTCGGTGCGGGGCGAGGCGGCGGCGAGGGTGGTGTGCGGGAGGGCCAGCGGCATCACGAAACCGTCGTTGTAATCGGTGTGTTCACCGATCAGGTTGACCCGGCCCGGCGCCGCCCAGACGCCCTCGGGGGCGGCGCCGTGCACCGCGCGGAAGGCCGCGGCGGTGTGCGGGGCGCCGTGGCGGCGCTCGGCGGTCGGGGTGACGGCTGCGTGAGCGGTCATCGAAGGGACTCCTAGGTCCGGGCGGGGTCGCGGTCGAGGTGCTGTGCGAACTGCCAGGCGTCGGCGACGATTCCGGCGAGGTCGGCGCGGGTGGGCCGCCAGCCGAGCCGGTCGGTGGCGGTCTGGGCGGAGGCGACCAGGACGGCCGGGTCGCCGCCGCGGCGCGGGGCGGTGATCTCGGGGACGGGGTGTCCGGTGACCTTGCGGACGGTTTCGATGACCTCGCGTACGGAGAAGCCGTTGCCGTTGCCGAGGTTGCAGATCAGGTGCTCGCCGGCGGTCGCGGCGTCCAGGGCGAGGAGGTGGGCCTCGGCGAGGTCGGCGACGTGGATGTAGTCGCGTACGCAGGTGCCGTCGGGGGTGGGGTAGTCGTCGCCGAAGACGGAGATCGCCTCGCGCTTGCCCTGGGCGACCTGGAGGACGAGGGGGATGAGGTGGGACTCGGGGTCGTGGCGCTCGCCGCAGGTGCCGTAGGCGCCGGCGACGTTGAAGTAGCGCAGGGAGACGGCGGCCAGGCCGTGCGCGGCGGCCTCGCCGCTGATCATGTGGTCGACGGCGAGCTTGCTGGCACCGTAGGGGCTGGTGGGCGCGGTCGCCGCGGCCTCGGTGATGGGGGTGGTGACCGGCTCGCCGTAGGTGGCGGCGGTGGAGGAGAAGACGAGGGTGCGCACGCCGTTGTCGCGCATGGCGGTGAGCACGTCCATGCTGCCGCCGACGTTGTTGCGCCAGTACTTCTCGGGGTCCGCCACGGACTCGCCGACCTGCGAGAACGCGGCGAAGTGCAGCACCGCGTCGTAGGAGGGGTCCAGCCATCGGGCGGCGTCCTGGATGCGGCCCTCGATGAAGCGGGCGCCCTCGGGGACGCCCTCGCGGTGGCCGGTGGACAGGTCGTCCAGCACAGTCACTTCGTGGCCGGCCTCCAGCAGATGCGCCGCCACGACGCTGCCGACATAGCCGGCACCGCCGGTGACCAGGTACTTCCGGGCTACGGGGGTGGCCCCCGGGGACGACACGGTGTTGCTCACTGACTCGCTACCTCTCGCAGTCGCTCGGCCGCGGCCTCCGGCGGCACGTCGTTGATGAACACGTTCATGCCGGATTCGGAACCCGCGAGGAACTTCAGCTTGCCGGAAGTGCGGCGAATGGTGAAAACCTCGACGTGCAGCGCGAACTCGGCGCGGTCGGCGGCGTGTACGGGCGCCTGGTGCCAGGCGGCGATGTACGGCGTGCGCGCCGCGGCCGCCGGGCGGCGGTCCGGGCCGGTGCCCGCGTCGAAGAGCCGGTCGAACCGGCGCAGGATCTCCAGGTAGACCTGGGGGAATTCCTTGCGGGCGGCGTCGTCCAGGGCGAGCAGGTCGGGGACGCGGCGCTTGGGGTAGAGGTGCACCTCGTAGGGCCAGTGGGCGGCGTAGGGCACGAAGGCGGTCCAGTGGTCGCCGTCCAGCACGACGCGGCGGCCGTCGGCGCGTTCGTCGGCGAGGACGTCGTCGAAGAGGTTGCGGCCGCCGGTGCGCTCGCGGTGGGCGGCCAGGGAGGCCAGCGTCCGTTCGGTGCGGGGGGTGACGAAGGGGTAGGCGTAGATCTGGCCGTGCGGGTGGCCGAGGGTGACGCCGATCTCGGCGCCGCGGTTTTCGAAGCAGAAGACCTGGGCGACGCCGGGGAGTCGGGAGAGTTCGGCGGTGCGGTCGGTCCAGGCGTCCAGGACGAGGGCGGCCTGGTCGTCGGTGAGGTCGGCGAAGGACGCGTCGTGGTCGGGGGTGAAGCAGACGACCTCGCAGCGGCCGCTGTCGCCGGCGAGCGAGGGGAAGCGGTTCTCGAAGACGGCGACGTCGTAGTGGGGGGCGGGGATCTCGGACAGCCGGCCGTCGCGGGAGGGGCACAGCGGGCAGGCGTCGGCCGGCGGGTGGTAGGTGCGGCCCTGGCGGTGGGAGGCGACGGCCACCCGGTCGCCGAGGAGGCGGTCGTGGCGGATCTCGGAGGCGGTGGAGACCGGGTCGAGGGGGCGGCGGTCGGTGGCGTCGCGTACGGCGTCGTCGTGGGCGTCGTAGTAGATGAGCTCCCGGCCGTCCGCCAGTCGGGTCGACGTCTTTTTCACGGGGCTCCTCACACGACTACCGAACACAAACAAACACAATGAAGCACAAGGCAACAGGCGCGTCAACGTGGGGCCCTGCGGCGGGCATTGCCGCCGATACCGTCCTGGTCGATCACGATCCAACAAACTGAACCAACAGAAGTGTTCAGTTTCCGGCGGGGTGCGCGTAGCTTTTTGTGCGTTCTTCCCCGCCCCCGAAGAGAGTGCCCATGATCACCCTGGCTGAAGGGCTCCGGCTCCCCACCAACGGACTCGACTACACCATCCTGGCCCTGTACTTCGCCGTCGTGCTCGGCATCGGTTTCGCGGCCCGGCGCAGCGTCAAAACCAGTCTGGACTTCTTCCTGTCCGGCCGGTCCCTGCCCGCCTGGGTCACCGGTCTGGCGTTCGTCGCCGCCAACCTGGGGGCCACCGAGATCCTCGGCATGGCCGCCAACGGCGCCCAGTACGGGGCGTACACCGTGCACTGGTACTGGATCGGCGCCATCCCGGCGATGGTCTTCCTCGGCCTGGTGATGATGCCGTTCTACTACGGCTCCAAGGTCCGCTCGGTGCCCGAGTTCCTGCTGCACCGCTTCGGCCCGTCCTCGCACCTGCTGTCGTCGGTGATCTTCGCCGTCTCCTCGGTGCTCATCGCGGGCGTGAACCTCTACGCGATGGCGATCGTGCTCCAGGCGCTGCTCGGCTGGCCGCAGTGGGTGGCGATCGTCGTCGCCGGCTTCTTCGTCCTGGCGTACATCACCATCGGCGGCCTGTCCTCGGCGATCTACAACGAGGTGCTCCAGTTCTTCGTCATCCTGGCCGCGCTGATACCCCTGACCGTCGTCGGCCTCAAGCGCGTCGGCGGCTGGGACGGCCTGACCGACTCGCTCTCCTCCTCACACGGCGACGCGTTCCTGACGGCCTGGAAGGGCACCGGCATCGGCGAGGGCAACCCGCTCGGCGCGAACTGGCTGACCATCGTCCTGGGCCTGGGCTTCGTGATGAGCTTCGGCTACTGGACGACGAACTTCGCCGAGGTGCAGCGCGCCCTGTCGGCCAAGAACCTCTCCGCCGCCAGGCGCACCCCGCTCATCGCCGCCTTCCCCAAGATCCTCATCCCGCTGGTCGTCGTCGTTCCGGGCCTGATCGCCCTGGTCATGGAGCCGACGCTGGGCAAGACCAAGGACGGGCTCCAGTACAACGACGCCATTCCGGTGCTCATGCGGGACCTGCTGCCCAACGGGGTGCTGGGCATCGCGGTGACCGGTCTGCTGGCCGCCTTCATGGCCGGCATGGCCGCCAACGTGTCGTCGTTCAACACCGTCTTCACCAACGACATCTGGGCCGCGTACCTGAAGAAGGGCCGCGAGGACCGCCACTACCTCGCCACCGGCCGCGTCGTCACCGCCGTCGGCGTGCTGATCGGCATGGGCACGGCCTTCATCGCCTCGTCCTTCAGCAACATCATGAACTACCTCCAGACGCTGTTCTCCTTCTTCAACGTCCCGCTGTTCGTGGTGTTCATCATCGGGATGTTCTGGAAGCGCACCAGCGCCGCCGCCGGGTTCTGGGGCCTGCTGTCGGGCACCACCGCCGCGATGGTGAACTACTTCGGGCTCTACAAGCAGGGCGTCATCGCCATTCCCTCCGAGCAGGGCGCCAACTTCGTCTCCTCGATCGTCGCGTTCGTCGTCGGCGCCGTGGTGATGCTCGTCGTCACCCTGGTCACCGAACCCAAGCCGGCCGCGTCCCTCGCCGGCCTGGTCTACGGCTCCAGGTCACCCGGCATGGAGGAACCGCCCGCCGCGGGAGACGACGCGTGGTACCGCAAGCCGGCCCTGCTGGGCTGGGGCGCGGTCGCCCTCGCCGCCCTGTGCTACATCCCCTTCTCCTTCTGAGTCTGCCGAGGAACGCACACCATGAGCGACTACCAGCACGAGGTCGAGGAACTGGAACGCGAGTCGGCCACCGCGGCGCGGCTGTTCGACGTACGGCGCATCATCGGCGGCCTGTTCGCCGTCTACGGCGTGATCGTCACCCTCGCCGGCCTCACCGCCTCCGACGCGGACCTGAAGAAGGCCCAGGACATCAACATCAACCTGTGGACGGGGCTGGGCATGCTCGCCCTGGGCCTGTTCTTCCTCGTCTGGCTGAAGCTGCGGCCGGCCCTCCCGCCGACCGCCGCCGAACTGCGGGAAGGAATCGACGACCACTCGGGCCACTGACCGAACTACGACGGCGGGGCCGCGTCCTCCGGCTCCGCCGCCGGTGCCGCCCCGTCGCCCCTGGCCGCCCGCTCCAGCAGCCCCGTACGCGCCGCCAGGGCCGCGGCCTCCAGCCGGGAGCCGACCTCCAGCTTCATCAGGACCCGCTGCACATGGGTGCGCGCGGTGCTCGGCGCGATGTCCATCCCGGCCGCTATCAGCCGGGTGTCCTCACCGTCCGCGACCCGCATCAGCACCTCCACCTCGCGCGGGGTGAGCAGCCGCAGCAGCCGCGCGCCCTCGTCGTCGGGCTGGGCGGCGGGGTGCAGCAGCTCCTCGAACGCCTGCTGGAGCAACTGCGGCGAGACGGCCGCGTCGCCCGCCCGCGCCTTCATCATGGCGCGCTCGACGCCCTCGATGCGCTCGTCGTTGCGGACGTAGCCGGACGCGCCGGCGGCGAACGCGGCGGCGATACCGCGCGGGCTGGGCACCGGCCCCAGCACCACGACCGCCACCTGCGGCCGCTCCTTCTTGATCCGTACGACCGGGTCGAACGCGCCCGGCTCGGCCGGTGCGGCGGTCCCCAGCAGGCACACCTCGGGCGCCCGGCTCACCACCAGGTCAGCGGCGCCGGCGCACGGCGCGGCCGCCGCCAGCACGCGGTGCCCGCGCAGCTTCAGGGCCGAGGCGAGCGCCTCGGCGAGCAGACGGTGATCGTCGACCACCATCAGCCGTACGCCCATCGAGCCACCCCCTCAGTCCCCGGCGGATCCCGCCCCCGGCCCCCGCCGGGCCCGTCGTCCCCGGGAAGCTACACGTTCGGGTGGCCGGGCGCGGGCGTACCGGGGAGAAGACCACCGGAATGCCGGATCCTGGCCATATACGGGCCGATTGCCGCCGGGTGGCCGGTCGGCCGCCCCGCGCGCCCCGCTCCGCTACGCGTCCTCGGCCAGCTCCAGCCAGCGCATCTCCAACTCGTCCCGCTCGGCCGCCAGTTCCCGCAGGCGGGCGTCGAGACCGGCGACCTTCTCGAAATCGGTGGCGTGCTCGGCGATCTGCGCGTGGAGCGTGGACTCCTTGCCGCCGATCTTGTCCAACTGCCGCTCGATCTTCTGGAGTTCCTTCTGCGCCGCGCGGTTGACGGCCGCCGCCTTCTTGGGCGCCGCGGCCTGCTGCGACGGCGCCGGCACCGCGGCGTCGATCACCTGCTGGCGGCGCTCCAGGTACTCGTCGAGGCCGCGCGGCAGCATCCGCAGCCGGGCGTCGCCCAGGAGCGCGAAGACGCGGTCGGTGGTCCGCTCGATGAAGTACCGGTCGTGGCTGATGACGATCATCGAGCCGGGCCAGCCGTCGAGGAGGTCCTCGAGCTGCGTCAGGGTCTCGATGTCCAGGTCGTTGGTCGGCTCGTCCAGGAACAGGACGTTGGGCTCGTCCATCAGCAGGCGCAGGATCTGCAGCCGGCGCCGCTCACCGCCGGAGAGGTCGCCGACCGGCGTCCACTGCTTCTCCTTGCTGAAACCGAACCGCTCGCAGAGCTGCCCGGCGGTCATCTCCCGGCCCTTGCCGAGGTCGACCCGCTCGCGCACCCGCTGGACGGCCTCCAGCACGCGCAGCGCGGGGTCGAGTTCGGCGACCTCCTGGGAGAGGTAGGCCAGCTTGACGGTCTTGCCGACGGTGATCTCGCCGGCCGCGGGCTGCGCCTCGCCCTGGGTGCGGGCCGCGTCGGCCAGCGCCCGCAGCAGCGAGGTCTTGCCCGCGCCGTTCACACCCACCAGGCCGACCCGGTCGCCGGGGCCGAGCTGCCAGGTCAGGTGCTTGAGCAGCACCTTCGGCCCGGCCTGGACGGTGACGTCCGCCAGCTCGAAGACGGTCTTGCCCAGCCGGGAGTTGGCGAACTTCATCAGCTCGGCGGTGTCCCGCGGCGGCGGCACGTCGGCGATGAGTTCGTTGGCGACCTCGATGCGGAAGCGGGGCTTGCTGGTGCGGGCGGGGGCGCCGCGCCGCAGCCACGCCAGCTCCTTGCGCATGAGGTTCTGCCGCTTGGCCTCCTCGGTGGCCGCGATCCGCTCGCGCTCGGCCCGCGCGAAGACGTAGTCGCTGTAGCCGCCCTCGTATTCGTGCACGTCGCCGCGCTGGACGTCCCACATGCGGGTACAGACCTGGTCCAGGAACCACCGGTCGTGGGTGACGACCACCAGCGCGGAGCGGCGGGCCCGCAGGTGCCGGGCCAGCCAGGAGATGCCCTCGACGTCGAGGTGGTTGGTGGGCTCGTCCAGGACGATCAGGTCCTGCTCGGCGATCAGCAGCTTGGCCAGCGCGATCCGCCGCCGCTCGCCACCGGACAGCGGCCCGATGACGGTGTCCAGGCCCTTCTCGAAGCCCGGCAGGTGCAGGTCGCCGAACAGGCCCGTCAGGACGTCCCTGATCTTGGCGTTGCCCGCCCACTCGTGGTCGGCGAGGTCGCCGATGACCTCGTGCCGGACGGTGGCGGCCGGGTCGAGGGAGTCGTGCTGCGTCAGCACGCCGAGCCGCAGCCCGCCGGAGTGCGTGACCCGGCCGTCGTCCGCGCTCTCCAGCTTGGCGAGGATCCGGATCAGGGTGGTCTTGCCGTCCCCGTTGCGCCCGACGACGCCGATCCGGTCCCCCTCGTTGACACCGAGCGAGACACCGTCGAGCAGGGCACGGGTCCCGTAGACCTTGCCGACGGCTTCCAGATTGACGAGGTTGACGGCCATCTCACTCCTGCGTTGCACATCGATAGACGCACCCAGCCTAGTCGGCGGCGGACGGGGGCCCTTCCGCGCGGGTTCGCGGCGGGCGGCGACGGCCCGCCCTCGGCCGGCCGGCGGGTCGCCGGGGGTGCCGGCGGCTGCCGGGGGCGTGGCGTGGGCGCCCCGCTCTTCGGGCGGCCTCATCGGCGTCCGCCCCCACCGGACGACCATGTGTTGAGTCTGCGCACGGTCTCGTCCAGCTCCCGGCGCCTGACGTCCTGAGCCGCAGGGCGCCGTTCCGCCTCCGACGCGCACACGTAGGGCCGGACGAGGAGGCTGTGCTCGCCGGACAGCACGAGCAGGCCGGGCGGGACCCGGGTGACGCGCACGAGCCGGCGCCTCGCCGGAGGCGCCGACGACCAGGCCGTGGCGGACAGGACACCGCTGCTGCCGACCGCCCGATGGCCGCCGCGAGCCGGAAGCAACCGACCCAGCAGCGCGGCAAAGAGCGTTCGGACGAGGCCGGTCGGTCCCTTCAACGGGTGGCCGCCTTACGGAGGGCCTCGGCGAGCCTGCGGGCGGTGGCCGCGTGGCAATTACCGAGGGCGACGAGCGGAACGGCGTAGCTGCCCGCGAAGCCGGGCAGATCGACGCCGAGCGACGGCAGCGTGATGCCGTTGTCCTTGAGCGCGGTACGCAGCTCTTCGGCGCTGTCCCGCACGTCGTCGGGGGTGGGGTGGTCAGTGGACATCGAACCTGCGCCTTCCTTTACGCATGGCGACGAATCGCTCACACAGTGACGTGACGCGGCGTAGCGTGAAAGGGGTTTGGGCTCCCGGCCGTGGCCTCGGGAATGTGCGGTGCGAGTGGGGGAAACGCGGGGAACCGCCGGGGCTCGTCCGGAAAACCGTGAAGCACATACCTGTACGGCGGTGAAGCGTGGCACGACGCAAGGACATTGACGGCTCGACGGGAGTTCCGACCTTCTACGGCAAGGAACTGCGCTACCAGCGGGAGCTGGCCGGACTCACCCTCCAGCAACTGGTCGAGGGCAGCTTCTACGGCCCGAGCCACCTCAGCGAGATCGAGCGCGGCGAGCGACGCATGCCGGCGGATCTTGCCGAGCATGTGGACAAGGTGCTCGGTACCGACGGGTTCTTCGGGCGGCGGTGCGAGGACGTGCGAAAGGCGAAGCGGAAGGGCCATCCCCCCTACTACGAGGACATCCTGGAGGCGGAGAAGCGCGCGGAGAGCATCGAGGAGTGGTGCCCGACCCTCATCCCCGGCCTGTTGCAGACGGCGGCGTACACGCGGGCACTGGTGCGGGCAACGCAGCCGCTGGCGACCGACGAGGAGGTGGAGGTGAAGATCAGCGCCCGCATGGCGCGGGCCCGCCTGTTCGAGGACGACCCCAAGACCCCGGAATACTGGGTGATCCTGCCCGAGCACGTGTTGCGATGCCCGATGCTCCCTTCGGAGGAGATGGCCGATCAGCTCGACCGCATCGCGGCGCTGGCGAGGCGCCACCGGGTCATTCCACAGATCCTGCCGTGGAACTGCGGACCGCACCCCCTCATGGCGGTGGGCTTGCTGCAGCTCCTGACCTTCCCGGATGCCCCGCCGCTGGCCTACCTGGAATCGGAGTACAGCAGTGACACCATCGACGATTCGGCCCTCGTGAAGAAATACCGCAAGGCATACGATCGGCTGAGGGCCGCCGCGCTACCGCCGAAGGCGTCCCTCACCCTGATCGAGGCGGCCGCAGAGGACTACCGAAATGGCAAGCAGCCGAATTGACTTGAGCACCGCCGTCTGGCGCAAGAGCAGCTACACCAACGGTGACGGCGCGAACTGCGTCGAGGTCGTCGACGACCTCCCCGGCGTCGTCCCCGTCCGCGACTCCAAGGACCCGCACGGCCCCGCGATCGTCTTCCCGGCCGCCGCCTGGACGTCCTTCGTCTCCGCCGTCAAGGACGCCGGGCTGCCGGGCGCTTGAGGGCTCCCCGGCGCAGTAGTGCCCCCGGGCGCTTGAGTACGCCCGGCGCAGGGCGACGGCCGCGGGAAGGGGGCGGGGAAACGGGAACTCCGCCCGCCCCCGCCCCGTTGTGGCCCGCAGGGGGCGCTCGCATCCCCTACGGGATCTGTTCGCCCGCCCCCTAGAGGACCGTCGCCCCCGCTAGAGGACCGTCGCCCCCGCCGCCGGAGAATCCGCCACCCGCACCTGGCGGCAGGTGCCCGATGCCAGCAGCGCCGCCGCCACGTCCTGGGCGGCCTCGGCGTCCTTGGCCAGGAACGCGGTGGTCGGGCCGGAGCCGGAGACGAGGGCGGCCAGGGCGCCGGCGGCGGTGCCGGCGTTGAGGGTCGCGGTCAGGGTGGGGCGCAGGGACAGTGCCGCGGGCTGGAGGTCGTTGCTCAGCGTCGCGGCGAGGGCGGTGGCGTCGCCGCTCTCCAGGGCGGCCAGCAGCGCCGGGTCCGCCTCGGGCGCGGGGATGTCCGTACCCGCCGTCAGGCGGTCGAACTCGCGGTAGACGGCCGGGGTGGACAGTCCGCCGTCGGCGACCGCGAAGACCCAGTGGAACGCGCCGCCCACGCTCAGCGGCGTCAGCAGCTCGCCGCGACCGCGGCCCAGGGCCGCGCCGCCGACGTAGCTGAACGGCACGTCGCTGCCCAACTCGGCGCAGATGTCGAGGAGTTCGGTGCGCGAGGCGCCCGTCGACCACAGGGCGTCGCAGGCCAGCAGGGCGGCCGCGGCGTCCGCGCTGCCGCCGGCCATGCCGCCCGCCACGGGGATGTCCTTGCGGATGTGGAGGTGGACGCGCGGCTCCAGGCCGTGCCGGGCGGCCAGCAGTTCGGCGGCACGGGCGGCCAGGTTCGTGCGGTCCAGCGGGATCTGGTCGGTGTCGTGGCCCTCGGCGGTGATCCGCAGGCTGTCTGCGGGGGTGGCGGTGACCTCGTCGTAGAGGCCGACGGCGAGGAAGACGTTGGCCAGGTCGTGGAAGCCGTCCGGGCGGGCGGCGCCGACGGCGAGCTGGACGTTGACCTTGGCCGGGACGCGGACGGTGATCGATGTGCGGCTCATACGGCTTCGTCTCCCGCCTGCCGGATGCCCGGCGTGCCACCCGGTCCCTTGTGTTCGGCGATCCGCGCGAACTCCTCGACGGTCAGGGCCTCGCCGCGGGCCTGCGGCGAGACGCCCGCGGCGACCAGCGCGGCCTCCGCGGCGGCGGCCGATCCGGCCCATCCCGCGAGGGCGGCCCGCAGGGTCTTGCGGCGCTGGGCGAAGGCCGCGTCGACCACCGCGAACACCTCCGCGCGGCTCGCGGTCGTCTCCAGCGGCTTCTCGCGGCGGACCAGCGAGACGAGGCCGGAGTCGACGTTGGGCGCGGGCCAGAAGACCTTGCGGCCGATGGAGCCGGCCCGCTTGACCTCGGCGTACCAGTTGGCCTTGACCGACGGCACGCCGTAGACCTTGTTGCCGGGGCGGGCGGCGAGCCGGTCGGCGACCTCGGCCTGGACCATGACCAGGGTGCGGTCGATGGTGGGGAACGCCGCGAGCATGTGCAGCAGCACCGGCACCGCGACGTTGTAGGGGAGGTTGGCGACCAGCGCGGTCGGCGCGGGCCCGGGCAGCTCGGTGACCTGCATCGCGTCGCTGTGCACCAGCGCGAAGCGGTCGGCGCGGTCGGGCATCCGGGCGGCGACGGTGGCGGGCAGCGCGGCGGCGAGCACGTCGTCGATCTCGACGGCGACGACCCGGTCGGCGGCCTCCAGCAGTCCCAGGGTCAGCGACCCCAGCCCGGGGCCGACCTCGACGACGACGTCGTCGGGCCGCACGTCGGCGGTCCGCACGATCCGGCGGACGGTGTTGGCGTCGATGACGAAGTTCTGGCCGCGCTGCTTGGTGGGGCGTACGCCCAGCGCGGTGGCCAGCTCGCGGACATCGGCGGGCCCCAGCAGAGGACCGGACTCGTCGGGGGTGGTGCTCTCAGTCATGCCGAAGCCTCGCTGCGCGCCGCCGCGGTCGCCCGCCGTGCGCGCCTTTCCGTTGTTCGCTCGCTGCGCTCGTTCACCGGTGAAGCTTACGGCCGCACACCGGCCACGGGCTCGCCCCCCGGGTGATGTAGAGCTTCTTGGCGCGGTAGGTCTGCTCCTGGGCGGGCGCGTCCTGGGGGCGGCCGTGGCCGCCGAGGCGGTGCCAGGTGGCGACGTCGAACTGGTAGAGGCCGCCGTAGTTGCCGGACGTGTCGACGGCGTTCGGCCGGCCGCCGGCCTCGCACCGCGCGAGCGCGTCCCAGGCGAGGTGGCCGGCGCCTTGGACCGAGGTCGGCAGGACGCGGGTGCCCAGGTGCACGATCTGCGGGCGGGGCGCCCGGACGACCTCGGTGGCCACCTGCTTGGGCTTCTGCTTGACGCCGTTGACGGTCCGCAGCCGGTAGGTGACCCGGCGCACGCCGGGCCGGCCCTGCTGGACGACGGACTGCGTGCCGCGGGTCAGGCTCGGATCGGGCCGCTTGATCGTCCGGAAGGGGACGGTCTCCTCGCGGACCTCCTGGAAGCCGGTGATGCGCAGTACCGAGATGGTCTGGCCCTCGCGCGGGAAGCTGTCCGGCGGGACGGAGGTGGTGTCCTGGTCGCGCAGGGCGAGGCCGGCCTGGGCGAGGGCCTCGCGGACGGTGGCGGCGTTGGTGCGGACCCGGTATTCGCGGCCGTCGGCGACGAAGACCACGGCGCGTTCGGTGCGGACGGCCAGCTCCAGGCCGTGCCGGTCGATGCGATGGTGGCGGGAGCTGGAGAGGTAGGCGCCCTCGGCGCGGACGCCGAGTTGGCGCAGCGCGCCGTCCACGGTGGCCGCGGTGGTCCACACCTGGTGGCGCTGTCCGTCGATGGTCAGGACGACGGGGCGGCCGTGGCGGACGACGACCTCGTCGCCGTTGCCCAGGGCGGTGCCGGGGGCGGGGGCGACGAGGTCGTGCCGGCCGATGTGCAGGTGTTCGTCGGCGAGCAGGTCGTCCACGTCGTCGGCGAAGGTGTGCAGGGTGCGGGGGGTGCCGTCGACGCTGAGCCGGACGGCTTTGTCGTGGGCGATGAAGGCGGTGGTGCCGCCGGCGAGGAAGGCGACGACCAGGGCGCGGGGCAGCAGCCGGCGCAGCGTTTCGGGGGTGGGGGCGGGGCGTTTGCGACGGGCGGCCTCGCGGGCGGCGCGGCGGGCGGCGGCGCGGCCGCCGGGGGCGGGCGGCAGGGTGGGGCCGGCGGGCGCGGGGGGCGGCGGGTCGGGGGAGGTGGACTGGTGGGGCAGCAGGCCGCGCGGCCCGGTCGCGGCCCGGGGGCCGTAGCGCCGATAGGGGGCGGGTGGTTCGTAGGGCGGGTACGGCGGCGGGTACGACGGCGTGGGGAAGGGCTCGTAGGGGGGCTCGTACCGGGGCTCGTACGGGGACTCGTAGGACGGCTCGTAGGAGGGCTCGTACGGCGGGGCCACGGTGGTGCCCGGGCTCCGGCCGCGGCGGCCGCGCGCGGCGCGGTGGCTGCTCTGCGAATGACTCACGACGCTCCACATGCCACTGATGCGGGTTGACGGCCGGAATGTAGCGGAGGCGACGGTGACTCTCCAAAGTCGACCCGCTACTCAGCGTGGCCGCGCCGGGGGTGGCGTGCGGTCCGCGGGGGCGTCAGTAGCCGAAGGCGCGTGCCGTGTTGGCCGCGACGGCCGAGGCCAGCGCGTCCTCGGTCATGCCCTTGACCTCGGCCATCGCACGGAGGGTGACGGGAATGAGGTAGGGCGCGTTGGGCCGGCCGCGGTAGGGCGCGGGGGTGAGGAAGGGGGCGTCGGTCTCGACGAGCACCAGTTCGGGTGGGGCAACGGCGAGCGCATCGCGCAGCGGCTGGGCGTTCTTGAAGGTGACGTTTCCGGCGAAGGAGAGGAAGTATCCGGCCGCCGCGCAGACCTTGGCCATCTCGGCGTCGCCGGAGAAGCAGTGGAAGACGACCCGCTCGGGCGCGCCCTCCTCGCGCAGGATCCGCAGGACGTCCTCGTGGGCGTCGCGGTCGTGGATGACGAGGGCCTTGTCGTGCCGTTTGGCGATCTCGATGTGGGCGCGGAAGGACCGCTGCTGGGCGGCCATGCCGTCGGGGCCGGTGCGGAAGTGGTCCAGGCCGGTCTCGCCGACGCCGCTGACGTGCGCGAGTGCGGCCAGCGCGTCGATCTCCGCCAGGGCCGCGTCCAGGGCGGCGTCGCCGCCGGCTTCGCGGGCATCCTGCCGCGACCATCCATCGGGGTCCCCGAGGACGATCCGGGGCGCTTCGTTGGGGTGCAGCGCTACGGTGGCCCGCACGCTGTCGTACGCGGCGGCGGTGTCCGCGGCCCACCGTGAGCCGGCCACGTCGCAGCCCACCTGGACGACGGTGGTGACCCCGACGGAGGCGGCCTTGGCCAGCGCCTCCTCGACGGTGTCGGTCGGGGCACCGTCCGGCGTTGTCCGGGGGAGCATGTCCAGGTGGGTGTGCGAGTCCGCGACCGCCACCCGCAGTGGTTCGGGCAGCGGCGGCGGGGTGTCCCTCTCGTGCTGTGCCATGGCCGCGATCCTACGAGGGCCGCGGCCCGGGCCTCACCTGTGGTGGTGCTGGAAGGGGTGCAGCAGGTCGGAGAGGTGCCAGTGGTGGCGCCGGGTGGTGTCGTCGGAGGTGGGGCCCGTGCTGTCCGGGGCCGTCCGCGGCTCGGCGGGATCGTCGTCGGCGGGGCGGCGCTGGTGCAGGCTCGCGATCGCGTGCGAGACCCGCGAGACCTGGCCGGCACGCATGATGCGCACCACGTTGCCAGCGCAGTTCAGACAGACGGGCCGGGTCAACGGGGACGGCACCCGCTCACCGTCGGCGTAATAGACGACGTGCATGTCGCCGGTGGCGTCCACGTGGTGTTCTATCTCGTACGCCTGCTCCCAGCCGTGGCCGCAGCGCATGCACGCGAAGGCGTACGCCTCGTGGGCCGCGGGTTCCTGACGGGGGGCGGGCGGGGCTGCGTCGGTGGCGGGAGTGGGTGCGATCTCGCTCATTGGCGCTCCTCTTGTCCGCTGGACAAGGTCTTCGGGGACCGGACGTCCCACTGGCCAGTGGACTCCTTTCCCCGGCCCGGCGCAGCGGCCTGGGCCCCCTATTGGCCCAGTTTTGGCCGGGCACAGAGGAAAGGCCCCGCCGCGTGGCCTCGCGCTTTACCTTCCAGGTTAGTCATTTACCTTCCGACGGTCCGGTTTTGGCCGAATCCTTCGCGCCGCCGGCCGCCTTCTCCGCCCCACCGGCCGCCTTCTCCGCCCCACCGGCCGCCTTCTCCGCCCCACCGGCCGCCTTCTCCGCCGCGACCGCCGCGTTCTTCGCCGCGACGACCGCGTCGAACACCTCCCGCTTGGGCAGACCGGCGTCCGCGGCGACCGCGGCGATGGCTTCCTTGCGCCGCTCCCCCGCCTCTTCCCGGACGCGGACCCGGCGCACCAGCTCCTCGGGACCCACGTCCTGCGGGCCGGTGTCCGGGGCACCCTCGACGACGACGGTGATCTCGCCGCGGACGCCCTCGGCCGCCCAGGGGGCGAGTTCGCCCAGCGGGCCGCGCTTGACCTCCTCGTAGGTCTTGGTCAGCTCGCG
The DNA here is from genome assembly GCF_055570395.1 of Streptomyces sp. NPDC031210. NCBI lineage: Bacteria > Bacillati > Actinomycetota > Actinomycetes > Kitasatosporales > Streptomycetaceae > Streptomyces > Streptomyces sp. NPDC031210. Next base: position 158,678 of record NZ_JBVIHH010000005.1, read on the forward strand.
GCACACCGCGGCGCGCCGGTCCGCGCCGAAGACCTCGGCCATCGCGGCGAGGGTGTCGTCCAGGCGGTGGGGAGCCTCGAAGTAGACCAGGGTGCGGCGTTCGGCGGCGACCTCGCGCAGCCGGGAGAGCCGCTCGCCCGCCTTGCGGGGCAGGAATCCCTCGAAGCAGAAGCGGTCCACCGGCAGGCCGGAGACCGCGAGCGCGGTGAGGACGGCGCTGGGGCCCGGTACGGCGGTGACCTTCACACCGCGCTCGACGGCGGCGGCGACCAGGCGGTAGCCGGGGTCGGAGACCGACGGCATCCCGGCGTCGGTGACCAGCAGCACCCGCGCCCCGCCGGCCAGCGCGTCGGCCAGCTCCGGGGTGCGGGCCGCTTCGTTGCCCTCGAAGTACGACACGACCCGGCCGGTCGGCACGACGTCCAGCGCCTGGGTCAGCCGGCGCAGTCGCCGGGTGTCCTCGGCGGCGATCACGTCGGCGGCCGCGAGTTCGGTGGCGAGCCGCGGCGGGGCGTCCGCCACCTCGCCGATGGGCGTCCCTGCAAGTACCAGCGTTCCAGTCACACCACCATCCTCCCAGGGCCGCCACGGCCGACCCGCCGCCACCCGCCGGTGGCGCAGCGCGCCGGGCCACAGGGGCCTTCCCTACGATGGGCCGGTGACGAGTGACACCACGACCGACGCCGCGGCCCACCGCGCCATGGAGCCGGCCCCCCAGTACCCCGGGTGGCAGCGGCGGCTGCGCCGTTTCGGATACGCCGGCCGCCCGCGGGCCGATGTCCGGGAGCGGCTGGTGCCCGCCTTCCCCGAGCCGGGGACGCGGCTGTGGGCGGTGTTCGGCGTGGGCCCGGCGGGCGCCGCCCGGGCCGCGCGCTGGTCGGCCTGGGTCGGACCGCTGCTGGTGGCGCTGTTCGCGGGCCTGCTGCGGTTCTGGAACCTGGGCAGCCCACGCAAGGTGATATTCGACGAGACGTACTACCCCAAGGACGCCTGGTCACTGCTCCAGTACGGCTACGAGGGCACCTGGGCCAAGAACGCCAACGACGCGCTGGTCGGCCACCCGCCGCAGATCCTGCTCACGCCCGAGCACTCCTATGTCGTGCACCCGCCGATGGGCAAGTGGCTGATCGCGGCCGGCGAGTGGGTGTTCGGGATGAACCCCTTCGGCTGGCGGTTCACCGTCGCGCTGCTCGGCACGCTGTCGGTGCTGCTGGTGTGCCGCATCGGCCGCCGGCTGCTGCGCTCGACCGCGCTGGGCTGTCTGGCCGGCGCGCTGCTGGCCGTCGACGGGCTGCATTTCGTGATGAGCCGCACCGCGCTGCTGGACCTGATCGTGATGTTCTGGGTGGTGGCCGCCTTCGGCGCCCTGCTGGTGGACCGCGACCGCACCCGGGCCCGGCTGGCGGCGGCGCTTCCCGTGGGCCCGGACCAGTTGGCGCGCCCGGACGAGGAGGTCGGTGACGGGCTGCGGCTGGGGTGGCGGCCGTGGCGGATCGTCGCCGGGCTGTGCCTGGGCCTGTCCGCCGCGACGAAGTGGAACGGCCTGTACTACCTGGCGGCGTTCGCCCTGATGGCGGTGTTGTGGGACGTGGCGGCGCGGCGTACGGCCGGCGCCCGGCATCCGCTGCGCGCCGTGCTGCGCCGCGACGTCCTGCCCGCGTTCGGCGCGACCGTCGTCGTCGCGCTGGCCACCTACCTCGCGTCCTGGTCGGGCTGGCTGGCCACCAAGGGCGGCTACTACCGCGACTGGGCGACGACCACGGAGGGCCGCACCGGCTCATGGACCTGGCTGCCGGACTGGCTGCGCAGCCTGTGGCACTACCAGACCGAGGTCTACTCCTTCCACACCGGACTGACCACGCCGCACACCTACCAGTCCAACCCGTGGAGCTGGTTGGTCCTGGGCCGCCCGGTCTCCTACTTCTACGAGGACCCCAAGGCCGGCCAGGACGGCTGCACGGCCGCCGAGGGCTGCGCCCGCGAGGTCCTGGCGCTGGGCACACCGCTGCTGTGGTGGGCGGCGTGCTTCGCGCTGCTGTACGTCCTCTACCGCTGGCTGTTCCGGCGCGACTGGCGGGCCGGCGCGATCGCCTGCGCCGTCGCGGCGGGCTACCTGCCCTGGTTCCTCTACCAGGAGCGGACCATCTTCCTGTTCTACGCCGTGGTCTTCGTACCGTTCCTCTGCCTGGCGCTGGCCATGCTGACCGGCGCCCTCATCGGCCCCCCCGGCTCCACAGAACGACGCCGCACAATCGGCGCGGTCGGCGCCGGCGTACTGCTCCTCCTCATCGCCTGGAACTTCATCTACTTCTACCCGCTCTACACGGGCCAACCGATCCCGAAGTCGGCTTGGCACCACCGGATGTGGTTCGACAGTTGGGTGTAGGGGGTTTCCCCTGCCGGGCGCTCCGGCGCCTCGTCGCGGTCGTTGCCGCTCGTTGCCGGCCGTCTGTGGAGGGCCTCGGACACCCCACGGACGGCCCGGGCATGTCTGGAGAGTATGAGCACGGCCCAGGGACGGACCAGAGGGCGTGGAGCGGCCCCGGCCAGGGGGGACCTCTGGTCGGGGCGCTGTTGACCCAGGGGGTTGGTTCGATACCTGGGTGCGGGGCCGGGGTGTGGGGGCGAGTGGCCGCACCCCGGGGTGGGGGTCAGGGGCGGTAGCGGGCGCGGCCCAGGGCGGCGGCGAGGGTCAACGGGACGGTGAGGAGCGCGGCCGTCAGGAACAGGCCCTGGTAGGCGTGGTGTTCGGCGGGGGCGGCGGCGAGCGTGCTGGCCAGGGCGCTGCCGACGTAGAGGGCCAGGCCGAACATGGCGACGCCGGTGGCGCGGGCCGTCGGGGACAGGGCGGTGGCCCAGGACTGGATCGTGGAGTGCATGAACGACCAGCCGCCGCCCAGCAGCAGCGCCGTCACCACCAGGGCCGGGACGGACCGGCTGGCCGCGGCGAGGGAGAACGCGGCGGCCATCTGTACGCCGCCGGCCACGATGAGGCGGACCGGTGTCCACCGGCCGACCAGTCGCTTGACCATCTGGGCCGCCGCCATCGAGCCGACGCCGTAGAGCGCGGAGACCGCGCCCGCCAGGGTGGCCGAGGCACCCTGGGCCTCCAGGGCGGGTGCGACGTAGGTCAGGAAGCCGAGCAGGACGGCGCCTTCGAGCATCGCGACGGCCATCACGTACCACTGCCAGCGTGAGCGCAGCACCACGCGGATCGGGGCGAGGAGGGAACCGGCCGGCGGACGCGGCGGTTCGGGCAGGCGGCGCAGGGCGACGGCCAGGTAGACGGCGATCAGGCCGGGGAGGGCGAAGACCAGTCGCCAACTGACGTAGTGGGCCAACGCGCCGGCGACGACCGTGGCGACCGCCGTGCCCAGGGCGAAGGCGGTCATCAGCTCGCTGAGCGGCCGCTGCCGGACCTCGGCGGGCACGGTGTCGCCGACGTAGGTGATGGACGCGGCGATGGACGCGGCGAAGAAGGCGCCGGCGGCGGCGCGCGCGAGGATCAGGACCGGCGCGTCGGGGGCGAGCACCGAGCACAGGGAGGCGGCGGCCGCCCCGGTCAGCGACAGGCGCATCACCCGTACCCGGCCGATCCGGTCGCTGGCCAGGCCCCAGACCGGCTGCATCAGGCCGTAGCAGAGGAAGTAGCCGCTGGCCGCCAGCATCACGGTCGGCAGGGAGACGCCGAGTTGGGTGCCGATGAGCAGCAGCATCGGGGTGATGCAGAAGCGGTCGAAGTTGCTGACGAAGCCGGCGGCGCGCAGGAGGCGGAGGGAGGCGGCGGGTAGACCGGCGGGTGGCTGGGGGGCTTCGGGGGTGCCGAGGCTGGGGGTGTCCGGGGTGGCCTTGGCGGTGCCGGGGGCGGGGCCAGGGGTGCCGGGGCCCGGGGTGGTGGCCTCGGTGGTGCCGGGGGCGGGTGTGTCCACGAGGGTGCTCCTTTCGCTGTCGCCGGCCGTCCCTGGGCTCCGGGCTTCTCGGGCCCTCGGTGCCTCTCGGGCCGGCGACCTCCAGCCCATCACCGCCGCCCGCCGTCCCCGGACCTCAGCCGATTACCCTTTCTCACACCCTGCCGGGCGCTCCGCGGCGGCCGGGCCGGGGGAAAGAGCGGGGCACTTGGGAGGAGCGGCGGGTATGCGCGGCGTGGGACCGGCGGGGAACACGGGGGCGGGCGCCGCCCCCGGGAGTGCCCGGGCGGGCGGCCCGCGCCCGGAGGGGCCGCGCCGGGAACTGGGTGCTTTCCTGCGCTCCCGGCGCGAGCGTCTGACGCCGGGTGAGGTGGGGCTGCCGGGCTCGCCCAGGCGCCGTACGCCGGGTCTGCGGCGCGGTGAGGTCGCGGAGCTGGCCGGGATCAGCAGCTCCTGGTACGCGTGGCTGGAGCAGGGCCGGGTCCGTACGTCGGAGCAGGTGCTGCGGGCGGTGGCGCGCGCCCTGCTGCTGGACGCGGACGAGACCGCGCACGTCCTGTCCTTCGTGGAGCGGGCCGCGCCGGCCGGGCCGCCGCCGGGCTGGGTGTCGCGGAATCTGCTGTCGCTGGTGGAGGCGCTGGCGCCGAATCCGGCCGTGGTCCTCGACCCGCACTGGGACCTGCTGGCGTGGAACACCGGTTACGCGGCGCTGCTGACCGACCCGGCGCGGCTGGCGCCCAAGCAGCGCAACCTGCTGTGGCTGGTGTTCCGCTGGCCGCCCGCCCGGACGCTGCTGGCGGAGTGGGAGCCGGAGGCCCGAAGCCTGCTGGGGCAGTTCCGCGCGAAGGCGGCCCGGCATCCCGAGGACGGCCGGTACGCGGAGATCACCGAGGAGCTGCTGGCCGATCCGGACGCGGCCCGGTGGTACGACGCCCGGGAGACCGCGGCGTTCCACCCGGCCGTGCGGCACTTCCGGCATCCGGTGGCGGGCGACCTGCGGCTGCGGTACGTCAAGCTCGCCGCGGTGGACGAGCCGGGGCATCACTTCCTGGCCTATCTGCCCGACGACCGCCAGACGGAGACGGCGGTCGGCTCGCTCGCCGGCCAGGAGCGGCGGACGACCTGACGACACCGGGCGCGCCCGGACACGAGCGAACGGCCCGACGGCACCGAGCACGCCGTCAGGCCGTCCGCCGCTCCTGTCTCGGCCGGTCGGGGCCGCCGGGGTCAGCTAGTCAGCACGGCCTTCATCACCGAGCCGGTGGCCACCGCCGACAGCGCGTCGGCGTGCTTCTCCAGTGGGAAGGGCGTCACCAGGCTCGCGAGGTCGAACCGCGCGGTGAGGGCCGGCAGCAGCCGTACGTACTCGACCAGGTGGGCGCCGGTGAAGGCCCAGGAGCCGATGACGTCCAACTGCCGGTGGACGATCTGGTGCGGGTTGAGAAGGGTGTCCCCGGCGTCGGTGTACTGGCCGATGACCAGGTAGCTGCCGCCGCGGCGGGCCAGGGTGAGGCCCTGTCCCACGGCCGCCGGGACCCCGGCGCACTCGATCACCAGGTCGGCGCCGTCCCCGCCGGTGGCCGCCCGTACCTCGCGCAGGACCTGCTCGGGGTCGGCGGCGCCGGCGATGTCCAGGTGCACGTCGCCGATACCGGCCGCGGCGGCCTGCGCCAGCCGGCCGGCCGGACCGCCGACGACGATGACCTTGGCCGCCCCCGCCAGTTGGGCGAAGGCCGCCGCCGCCAGGCCGACCGGGCCGCTGCCCTGGACCACGACGGTCTCCCCCAGCCGTACCGGCCGGCGCTCGTACAGCGCATGGGCCACGGTGGGCCCGGCGCAGGCCAGGGACATGGCGGCGAGCGGGTCGGTGCCGTCGGCGACCTTGACCACGGTGGTGCCGCGGTGCAGCACGATGTGGTCAGCCCAGGAGCCGGACAGCTCCGGGCCGTCGGCGAGCGAGCGGTTGACGCCGTAGGTGCGGCGGTTCTCGCACAGGGTCGGTTCGCGGTGCAGCCGGCAGGGCGGGCAGACGCCGCAGGCAATGGAGGACGCCCACATCACCGTGTCGCCGGCGGCCAGCGGCGCGCCGGTGGCGTCCTGGTGGGTTCCGATGCCCAACTCCCGTATGACGCCGAGCCCTTCGTGGCCCAGGACGAGCGGCACGGGGATGTCCAGGTGGCCCTGGCGCAGGTGCAGGTCGGTGCCGCAGATGCCGCCGTAGCCGCAGGCGACGATCATGCCGCCGTCGGGGGCCGGCGGCAGGTCGAACGTCCGCAGCCGCAGCGGCTCGCCGAACTCCTCCAGGACGACGGCGCGTCCCGTCGCGGCCGTCATGCCGTCACCGTCTCGAGGGTCTGGGAGAACGGCGCGGGCAGGGGGCGCAGCGGCTCGGTGTCCCGGCACACGACGTAGTCGGGGCGGGGCTCGCCGGCCGGGCGCGGCAGGTTGGCGGTGTCGTTATAGGTGGCGATCAGCAGGCGGCGGGCGAACGGCGACATGTTGGGCGCGGAGCCGTGGACGATCTCCGGGGAGAAGAGCACGACGGAGCCGGCCGGGCCCTTGGGGCTGGTCATGCCGTGGCGGTCGACGTGTTCGGCGAGCTGCTCGGGGGTGAGGGAGATGTCGTCGGGGTCGAGGTGCTGGTCGGACTTGGCGGCCTCCGCGCGGCCCTCGCGGACGAGTCCGCCGCGGTGCGAGCCGGGCAGGAAGATGACCGGGCCGTTGAACTCGGTGACGTCGTCCAGGAAGACGCCGATGTTGATCTGCCGGGGCGCGGGCAGTCCGTCGGCTACGCGCCAGGCGAGGTAGTCCTGGTGCCAGGCCCACTTGTCGCCGCCGAAGGCCGGCTTGGCGTTGATCTTGAACTGGTAGATGTAGACGTCGTCGGTGAGCAACTGCTGTACGGGCTGGAGGATGCGCGGGTCGCGGATGAGTCCGGCGTACTCCGGCTGGCGCTGGTGCGAGGAGTAGACCGCGCGGACGTCGGTGCCGCCCTCCTCGGTGACGACCTGCGGTCCGGGGACCTTGCTGTCACGGAGGAAGGCGGAGCGCAGCGCTTCCACTTCCCGCTGGTCCAGCAGGGATTCCAGCAGCAGGAATCCGTTGGCGTGGTAGTCGTCGACCTGGAGCTGGTTCAGTCGCATGCTTGTGCTTCTCCTGAGGATGAGGGGGTCCGTCGGGTGCGGGGCGGGCGGTCAGCCCATGAAGTGCCCGCCGTCGACGATGAGTTGCTGGCCGGTGACGTAGCCGCTGCGCGCGGTGACCAGGAATTCGAGGGCGTCGGCGATGTCCTCGACGGTGCCCAGTCGCCGCCCGGGGATGGTTTCCAGGACGGCCGCGCGCCGGTCGGGGTCGTCGAGGCGGTAGCGCTCGGTGACCTCTTCGGTGTCGGTGAATCCCGGGAGCAGGGCGTTGACCCTGATGTGGGGGGCCAGTTCGAGTGCCAGGCACTTGGTGAGCTGGAGCAGGCCCGCCTTGCTCGCGCAGTAGTTGGCGCCGTCCGGCCGCGGCCGGATGGCCGTGGTGGAGGCGATGTTGACGATGCTGCCGCCGCCCGCCGCGGCCATCGCGGGGGCCAGGGCGCGGCTGAGGTGGAACGGGCCGGAGAGGTTGGTGGCCACCACCGTGTCCCAGTCCTCGGTGGTCATGGCCAGGAAGGGCCGGTCGCGGTTGACGCCGGCGTTGTTGACGAGGACGCCGGGCGCGCCGTGTTCGGCGGTGATGCGTGCGCACACCGCGTGGATCTCGTCGGGGCGGGTGAGGTCGCAGCGCAGCGCCTCGATCCGCCCGTCACCGGCCCGTACGGTCTGCTGTGCGGCGTCCTCGTCGGTGCGGTAGAGGGCGATCACCTGGTGGCCCAGGGCGGCGAGCCGCAGGCTCAGGGCCCGCCCGATGCCGCGGGTGCCGCCGCTGACCACGGACGTCGTCATGAGGTCTCCTGAAGGTGTGAGGTCTCCTGAAGTGCCTTGGTGGGAGCGTCAGTTGGCCACAAGGTCGCCGCGCAGGAGGCCGGAGCCCTCGGGGACCGCGGCCGGGTCGCCGCCGAGGTCGGCGACGGCGTTGTGCTCGTCGACGAAGACGACCTTGGGGACGAAGGAGGTGGCCTGCTCGTCCTTCATGGCGGCGTAGGCGATGATGATGACCCGGTCGCCGGGGCTGATCAGCCGGGCGGCGGCGCCGTTGATGCCGATCACGCCGGAGCCGGCCTGGCCCTCGATGACGTAGGTGGACAGCCGGGAGCCGTTCTCGATGTCGACGATGTCGACCTTTTCGCCGGGCAGCAGGTCGGCCGCCGCCATCAGGTCGGAGTCGACGGTCAGCGAGCCGACGTAGTGCAGGTCGGCCTGGGTGACGGTGGCGCGGTGGATCTTGGACTTCATCATGGTGCGGTACATGGCTGTTCCTCGCTTCGGTGGTTGTTCGCTGCGGTGGGTGGGGTGGTCAGGAGGGCCAGGTGGCGTAGCGGCGCATGCCGTAGAGCAGCGGCGCGGTGCCGGCCGGGTCGGGCAGGTGGGTGTGCAGCACCTCGCCGATGACGATGGTGTGGTCCCCGGCCGGGGTGAGGCGGGTGACGCGGCATTCGGCGATGGCGTGCGCGTCCTGCGGCAGGACCGGCAGGCCGGTGGCGGGCGCCGTCTCCCAGGGCACGGTGGTGAAGCGGTCGGCGGCCGGTCCGGCGAAGGCTTCGGCGGCGCGGCGTCCGGAGCCGTGCAGGAAGTTGACGGCGAACGCGCCGCGGGCGGCGATCACCGGCAGGGTGGAGCCGGCGGTCGAGGCGCACACCAGGAGCTGCGGCGGGTCGAGGGAGACCGAGCACAGGGCGGTGCAGGTGAAGCCGTGCGGGACGCCCTGGTCGTCGGTGGTGGTGATGACGGCGACGCCGCTGGGGTGGGAGCCCATCAGGGCCCGGAAGGCGTCCCGGGTGACGGCCGTGTCGTCGGCGACGGGGGTCACCACGAGAAGGCCCGGGCGTCGTAGAGGTTGACGCCGACGGCGGCCTTGCCGAGGTACTCCAGGCACTCGTGCGGCTTGGCCGGCATGACGTGGGCGAACGACGCCTCGCGGACGAGGCGTTCGAGCGGGTGGCTGCGGCTGACGGCGGCCGAGCCGCAGATCCGTACCGCGTCCTGGGCCAGTTGCGGGCCGACCTCGCCGACGACGTATTTGGCGGCGTGCACCGCGGCGTTGGCCTCCAGGCTGCCGCGTTCGGCGTCGACCAGGTCGCCGGCCTCGTGGACCAGGGCGCGGGCCGCCCGCAGCCGGGCGGACATCCGGCCCAGCTCCTGGTGGAGCACCGGCGACGCGGCGCGGGCGGGGTCGGCGGTGACGTGGTCGGTGGCGTGCCGGAAGAGGGCTTCGGCGATGCCGAGGTAGGCGCCGGTGTAGCCGGCGATCATCCAGTGCGGTTCGCGTACGACCTTGAACAGCGACATGCCCTCGACGCCGAGGTAGAGGCGGGAGCGGGGCACGGCCACGGCGTCCAGGGTCATGGCGGCGGTGCTGGTGCCGTACATCGCGGACAGGCTGTGCACGGTGCCGAAGCTGACGCCGGGGTCGTCGGCGGCGACGACGAAGTGCGAGACGTCGCCGGTGTCCTCGGTGCCGTCGTCGGCGGCGGCCGCGACGACGTAGTAGTCGGCCGCCCCGGCGAGCGAGACGAAGGACTTCTTTCCGGTGAGGATGTAGCTCTCGCCGTCGTCGGAGAGGCGGTAGCGGGTGCCCATGCCGCGGAGTTTGGCGCCGCGGCCGGTCTCGGAGGTGGCGGAGGCGAACAGTTTGCGGCCGGTGACGACCTCGTCCAGCATCCAGGCGCGGAAGCGTTCGGCGGCCGGCGGCAGCCCGGTGCCGGCGGCGTCGGCGAGCGCGCCGATCACGACGTTGTGCATGTTGAAGCCGAGGGCGGCGGCGCCGTTGTGGGCGCCGAGTTCGGCCAGCACCCGCCAGTAGTCGCCGAAGCCGAGGCCGGCGCCGCCCACGTCGCGCGGGGCGAGCAGGGCCAGGAGGCCGGAGTCGCGCAGGATGTCGTACGTCTCGTGGCCGTTGGACCGGCCGGCGTCGACGTCGGCGGCGAGCGGGGCGAGGGCCGCGCCGGTCTCGGCGGCGAGTTTGAGGAGGTCGTCCAGGTGTGTCGGCAGCGTCATCGATGTCCTTAGGGTCAGTTCTCGACGGGGAGGCCGAGTTGGCGTGCGATGCCCACGCGCAGCAGGTCGTTGGGACCGGCGTAGGTGAGGGCCGCCATGGGGTCGGCGAGGTCCGCGGTCAGCCCGGAGTCGGCGAGGAAGGCCCGTACGCCCGACAGGGCGGTGGCGTGCTCGGTGAGGCGGACGAAGTCCTCGGACACCGAGATCTTGGTGAGGGCGGCTTCGGCGGCCAGTTGCCGGGCGGGGGTGCCGGCGTCGAGCCGGGCGGCCATGGCGTAGAGCTGGACGCGGGAGCGGTGCAGGGCCAGCGCCATGTCGCTGACGCGGGCGGCGACCTGGTGGCTGGCGCCCATGCGGCGCCCGAAGTGGTCCCGTTCGCGGGCCCAGTCGATGGTGCGGGCCAGGGTGCGGTGCATCGGGCCGAGGGCGTATCCGAGGATGACCGAGCGTTCCCAGGCGGTGGTGGAGGCCATCACGGCCAGGCCGGAGCCCTCCTCGCCGATCAGCGCGCCGGCCGGCAGCCGGACGCCGTCGAAGAGGAGTTCGCCCATCGGGACGGTGGACAGCGCGGTCTTGGCGAAGGTCTCGCCGCGCAGCACTCCGGGCAGGTCGAGGGGGAAGAGGAACGCGGACAGGGCGAAGGGGGAGCGTCCCTCGGCGGTGCGGGCGAAGACGATCGCCCGGTCGGCGACGGGCGCGGCGGTGATGAAGGTCTTGGCGCCGTCGAGGACGAAGCCGTCGCCGTCGCGCCGGGCGCGGGTGGCCATGGACAGCGGGTCGCTGCCGCCCTTGCGTTCGGTCAGCGCGTGGCAGAGCAGCACCCTGCCGTCCTCGATGCCGTCGAGGGCGCGCCAGGCGTCCGGGACCAGGGCGGCGCGCAGCGGGAACTGCATGCCGAAGATCTGGGAGGCCAGGGCGTAGCAGATGCCGGGGTCGACGCCGGCCAGGCCGATGCCCTCGATCATGGCGAGGGAGCGGGTGACCGGGCCGGGGTGCGAGGTGCCGGGGTCGGCGAGGCGGAGCACGCCCAGGTCGGCCATGGCCTGCCACCGCGCGGCGAAGTCCTTGTCGGCGACCTGTTCCCAGGCGGTGGCGGCCAGGTCGCGGTAGCGGTCGACGAGTTGCTCGGTGCGCGGGTCGCCGGTGCGCAGCGCGCCGGGTGCGGGGGCGCTCATGCGCGGCCCTCGGGGGCGAGGCTCTCGATGGCCGCCCAAAGGGCCTTGGGGGTGCGGAAGTTGGCGGCGACGATCTCGGTGTCGGGCAGCGAGACGCCGGCTTCCTTGTCGAGGGCGGCGACGATCTCCATGATGGCCAGGGAGTCGATCAGGCCCATTTCCAGCAGCGGGGTGTCCGCGTCCAGCGAGCGCGGGTCCTCGTCGCGGCCCCAGCGGATGCGGCTGCTGATGAGGGTGCAGAGGTCTTCGACGGTGTTCATGCGCGGGTCTCCTCAAGGGGGGCGGGTGCGGTGAAGGCGGCGTCGCTCAGGGCGCGGCGGTCGACCTTCCCGCTGGTGGTGGTGGGCAGGGTGGCGACGGGGACGATCCGGTCGGGCAGCATCCGCTTCGGCAGGACGTCCCGCAGGGCGGCGAGGACCTCCCGTTCGGTGGCGTCGGTCCGGGCGTAGACCCAGATCTGGCCGGCCGACTCGCCGTCCTTGGCGACGACGGCGGCGGTGGCGACGGCGGGGAGTTCGAGGACGGCGCTTTCGACGTCCAGCAGATCGATGCGGTGGCCGCGCCGCTTGACCTGGGAGTCGCGCCGACCGCGCAGGAAGACCCGCCCGTCGGCGGTGATCCGGCCGAGGTCGCCGCTGGCGTAGGCGCGGCGGGTGACGCCGTCGCGGAAGGTGACGGTGACGGTGGGGTCGCTGAGTTCGCCGCCGCGCAGGTAGCCCTGGAAGACGGTGGGTCCGGCGATGTGGATCTCGCCCTCGCCGTCGGTGGGCCGCCCGTCCTCGTCGAGGACGTCGAGGTGGACGCCGCCGATGCCGCGGCCGATGGTCATTTCCTGGTCGGCGGTCCAGTCGGCGGGTACGCGGTGGTAGGTGCAGGCGTTGGTCTCGGTCGGTCCGTAGAGGTTGTAGAAGGGCACGCCGTCCAGCAGGCGCAGGTAGCGCTCCAGCAGCGGCGGGGCGAACGCCTCTCCCCCGAAGGCGGCGATGCGCAGGTCCGGCGGTGGCGCGTCGGCGAGGCCGCCCTGCTGGAGCATGCCGTGGTAGAGGGACGGCACGGCCATGAAGGCGGTGACGCGCTGCTCGGTCAGCCAGCCGACGACGTCGCGGGGGAAGGCGCGCAGCAGGTCGGGCATGAGGACGGTGCAGGCGCCCGCGGCGGCGGCGCTGAACAGGTCGAAGGTGGTCAGGTCGAAGGTGAGGGCGGCTTGGGAGCCGATCCGGTCGGTGGGGGTGAGCCCGAATTCCTCCGCCGCCCACAGGGCGTAGTGCGCGACGTTCTCGTGGGAGAGCAGGACGCCCTTGGGCCAGCCGGTGCTGCCGGAGGTGAAGAGGATGTAGCCGCCGCGGTCGGTGGGCGCGGGCAGCGGTGCGGGCCGCTGGTCGGGGGCGAGGACGCGCAGCCAGTTCAGGCCGTGGTCCAGGGCGCCCTCGTCGGCGGGGGCGCCGTCGCGGGCGTGGGCGGCGGCGCGGTGGCCGGCGGCCAGGGAGCGGTCGGTGGTCAGCAGGAGGGACAGGCCGGCGTTGCGGACCATGCGGGCGGTGCGCTCGGGCGGGTCGGCGATGTCGAGGGGCGCGGTGACCGCGCCGGCCCGCAGCGCGCCGTAGAGGGCGATGACGGTGGCGGGGGTCTTGGCGGCGTAGACGCCGACCCGGTCGCCGGGTGCGACGCCGGCGGCGGCGAGCTGTGCGGCCAGCGCGTCGACGGCGCGGTCGAGCCGGGCGTAGGTCCAGCTCTCGCCGGCGCCTTCGAGGGCGGGGCGGTCGGGGTGCAGGTGTGCGGCGCGGGCCAGCAGGGCGTCGAGCCGCGTCGTGGTGGTGTCGGTCATCGGGCCGCCTCCACCACAGTGCCGGCGGCGAGCGCGGCGAGGAAGTCGCGGGTGGTGTCGATGACGAGGTCGGGGCAGACCAGGTACGGGTAGTGGTCGCAGCCCTCGGGGACCAGGCGCCGCACGGGGCCGCGCACCGAGCGCTGTACGGAGTCGATCTGGTCGAGGGAGCCGTATTCGTCCGCGTCGCCCTGGATCAGCAGGACCGGCGCGGTGACGTCGAGGTCGTCCTCGATGGACCAGTCGCGGAAGCCGGGCGAGAGCCACACCTCGCTCCAGCGGTCGAAGACGGTGCGCGGGTCGTTGTGCACCAGGGCCATCTTCTTGGCGAGCGGTCCGGCCGCGTAGGAGGCCCGGGCGGCCTCGATGCCCAGCCGGTTCTGCTCCTCGAAGTACATGTGGGGCCCCATGGCGACGACGGCTTCGGCCGGCCGTACGGAGGCGTACAGCAGGGCCATGGAGGCGCCGTCGCTGTGTCCGACGAGTACCGGGCGGTGCATGCCGAGTGCGTCGAGGAGTTCGGGCAGCACCTCCTGGGCGTGCTGGTGCATGTAGCGGGGGGTGCGCGGCAGCGGGTCGGGGCCGGAACCGCCGTTGCCGTGGCGGGAGTAGACCAGGGCGCGGCGTCCGGTCGCGGCGGCGAGCCGGGCGGGGAAACGGCCCCAGGCGGCGATGCAGCCGAGGCCGCCGTGCAGGAAGACCAGGGGCGCCAGGTCCGGGTCGCCGTCGATCACGACGTGTTCGAGGGGACCGTTGCGGGTCTCGATCATCGGCACATCAATATCCTTCTCGGTGTTTTGGGCATCAGAATGGACATTCCGGCAACGGAAAATAGGTAGTTGACCACTGAACTTTCAAATACGCAGAGCGATCCCGCGAACACGCCGCATTACCGTTGATTAACGCGGCGGGGCGCGCGGCAGGGGCCGCCGCCTAAAGGAAGGAGAAAGGAGAGAAGAGGGGCGCGGCAGGGCGCGCCGAAGAGAGCGCGGCGGAGAAACGGAAACGCACGGGAAGGTGACGGGCAGGGAAGCGCCCGGGAAAGAAAAATTCGCGGTTCGGGCGCGCGGGCCCGCTTACCGGAAGCGCGCGACCGCGACCCTCCGCCGACCGGCGCCGGGACCTCGCGGCACACCGCCCCACCGGCGCATCAGCCTGCCACCCCGCCGGAGCGGCAGCCGGATTCCTTTGCGTTTTCTTTGTCCAGCTTTTCCGCTCCGCCGACCAAAGGCGTGCACCGGAATTTCTGCATGACTTACCCCCGTTGAACACATGGCTGGGCACCTGGGCAACGCTTCGGGTACCGGCCTGCTACGCACTTCGCCGGGCACCCCGTCCGCTCGGTGACACCAGAAGCCTAGACAGCCTGCCGGGGTTGGAGAAATGACATTGCTGAAGCACCTATACGCTAAAAGAATGAACATCGATCTACGCCATCTCCGCTGCTTTCTGGCGGTCGCCGAGGAGGGCGGCTTCACCGCCGCCGGCCGACGGCTCCATCTCGCCCAACCGACCCTGACGCGCAACATCCGGACCCTGGAGGAGTCGCTGGGCGTGCGGCTGTTCGAACGCACCACCCGCAGGACCGAGCTGACCGAGAAGGGCGGCGTGCTGCGGGACGCGGTCGCCCCGCTGCTGCACCAGCTCGACTCGGTCCTGACGGATCTGCGCGAAGGGGAGAAACTTCGCATCGGGTTCAGTTGGGGACTGCCCGAGGGGTTATCGCGGCTCGCCGCCCGGTTCGCGGAGGAAACCGGGATCGAAGTCGAGTTCGTCCGCTGCGACACCCCCCTCGCCGGGCTGGACACCGGCGTGGTCGATCTGGGACTGCTGCGGGGCGAGAGCCTGCCCAAGGGGCTGCGCGGGGTGTTCCTCTATGAGGAGTCCCGGATCGCGGCCGTCCCCGCGAGCTGGCGGCTGGCCGAACGCCGCGAGCTGGACTGGGCGGAGCTGGCGGAGTGGCCGCTGATCATCAACACCGTGAGCGGGACCACGTTCCCGGACATGTGGCAGGACGGCCGGCAGCCGGTGATCGGCGCCGAGTGCCGCAACTTCGACGAGTGGCTGGAGAAGGTGGCCGCCGGCCTGGGCGTCGGCACCGCTCCGGTCTCCGCCGCCCGGCGCTACACCCACCCCGGCGTCCATCTCGTGCCGCTGACCGGCGCCCCCACCGTCCGCGCCCACCTCGCCCATCCCTCGCACGGCGCGCACCCCCAGGCCGCGCGCTTCGCCGACCGGGTGTGGCGTGCGGCGGACGCGCTGCTGACCGGTGACGCGGCTGGCCGGCCGGCCGCGGGCGGCTGACCCCCCGGACGTCACGACGACCCCCGCACGTCACGGCCGGACGACAGCGTGTCACCGGACCGTGCCCTGATCGAGACTCACGGCCTCCCCGTGTCCCTTAGAGTGCCAGGCACGTTCTTGTGTACGTATTCGAGGACGACGCTCTGGGAGGGAATAGGTGGCATGCGCCGTGAGGTGAAGTACGGGCTGATCGGCGGATCGGTGGCCCTGGTGGCGGGCGTCGTCGGCGGCTTCACGCTGTTCGACGGCTCGCAGGAGCCGTCGCCGCAGGCGGTCAGGTCGGCCGACGCCAAGACGGGCGGCAGCCCCGGGGTGCGGACCGGCCCGCTGACGGCCAAGGAGGTCCGCACGACGGCGCAGAAGTTCCTGACCGCCTGGCAGTCCGGCGACGCCGCCGCGGCCGCCGCCCTGACGGACAGCCCCGACACCGCCAAGGGCGAGCTGGAGCGCTTCGCCGACCAGGCGCACTTCTCGACGGTGAAGCTGACGCCGGGCACGCCGGCCGGCGACAAGGTGCCGTACACCGTCGACGCGCAGATCGACCACAAGGGCACCAAGGCCCCCTACAGCTACCGCACGGAAGCGACGGTACGGCGCGACAAGGCCACCGGTAAGCCGCTCGTCGCCTGGCAGCCGGCGGTCCTGCACCCGGGCCTGGGCAAGGGCGACGTGCTGCGCACCGGCGAGGCCGAGGCCCCGCCGATCAAGGCCGTGGACCGCGCGGGCGCCGAACTGACGCCGCGCGAGCACCCGGCGCTGGCCGGGGTGCTGGCGAGCCTGCGGGACAAGTTCGGCGCCAAGACCGACGGCAAGCCCGGCGTGGAGCTGTCCATCCACCGCGCCAAGAACGCCGATGCCGCCGCCCAGCAGCCCGACAAGACGCTGAAGGTGCTCTCCAAGGGCACCCCGGGCACCCTGAAGACCACGCTCGACGCGACGCTCCAGGCGGCCGCGGAGAAGGCGGTCAAGACCAAGTCGCGGGCGTCCGCGGTCGCCATCAAGCCCAGCACGGGCGAGATCCTGGCCATCGCCAACTCCCCGGAGAAGGGCTTCAACGTCGCCACCCAGGGCTCGCTGGCCCCCGGCTCCACGATGAAGATCGTGACGGCGGCGATGCTCATGGACAAGGGCATGACCTCACCGGGCAAGTCCCACCCGTGCCCCAAGTACGTCACCGTCGGCGGCTGGAAGTTCCAGAACCTCGACAAGTCCGAGATCCCGCACGGCACCTTCGCGCAGAGCTTCGCCGCGTCCTGCAACAACGCCTTCATCTCGCAGGCGGAGAAGCTCAGCGACGACGACCTGACGAAGGAGGCCCGCGACGTCTTCGGCATCGGCCTGAACTGGCAGACCGGCATCCCCTCCTTCGACGGCAACGTGCCGGTGCAGAGCGACGCGCAGATGGCCGCCTCGCTGATCGGCCAGGGCGGCGTGCGGATGAACCCGCTCACCGTCGCCTCGCTCGCCGCGACGGTGCGGGCCGGGGCCTTCCACCAGCCGTACATCGTCTCGCCGGCGCTCGACCACCGCAGCCTCGCCAAGGCCCCGCGCGCCATGAAGCCGGGCACCGCGTCGGGCCTGAAGTCCCTCATGCGGCTGACGGCGGCCTCCGGTACGGCCGCCGAGGCGATGTCCGGGATCGGCGGCGACACCGGCGCCAAGACCGGCTCCGCCGAGGTCGACGGCCAGAAGAAGCCCAACGCCTGGTTCACCGCCTACCGCGACGACCTCGCCGCGGCGGCCGTCGTCCCGGCGAGCGGCCACGGCGGCTCCAACGCCGGCCCGGTGGTCCGCGCCCTCCTCACCGCGCGCTGACCGCGAGGGGCGCCCTTCCGGCCACCCGGGGCGCCCCGCGACCGGATACCCGTTCGCATGGCCCGTACAGCTTTCGCTAGCGTGCGGGCCATGAGCGATTCCGGGACCGACCGCGGCGCACCGACCACCGGCGGCATACCGCCCCACGACCACGCCCCGGGCCGGGCCGGCGACGCCCGCGAGCGCACCGCGTGACGCCGCTGGTCGTCGCGGCGGTCCTGCTCGCCGCCGTCACCCACGCCGGCTGGAACGCCGTCGCCCACGGCATCCGCGACCAGCTCCTCGCCTTCACCCTCGTCGGCGGTGGCGGCGCGGCCTGCGGCGCCGCCCTCGCCGCCGTCACCCCCCTGCCCGCCGCCGGCGCCTGGCCCTTCCTGCTGGCCTCCGCCGTCCTGCACGTCCTCTACCAGGCGCTGCTGATGCGCTCCTTCCAACTGGGCGAGTTCGGGCAGATGTATCCGATCGCGCGCGGCACCGCGCCGCTCGTAGTCACCGTCCTCGCCGCCGTCTTCGTCCACGAGATCCCCGACGGGTGGGCGCTGGCCGGGGTCGCCCTCGCCTCGGCGGGCCTGGTCGGTGTCGCCCTGTGGGGCATCCGCGGCCCGGGCGGCGCCCGCCCCCACTGGCCGGCGATCACCGCCGCGCTCGCCACCGGCCTGGCCATCGCCTCGTACACCACCGTCGACGGTCTGGGCGTACGCGCCTCCGGCACGCCCCTGGGCTACATCGCCTGGCTGATGGTCCTGGAGGGCCTGGCGATCCCCTGCTACGCCCTCGCCACCCGCCGCCGCGCCCTGCTCGCCCAGCTCCGCCCGGTCGCCTCGCGCGGCCTGCTGGGCGGCGTCCTGTCGGTCTTCGCCTACGGACTCGTGCTGTGGGCCCAGACCCGCGCGCCGCTCGCCCCCGTCGCGGCCCTGCGCGAGTCCTCGATCATCGTCGGCGCCGCCATCGGCGCCGTCTTCTTCAAGGAACGCTTCGGCACCCCCCGCATCGCCGCGGCCGCCCTGATGGTCCTCGGCATCGGCCTGATGCTCCACACAGGCTGACCGGCCCCCTGACGCCTCCGGGCACCCCCGCCCCGCCGCAGGCGGGAGAAATCCACAGACGCACTACGGCGCGTCAGCCGGCAACGTGGGAAGCGGCGGCCAGGCCCCGCAACACCGCCTGGGCACGCGCGTCCGCCGTCACGTTCTTGCGCATGCCGTTGGTGACGTAGCCGAAGGCGATCCCGCTCTCGGGGTCGGCGAAGGCGAGGGCGCCGCCGCGGCCCGGGTGGCCGAAGGAGCCGGGGCCCAGGAGCGGCGAGGCGGGGCCGTGGAGCATGAAGCCGAGGCCGAAGCGGGTGTTGACCACGAGGGTGCGGTCGGGGCCGGCGGACTCCTCGGTGCGGGCCAGGGTGAGGGTGGCCGGGGCGAAGAGGCGCGGGTGGTCGTCGACGGCGCCGATGAGGGCGGCGTAACAGCGCGCCAGGGAGCGGGCGGTGGCGATGCCGGCGGAGGCCGGGAGCTCGGCGGCGCGGTAGGCGTCGGCGTTCTCGTCGGGCGGCGGGGCGATGGCGCCGAACGCGCGGCTGGTCAGCGAGGAGGGATCGCGGTAGGCGTCGGCGACCGCCGGCTTGGGCCGTACCCGCAGGCCCGCGGAGGCCGGCGGGGCGGGCGCCTCCACTTCGGCGAGCCGGCCGGCGCGCGAGCGCAGGGCGTCGGGCAGGCCGATCCACAGGTCGAGGCCGAGCGGGCCGGATATCTCGTCGGCGACCCAGCCGCCGAGGGTGCGGCCGGTGACGCGCAGGACGAGTTCGCCGATCAGCCAGCTGTAGGTCTGCGCGTGGTAGCCGTGGTCGGTGCCGGGGGTCCAGGCGGGTGCCTGCGCGGCGAGCGCGGCGGGGCCGCTGACGCCGTCGATGGCCTGCTCGGGGGTGAGCGGGGTGTCCAGGACGGGCAGGCCGGCGCGGTGGGAGAGGAGGTGGCGGACCAGGACGCGGTCCTTGCCGGCGGCCTTGAACTCGGGCCAGTACGTGCCGACGGGCGCGTCCAGGTCGAGCAGTCCGCGCTGGTGGAGCAGGAGCGGGACGATGGCGGCGACGCCCTTGGTGGCGGAGCGGATGATCTGGGCGGTGCCGGCCTCCCAGGGGGCGGTCGGCGCCCCGGCGGCGTCCCCGCCGCCGTCACCGTGCTTCGCGCCGCCCCAGAGGTCGACGACCTTGCGCCCGTGCCGGTACACGGCGACGGCCGCGCCCCGCTCGCCGCGCTGCGCGAAGTTGGCCGCGAAGGCGTCCCGGACCGGCTCGAAGCCGTCCTCGACCGTGCCCTGGACGTCCACCACTGATTCCCGCTTCCACTCATCCGCCGCTTTGGTGACCCATCAATGGTGCAACGCGGGAATCAGTGCTGATGACCAGGGCCTGGCCCCGTGGGGTTCGTCACAGGGCCGACCGCCGGTGCCTCTCACACGGGAAGCGTCACCGAGCGGGGGTCGAAGCCGAAGGGCAGTTCGAGGCGGTGGGTGCGCATCAGGTCCGTGTCGCACAGCAGGTCCTGGGTGCGGCCGTCGGCGGCGATGACGCCGCCGGAGAGGACGACGGAGCGCGGGCACAGCTCCAGCGCGTAGGGCAGGTCGTGCGTGACCATCAGGACGGTGACGTCCAACGAGCGGAGGATGTCGGCGAGTTCGCGGCGGGAGGCCGGGTCCAGGTTGGAGGACGGCTCGTCCAGGACGAGGATCTCCGGGCGCATGGCCAGGACCGTCGCGACGGCGACCCGGCGGCGCTGCCCGAAGGAGAGGTGGTGCGGCGGGCGGTCGGCGAAGCCGGCCATGCCGACCCGCTCCAGCGCCTCGGTGACCCGCGCCTGGAGGTCCGCGCCGCGCAGTCCGGCCGCGGCGGGGCCGAAGGCGACGTCCTCTCGGACGGTGGGCATGAACAGTTGGTCGTCGGGGTCCTGGAAGACGATGCCGACCCGGCGGCGGATCTCGGCGAGGTGCTTCTTCCCGACGGGCAGACCGGCGACGGTGACAGAGCCGGCGCCCGCTTCGAGGATGCCGTTGAGGTGCAGGACGAGGGTGGTCTTGCCGGCGCCGTTGGGTCCGAGCAGGGCGACCCGCTCGCCGCGGCCGACGGTGAGGTCGACGCCGAAGAGCGCCTGGTGGCCGTCGGGGTAGGCGTAGGCGAGCTGGGAGACGGCGAGGGAGGGGGCGGGCGTTGGCGTGCTCAAAGGGTCCATCCCAGGAGGCATACGGCGAGGGCGGCGGCGGGCAGGGCGGCCGCGCGGGTCCATTGTGCGCGGGTGGCGGTGGTCTCGGCGAGGACGGGCATGGTGCCGGTGTAGCCGCGGCTGACCATGGCGAGGTGCACCCGCTCGCCGCGCTCGTAGGAGCGGATGAACAGGGCGCCCGCGGATTTGGCGAGCACCCCCCACTGGCGCGGGCCGCGCGCTTCGAAGCCGCGCGAGAGGCGGGCGATACGCATCCGCCGCATCTCGTCGGTGATGACATCGCCGTAACGGATCATGAAGGACGCGATCTGGACCAGCATCGGGGGCATCTTGAGCCGCTGGAGGCCGAGGAGGAGTTCGCGCAGTTCGGTGGTGGCGGCGAGCAGCACGGAGGCGGCGACGCCCAGGGTTCCCTTGGCGAGGATGTTCCAGGCGCCCCACAGGCCGGACGTGCTCAGGCTCAGCCCGAGGACGTCGACGCGCGGACCTTCGGCGACGAACGGCATCAGCACGGCGAACGCCACGAACGGCACCTCGATGAGCAGCCGCTTGAGGAGGAAGCCGGCCGGCACGCGGGCGGCGTCGGCGGCCACCGCGAGCAGGAGGGCGTACAGCGCGAAGGCCCACATCGCCTCGCGGGGTGTGGAGACGACGATCAGGACGAAGCAGAAGACGGCCGCGAGCTTGCAGTGCGGCGGCAGGGCGTGCACGGGCGAGTGCCCGTGCCGGTAGAGCTTGTGCGCGTGGCCCGCGCCCATCTCAGCTCTCCTCCGCGGGGCGGTGCGCGCCCGGGGTGGCGCGGGCCGCGGCGTTGCGGCGGCGCAGGACGACGAAGACGCCGGTGCCGGCGGCGAGGGTGGCGCCGACGCCGATGACCCCGGCGAGGCCGCCGGCCAGGCGCGGGTCGGTGATGTCCTTGACGCTGTAGTCGGCGAGCGGGGAGTCCTTGGCGGCGTGGTCCTCGGCGCGGGCGTCGATGCCCTGGTCGTGGGCGACCTTCTCCAGGCCGTCGGGGCTGGCGGAGGCGTAGTAGCTCAGGCCGCCGGCGCACAGCAGGGCGGCGGCGAGCCCGGCCAGCCAGACGGGGCGGGCGGAGCGGCGGGGGGCGAAGGCCGGGGCGGGGGCGGCCTCGGCGGGCGGGGCGGCGGGCTCCGTGGCGGGCTCCGTGGCGGGCTTCGTGTCGAGCGCGGCCGCGGGCTGGGCCGCGGGCTGGGCCGCGGGCTGCCGCGTGCGGGCCGCCGTGCCGAGGCCGCCGGCCGCCGGCGCGGGCGCGGCCGGCACCGTCACCGGCGTGGTGCGCAGTTCGAGGGGCTTGGCCAGGCCGCGGGCGCCGTACACCAGGTCGGGGCGGACGGCGATGACCGCGCCGACGGTCAGGGCGGTGATCGCGGCCTCGCCGAGGCCGATCAGGGTGTGCACGCCGACCATGGCGGTGAAGACCTTGCCGAGCGGTACGTCGGCGGTGCCGCCCAGGGCGTAGAGCCCGGTGAAGGCGACCGCGGCGGCGGGCACCGAGACCAGGGCGGAGACGAAGGCGGCGGCGGTGACCGAGCTGCGGCGGCGCGGCAGCACCGTGACCAGTCCGCGGAAGAGGCCGTAGGCCACGACGGTCGTCACAAGGGCCATGTCGGTGATGTTGACGCCGAGCGCGGTGAGCCCGCCGTCGGCGAACAGCACGCCCTGCATGAGCAGCACGACGGAGACGCAGAGCACGCCGGTGTACGGGCCGACGAGGATGGCGGCCAGGGCGCCGCCCAGGAGGTGGCCGCTGGTGCCGGCCGCGACGGGGAAGTTGAGCATCTGGACGGCGAAGATGAACGCGGCGACGAGCCCGGCGAGCGGGGCGGTGCGCTCCGCCGCGTGGCCGCCGCCGGTCGCACCCGCCAGTTCCCGCCGGGCGCCGCGCAGGCTGACCGCGACGGCGGCGGCCGCGACCGCGCCGGTCGCCACCGACACCGGCGCGTTGATGAATCCGTCGGGTACGTGCATCTCAGACTTCTCCGCTCCAGGTTCGCAACCCCCCAATGGTGGTGCCTGTTGCGAATATGTTGCAAGAGCGCCTGCGACGCGAAACAGGCGAGGGGGGTGTACCGGCTCCTCCCTCTAGGGACAAAGACCCATTGATCGGCCCATAAGCGGCAAGGCGGTGGCCCGGCGACGGATCCCGTCCCCCCGGGGGGTCCGTCGCCGGGCTCTTCTCGCGCGCCGCTCCCGTCCCCACGGGCGGGCGCTGCTCCGGGGTGCCGCTCCGCTCATGCAACGGTCCCGGAGGTCTGGGGGTGGGGGCCGGCGGCCGGGGTTCCGGCCGGGTCAGACCCCGAGTGCGGGCAGGATCACCGCGTCGACGTAGGCGGACAGGAACGCGGCGTCGGCGCTGCGGCCCTCGATGAGCTGGCGGGCGAGCAGCGCGCCCACGAGCATGTGCGGGGCGAAGGCCAGCGCGGGACGGTCCGGGGCGATCTCCCCCCGGTCGACGCCGCGCCGCAGCATCGTCCGCAGCCCCGTCACCTCCGGGTCGAACAGCACCTCGCGCAGCGCCTGGTGCAGGTCGGGGTTGCCGTGGACGGCCTGCCCCAGGCCGCGCATCAGGGCGGAGTCCTTCGCCATCTGCCGGTCGTCCGCGCGCCGCACCCACTGGGCGAAGTCGCCGCGCACGCTGCCGGTGTCGATGTCCTGGGTGCTGAGCGGCTTGCGGTGCCGCAGCGCCTGGGCGACCAGTTCCGGTTTGCCCTGCCACTGGCGGTAGAGGGTGGCCTTGCTGGAGCGGGTACGGGCCGCGACGGCGTCCATGGTCAGCGCGTCGTAGCCGACCTCGCGGAGCAGGTCGAGCACGGCGGCGTAGAGCTCGGCCTCCCGCTCGGGCGTGAGCCTGCCGCGTGCCATGACGCGCACCTCCTGGCCGGGCGTGAGACACCGCGCTCCGGGCGGCGCGTCCGGGCGGTGAACGAGATGTGAACGAAACGGTTTCGTACACCACGACCGTACCCCGCGTCCGGCGGACCGGGAGACGATTCGCCGGGTGGTCTGCGTCACCAGGCCGAGTTGCCGGGGCATGCCCGTCCCGAAACGATGGGTGCGTGAGCGACGCAACGCAGACCGTCGGACCGCACCCGGAGCAGGACCCCGCCGGACCTCCCGGCCGGCTGCGCAGAATGCCCACCGAGCCGGGCCCCCCGCCCGGCTCCTACCTGCGCTTCCCCCATCTGCACGGCGACCTGCTCTGCTTCGCCGCCGAGGACGACCTGTGGGTGGCCCCGCTCGCCCCGGCCGGCGAGGAGCCCGGCCGGGCCTGGCGGCTGACCGTCGACCGCACCCGCGTCAGCCACCCCCGCTTCTCCCCCGACGGCCGGCACATCGCCTTCACCACCTGGCGCAGCCTGGACCCGGAGGTGCACCTCGCCCCGGTCGACGGCGGCCCGGCCCGCCGGCTGACGTACTGGGGCAGCACGGACGCCCGGGTCTGCGGCTGGACGCCGCCCGACAAGGACGGCACCGCCCACATCCTCGCCGTCTCCTCGCACGGCCAGCCCTTCTCGTACTACTCCTGGGCCTACAGCCTGCCGACCGACGGCAGCCCCGGCGGGCAGCTTCCCTGGGGCCCGGTCTCCGACATCGCCGTCGCCGACTTCGACGGGGAGCGGCGCACCCTGCTGCTCAGCGGCAAGCCGCCGCATGAGCCGGCCGCCTGGAAGCGCTATCGCGGCGGGGCGACGGGCCGGATGTGGCTGCACGGCACCCGGCTGATGCCGGAGCTGCACGGGCACCTCGACTCGGTGATGTTCGTCGGCGGTCGGATCGCGTTCCTCTCCGACCACGAGGGCACCGCGAACGTCTACTCCTGCCTGCCCGACAGCACCGACCTGCGCCGCCACTCCGACCACGCCGACTTCTACGCCCGGCACGCCTCGACCGACGGCTCGCGCATCGTCTACCAGTGCGCCGGAGACCTCTGGCTGATCGACGACCTCGGCCCGGGGGCGGCGCCGCGCAAGCTGACCGTACGGCTCGGCGGGCCGCGGGCCGGCCGCCGCACCTACCAGGTCCCGGCCGCCTCGCACGTCACCGCGCTCGCCGTGGACGCCACCGGACGGGCCAGCGCGGTCGCCGTCCGCGGCAGCCTGTACTGGCTGACCCACCGCGACGGCCCGGCCCGCGCCATCCACGACATCCCCGGCGTCCGCGTGCGGCTGCCGGAGATGCTCGGCTCGACCGGCCGGATCGCGTACGTCACCGACGCCGAGGGCGACGACGCGATCGAGATCTGCGATCTGCCCCGGGCCAGCGCCCCCGGCGAACCGCGCCGGCTGGCCGCCGGGCGGCTCGGCCGGGTCCACGAGATGGTCTCCTCCCCGGACGGCGAACGCCTCGCGGTGGCCGCCCACGACGGCCGGCTGCTGCTGGTCAACGTCGCCCCGCCGGACGAGGAGCCGGCGGAGACGATGCCGGACGAGGTGCCGGAGGAGGAACCGGGCGAGCCGGAGGCGGTACCGGAGGAGGCCGAAAGCGGCGCGGCGGAGGCGGCCGCCGGGCCCGGGGCGCCGCCGGGCGCGGAAGAGGGCGGCGGCCTCCTGCCCGCCGCCGGGCCGGACGCCCTCCCCGGGCCCGGCGAGGTCACCGAGCTGGTCCGTTCCGACAACGGCCCGGTCCGCGACCTGGCGTTCTCCCCCGACTCGGACTGGCTGACCTGGTCGCACCCCGGTATCGGCCGTTCGCTGCGGCAGATCAAGATGGCCCGGCTCGCCGACCGGCACATCGTGGACGTCACCAACGGCCGCTTCGAGGACGAGCAGCCGGTCTTCACCCGCGACGGCCGCTATCTCGCGTTCCTGTCCTGGCGCGGTTTCGACCCGGTCTACGACGTGCACACCGGCGACCTGTCCTTCCCGTTGGGCTGCCGGCCGTATCTCGTACCGCTGTCGTCCGCGACGCCCTCGCCCTTCGCGCTGTCGCCCGAGGGGCGGCCGGCGGCGGGGGGTCTGGACCCGGCGGAGAACCCGCCGGTGGGCGAGGGGCCGTTGCTGGTGGAGGTGGAGGGGCTGGCCAACCGGGTCACGCCGTTCCCGGTCGCGGCGTCCAAGTACTCCTCCCTCCGCCCGGTCAGCGGCGGCGGCCTGGTCTGGCTGCGCTGGCCGATCTCCGGCGCGCTGGGCGAGACGTTCGCCAACCCCGCCGACACCTCGGGCCAGCCCACCCTCGAACACTTCGACCTGGTCAAGGCCCGGCGTACCGAACTCACCAGTTCCCTGGACGGGTTCGCGCTCAGCGGCGACGGCACCCGGCTGGTCGTCAACGACGAGGGTGATCTGCGGGCGGTGCCGGCGACCGAGACGCCGGACAGCGACTCGACGGTCTTTTTGGACCTGCGGCGCATCCTCCACGAGGTCCACCCCGAGGCCGAATGGCACCAGGCATTCGAGGAGGCGGGCCGGATCGTCCGGGCGTACTTCTGGGAGCCGGGGATGTGCGGCATCGACTGGGACGCGGTGCTGGCGCAGTACCGCCCGCTGCTCGAACGGGTCGCCTCCCCCGACGAGTTCGCCGATCTGCTGCGCGAGGTGCTGGGCGAACTGGGCACCTCGCACGCCTACGTCACCGGCGCCCGCCGCAACGAGGGCCCGCCGCACTACCAGCGCGCGATGGGCCTGCTCGGCGCCAACTTCGTCCGCCGCGACGGGCGTTGGGTGGTGCGGCGGATCCTGCCCGGCGAGTCCTCCGACTCCAAGGCCCGCTCGCCGCTGGCCGGTACGGGCATCCGCGAGGGCGCGGCCCTCACCCATGTCGACGGCCGCCGGGTCGATCCGGTGGCCGGCCCCTACCCACTGCTGGCGGCGGCCGGCGGCACCACCGTCGAGCTGACCTTCGCGCCGCCCGACGGCGGGCCGCCGCGCCGGGTCGCCATCGTGCCGCTCATCGACGAACGCCCGCTGCGCTACCAGGACTGGGTGGCCAAACGCCGGGCGGTGGTACGGGAGTTGAGCGGCGGCAAGTGCGGCTATCTGCACATCCCCGACATGGGCGGTTCCGGCTGGGCGCAGTTCAACCGGGACCTGCGGATGGAGGTCTCTCGGCCCGCGCTGATCGTGGACGTCCGGGGCAACGCCGGCGGCAACATCTCCGAGCTGGTGATCGAGAAGCTGACCCGGCACATCATGGGCTGGGACCTGACCCGCGACGCGCAGCCGGTGTCGTACACCAGCAACGCGCCGCGCGGCCCGGTCGTGGCGGTCGCCGACGAGATGACCTCGTCCGACGGCGACATGATCACCGCGGCGTTCAAGCTCCAGGGCATCGGTCCGGTGGTCGGCATGCGCACCTGGGGCGGGGTGGTCGGGATGACCGGCCGGCACCGGCTGGGCGACGGCACCTCGATCACCGTGCCGATGAACGCCGCCTGGTTCCAGCTCTACGGCTGGGGGGTGGAGAACCACGGCGTGGAGGTCGACATCGAGGCGCTCCGCTCGCCGCTGCACTGGGCCGAGGGCCGCCACCCCCAGCTAGGCGTGGCCGTGCGCACCGCCCTGGAACTGCTCGAACGCCATCCGGCGGCGACCCCGCCGGACCTGTCCGACGTACCCGACCTGCGCCGCCCCCCGCTCCCGCCGCGCGAGGGCTGACCGCGCGCCGACCGGCCGCCCATAGGCGGGCCGGGTGGCGCGGGCCGGGTGCTCAGCGGCTGTGCCGGTCCAGGTGGGCGACGAGGGTGTCGGTGAGCGGCTTGGGGTCCTCGAACGGCATCGCGTGACCGCCGGGGAGTTCGACGTAGGTGGCGCCCGCGATGCGTTCGGCCAGCTCGCGCTGGTGCGGCGGCGGGACGATCCGGTCGTCGGCGCCGGCGATGACCAGGGTGGGGGCGGTGATGCGGCCGACCAACGGCGCGATGTCCACGACGGCGTCGAGGGCGATCTGCCGCAGGATGCGGGTGTCGATCAGCGACGTGAAGCCGGCCACCGCCTCGTCGAAGTCGCCGGCGCCGCGGGCGGCCAGGCCCGTCGCGCTCATCGCCGTCAACTGGAGGAGCCGGGCGAGGAGTTCGGGGTCGACGTGCACCAGCCGGGCCCACAGGTCGAACTGGAAGGCCATCCGCGGGTCGGTGGTGATCCAGCCCGCGTGCAGGGCGAGGGAGCGTACGGCGGGCGGGCGGCGGGCGGCGACGGCGGCCGCGACCACGGCGCCCAGCGAGTGGCCGACCAGGTGGTAGCCGGTCAGCCCCGCGTCCGCGGCCGCGCCCTCGACCTGCGCCGCCAGGTCCTCGACGCTCAGCGGCCCGCCGGGATCGGTGGTCTCACCGCTGCCGGACAGGTCGGGCGCGACGACGGTGAAGCGGTCGCGCACCGCCTCGATCAGCGGAGCCCAGTTGGCCTGGCCGGTGGCGCCGGTGCCGGGCACCAGCACCAGGCCGGGACCGCTGCCGGTCCGCAGGTAGCCGACCCGGCTCAGGCCGCCGGCAAGGGGGACCTCGGCACTGCCCATGTCTGTTCCTCACATGTGTCCAGGCCCGCGTCTATACGGACCTTGTTAACCAACAGGACCCTGATGGACTGGACATATCTTGATGCGCGGACGGGAACTTGTCCAGCGCGCCGCCGACGGTCTCCCGGCGGCGCGTTAAGCTGCGGGCACCAGACAGGCAGCAGGCAGCGGACGGGACCGGGAGCTCGATGAACGCCGAGGAACGCCTTCGACAGGCGGGCGAGGCTCGTCTCGGCACCCACCTCAAGCGGGCCGAGCACGCCATGATCGCCGCGAAGACCCGCGCGCTGCGCCCCTTCGGCCTGACCGTCCCGCAGTACGCGGCGATGTACGCGCTCTCCGTCGCCCCCGACATGTCCGGCGCGCGCCTGGCCCGCAGTTGCCAGGTCACTCCGCAGAGCATGGGACCGCTGCTCACCGCCCTGGAAGGGCGCGGCCTGATCGCGCGCACACCGTCGGAGCATCACGCCCAGGTGCTGGTCACCCGCCTGACCCGGGCCGGCCGGGCGCTGCTGCGCAAGGCGGACGCCGCGGCCCTCGCGGTCGAGGCGCGGATGGCGGACGCCGTCGGCGAGGACGGGTCGGGCCAACTGCGGGAGCTGCTGGGGCGCGTGGTGGCGGGGCTCGACGAGCCCACCGGGTAGCCGCGGGCGCGAGCACACCGAGGGGCGCGCCCGGATGTACGGGTGCGCCCCTCGTGCGCGCGGGGCGGCGGCCCCGCGCGGCGTTCAACGACCTGCCACGTCAGCTCTAGAAGCGGTCATCGATGTCGTCGAGCGTGTCCTGGCCCTCCTCGCGGGCCCGCTGGGCACGCTCGCGGGCCTTCCGGTCACTCTCGCCGCCCTGCTGATCACGCTTCTCGCGCTTGCCCTGGCCACGCTCCTTGGCGTCGCTCATCCGGCGCTGCGCGTCGTTCTTGAGCTGCTCGGCCTTGTCCTTGAACTGGTCCTGGATGCCCATACTGTTCACTCCTGTGGGGGTTCGGGGATCGGGCTCGACCAGCGTGACATGAACGGACATTCGTCGCATTTCGATCACGAAGCGCCACTCTCCGTGCACGACGACCGGTCCGCCCGGAGCCCCCGGGACCCCCACCACGGCACCCTCAGCGGTTGGTTCGCGCCTTCTCGTCGGCCTCCCCGCCCGCGCCGACCAGCCCCACGCTCATCCCGTCGATCCGGTCGCCGAACCGCCGCATCTCGCGCTGGCCCACCGACCCGATGACCGCCGGCAGGTAGCCGCGCAGCGACTGCATACCGCGCAGCCACCACTGGCCGTACACATGCGCCGAGCGCCGCTCGATGCCCGCCACGATCCGGTCGACCGCGGGGCCCAGCGGATAGGTCTTGTTCGACGGCCACGGCAGCCGCGAGCGCAGTTCGCGCATGATCTCGTCCCGGTCGGCGCCGCGCACCATGTCGGTGTCGGTCCAGCTCAGGTAGCCGACCCCGACGCGTACGCCCTTGTAGCCGACCTCGGCGCGCAGGCTGTGCGCGAACGCCTCGACACCGGACTTCGAGGCGCAGTACGCGGTCATCATCGGCGCGGGGGTGAGGGCGGCCAGCGAGGCGATCTGGAGGAAGTAGCCGCGCGACTCCAGCAGGACCGGCAGGAAGGCGCGGCCGGTGACCGCGCCGCCGATGAGGTTCACCTCGATGACCCGCTTCCAGGCGACCGGGTCGGAGTCCACGAACGGACCGCCGGTCGCCACCCCGGCGTTGGCGACGACGACGTCGACCTTCCCGAAGCGGTCCTTGACCTCCCCGGCGACCTTGGCCATCGCCTCGTGGTCGGTGACATCGGCGTACCAGTGGTGCGCCGGGCCGTGCAACGAGGCGGCCACGGCGCGCAGTTCGTCCGGCTCCAGGCCCACCAGCGCGAGCGTCGCGCCGCGCGCCGACAGCTTGCGCGCCAGCAGCGCGCCGACCCCGCGGGCGGCGCCGGTGACGACGACCACCTGCCCTTGAAGCTTCCCGCTCGCGCTCATACCGTCTTCTCCTTCGTGTGCCGCTTGCCGCCCCGCCGGGCCGGGGGAACCGGCCGGGGCGGGGGCTTGAGGGTGTGCAGATGGTCCCGGACGAGGTCGCGGATGCGTCCGCCGACCACGTCCGGCGCCTCGACGGGGGTCATGTGGCCGATGTCCGGCAGCTCGGTCAGTCCGAGGAAATCGGGGAGTACGGAGGCCAGCCGGCGGGCGTGGACGAGGGGGGTGAGCCGGTCCGCGGTGCCGGCGATGACGGCGGTGGGCACGTGCAACCGGGCCAGGTCGCCGGTCAGTTCGAGCCCGGCCAGCACCCTGCCCCAGCGGGACCGTATGCCGGGCGGGCAGCCGTGCACGATCCGGGCGCACGCCTCGACCTGCTCGGCCGTGGCACCGGGGCCCATCGTGGCGTACTTCAAGGCGCGTTTGCCCAGCGGCGTGACCGGGCCGAGCGGGACACGGGAGGTCAGCATCAGCCGGTGCGCCCGGCGGCGGCCGCCGGGGGTGCGCAGCGGGATCACCCGGGAGTCGGCGGCGAGGTCGGCGCTGCCGGTGCTGCACAGCAGGACCGCCGCGGCGCGCTCGCTCAACTGCGGCCGGCCGGCGGCGGCCATCGCCGTCATGCCGCCCATGGAGTGGCCGGCCAGCACGGCCCGCTCGCCGGGCTGCAAGGTGGCGTCCAGGACGGCGGCGAGGTCGTCGGCGAGCGCGTCGGTGCTGTAGCCGCCGGGCCCGGCGGCGGGGCTGCGGCCGTGGCCGCGCTGGTCGTAGAGCACCACCTTGTGGTCGTCGGCGAGGGCGCGGACGACGGGGGCCCAGAAGGCCGTCGAGCAGGTCCAGCCGTGGGCGAGGACGACGGCGGGGGCGTCCTGGGGGCCGTGGATCTGGGCGTACAGCCGGGAGCCGTCAACGGAGGTGACGGTCAGCTCCTCGCGCGGGGCGGGCGGCGCGTACGGCCCGGTCGTGACGTGCGGCGGGCGGCTCACGCGGCCACCTCCGCGGTCTTGTCGCCGGCGGTGGCGGGCCGCGCGGCCGGGGGCCGCAGCACTTCGTACTCGGCGAGGTCGACCTGCCGGGTGACCCGCTTGAACTCGCCCGTCGTGCCCGGCCAGGCGGTGGTGTTGCGGCCGGCGGCGTCCAGGTACCAGCTATCGCAGCCGCCGGTGTTCCACACCGTGCGCTCCATCCGCTTCTGGATTCCGGCCGTCCACTGCCGTACGGCGGACGGCCGGGCGTCGAGCGCGATCTTGCCGCCGAGGACGTCGAGCTGCCGCATGAAGTCGGCCAGGTAGTTGAGCTGCGCCTCGATCATGAGGATCATCGAGCTGTTCCCGAGGCCGGTGTTGGGGCCGATGATGGTCAGGAAGTTGGGGAAGCCGGCCGCGCTGGCGCCGCGCAGCGACTCCATGCCGTCCTTCCACTCCTCGGCCAGCGTCGTGCCGTTGGCGCCGGTGACGCGGTGCGCGATCGGCATGTCGGTGACGTGGAAGCCGGTGCCGAAGACCACCGCGTCGGCCGTCGTCTCGCTGCCGTCGGAGCCCACCAGGACGCTGCCGCGCACTTCCTTCAGCCCGGCGGCGACGACCTCCACATTGGGCCGGGTCAGGGCCGGGTAGTAGGTGTTGGAGAGCAGGATGCGCTTGCAGCCGATGCGGTAGTCGGGGGTGAGGGCGGCGCGCAGCACCGGGTCCTTGACCGCCTTCTTCATGTGGGCCTTGGCCAGGACCTCGATCAGTCCCAGCTCGTCGGGGCGCTTGGTGAAGGCGCTGACCTGGAGTTCCCGGATGCCCCACAGCAGGCCGCGGCGGGCCGCGCGGGTCGCGGGGACCTTGGTGTGCAGCCAGCGCTCGGCGGCGGTGATCTTGCGGTCGGCGCGCGGCAGCACCCAGGCCGGTGTGCGCTGGAAGAGGGTGAGCCGGTCGACCTCGGGCTGGATGGCCGGGACGATCTGGATGGCGGAGGCGCCGGTGCCGATCATGGCGACGCGCTTGCCGCGCAGGTCGAGGTCGTGGTCCCAGCGCGCGGAGTGGAAGACCTTGCCGGGGAAGGTCTCCAGGCCCGGTATCTCGGGGATCTTGGGGTCGGAGAGCGGGCCGGTGGCCGAGACGACCACGTCCGCGGTGAGGGCCCCGCTCGCCGTCTCGATCTCCCAGTGCAGTTCCTCGGTGTTCCACCGCAGGCTCTGGACCTCGGAGTCGAAGCGGAGGTGGGGGCGCAGCCCGAAGGTGTCCGTGACGTGTTCGAGGTAGGCGCGGATGTGCGGCTGACCGGAGAAGTTGCGCGGCCATCGCGGGTTGGGCGCGAAGGAGAAGGAGTACAGATGCGAGGGCACGTCGCACGCGCATCCCGGATAGGTGTTGTCCCGCCAGGTGCCGCCGACCGAGCCGGCCCGCTCCAGGACGACGAAGTCCGTAATGCCCTGGCGGCGCAGGCGTACGGCAGCCCCCAGGCCGCCGAACCCCGATCCGATCACCGCCACCCGCTTGTGCTCCTGCTCGCGCTCGGCCATGCCGCCGCCTCCCGAGTTCGCTCAATCGCGCCAGCAATCGCTGGCACGATGGAGAGTAGGGCAGTGACGTACCGAGCGGTAGGGGTCGGGCGCCGGGAAGTTACCGCCGGTTGCACCCCGGATCGGCGGCCCGCCCCCGGCATAGGGTGAGCGGGTGGCAGCCAACGAGAACGCGAACGAGGAGCGCGAGCAGCGCCGGGCACGCGAATTCCGGATGGCCGAGCTGGCCGAGGAAGCGGGCATCACCGTACGCACCCTGCGCTTCTACCGCGAACGCAAGCTCATCCCGCCACCCCGCCGCGAGGGCCGGATCGCCTGGTACGACGAGCACCATCTGGCCCGGCTGCGCATCATCGGCACCCTCCTCGAACGCGGCCACACCCTCGGCGGCATCGCCGAACTCCTCTCCGCCTTCGAAAGCGGCCGGGACGTGGGCGAACTGCTCGGCCTGGACCAGACCCTCGTGCCGTCCTGGTCGGAGGAGACCCCGGTCCGCCTCACGCCCGAGGAACTGGCCGACCACTTCAGCCAGGACATCACCGCCGACAACCTCGCCACCTCCCTGGACATGGGCTACCTCGCCGTCGACGGCGACGAGTTCGTCCACATCAGCCGCCGCCTGCTGGACGCCTCCACCGAACTCGTCGACAAGGGCGTCCCGCTCGCCGCCGTCCTGGAGGCCGGCCGCCGGGTGCGCGTCCACGCCGACGCCCTCGCCGACATCTTCACCACCCTCATCCGCACCCACGTCCTGCCCGACGTGCTGGAGCACGCCTGCGCCGGCCGGCCGCCCGGCCCGCACGACATCGACCGCATCGCCGAGACCATGGACAAGCTCCGCCCGCTGTCCAAGGGCGTCGTCGAGGCCGAACTCTCCCTGGCCATGGACCGGCGGACGCGCCGCGAGCTGGACACCTGGCTCGGTGCGCGCGAGGACGGGGAGGCGGCGGGCGGCGAAAGCGGGGCGGGCGGAAGATAAGAGGGCCGAAGCGGCGAGGCGGGGAACGGCGCGCGCTGAACTCCCCGGGGGCCGCGGCGGCGGAATCCGTCGCACTATTCAACTCCCCCTGCCGCGGTTAGAGTTGCGCTTATGCCCGAGACGATCCGCCGCCGGCTCAGTGTCGACGAACGACGCGAGCAAATCATCGAGGCCGCCCTGGAGCTGTTCGGGCGCCGGGCGCCGGAGAGCGTTTCCCTCAGCGATGTCGCCGCGGAAAGCGGCGCCTCGCGGCCGCTGGTCTACCGCTATTTCAAGGGCAAGGACGAGTTGCGCGAGGCGGTACTGCGGCGCGCGGCCGACGAACTGATGTGGCGCTTCGAGGAACCGCTCGACGGTCCGCCCAGCGCCCGCCTGGCACGTGTGCTGGAGCGCTATTTCGACTTCATCGAGGAGCACGGCGCCGGCTTCACCGCCCTGCTCCGCGGCGGATTCGTCACGGAGACCAACCAACTGGGCGTGATGGTCGACGACATTCGGCGCGCCGCCCTGCGCGAACTCCGCCGGCATCTCGACATCCGGGAACCGGAGGCGATGGTGGAGTTGGCGCTGCGGTCCTGGATCGCCGTCGCGGAGACCACCGCACTGAACTGGCTCCAGACGCGCCGGCCGGGCCGGGACATTCTCCAGCGGTGGCTGGTGGACCAGATTCTGGCGACGCTTGCGGTGACGGCCCCTTACGCCCCGACGGCGGCCGCGGCCCTCGACACGGTGAGGGCCGCGGAAACCGATGAGGTAAGGGAATTGATCGGGCCCGGCTCAGGCGGCGTACAACTCTCTTCGTGAAACGCGGCTGAGATGGGCCCGGGCCCGCGTGAAAGCGGATTCGGCGGCCTTGACCGTAATATTGTTGTGCCGGGCGAATTCGGCGGTGGAAATACCGCGCACCCGGGCCAGCATCACCTCACGTTCACGCCCCTTGAGGTGGGTGAGCTGGGAAAACAGCCAGCGGCCGAAGGCTTCGTCGCAGACCGACTCCTCCGGCCCCTCCGATTCCATGGCGGGCGCGGCTCGCTGGGCGAGGCGGCGGTTGCGATCCACGAAGCGGTATTGGTCGATACACAGCCGGAGCGCCACCGACGTCAGGAACTGCCCGATACGCGACCGGTCGAGGTCCGCGCTGGACGCGGCCCGCAGTATCGTCTCCTGGACGCAGTCCTCGACATCCTGAGGATCGGAAAGGCGTCTGCGGACAATTCTTGTGAGCCGGTCGCGATGGGCGATGATTTCACACCACGGCACACGCGTCCGGGGTTCTCCGCAATCTGCGGCAGAATATCCGAGTGCGCCACCCCGTAAATTCAACACTCCCCCAATGCAGAACGTTACGCTACCTACGCCACAGCCCGGGGCCGACCGCCCCCTTTACCTTTTCTATAGACAACCCTATCAAGCAACCCGGGGCGTCGGGGAGCTCGTAGATCTTGTTACGCAATCTTCCACAGCCCATCCACATTCGGAGCATTGACTCTCAAGGGTTTATTTATTTGACAAGCCGAGAGCCGCAGCCCCCGGAGGGAACTGCGGCTCAAGGAAGAAGGCCGACGGCCGGCGACGCGGCGCCCGCCGTCATCCGCTCCGGGATTCCAGATCGTCCCGCAGGGCCCGGAGCGTGGCCCGCATCGTCTCGCGGTTACGGTCGACGCGCCGGACCACTCCGGTGACCAGCGGAGTGAGGATCACCAGAACGCGGGCGAGGATTCCCGCCCGCCGGTCCAGCCATTCCTCGGTGATCTCGCAACCGTCGGCGGTGGCGGCGAACCGGTAACTCCACTGCGCCAGCCCGATCCCGAGAAAAGACACCCGAAAGGCGAATGCGCGGCCCGGTTCGGCCTCCACCACCCGGCACGACGTCGCCCACGGCAGCCATCCCGCCCGGTTGCGCCCGATGAAGCGCATTCCCACCCGCGGCGTGCGGTCGCGGCCCACCACCCACGCGCCCCGGCATTCCGGGCTCCAGCGGCCCATACGGGCGACGTCGCTGACGGTGGCGTACGCCTCCGCGGCGTCGACCCGCGCCACGATGCTCTCCGACACCACCAACGGCTGCCCCGCGCCACCGCTCATGCCCGGATCTCGATTCCGTGGTCCCGGTCGTCGGTCAGGATCTCCATCAGCGCGCGGTGCTCGGTGCGCAGCCTGCTGACCTTGCCGGTGACCTTGTTACGGACCTCCAGCTCGCACGAGCCGATCTTGGTGTTGAGGCAGTGCTTGATACCGCCGGGCGGGTTGTAGTAGTTGAGCCCGACGAACTGCTCCGCGCGGGCGCTGAAGCGGCCGCGGATCGCGACGGTGTCGTCGCCGGTGGCGAAGTCCCAGTAGAAATAGCCGAACCGGGCCTTCGCGCCGAGCGCCCTGCGCAGCGAGACCGGCGCGTATTCGCGGTCCTCGTGCCGCAGCACCGCGAAGGTGGCCAGCGGCGTGCGCACCGGACCGATCTTGGCGCGGGCGGTGACGATCTCCAGGAAGCTGTCGGGCGCGTCGTCGAACCCGGCCACCTGCCCGAAGGCGTAGTAATCGGTGTGCTGACTGCCCCAGTTGTGGTTCTGGCTGCCGGTCCAGCCGTCGATCGCGATCGATTCGCCGTCGACGTCCAGGCTGCCTTCGTAGCGCGCCAGCGGCATGCCGACCAGGCTCTTGGCCTTGGGGAATCCGCCCGAGTACATCCCGCGCGGCAGCAGGAACAGCGGCGGCTCCCCGCCGTCGTAGCGCAGGTCCCAGCCGATGCTGCCGTTGGGCCCGCTCGCCTCGCCCTTGAGCCGGCCCGCCTCCAGCACCCGGTCGGCTATCCGCGCGCCGAACGAGCCGGCGGTGAACTCGCAGTCGGACAGCGGGTGTTCCTCCTTCGCCACGACGTGCCGGCCGGTGACGCCGTCGAAGTAGATCGCCCACAGCTCGCCGATCGCGGCGTCCGGCATTCCGGCGGGGCTGAAGATCGTGTACCTGATCCAGAACGCGCGCGGTTCGGTGGGGTGGTTGCCGCGTTGGTAGAAGCTCTCGTAGTGGCCGGCCTGTTGGCCGGTGCGGTACTGAATCGTGTTGAGCGGCAGGGTGTGCGCGCTGTCGGTTTCCATCGCCATCGAGGGTGCTCCGTTCTGCTGGGTGCGCGGGGCGGGCGGCAGGGTGGTCAGCGCGGCGTGCTCGCCCCCGCCGGGGGTGCCGGCGGGGCCTCGGCCTTGCCTCCCCGGGTGCCGCGCCGTTCATGCATCGTCATGACCATGCCGTAGCGGGGCCGCAGCGTGATGGTGGCGTGGTTGACGACGCGGTGCGAGGGCACATGGCGGAATTCGTACCGCTGGATCATCGCGGCCAGCAGCAGATGCGCCTCCATGAGCGCGAAGTGCTTGCCGATGCACAGGTGCGGTCCCGCGCCGAAGGGCAGGTAGGCGAAGCGGTGCCGTCCCTTGCGCGCCCCCACCCCGAAACGGTCCGGATCGAAGCGCTCGGGGTCGCTCCAGTGGGCCGGGTGGCGGTGGATGTTGTAGAGGTCGACCAGGACGCGCGAGCCGCGCGGCAGGCGGAAGCCACCCAACTCGGTGTCCTTCAGGACCAGTCGGGGCACGATGGGCGCCGACGGGTAGAGCCGCATCGACTCCTCGAAGACCTGGAGGGTGAAGGGCATGGCGGGCAGGTCCTCCGCCGTCGGCGTACGGCCGCCCAGCGCCTCGTCCACCTCCCGCTGGGCCCGCGCCAGCACGTCCCGGTGCCGGGAGAGGAGGTAGAAGGTCCAGCTCAGGGTGACGGCCGTGGTCTCGTGGCCGGCGGCGAAGGTGGTGATCACCTCGTCCCGAAGCTGCCGGTCGTTCATGCCCTCGCCGGTGTCCTCGTCGCGGGCCGCCAGCATCATGTCCAGCAGATCGCCGCGGCCGGCGTCGCCGGATTCGGCCCGCCGCTCGCCGATGATCCGGAAGATCAGCTCGTCGATGGCCGCCATCACCCGCTGGAACCTGCGGTTGCGCGGGGTGGGCCACGCGGTGGGCGGGCTGAAGGGGTTCTGGAGGCGGTCGAAGGCGTAGTTGACGGCGACCTCGACGGCCTCGGGCCCGATATCGCCGAGGTCGTCCGTGATGTCGGTGCTGAACATGCACCGGCTGACGATGTCCAGCGTGACCCGCATCAGCTCGGTGTGCAGGTCGACGGGGTCGCCGGTGCGGTAGGTGGCGGCCAGGTGGGCCATGTGGTCCTCGACCGCCGCGGACATGGTGCCGAACATCCGGGAGATGGCCTGCTTGGTGTAGATCGGCTGCATCATCCGCCGATTACGCAGCCAGCTCTCGTGGTTGTCGCTGGTCAGCAGGCCCTCGCCGAGCACCAGCCGCAGCGGGTTGTCCGCACCGAGCTTGCCGTAGGTGGGGCTGTCGGTGAGGACCTCGCCGGCCAGCTCGGGGCTGGAGACGCCGTGCACGGGCACCGGGCCGAGGTGGTAGCGGGCCAGGTCGCCGCGCTCCTGCCAGCCCTGGTGCAGGGCTTCGAGGATGTCGCGGCGGAAGTCCAGGACGCTGCCCAGCACGGGCAGTCCGCGCACCTCGGGCGCGGGCTGGCGCAGGCCGGGGAGTTCGGTGAGGGTCTGTGTCGGCATGATCCGCCCTTACTTGCGGCCCAGGGCGCAGACCCAGCCGAGTGACCGGCGGGGCTCCGCGACATGGCGGGTGTCCTGGAATCCGGCGCGGTCCAGCATGCCGGTCAGCTCCGCGCCCGAGAGGATGCGCAGCCCGTCTCGCTCGGACCGCTCGGTGAAGCGCTTGCCGAAGGCCCGCTGCACGGGTGTCGGCCGGTCCGCGGCCTCCTTGCTCATCTCCAGCGTGACCGCGAGGCGCCCGCCGGGCTTGAGCACCCGCAGCGCCTCCGCCAGTCCCCGCATCGGGTCGGGCCAGAAGTAGAACGTCTCGATGGCGCTGACCCGGTCGAACGTGGCGTCGGGGTAAGGGAGTCGGCCGGCGTCGCCCTGCTGGATCGTCACCTGCCGCCGGGCGATGCCGGCGGCGTTGCGGCGTACGGCCTGGCGGACCATGGCCGGGGAGTAGTCGACGCCGGCGACGTGTCCCAGGGTGGCGCGGCGGGACAGCAGCTCGACCGCCATGCCGCTGCCGCAACCGATGTCGAGGACGTGATGGGAGCGGCGGACGTCGAGGTGTTCGATCGTCCACCGGGTCAGGCTGCGGTGCTGCACCGTCATCAGGTGCCCGACCAGCGCGCCGGCCACCCCGTCCGGCTTGCGGAAGTTGTCCTGGAGCACGTCGTGCGGACTTCTGGCAATCGTGCCGGGCATCCCCGTTCCCCTTTCCTGTCTCTCACTGGTTTTACGGTCGGTGCGCGGCGCACCCTCGGACGGATCCGGAGTCGCCCGCCGGTCAGTGCGCGCGACGCGCGGCGCGCTCCAGGGCGGCCAGGTAGCCGCGCAGTGCGGCCCGCCCCGGGCCGCGGCCCACCGGGAGCGTGGGGGCGGCGGCGCGGTGCCAGGGCAGGTCCCGCCCGCCGCCGGTGTCGTCCGCGGGGGCGGCGCCCCGGAGGCGCCCGAGCAGCCGTTCGGCGAGGTGGGCGCCGTGCGCGACGGACAGGGCCAGGCCGTGCCCGCAGCAGCCGCCCGCGTACCAGATGTCCGGCGCCCCGGCGAGCGGCCCGACCACCGGCAGGTCGTCGCCGGTCATGGCGATCCGGCCGGTCCAGCGGTGGCTGACCACCACCTCGGCCAGCAGGGGGTGCAGCGACCGCAGCCGCTCCTCCAGCCATCGCCGGGCGGCGGTGGTGTCGTCGCCGGGAAGGGTGGCGGGACCGCCGCCCATCACGAGCCGGTCGTCGGGCGTCAGCCGGAAGTACGGGGTCAGGGGGACGGCGCCGATCAGCGCGCTGCCGGTCGGTCCGCCCAGCGCCGCGACGGCCTCGGGGGCGAGCGGTTCGGTGGCCAGGGCGTGCACGTCCAGGGGCAGCACCGTGCCGACCGGCAGGTCCAGCGCCGCGGCGCCCGCGTTGACGGCGAGGACGGCGGCGCGGGTGCGGATCCCGCCGTGCGGGAAGGCGAGTTCGGCACCGCGCGGCCGCCCGGCGTGCCAGGCCACCAGGCGCGAACCGCCGTACAGGCGCACCCCCTGGGCGGCGCAGGCGTGCGCGAGAGCGGTGGTCAGGGCCGCCGGGTCGAGCGTGGCCGCCTCCCGGTAGAGGAGACCGGCCTGGTAGGGCAGGTCCACCCGCCGCCGGATGTCGGCGGCGCCCAGGACCGGGACGTCCAGTCCCAGCGCCTGATAGGCGCGCGCCTGGCGGGACAGCCGGGCCAGGCCCGCGGCCGACCGGGCCGCGACGATCTGTTCACCGGCCCGCACCGGGACGCCCAGCGCGGCGCACAGCTCGGTGGTACGGGCCACCGCGTCCTGGCTGGCCCGGTGCATCCGCCGCGCCACGGCCGGGCCGAAGCGGCGTACGGCACGGTCGGCCGGCGGCCCGGCGCGCGGGCCGAGCAGCCCGGTGCCCCGGCCGCTGGCGCCCGCCGCCGGACCCGCGGCGTCGATGACCGCGATGTCGGTGCCGGGGGCGAGGCGCGCCAGGTGGTAGGCCGTGGACAGGCCGGCCAGGCCCGCCCCGACCACGGTGACGTCCGCGGTCAGCGCGCCGGTCACGGGCGGCGCGGACAGGGTGGCGGGCGCGCCGGGTGGCGGGCCGCCGCGCTGCCAGGGCGGGCCCTGGACCAACTGGGCCGCGCCCGCCGGGGACGGCGGATGCGCGGTGCTCATCCGCTCTCCTCTCCCCCCGGCCCGCCCGGGCCGTCGTCGTAGGGCACGGCGCGTACGGCCGGCCGGTGCAGTACGTGAAAGCCGCGGTCGTGCCACAACAGCGGTTCGCCCGCGCCGACGTGGACGGCGCGCACCCGGCCGACGACCAGGTGGTGGTCGCCGTAGCGGCGCAGGTCCTCCACCGAGCACACCGACCAGGCCAGGACATCCGCCCGGACCGGCACGCCCAGGACGCTGCGCACGTCCAGCGCGCGGAAGCGTTCGGCGGCCGCCACCGAGGGGTCGGCGCAGCGCCGTGCCCAGCCGCGCTGCCGCTCGTGCAGCAGGTGGACGCCGAAGGCGCCGGCGGCCCGGATCGCGGCCAGGGTGCGCGAGCCGTTGTCCAGGCACAGCGACTGCAGGGGCGGCCGGGCCGAGAGGGAGGTGACGGTGGAGACCGTGGCGCCCACCGGGCCGTGCTCCGCCCGGGCGGTCACGACGCAGACGCCGGACGCCAGTTGGGCGTACAGGTCCAGGCACGCGCCGGGCGCCGGCGCGGCGGGGGCCGGGGCGTCGTGCGGCCCGGCCCGCAGCGCCACCGCCGGGTCAGCCATGGCGGGCGTCGGCGAGCTCGACCACGGTGATCTCCCCCAGCAGCCCCTCCAGAATGCGCACGATGTTCTCCCGCAGGGTGTCCTCGGCGACCGGGTCGAGGATCTCGGCCAGGGTGGGGATGCCGAGGTCGAAGGCGGCGGTGAAGGTCACCGTCGCGCCGTCGCCGTCCGGCTCGCACACCCAGGAGCCGCGGAAGACGTCGAAGTCGCCCTTGGTCTGCTCGAAGGTGACGGTCAGCCGCTCGGGGGAGAAGGTGTCGCGCTCGCTCCAGCGCATCAGGCCGTTGCGGAAGATGACGCTCCAGTCGGACAGCAGGGAGCCGTCGGCCTGGGGCGGGTGGACGGTGATCTCGGAGACCTTGTCGGTCAGTTCGGGGTAGCGGCGGAAGTCGCTGACGAGTTCGTAGGCGGCCAGGGCCGAGCGGTTCCGGGTGGCCACCCGGATGGTTACCTCACGCATGGCGGTGCTCCTTGGTGTCGGGTATCGGAAATCGCGGGTGCCTGAGCGGCGCCCCGGCGGCGGTGCTCAGCGCGCCATGCGGGTGGCGACGGCGGCCAGGGACTCGGCCAGCGCCGAGGCGAACAGCTCGGTCTGCTCCTCGCTCAGGACGGCCGGCGGGGTCAGCCGCATGACCAGGTTGGAGTTGAGCGAGTGGTTGACCAGCACGCCGCGGTTGACCAGCTCCAGCACCGTCTCGCCGACCGCCTGCTCCCGCGCGAACTCCACGCCGATCAGCAGGCCGCGGCCGCGCACCTCCCGCACCAGCCCGCCGGTGTACGGCGCGCAGACCGCCTCGACCTGGGAGCGCAGCCGCTCGCCGAGCGCCGCGGCGCGCTCCACCACGCCCTCCTCGTCGATGGCGCGTACGGCGGCGTACGCGGCGGCGCACGCGATCGGTGAGGCGCCGAAGGTGGAGGTGTGCAGGTAGGGATCGCGGCCGAAGGGACGGTAGGCGCTCTCGGTCGCCAGCATCGCGGCGACCGGGACGACGCCGCCGCTGAGCCCCTTGCCCACGAGCAGGACGTCGGGCACCACCTCTTCGGCGTCGACGCCCCACCAGGAGCCGAGCCGCCCCAGGCCCGTCTGGATCTCGTCGACGATCAGGAACGCCCCGTGGGAGCGGCACAGATCGGCGACCGCGCGCAGATAGCCGGGCGGCGGGATGCGGACGCCGCCCTCGCCCTGGACCGGTTCGAGGATCACGCAGGCCCGCTCGCCGCGCGCGGCCAGCGCCTCGCGCAGTGCGCCGATATCGCCGTAGGGGACCTGGGTGGTGTCCGGCAGCAGCGGTTCGAAGGGGCTCTGGTAGGTGGCGTTGGCGGTGACGCTCAACGCGCCCAGCGTCTTGCCGTGGAATCCGGCGCGGGTGGTGATCAGGGCGTGGTGGCCGCCGGCCCGGGCCAGTTTCAGCGCGGCCTCGGTGGCCTCGGCGCCGGAGTTGACGAAGTGGACCTGGTCCAGGCCGGGCGGCGCCTGCTCGGCGAGGGCGGCGGCGGCGCGGGCCGCGACCGGTTCGAGGAAGAGGCGGGTGGCGAGCGGGTGCCGGTCCACCTGGGCGTGGACGGCGGCCACCACGGCGGGGTGGCGGTGGCCGAGGATGAAGACGCCGTAGCCG
The DNA here is from genome assembly GCF_055570395.1 of Streptomyces sp. NPDC031210. Classification (NCBI taxonomy): domain Bacteria; kingdom Bacillati; phylum Actinomycetota; class Actinomycetes; order Kitasatosporales; family Streptomycetaceae; genus Streptomyces; species Streptomyces sp. NPDC031210. Next base: position 200,945 of record NZ_JBVIHH010000005.1, read on the forward strand.
CCCAGGTCCAGAAAGCGGCGGCCGTCCGCGACGCTCACCCACGCCCCCTCGGAGCCCGTCTCGACCATGCCGCCGAGGACGGAGCCCACCACCGCGCGCCCGCGGCCGAGGTGGGCGCGGTACTGCTCCAGCACCTCGGCCTCGACGGGCCCGGTGGTGTGCTCGACGCTGCCGAGGACGCTCACGCCGTCGCCCCCAGCACGGTGGTCGCGTTGCCCGCGGGGACGGTGGCGCGGGCGGCCGGCAGACCGCGCGGGCCGCGCGCCCACTGCTCGACGGTGAGCTCCAGCGCCGACCGGATCAGCTCGCGGGTCGGGGCGCTGCCGCAGTGCGGCTGCCCGAGCGAGGAGGCGAACGGCAGCTCCTGCTGGAAGACCAGCAGCAGTTCGGTGTACTCGCGGAACCGGGTGCGGATCGAGGGCGGGAGGTTGGCGCCCTCCAGCATCGGCAGCAGCAGCCGGTCGACCGCCTCGATGGGGATCAGCCGGGGCGGGTGCGGGCGCGGCCCGTAGTTCTCGGCGAAGTCCAGGCACATCTCGACGCCCTCGTCGAGCCGGATGGCGTGCTCGCCCGCCGTCAGCCAGAACTCCCCGGCGGTGACGCCCGAGCGGATGAGGTCGGCGGTGGCGGTGGCCACCAGGTCCTGCGGGATGACGTCGATCCGCGCGTCGGGGGCGCCGGGCAGCACCGGCACCTGTCCCTTGATGACCGCGCCGAACGCCTTGGTGAAGCCCTGCGCGCCGGCCATGTGGCCGGTGCGGGAGTCGCCCATGACGACCGAGGGGCGCAGGATCACGCCGGGTACGTCGGCGTCCCGTACGGCCTGCTCGGCCTCGACCTTGGAGGCGAGGTAGGCGCCGGCGCCGGGGAAGCGCCGGGCGTCGGCGGCGGAGAGCGGGTTGGCGACGAAGGCGGTGCTCATGAAGTACAGCGGCGCGCCGGCCCGGGCGGCCATCTCCAGCATGGTGGTGGTGCCGGCCAGGTTGATCCGGCGGATCTCCGCCGGTTCGGCGCGCCAGTTGGTGGCGGCGGCGCAGTGCAGCACCACGTCCACCTCGGCGGCCAGCCGGTCGCGGGCCGCCGCGTCCAGGCCGAGGCCGGGCGCGGTCAGGTCGGCCTCGACCGCCCGTACCCGCGGGTCCTCGACGGGCGTGCGGTGGCGCAGGCAGACGATGTCGTAGTCGTCCGCCAGCTCGTCCATCAGGGCGCGGCCCACGACCCCGGTGCCTCCGCTGAGGAGGAGCGTGGGGCGTGCGGTGCTCGATGTCATGGTGGTGTCCCCCTGTCAGGTGATGGTCAGTGGGCCGCCGGCCAGCCACTGGGCCAGCGGGCCGGTCATCTTGGTGCGGGCGGGCGGGTGCAGGCCGAGGCCGCCGGTGCAGGCGGCGAGGTAGCCGACCTCGTCGCCGCCCATGAATGCCATGCCGCCCAGGAGTTCCACGGCGCGCGGCACGACCCGGGCCAGGGCGTCCTGGACGCTGTAGCGCATGAACAGGGAGTCGGCCAGCGCCGTCTCGTCCAGGCCGTCCTCGGCCATCGCGCGGCGGGCGATGCCCTCGGCCGCGGCCATCGCGCCCTCGATCTCCACCAGCAGGCGGATCCGGTCGGGCTCGGGCACCTTGTCGTTGCGCAGGACCCGCTCGACCAGGGCACTGGCGACCCCGAGGTAGCTGCCGGTCATCAGCAGCTCGAACCAGACGAACCCGGCCGTCTGCAACGCGTCGAGCTGTCCTGGGCCCGCGTCCGTGCGCACCACCAGTTCGCCGGGCACCAGCACGTCGGTGAGCGTGACCTGGTGGCTTTCCGCGCCGGCGAGGAACCGGCTGTTCCAGAACGGCTCGACGGTCAGTCCCTCGCTGCCCACCGGCACCATCGCCACGGCCATTTCCTGGCCCTCGCCGTCCTCGCGCGGCACCAGGACGCTCGCGGTGAGCAGGTCCATGGAGCCGGCCAGGCTGCACGGCCGCTTGACGCCGCTGATCCGTACGCCTTCGGGCGTCTGTGTGGCCGTCATCGTGGGGCTGAGGATGCCGCCGCCGGGACGGCCCTCGGCGAAGCCGGACGCCATGACGCGGTTGTCGGCGGCGATCCCCTCGACCAGCATCCACTCCAGGCCGTCGCCGGCCTGGCCGAGCCCGAGCAGGGACGCCATCGAGAACTGGTGCATGGTCGTCGCCACGGCGAGCGACGGCGACAGGGCGCCGAGCGCGCGCTGCACCTGGAGCGCCTCCAGCGCGGTCGCGCCGCGTCCCCGGTATTCGGTGGGGACGAGCAGGCCGGGCCCGCCGAATTTGCGGAACAATTCGATACCGGGTCCGCCGGGCTGTTCCAAATCCATCAGCGGACAGGCGGAAAGGGCTTCCCCCAGGCCGGGCAACAGGCGCGTCAGGGCAGCCCGTTCACGGTCAAGAAATCTCATGCTTCGTTCCTTAAGAGAAGGTGCACCGCGCGTGAGCGGGAAGGAATTACAGCGCGTTGGTCTCCCGGACCAGTCGCCACAGGGCGCCGGGGCGCAATCCGCCGTGAAAGGCGATGTATTCGGGAAGCGTGACGTGCGGCGCCCACTTCTCCTTGTAGTCGAGCTGCGCGGCGGCCGGGTAGATCCGCTCACCGTGCTCGGCGAGCAGCCGTACGCACCGGGCGAAGAACTTACTGGCGCCGGGCATTTCCCAGGCCGGGTCGAGACCGACGAAGGGAGTGAATCCGAAGTGCAGCCAGTTGCTTCCCTCGGCGGTCATCCGCTCGATCGCGGTGGCGTTGAGCGCCTCCATCGTTCCGGGCGGCGCTTCGGCGTCGCGGCGGCTGAGATCGTGCAACCAGCCGGGCCGGCTCCCGTACGCCGGTGAATAGCTGATGTAGCCGACCGCGCGCCCTTCGATTCGACCCACGAAAATGCGCTGGTGCGCACTGTGCGGGCCCTTGCGCTGGCCCACCAGGAATTGCAGTTCCTTCACGCCGCGGCCTTTTCCGCGCAGCCAGTCCCGGTCGATCCGGTCGAGGTCGGCGCAAGGCTGCCCGGGCGTGAGCTCGGTGACCTCCACCCCGGCCCGACGGGCCCGGGAGATCTTGTTCCGGAGGCGGACGAACGGCTTGCCGCGCAGCGTGAAGCGCTCCAGATCGACGGCGTAGGACGCCCCGAGCTGGTTGACCGTGAAGCCCCGCTCGGCGTACAACCGGACGTCGTCCTCCTGGAGTTGGACGGCGATCACCCGGCGCGGCGCGGTGTGCGCGACGAAGGCGTCCAGCAGCTCCGCGCGCTGTCCGGGCGCCGCGAACGGCCCGCCGAACTGGAGGACGTGCCGCCCGGCCGCGCGGTAGGCGCACACGCCGTCGAACCGCTCGTCGCGGAAGTGTTCGTTGCCGCCGTTGAGTGCCAGGAACGCGCTGGGATTGTCACCGTGCGCCGAGATCGCCGCGAGCGCCGACCGCATGCCGCCTCCCCTCGTCACGCGAAGGAGCCGGCCGGTCCGCCGCCGCGTACGCCCGCTCGAAAGCGTCGAACGCGGGATGCGCCACGGGCTCGAAAGGAACCCCGAACGGCTTCAGTGAATTCCCGAACAGGGCGCGGTCGCCCAGCAAATGGATCGGCAGCGCCAGAAGTGCCCACTCCGGCCCCACCCACCAGGCCCACAGCCCCGCGAACACGGCCCAGGTGAACAGGCTGTGCATCGCGTTGTAGGCGACGTAGAAACCCCGCCCGATACGCCCGTCCGGGCTTCTGCGATAAGCGACGGCACCGGGAAGGTAACCCACCACGTCAATGATCAGAAAGAGCCCGAGGAAAAGCCACCACCGGATCTCGGACAGATGCAGCAATGCGGCCGTCACCGCCACGGCGAGCGCGGCGAGCCATTCCAGTCGGTGTAAGAGAGATGTGGTCTTGGTCTCGAAGAGATTCTTGGCATCCACAAACGCCCCCGGTTCACATCGGCGGTCCGCAGCCCGTCACACCCACGCCGCGACGACCCTGCACCCTGTATTACGTGCGGGCCCGCCCCACCCCTCGCGCAAATATGAACGACGCGAGCAGCGTGCCGAAAGCCACCGATACTCCGAAGGCCGACCATCCGGCCGGCGCCCGCCCACCGCCCGGGGCCCCCGGGCGCCAGGCGTCAGGCGTCAGCCGTTCCGCCGGAAGAGCCCTCGCACCTTCTGGACGCCGCGGTAGCCCACGTAGCCGAAAAAGCCGAGGAAAACGACGAGGACCAGGATCACCTCCCACGGCTCCTTCAGGCTGTGGGAGTGACCGCCCGTCCCTATTCTGCGGCTCTTGTAGGCGAGTTCCACCGTGCTGACGCCGGCGCCGCCGAGATCGCTGTGACGGCCGAGGGGAGCACCGTGGCTGCCGCTCCCGCCCCGCCCGTACGCGACGTACGGGACCGAGTCGTTCGGCGGCGCCGCATACGCGGCCGTGGCCGGTGCGCCCCCGAGCAGGGCGGCAAGCAGCAGAAGTACGGTTGCCGAACGCATGAAGAAAAGACCCCCTGGATGGCGGCGGACCACAGCCGCGTCATGTACACGGCAATACACGCTAGGGCCTCCGGTGGGCGTCTGCCACCTACGCCCACCGTGCGGGACCCGCGGGAAATCCGTTCCCCACCAGCTCTCCACCAGCGGCTCCCGTGCGGCTCGCCCGAAGCCCTGCCCTTCGCCCGGAGGCGTTCAGCGGACACGCAGCCGGCGACCCCGGCTCAAGCTCCCCACTGCCGAAGCGTCTTGTTCTCTACCCCAAGTACGGCGTTTTCCGGTGCTCTAGGAAGTGCTCAAGCCGGAGTCGCTGTGTGTGGTGCATGGGCAGCGAGTCGAGTTCTCCATGGCCCACGAAGCGGAGTTCCGTGCTCTCGTCCGAGATGGCCAATGCACCACCGACCACGCGTGCCGTGAAGCACACATTGAACTGTCGGCGTACCTCCCCGTCGCTGTACGCGATGACGTGTCGGGGGTCGGTGTACGTACCGACAAGGCCAGTGATCTCCACGTCGAGGCCGGTCTCTTCCTTGACCTCACGCACGGCCGTACCGGGCAGTGAGTCTTCCATGTCCATGCCACCACCCGGCAGAGCCCACAGATCGTTGTCTCGCCGTCGCTGAAGCAGAATGCGGCCCTTGTCGTCAGTGACCACGGCAGAGGCCGCCACAACCAAACTGTTGGGCTTCGGCGCGTGGGGGTCGTCGTAATACTCGGTCCGTCCCATACGTTCAGCCTTCCACTGGTCGGGCTGTCTCCCATACCGCATGGAAGCTCTCCGCGTAGGTGTCGAACATGCCCCCTTCCCTGGTGCGTCGCAGGTGCCACACGGGCGCCGCGTACGCGTTGACGCCCCACACGTGAGCATTGACCAACACCTGATCATCGGCGCGATACAAGCTGTTGTAGAGCGTCGTGCCGTGCGTCCGCAGCTCGATGCCGGGCGTGCCGATCAACGGCCGGTAGTGCAGGAGCGCGAGGCGGCAACGTGACTCGATACCGTGGCCGAACCGCTCTTCGCGGCCTCGCTGCTGGACGTTGGGGCTGTCTGCGTCCCCCAGAGCGATCCGGACCGTGGCGCCTTCGGCGGCTCGCTCGCGCAACAGGTCGTTGAGCCGGGGGTACGCCTCATGCAAGAAGACAGCCGCGTACACCAGCACGTCAATCCGCTGGCGCCCCTGTGCGAGGAGTTCAACGAAGACCGACACAGGAAGGTCGGCCCGCTGCTCGTACAGCGTGACGAGTTCCGGGCTGACAGCCCTCGCGGCTCTCGCCTGCCGGAGTGCTGGCCACAATGCGTGGACCTCCTCCCCCAATGCTTCGGCGGCTTTCAGTGCTGTCGCCCGTCGTGGGGTGCGTCCGAGATTGACCCACCGTTCAACGGACTTCGGATCAACGTCCGTTGCGGCGGCAAGGTCTGCGTGCGTCCACCCTCCGGACGCCATGACGGCCCGCAGGCGTTCGTTCGGCATGGTCAGTGTCTCCCCCAAATCCAGGCGCTGGTAGGGACGTTCTACCCGGTGCAGGACGTCCCGAAATGGGGAACGTGCGAGGTTCCCCCGTCCCCGTGACCACAGCGACGATCACGAAGTCACGGTGTCAGCGGAGAGGATGGGCGAGCGCGCGATGGCGGACCCAAAGACGACCATGAGCACACCGGTTCACCTCGTGTTGCCGAGGGATGAACCGAAGCCTGTAGCGGGATGCGCCGGCTGCACTGAACTCGCCGCCGTGCGCGACCGTGCGCGAGCGGGCGGCGACATGACCACGGTGTCCGACTGCAACGTGTACTTGCGGCGTCATCCAGAGGGGCACTGATGATCACGCGTGCTGATATTGGCAGGCGTGTGGAAGACGCGGCCGGACGAGTCGGCATCCTGCGGGATGTCATCCCGGACTACGTGGACCCGGCAGACCCGCCCGGAGAGCGCCGTGAGCGGTCTACGGCGTTCTTGTGGCCCGAAGGCGGCGGCACTGAGTGGTCGGTCCCGCCAGATGCCGTGAAGCATGCGTAGAAGCCCCCGACGACCGTCATCCCTGTGGCGGACGCTCGGGTAAGTCCCCCGACCGGATCAGTGACGGCGAGCAAGACAGCCGGGCGGGGCTTTCTTCTGTCGCTTACAGGTCGAATACCGCCGTCACGGGCGCGTGGTCGCTCCATCGATCGGCATAGGTGGCGGGCCGTTCGACGTACGCCTTGACGGCCTTCGTTGCCAGCCCGGGCGTCGCGATCTGGTAGTCGATGCGCCACCCGGCGTCGTTGTCGAAGGCGCGGCCGCGGTAGGACCACCAGGAGTACGGCCCCTCGACGCCCGGGTGCAGGCCGCGCACCACGTCGACGTAGCCGCCCCGGTCCTCGCGCAGCACCTCGCTCAGCCAGGCCCGCTCCTCCGGCAGGAAGCCGGACTTCTTCTGGTTCGCCTTCCAGTTCTTCAGGTCCGCTTCCTGGTGCGCGATGTTCCAGTCGCCGCACACCACGACCTCCCGGCCGTCCGCCGCCGCCCGCTCCCGCAGCGCGACGAGGTACGGCAGGAAGTCGGCCATGAAGCGTTCCTTCTCCGTCTGCCGGTCGGTGCCCACCTCGCCGGACGGCAGGTAGAGACTGGCGACGGTCACCCCGGGCAGGTCCGCCTCGACGTACCGCCCGCTCCCGTCGAACTCCGCCGACCCGAAGCCCACCCGCACCCGCTCCGGCTCCCGCCGGCTGTAGAGCGACACCCCGGCCCGCCCCTTGGCGGCGGCCGGCGCGTGCACCACATGCCACCCGTCGGGCTCCCGCACCTCCTCGGGCAACTGCGCCGTCTCGGCACGTACCTCCTGAAGGCACACCACATCGGCGTCGGTCCCCGCCAGCCACGGCACGAAGCCCTTCTTGGCCGCGGCACGCAGTCCATTCACATTCACAGAGGTCACGGTGAGCATCCCGGCACGATACCGACCCGGCCGGCCCCGCGCGCCGCCGGTCCGCCCGCCACCCCTTCGAGTGAGTGCGGCGCGCTCCGCACCCCCGGCGGCGGGCGGGCGCTGGACGCTGAGGACGCCGGACGCCGTGAGCGCGCCCGCCCGCGCCCCCGAGGAGAGACGCCATGCGCCTGCCACCCACCTGCCCGGACCCGCGCTGCGGCCGGCTCATGTGGAAGGACACCACCGCGACCTACCGCAGCCCGAGGGAGTGGCACTGGACGTGCTCGTGCACCGGCGGCCGGGCGCGCTACGAGCCGTCCCTCGACGACCGGGCCCGCTTCACCCAGGAGTCCCCCGGCAGACCGGCGACCGGGAGACCCGCGCCGGCGGCCCCGCCGCCGGCAAGACCCCCGCGCCCCACGAGACCGCCCCACCCCGTGCGCTAGGGCCTCGACCGAGCCGCCCGCCGGCACTCTCGCAAGCCCCACCCGCTCACCCGTACGATTCCTCGAATGGAGATTCGCCCGGTCCGTTATGACCACCCCGACGCGGTCAAGCTCGCCGAACTGGTCCAGCAGGAGTACGTCCGCCGCTACGGCGACGGCGACATGACCCCGCTGGACCCGCGGATGTTCATACCGCCCCACGGCATCTACCTCCTGGCCTACGAGGACGAGCGCCCGCTGGCCACCGGCGGCTGGCGGCGGCAGGAGGACGCCGCGGAGGGGTACGCGGTCGGCGACGCCGAGATCAAGCGGATGTTCGTGCTGCCGGAGGCCCGCGGCCGGGGGCTGGCCCGCCGCATCCTGGCGGCCCTGGAAGCGGACGCGCGGGCCGCCGGCCGCACCCGCATGGTGCTGGAGACCGGCACCGAGCAGCCGGAGGCCCTCGCGCTGTACGCGTCGAGCGGCTATCGCCTGGTCGAGAAGTTCGGCCTCTACCGGACGTACGAGCAGAGCCGCTGCATGGCGAAGTCGCTGCTCGACGGCTGATCACCCTTGCAGGACGACTGATCACCCTTGTAGGACGACTGATCATCTTTGTCGGGCGACCGATCACCCTTGTCGGACGACTGATCACCCTTGCTGTTTGACAGCCCTCCGAACCGCTCCCCATACTCATTCCACTAATCAACTAGCTAAAGGGGGGACTCATGGTGAGCGACCCGATCCCATGGGCGATCGAGGCCGACGGCCTGGGGAAGAAGTACCGCCGCGGCTGGGCACTGCGGGCCTGCTCCTTCCGCCTCCCCGCCGGCCACGTCTGCGCCCTCGTCGGGCCCAACGGCGCGGGCAAGAGCACGCTCCTGGGCACCGCGACCCGGCTGGTGCAGCCGACGACCGGGACGCTGAAGCTCTTCGGCGTCCCCGTCTCGGACCCCGCCGTCCTGGAGCGCGTCGCCTTCCTCGCCCAGGACAAGCCCCTCTACCCGCGGTTCACCGTCGCCGAGACCCTGCGCCTGGGCCGGGAGCTGAACCCCCGCTGGGACCAGGCGCTCGCCGAGCGGATCGTGCGGTCCGGCAAGGTGCCGCTGACCGCGCGCGTCGGCACCCTCTCCGGCGGCCAGCGCACCCGCGTCGCCTTCGCCCTCGCCTTCGGCAAGCGGCCCGAGCTGCTGCTGCTCGACGAGCCGCTGTCCGACCTCGACCCGCTGGCCCGGCACGAGCTGTCCGGACTGCTGATGGCCGAGGCCGCCGAGCACGGCACGACCGTCCTGATGTCGTCCCACATGCTCTCCGAGATGGAGGACATGTGCGACTACCTCATCGTCCTGGCCGAGGGCCGACTGCGGATGGCCGGCCGGACCGACGACCTGGTGCCCGCGCACCGGCTGGTGACGGGCGTGGCCGACGACGGCGGCGTCCCCGCCGAACTGGCCCGGCTGCACACCGTGGTCGAATCCCGCGTCACCGGGCGGCAGTTCACCGCCCTCATCCGGCCGGGCGGCCCGCTCCCCGATAGCTGGGAAGCCCTCTCGCCCAGCATGGAGGAGGTCCTGCTCGCGTACCTGCGCTCGCCCGAGGCCCCCACTCTGATCACGGACGAGGCCTGCCTCGACGGAACCGGGGAGGCCGCGGCGTGAACGGCGCGAGCGAGGACCCCGGCCCGAACGGCACAAGCACCCCAAACACCACGAGCACCACGAGCACCCCAAACACCACGGGCAGCACGAGCAGCAGCTCACACAGTACGGACAGCATGGGTGGTACGAGCATGACGAGCGCCGCGCCGGCCGACGGCACCGCACCGGCGAAGGGCCCCGCCACGGACGGCGCCACGAACCGCGCCACGAACCCCGGCCCGCGCCCCGGCCCGCTGCGCGGCCTGCCCTGGCTGGTCTGGCGCCGGCACCGCGGCGCCCTCCGCCTCGCCCTGCTGTTCACCGTCGCCGCCTGCGCGCTCTACGCCTACCAGCGCATGCAGGTGATGGACTTCCTGCACACCAAGGGCTCCTCGCCGGACGACGAGACCCTGCTCGCCGAGTTCCACAGCCGGTTCAACTCCACGTTCAGCGGCGACGTCCAGTTCCTGGGGTACCTGCCCACCCTCTTCGGCGTCTTCCTCGGCGCCCCGCTGATCGCGAGCGAGCAGGAGCAGGGCACCATCAAGCTCGTCTCCACGCAGTCGACGGGCCGCGGCCGCTGGCTCGCCGTCACCCTCGGCCTGCCGCTGGCCGTCGTGGTGCTGTGCACGACCCTGCTGTCCCTCACCTTCCACTGGCTGTGGGAGCCGGCCCACGAGCTCGCCCTTTCCGGCGACTGGCTGAACGACGGCCCCTTCGACACCACCGGCCCGGTCCTCGTCGCCAAGACCCTCTTCCTCACCGTCTGCGGCATCGCCCTCGGCATGCTGATCAAGCGGGTGGTCGCGGCGATGGTCGCCACCGCCGTCTTCGCCGCGGTGACCAGCATGATCTGGGCCGAGAAGGTACGCGACCAGCTCGGCTCGCTGCGCGGCGTCACCTACCCCTACAACGGCGACGGCCCCGACCTCCCGCCCGGCGCCGTACGGATCGACGACTGGGTGGCCACCGCCGACGGCAAGCTCTTCGGCTACGGCACCTGCGTCAACGCCGACGCCGACGCCTGCCGCGCCAAACTGGGCATCGTCAACCGGCTGACGCAGTACTTCGGCTACGACCAGATGGCCGGCATGCAGTGGCTCGGCGCGGGCATCCTGCTGGCGCTGACCGCCGTCGTCCTCACGCTGGTCGTGTGGCAGGCCCGTAGGCGGCCGCTCTGAACCGCCCCGCGTACGACGGACCGCGGGCGGTCGGCGGCGACCCGGCCGCGCGGCCGTCCGGCGCCCCGCGCCCCACCCCGGACGGCGCTTTGACACCCCGCACCGGCGGCCCGATCATCAAGCGGTCGGACCGGCCGGCCGCCTCCGCCCCGGCGGAAGAGACAGCCGCCCCGGCGGAAGAGCCGGCCGCCCCGGCGGAAGAGACAGAGAGGTGGTGAGCGCCATCGAGTTCCGCATCGACCGCCGCAGCGGCGTCGCCACCTACCTCCAGATCGTCCAACAGGTCCAGCAGGCCCTGCGGCTGGGCATCCTGGTCGAGGGCGACCGCCTGCCGACGGCCGCGCAGGTCGCCGCCACGACCAAGGTGAACCCGAACACGACGCTCAAGGCGTACCGCGAGCTGGAACGCGAGGGCCTGGTCGAACCCCGCCCAGGTCTGGGCACCTTCGTCAGCCGCACCCTCGCCCGCCCCAAGTCCGCCGCGGACGCCCTCCTGCGCGAGGAACTGCGCTCCTGGATGGACCGCGCCCGCACCGAGGGCCTGGACCGCGAGGACGTCCAGGCGCTGCTGAACTCGGTCCTGCAAGACCGGTATCCGCAGGACTGAAGCGGTCGTTCGGGAACCGGGACGGCGGGATCCTCCGCCGGCTCGTCCGCTGGGCTCCACCTGCCCTCCCTCCCTTGACCCTCACCCCACGTCAGGCCGCAACCTGGGCGACGCCGGAACGACGGACGGACAGGACGAAGGGCCCCGCGATGAGCTACTCGGTCGGACAGGTCTCCCGCTTCGCGGGAATCACGGTGCGCACCCTGCACCACTACGACAAGGCCGGGCTGCTCTCCCCCAGCGACCGCACCCCCGCCGGCTACCGCCTCTACAGCGACGCCGACCTCGCCCGGCTGCAACAGATCCTCTTCTACCGGGAACTCGGTTTCCCCCTGGACGAGATCGCCACCATCCTGGAAGACCCCCAGGCCAACGCCCTGGACCAACTCCGCGCCCGGCACCGCCTCCTCAACGAGGAGATCGCCAAACTGCGCCGGCTCGTGGAGGTCGCGGAACAGGCCATCGAGGTCCAGCAGACCGGTGTGGAACTGACGCCCGAGGAACGGTTCGAGGTCTTCGGCGAGGTCACCTTCGACCTCAGTTACGCCACCGAGGCCCACCTGAAGTGGCGGCACAGCGAGGGCCACCGGAACTCCATGGCCCGGGCCGCCGCCCACTCCAAGGAGGACTGGACGCGGATCATGGCCGAGGCCGCCGCATGGCGGGGACGGCTCACCGCCGCCTTCGATGCCGAGGAACCGGCGGACGGCACGCGCGCGATGGACCTCGCGGAGGAACACCGCCGGCACGTCAGCCGCTGGTTCACCCCGTGCCCCACCGACATGCACGGCCGCATCGCCGACGACTTCGCCGCCGACCCCCGCGCCTTCGCCCTGATCGTCCCGCCGACCGAACAGCGCCCCGGCCTCGCGGCGTATCTCCGCACGGCCGTACACGCCAACGCGGTCCGCCAGGCCACCCCGCGCCCCACCTGAGCCCGGCCCCCGCGACCGCCCCGCCCGCACGCGCCCGAGCCCCGCCGAAGCCCAGCCCGAAAACCGGGCCGGGCCTCCTCCCTTCAGGACACCCGGACACCCCATGAACATCCTCCTCACCGCCGCCGGATCGTACGGCGATGTCGCCCCCTACACCGGCGTCGGCGCCCGCCTCCGCGAAGCCGGCCACCACGTCACACTCGCCACCCACGACACCTACGCCCCGCTCGTACGGGCCGCCGGCCTGGAGTTCCGCCGCCTGCCGGCCGACCCGCGCGCGGCCCGCCCGGACGGCGAGCGGGCCGGTACGCCGGCCACCGCCGGCAAGCGGGACCTGATGCGCAGGGCCGCCGCCTTCATCCGGGAACTGGGCGGGGGCATCGCCGAGGCCGTCGCCGAGGACACCGACCTTCTCCTGCTCTCCTCCACCACCGCCCCGCTCGGCTGGCACCTCGCCGAGGCGAAGGGCATCCCGTCCCTCGGCCTGGCCCTCCAACCGAACGCCCCCACGGGCGACTTCGCCCCGGTCGTCAGCGGCGGCCGCTCCCTGGGCCGCTGGGCGAACCGCGCCGCCGGCCGCCTCTCCCTCCGCGTCGTCGACCGCCTCTACGCGGACGCCGTCCGCGATCTGCGCACCCGGCTCGACCTGCCGCCCGCCACCCCCGCGGCCGTCCGCCGCCGCACCGAAGCGGCCCACTGGCCGGTGCTGCACGGCTTCAGCGAAGTCCTGGTACCCCGCCCCGCGGACTGGCGTACCGGCCTGGACGTCGTCGGAAACTGGTGGCCATGGCACGCCCCGGACGCCCAACTCCCGCCCGCCGTGGAGGAGTTCCTGGCCGCCGGCCCGCCTCCGGTGTTCATCGGCTTCGGCAGCATGGCGGCCGGCGACGGCGAACGGCTCGGCGCACTCGCCGTACGCGCCCTGCGCCGCGCCAAGGTCCGCGGCATCCTCCAGTCCGGCTGGGCCGGCCTCACCACCGAGTCCGCCGCCCCCGCCTCGGAGACCCCCGACATCCTCACCGTCGGCGACCTCCCCCACGCCCTCCTCTTCCCCCGGATGTCCGCGGTCGTGCACCACTGCGGCGCGGGCACCACCGCCGCCGGTCTGCGCGCCGGCGTGCCCACCGTCGCCGTACCGGTCACCGCCGACCAACCCTTCTGGGCCGCCCGCCTGGCCTCCCTGGGCGCCGCCCCCGCGCCCCTCCCCCTGGCCACCCTCACCGGCGCACCCGGCAGCCGGCTCCCCGACGAGGACGCCGTCACCCGCCTGGCCGCGGCCCTCACCCAGGCCACGACCGACCCCACCTACCGCGAATCCGCCACCCGGGCCGCCCACCACCTCACCACCGAGGACGGCCTCTCCAGGGTGACCGAGGCGCTCCCGAAGGCCCGTACCGCGTGATCACCCCAGCACCCCGACTGCCTTCTCCTCCACCTGACACTCCTTCAGCACACCCGGCGACGCGAATACGAAAAAGCCCCGATGCGCGGGGCGGCGTGGCTGCGTTCGCGTATGAGGTCGCACAAGGCGAGAGCGGCCGGAAAGGTGAAGCGGATCGCGTGCCCGGCTGCTACGAATACTGCCGTTGCCGTTTCACCAGACCGACGGCTTGAAGAAACGCAGGCCCAAGGCCGTCAGCGCCGGCAGCAGTACCGCCGCGATCACGGCCATGGCTGCGACGCCCCGCCACTGGCTCTCCTGCGCTGCAACCGCAAGGACATCACTGAAGTCCTTCGCGTCCTTCTGCGCCGGAAGTAGCGGGCAGACGTGGGCGGTTGGGGCGCTGATGGCCCAATCGCCCGCGCATCTCCGCGCGGTCGGCGGAGTCTCAATGGCCGAGTCAAGCCAACGGGGCGTCGCCCACCGATTGGGCGGCGCCCCGCCTGGAACAGGTTCGAGCCTCATCCTTATCAGGTCGATCATGGGGACCAACTGGCATCGGTCAGACCTCGCTACTCAGCCGCGTGCTGTTCAGCGACGTCCCGGAACGAACGCAAGCGTCCGGGCTCGTTGGTGTCAGGCTTGATGTCAGCACTCGCGGACGGTCTTGACAGAGAGTCTCCAAGCGCGGTAGTCGCCCTGCCCTGTCCAGGCGGGTGTGTGGCTCGCGGCACCTAGGATCAGGTGCTCGCAGCGTCAGACTCGGTCGGAGCCGTCGCGGGTGCCTCTCTACTCTTCCCGCCTGCCATCTCATAGAAGAATCCAGGCACACCGAAGATGATCAGAGGAATGGCGAGCACCCACCACCACAGGTAAGCACCCCCGGCAAGGGCAGCCCAGCTCCCGAGAGCAATGCCCACTCCACCGAGGATGAGCCCCAGAATGACGCCAAACGAGTCTCGACGGAACGTGTCCTCGTGCTTGCACGTTTCCTTGTACTTGCTTGCCGTGGCATCGAGTTGAGTCAGCAGCGCCTCCTTGGCCACCGACCCATCAGGCAGTGTGTCCGAGGCTTCGATCTCAGCCTTCAGCCGCTCCATGATCTTGTCTGACCTTGTTCGACGCCCCAGACGGGCCCCGAAGAACCCAGTAATCAGCGCGATCACAACCGGTGAGAAGGCTGTAACTACCTGGGTAATCGTGTCCTTCAAGGTCACCCCGATCCTCTAGCAGCGTGTACCTACGCTACAGATCCCCGTCAGTTCCCGCCCGATCGGGCACGGCCGGGCACGGGCACTTCTAGGTCGCTGGTGTGCAGCTGACCGGCTTCCCAGCGAGAAGTTCCCCGGCGACGGCCCCGAGGTCTCTGAAGGCGATAACAAAATCTACTTGGCTCGGATACGTTTCGGAGGATGGATCCGAAGATCACCACAGCAATCGTCACCGGCGCGGCCACAATCTCCGCTGCGGTGCTGGTAGCGCTCTTTCAGTTCATGGGGAAGTGGCGTGAGGAGCGTCGTCTGGCCCGTGTCGCGGCCGCCGAGGCTGATGCCCGCCTCGCTGCCTCGTTCGTTCAGCTCATGAGTCGTGCCCACGCACGTGGCGAGCCTGTGGTGAGCGATGGGTCCGCCCTGGAGGCGCTGCTGCAGACAGGGGTTCTGGCGGACCAACTGCGAACAGTCCTGGCCGCCCAGGTGCCAGGTCCGATCGACGAGCCGACCCTGCTTCGAATCGATCAGGTCCTTGATGCAGTGCAGATCCGTGTTCCGCCTGTGGGGGGAGCCGAGCAGGAGGCCGCCATGCAGGCCGTAATGGCGCTTGGCCTCCAGCACAGCTTCCTCACGCACGCGGCCATCACTGGCCTCCGAGACCGGAATAAGTTCAAGCCCGTTTGGAACTTCGCTGAGGCGGAGAAGGCGCTCCTGGCTCGCCTCAAGTTTGATGCACGGAAGGCTCGCATGCGCCGTCAAGATCGTCCCAGCTATTGGTTCGCTCGCGGATGACGAAGATGTAGGTCGGCGGAGCGGCTTTGGGCTGGAGCTGCTTTGGGGCGAGTGATCATGGCCCCTTACGCTGGCCGCGATTCGGGCAGCACCTAGCCTGCCCGCAAAAGCCCGAATCGGGGCCATGATCTTAGAGGCTCGCCCCACAGTGGCTGCCTAAAGCCGTGGAGCCGACCGCCCCAGCCACAGAGGGTTTCTCCCACTCTGCCCGCTGCACGTAGCGCGCCGCCGGGCGCGGCCAGCCGGGGCGGAGACAGGAGGCAGGCCGCGCCGCAGAGGCGGCGCGCGCCCGCGCCGTGCGCGGGCCTTGATGCGGGAGAGGTTACGGTGGAACGGCAGTTGCAGCGGGTTGCCCGGCGCCTGGTGCATGACGAGACCAAGACTGAGGCATCAACCGCGATGCTGCCGCTGCCGGACATCTGCGTGACGGCCCTTCAGCTCCGCCAGGAGGCGCAAGAAGCGGTGAAGCAGGCAGCCGGCGAACTGTGGACGGACTCCGGCTTCGTGTTCACCACGCGCTACGGCACCCCCATCGAGCCGAGGAACTTCAACCGGGAGTTCGCTGCCCGGTCGGCCAAGGCCGGCGTTCGGAAGATTCGTCTGCACGACACCCGGCACACTTGCGGATCGCTCCTCGCCGCACTCGACGTACACCCTCGGATCGCGATGCAGATCCTGCGGCACAGCAAGATCGCGGTGACCATGGAGATCTACACGCACGTGCCGTCGGCGTCGACGCGGAAGGCTCTGCGGAAGCTGGGCAAGCACCTTGGCAACCAGGCGGGTCCCACGTAGTTGCTGTACTTCGCTGCTGTACAGCACGAAAAAGCCCCACCAGATCTCCCTGGTGGGGGCTTTGACGTGCGGTGGACCTGAGGGGACTCGAACCCCTGACCCCCTCGTTGCGAACGAGGTGCGCTACCAGCTGCGCCACAGGCCCTTGCGACGAGTGAAACTCTAGCATCTCGGTCGCGGTGCTCGGAAATCGCTTCCGGTGCTGGTCAGCGGAGGGGGTCACTCGTTGGCGGCGCGCGGGCGGTCCTCGTTTTCGTACTGGTCGAAGAGGGGGGTGCGGCCGCGGGTGCGGCGGCCGGGGGCGGCCGGGCGGTCCTGGGCGGCGGCCTCGGGGTGGTCGGGGGCGGCGCTGGAGCGGGCGGAGCTCCAGGCGCCGTCGGCGTCGAGGTCGACGTGGCTGGTGGCGCGCGGGGCGACCGGTGCGGTGACGTAGGTGGGCAGGGGGACGGGGACCGGTTCCCAGCTCCCGGAGGCGGGGCGGGGGCGCTCGCGCTCGCGTTGCTGGTCGACCCACTCGGCGTGGTCGGTCTCCTCCACGAGCGCCCGGCGGCCGGCGGAGGGCGCGGGCGGCGGGGCGGGGTCGGCCGCGGCGGGCAGGTCGGAGCGGGGGTGGGCGGCCGGGTCGTCGGCGGGGTGGTCGTCGGCGAGCGGCTGCTCGGCCGCCTGCTGGGGGCGGGCGCGGCCTTCCCGCAGCCGCTGGGCGGCGGCCTCCGCCTGGCGCTGGTCCATGGTGAAGGTGAAGCGGCGGCGCTCCTGGGCGCGGAGGTAAATGATGTACGCGGTCAGGAGGAGGGCGGGCAGGGCGGGGGCCCACAGGAAGGCGATGCCGCCGACCGCGGCGACGATGGCGCCGACGGTGAAGGCGAGGAAGAGGACGGTGATGGTGCGCCGGCGGCGGGCGAGGACCTTGGCGCGCTTGGTCCGCTCGGCGGCGGAGGGGCGCGGCGCGGTGGCCTGGACGCGGGTGTGGGTGGCGGCGGGCGGGTCCGCGGGCTCGTCCGCGAGTGCGGGCGGCGCGGCGGGCGCGGGGTCGCCGAAGGACCGGGCGCCGGCCTGGTCGGCCGCGGCGTCCGGGTCCTGCTCGTCGCCGTCATCGTCGGCGGGGCACTCCTCCAGCCCCTTGGCGTAGCGGCGTTGCATGGCCGCACGTCCCGACAGGAGCCGGATGGCAGTGCTGAAGCGCTCGGTGGGACGGGCCTCGTTGAGCTCGTCCTGCCTACGGAGCCACATCGGCACCAGATAGGCGGCCCAGGCCCCGACGATGACTGCGTAGATGAGGCCGCTGCTTCTCACAACTCACACGGTAGAGGGGTTTGCGTGGGGCCATCCGCCAATTGAGCCGGTGTGTCGCACGATCTGGCTGATATCTCGAACTTTTTTTGTGATTGTTGAGATCAGCAGTTCACGAATCCGGTCAAGCCGTGAATTGGAATCGAACGTTTATTTCATTTATGGGGTGTGCCGGGGCGCTCGCGGCGCCAGCGGTTGAGCAGGCCCTCCGGCACCTCTTCCGCCGTCAGCGCGAAGACGAGGTGGTCGCGCCAGGCCCCGTCGATGTGCAGATAGCGCGGGCGGACGCCCTCCTCGCGAAAGCCGAGTTTCTCCACCACGCGGCGGCTGGGAACGTTCTCCGGCCGAATGCAGACCTCGATGCGGTGCAGGCCGACGGTGCGGAAGCAGTGGTCGACGGCGAGCGCCACCGCGGTCGGTATGACGCCGCGCCCGGCGACGTCCCGGTCCACCCAGTAGCCGATATGGCCCGAACACATGGACCCCCAGGTGATGCCGGCGACGGTGAGCTGTCCGACGAGTCGGCCGCGGTATTCCACCACGAAGGGCAGCATCCGTCCGGCCTGTGCCTCGGCGCGCAGGTGGCGGACCATTTGGCGGTACGTGGGCCGGTGCGGCGGGGGAACGCCGGGCGGGGTCGGCGGGACCGTCGCCTCCCAGGGCCGCAGCCAGTCGCGGTTGCGCCGGTTGACCTCGCGCCAGAGCCGCTGGTCGCGCAGCTTTATGGGGCGGAGGGTGACCTCTCCGTCCGTCAGGACCACCGGCCAGGGCGCGTTCAGCTCGGACTCCCGGAGGGTCTGGGGTGGTCGCCGCCGCGGATCTGGTCGACGGCGTGCGGCAGCAGGGCGGCGAGGACGGCGAGGCCGTCGCGGACGCCGCCCGTCGAGCCGGGGAGGTTGACGATCAGGGTCCGGCCGGCGACGCCCGCGAGGCCCCGGGAGAGCGCCGCGGTGGGGATCTTCTCCCGGCCGGCGGCGCGGATCGCCTCGGGGATGCCGGGGACGTCGTAGTCCAGGACCCGGCGGGTGGCCTCGGGGGTGCGGTCGGTGGGCGAGACGCCGGTGCCGCCGGTGGTCAGCACCACGTCGTAGGAGGCGGCGACGGCGGCGCGCAGGGCCTCTTCGACGGGGTCGCCGTCGGGGACGACCCGTGGTCCGTCGACCGCGAAGCCCATGGCCGTCAGGCCATCGACGAGCAGCGGGCCGCCCTTGTCCTCGTAGACGCCGGCCGCGGCGCGGTTGGAGGCGGTCACGACCAGGGCGCGGGGGGAGGTCACGGCCGGCTCCAGTCGCCGGACTTGCCGCCGGTCTTCTCCTCGACGCGGATGTCGGAGATCACCGCCGCCTTGTCGACGGCCTTGACCATGTCGACGACGGTCAGGGCCGCCACCGAGACGGCGGTCAGGGCCTCCATCTCGACTCCGGTGCGGTCGGTGGTCTTGACCGTGGCCGTGATGTCGACGCCGTCGTCGGCGACGGTGAGGTCCACCGTGACGCCGGAGACGGCGAGCGGGTGGCACAGCGGGATCAGGTCGGGGGTGCGCTTGGCGCCCATGATGCCGGCGATGCGGGCCGTGGCGAGGGCGTCGCCCTTGGGGACGCCCTCCCCCCGCAGCAGCTCGATCACGCGCGGCGACACAAGGACGCGGCCGCGGGCGCGGGCGGTGCGGGCGGTGACGTCCTTGCCCGAGACGTCGACCATCCGGGCCGCGCCCGCCGCGTCGAGGTGGGTGAGGTGGTGCTGGCCGCTGCTCATCGTTCTCCCGGTCCGGACTGCCGCCTGTGCGACGACACCGTACCCGCAGCGGCCCGGCGCTACCCGAGCAGGACGACCTCGACGGCGTCGCCCGCCGCCACCTCGGTGACGTCCTCGGGGACGACGATGAGGGCGTTGGCGTGCGCCAGGGCCTTGATCAGGTGGGATCCGGCGCCGCCGACGGGGGTGACCGTGCCGGCGGCCGGGTCGTGGGAGCCGCGCAGGAACTGCCGCTTGCCCCGGGGTGAGGAGGCCAGGGCATCGGTGCACTCGGCCCGGGTGGTGGTGCGGTGCACCTCGGGCAGGCCCATCAGGGTGCGGATGGCGGGGCGGACGAACAGCTCGAAGGAGACGTAGGCGCTGACGGGGTTGCCGGGCAGCGCGAGCAGCGGGGTGCGGTCGGGGCCGATGAGGCCGAAGCCCTGCGGCTTGCCGGGCTGCATGGCGAGCTTGCGGAATTCCACCCGGCCCTCTTCGGCGGACAGGTCGGTGAGGGTTTCCTTGACCACGTCGTACGCGCCGACGCTGACGCCGCCGCTGGTGACGAGGATGTCGGCGCGCACGAGCTGGTCCTCCAGGGTGGCGCGCAGGGTGTCGGCGTCGTCGGCGACCGCGCCGACGCGGTAGGCGATGGCTCCGGCGTCGCGGGCGGCGGCGGTGAGCTGGAAGCTGTTGGAGTCGTGGATGCGGCCGGGCCCCAACGCCTCGCCGGGCTGGACGAGTTCGCTGCCCGTGGACATCACGACGACGCGGGGGCGGGGGCGGACCCGGACCGTGCCGCGGCCGATGGCGGCGAGCAGGCCGATCTGCGGGGGGCCGAGCACCGTGCCGGCCTTGAGCGCCGGCTCGCCCGCGCCGACGTCGCTGCCCCGGGCGCGGACATGGGCGCGCGCGGTGACCGGGCGGTGGACGCGGACCTCGCCGGCCGCGTCCTGGGGGGCGGCGCTGTGGGCGCGCATCGTGGCGGCCGGGCCCTGGCCGGTGCCGCCGTCGGTCCACTCCACGGGGACGACGGCCTCGGCGCCGGGCGGGAGGGGGGCGCCGGTCATGATGCGGGCCGCCTCGCCGGGGCCGACGGCCGGCAGGTCACCGCTGCCCGCCGCGACATCGCCGATGACGGTGAGGGCGGCGGGGAACTCCTCGGTGGCGCCCGCGACATCGGCGACGCGGACCGCGTAGCCGTCCATGGAGCTGTTGTCGAACGGCGGCAGGGCGAGGGGGACGGTGACGTCCTCGACCAGGACGCAGCCCTGGGCGTCGAGGAGTTGCAGCTCGATCGGCTCCAGCGGCTGGATCTTGGACAGGACGTCGTCGAGGTGCTCGGCCACCGACCAGACGCGGTCCTGGTGGCTGGTCTGGTCGGTGGTGCCGTTCAACGTCTTACATCTCCTCGGTGACGTAACTGCGCAGCCAGGTCCGGAAGTCCGGTCCCAGGTCCTCACGTTCGCATGCCAGTCTGACAATGGCACGCAGGTAGTCGCCACGGTCACCGGTGTCATAGCGGCGGCCCTTGAAGACGACGCCGTGGACGGGGCCGCCCAGCGCCGGGTCCGCGGCCAGGGCCTGGAGCGCGTCGGTGAGCTGGATCTCGCCGCCGCGGCCCGGCTCGGTCTTGCGCAGCACCTCGAAGACGGCCGGGTCCAGGACGTAGCGGCCGATGATGGCGAGGTTGCTGGGCGCCTCGGCCGGGTCGGGCTTCTCCACCAGGTCGGAGACGACGACCAGGTCGTCCTCGCCGGTGGGGACGGCGGCCGCGCAGCCGTAGAGGTGGATCTGCGCCGGGTCGACCTCCATCAGGGCGACGACGGAACCGCCGTGCTGCTCCTGCACCTCGACCATGCGCTGGAGCAGCGGGTCGCGGGGGTCGATGAGGTCGTCGCCGAGGAGGACGGCGAAGGGCTGGTCGCCGACGTGCGGGGCGGCGCAGAGGACGGCGTGGCCCAGTCCGCGGGGGTCGCCCTGGCGGACGTAGTGCATGGTCGCCAGGTCGCTGGATTCCTGGACCTTGGCGAGGCGTGATTCGTCGCCCTTGCGGTGCAGGGCCTCTTCGAGTTCGTAATTGCGGTCGAAGTGGTCTTCCAGCGGGCGCTTGTTGCGGCCGGTGACCATCAGGACGTCGGAGAGGCCGGCGGCGGCGGCCTCCTCCACCACGTATTGGATGGCGGGCTTGTCGACGACCGGCAGCATCTCCTTCGGTGTGGCCTTGGTGGCGGGCAGGAAGCGCGTACCGAGGCCGGCCGCCGGAATGACAGCCTTGCTGATCCGTGTGTGCGATGGAGTCATGCGCGACACCATAACCGGCCCTATCGGAAGGATGATGAGGGTCCGGTCAATAGAGCACGAGAGCGGGAGCAAGGGCACACAGTGAGCAGTGACGACGATAGAAAGCGCAGGTTGCGGCGCGATCTCCTGGAGGTAAGAAGATCGTTGCCGCCGGGTGACGTGGCGGGGGCGGGGGTCGCGCTGGCCGGACGGGCGCTGGAGCTGGACGAGTTGCGGCCGGCGCGGCAGACCGGCGCCGCGCACGTCATGGACGAGCCCCGGGATCCGGCCGCGGCGGCCGCGCTGCCGACCGTCGCCGCCTATGTCTCCATCGGCAACGAGCCGCCCACCCGCTCTCTGCTGGACCGGCTGTGGGCGGCCGGGGCGCCGGTGCTGCTGCCGGTGCTGCTGCCGGACAACGACCTGGACTGGGCGGCGTACGAGGGCGCCGGGCGGTTGCGGCCGGCGGGCCGCGGGCTGCTGGAACCGGCCGGGCCGCGGCTGGGCCCCGAGGCGGTCACCAAGGCCGATGTGGTGCTGCTGCCGGGCCTGGCGGTCGACGGCCGGGGCGTGCGGCTGGGGCGCGGCGGCGGCTCCTACGACCGGGTGCTGGCGCGGCTGGAGCGGGCCGGGGCCGATCCGGCGCTGGTGGTGCTGCTGTACGACACGGAGGTGCTGGAGCGGGTGCCGGCCGAGGCGCACGACCGGCAGGTGCACGCGGCGGTGACGCCGTCGGGGGTGCACCGGTTCGCGCGGTCGCACCACGGGGAGCGCGGCTGAGGCAGGGCGGCTCTTGAGCGCCACGAAAGCCGCGGGGCGGGCCGGAAGTTCCCGGCCCGCCCCGCGGCGTGCGCTGTGGCGGTGTGCGCGCATCCCGCCGGGTGCGCGGCCCCCGCCGCCTTACGGCGACAGCGTCAGCGTGTCCTTGCCCGCCTTCTTGACGGCCTCGGCGCTGTAGGCCCACGGCAGCAGTTCGCCCTTGGCCCACTTGTCGGTCTGGTCGTAGTAGTGGGCGTTGTAGGCGTGACCGGAGGCGCCGGTGAGGTTGATCCAGCGGGACTTGTCGAGGTCGGCGAGGTTGACGACCATCCGCATCGACGGGACCCAGGTGACCTTGTAGCCGCCCGCGGCGTTCCAGCCGGTCGCGTCGACCGCCGCCTCGCCGCCGCCGACGTTCCAGGGGCCGCGGTTGAACAGGCCCTGGATCATTCCGGGTCCGTCGGTGCCCAGCGTCTGGTTGTTCAGGAAGAGCTGGTGCAGGCGGCCCCAGCTCCAGTTGTCGATGTTCTTGCCGAGCTTGGAGGTCAGCTCGTAGCGCGCGTCCTTCATGGCGTGCGCCAGGAGCTGGTCGCGGTTCTCGTCACCGGGGCGGCCGGGGCGGTCCTCGGTCTTCCACCAGTCGTTGCCGGGGTCCTCCAGGAGCGGGCGGACCACTTCGTACCAGCGGTCGCCGCCGTCGGGCTGCGCGGAGTCCGCGGCCCGCTCGCCGCATTCGCGCACCAGTTGGTCGAGGTCGTCGGCGGGGCCGGTCTCGTTGGCCGGGCGGACGTTGAGGCACTGGCCGTCGACCCGCAGTTCCTTGGGCATCTTGTTGCCGAAGGCGAGCTTGAGGGTGTTGCGCCAGACGGCGTTGAAGTAGGCGGCCGCGGCGGAGTCGGGCTCCTGGGTGAAGTCCCAGCCCTCCAGGAGCTGCTGGGCGCCGCGGACGTACGGGTCCTTGATGTCGATCTTCGTCAGGTAGGGCGTCAGCAGCCGGGCGATCTCGCTGCTGTTGTCCTTCTGGAAGGTCTGCATGTCGTCCGTGGAGACCTTGCCGCCGTCCTTGATCTTCGACTCGATGAGGTCGTTGATCCGCTGGCTGCGGGAGCCGTAGCCCCAGTCCTTGGTGAGCAGGTAGGGGTATTTCTCCTCGTCGATGACGGCCTGGTTGGCGGTCACGATGAAGCCGCGCGCGGGGTTGTACTCGTAGGGCAGGGCCTTTTGCGGGATGTAGCCGGTCCAGCGGTACGCCGGGTCCCAGCCGGGCGCCGGGTAGGTGCCGTCGCCCTTGCCGCGGACGGGGATCGTGCCGGGGGCCTGGTAGCCGATGTTGCCCTTGGTGTCGGCGTAGATGAGGTTCTGGGCGGGGACCTCGAAGTGCGCGGCGGCCTTGCGGAAGCCGGTGAAGTCCTTGGCGCGGTTGAGCTCGAAGACGGCGTCCATGGACCTGCCGGGGCTCAGCGCGGTCCAGCGCAGGGATACGCCGTAGCCGTCGCCGCGGTCGGGGGCGGCGTTGCCGACGGGGGCGTCCTTGCCCACGTCGGACAGTTCGGGGTCGCGGTCGGAGACGAGGGGCCCGTTGTCGGTGGCGCGGATGGTGATGTCGCGGCTGGGTCCGCCGGCGACCTTGATGGTCTCCTTGCGGATGGTGAAGGGCCGCTTCTTGTTGTCGTAGATGTAGCCGTCGGCGTCGATCTTCTCCAGGTACAGGTCGGAGACGTCCGCGCCGAGGTTGGTCATGCCCCAGGAGATGTCCTGGTTGTGGCCGATGACGACGCCGGGCATTCCGGAGAAGGTGAAGCCGGAAACGTCGTAGTTGCACCGGTCGCCGGTGCTGCGGCAGTGCAGGCCCATCTGGTACCAGAGCGAGGGCATCTGGGGCGCCAGGTGCGGGTCGTTGGCCAGCAGCGGTTTGCCGGTGGTGGTGTGCTCACCGGAGACGACCCAGGAGTTGGAGCCGATGCCGTTGCCGTTGGGGCCCAGCAGCGCCGGGATGTCGTCCAGGGTCTTGGACAGCGACGAGAGCTGCGACTGGAGGCCGGCGGTGGGGCCGGTGCCGTTGCGGGCTCCGGCGGCCGGGGTCTTGGGGCCGAACTCCTTGGTGGCGGGGTCGACCGCGCCGCCCTCGACGATCGGCTTGTTGCGCTTGTACGGGTACCCGGGGTAGAGCTGCTTGATCTGGGCCGGGGTGAAGCGGCTGGTCAGCAGGGAGCGGTCGATCTCTTCCTGCATGTTGCCGCGCAGGTCCCAGGCCATGGCCTTGAGCCAGGCCACCGAGTCGACGGGCGTCCATTTCTCCGGCGCGTAGTCGTTCTCGAAGTCCAGCGCCGTGTATTCCAGGGACAGCGCCGAGCCCTCGTGGTCCTTGAGGTAGGCGTTGACGCCCTCGGAGTAGGCCCGGAGGTATTTCTTCGTGCCGGCCGACAGCTTGGTGTCGTATTCCTTCTGCGCGATGTCGTGCCAGCCGAGGGTGCGCAGGAACGAGTCGGTCTTGACCTGGCTCTTGCCGAACATCTCCGACAGCCGGCCCGAGGTCATGTGGCGGCGTACGTCCATCTCCCAGAAGCGGTCCTGGGCCTGGACGAAGCCCTGGGCGCGGAAGAGGTCCTCGTCGGTGTCCGCGTAGATCTGCGGGATGCCGTTGGCGTCGCGGGTGACGTCCACCGGAGCGGACAGACCCGGGAGTTTGAGGGAGCCGGTGGTCTCGGGGAAGGACGCGCGGACGGCGTCGACGCCCCAGTACGCGCCCGAGCCGATGCCCGCCACGAGCAGCAGCACGACCGTGATCGCGACGAGGCGGCCGCGCCGCCCCTTCTTCTTCTTTTTGGGGACTGGGCCGGACTTGTTGGCGGGCATCTCTGTCCTTCGAGGGGCAGGGTGGGAGTGCTGGAGCAACCATAGGCGCACCGCTTCGACGCTCCCCAGGCGGAGGCATCGCCAGCGCATTCAATATTCAAGTAATGGTAAATTGTTAGACTCAGTAACTAGATACGGTAAGGAATGCCCACCCAGGACACCGCACGCGGAAGGATCAGCTCCTGACTGTCGACCACCTCAACGAACTCCTGCTGATCTGCTCGCTCGTACTGCTCGTCGCGGTGGCCGCGGTACGACTCTCCTCGCGCAGCGGGCTCCCCAGCCTGCTCATCTACCTGGGGATCGGCATCGCCATCGGGCAGGACGGGCTCGGCGGAGTCGTCTTCGACAACGCCGGGCTGACCCAACTCCTGGGCTATGCCGCCCTGGTCGTGATCCTCGCCGAGGGCGGCCTGGGCACCAAGTGGAAGGAGATCAGGCCGGCGCTGCCCCGGGCCGCCCTGCTCTCCACGCTCGGCGTCGCGGTGAGTGTGGGCGTCACGGCGGCCGGCGCCCACTATCTGGCCGGCCTGGAATGGCGGCAGGCACTGCTGATCGGCGCCGTGGTCTCCTCCACGGACGCCGCCGCGGTGTTCTCCGTGCTGCGCAGTGTGCCGCTGCCCTCACGGCTGACCGGTGTCCTGGAAGCCGAATCGGGCTTCAACGACGCTCCGGTGGTCATCCTCGTCGTCGCGTTCTCCGCCTCCGGGCCGTTCGAGCACTGGTACCTGCTGATGGGCGAGATCGCCCTGGAGCTGGCGATCGGTGCCGCCATCGGGCTGGCCATCGGCTGGATCGGCGCGTACGGCATGCGGCATGTGGCGCTGCCCGCCTCCGGCCTCTACCCGATCGCCGTCATGGCCATCGCCGTCTCGGCCTACGCGGCCGGCGCGCTGGCGCACGGCTCGGGATTCCTGGCCGTCTACCTGGCCGCGATGGTCCTGGGCAACGCCCGGCTCCCGCACGCCCCGGCCACCCGCGGCTTCGCCGAGGGCCTGGGCTGGATCGGCCAGATCGGCATGTTCGTCCTGCTCGGCCTGCTCGTCACCCCGCACAACCTGCTCGACGACTTCGTGCCGGCGCTGCTGATCGGCCTGATCCTGACGATCGTGGCCCGGCCCACCTCCGTGTTCATCGGGCTGCTGCCCTTCCGGATGCCGTGGCGGGAGAAGACCCTGCTGTCGTGGGCCGGCCTGCGCGGCGCGGTGCCGATCGTGCTGGCCACCATCCCGATGGTCAACGACGTCCCGGGCAGCGAACGGGTCTTCAACATCGTCTTCGTCCTCGTCGTCGTCTACACCCTCATCCAGGGGCCGACGCTGCCGTGGCTGGCGAGACGGCTGCGGCTGGGCGACGGCGAGGAGCCCGCCGACCTGGGCATCGAGTCCGCGCCGCTGGAGCGGCTGCGCGGCCACCTGCTCTCCACGTCCATCGGCCCGGGCTCGCGGATGCACGGCGTCGAGGTCGGCGAGCTGCGGATGCCGGCGGGCGCCGCGGTCACCCTCGTCGTACGGGACGGCGCCAGCTTCGTGCCGGCGCCGTCGACGGTGCTGCGGCGCGGCGACGAACTGCTGGTCGTGGCCACCGACCCGGTGCGGGACACGGCCGAGAAGCGGCTGCAGGCGGTCTCCCGGGGCGGCAAGCTGGCCGGCTGGCTGGGCACGGACCACGCGGGCGGGGGCACCGGCCGGCGCGCGACCCACCGCACACGCCCCCCTCTGCCGCCCCGCCGCGACACCTGAGTGTGCCGAAAGTCTCCACAGATCCCAAGGGAATCGGCCAGAAGCCCTGGCAAATCCCAGGACTTCACACACGTCGACCTGTAGTATGAAGAAGCAAACCAACGAACCACCTCTGCCTGACGCAGAGCTGGCGCGACCGCTCGGCGGCCGCGGTCCACTGCCACACGCAGCCACTTCCCAGTGCGGACCACGCGGTATCACTCGGTCCTGCGCGAGAGGACAGCTCTCGGCGCGTACCCGTGACGACCTCGCGGCGGCGCGCTACCAGGCAGCAGAAAGGCCCGGCCGTGGCATCCGCGGTCAAGGACTCCCGTCCTGGTTACGGACAACTGCTGCGCACCCCCGGTGCATGGACATTCCTGCTGCCCGGCTTTCTGGCCCGGCAGCCGTTCGCGATGCTGACCATCGGCATCGTCCTGCTCGTCGAGAGCACCACCGGGTCCTACGGCACCGCCGGCGCGGTCTCGGCCGCCACCGGCGTCTCCATGGCACTGTTCGCCCCGCAGAGCGGCAAGCTCGCCGACCGTTTCGGCCAGCGCGCGGTGCTGCTCCCCGGCGTCCTGGTGCACGTCGCCGGCGTCGCGGCGCTGATCACCCTGGCCCTCACGCACGCCCCGCTGTGGGCGCTGTTCGCGGTGGCCGTGCCCACCGGCGCCTCCACGCCGCAGGTCGGCCCGATGGTGCGGGCCCGCTGGGCCGCGCGGCTCGGCGGCAGCCCGCTGATGCCGACGGCCGCCGCCTTCGAGTCGGTGACCGACGAGTTCACCTTCGTCGTCGGCCCGGTCCTGGCGACCGCGCTGTGCACCGGCGTCCACCCGGCCGCCGGTCTGGTCGCCGAGGCGGTGCTGACCCTGGCCGGCGGCCTGCTGTTCGCCTCCCAGCGGCGCAGCCAGCCGCCCGTCCACCGGGCCGGCGCCGGCGACCTGCCGCGCGTCTCGGCCCTGTCGGTGCCCGGCGTGCGGGTCCTGATCGTGGCGTTCCTCGGCATCGGCGCCGTCTTCGGCGGCATGCAGGTCTCGCTGACGGCCTTCACCCAGGACATCGGGCAGCCCGGCATCAACGGCGTGCTCTACGGAATCTTCGCCGGCGGCAACATGCTCGCGGGCATCGTCTGCGGCGCCGTCGCCTGGAAGGTCGGCCCGCGCCGCCGCCTGCTGGTCGCCTACGGGCTGCTCGCGCTGGCCACCACCCCGCTGTGGGCGGTGACCGCGGTGCCGCTGCTCGGCGCCGTCGGCCTGATCGTCGGCCTGTGCATCGCCCCGGCCCTGATCACCGGCTACACCCTCGTGGAGTCCCTGGTGCCGGCCACCGCCCGCACCGAGGCGTTCACCTGGCTGACCGGCGCGGTCGCCCTGGGCCAGGCCGCCGCGGCCACCGCCTCCGGCCAGTTGGCGGACGGGTTCGGGCCGAGCGCCGGCTTCCTCGTGCCGCTGGCCGGCACCGCGCTGGCACTGACCGTCCTGCTGGCGCTGCGCGCCCACCTGCTGCCCCGCTCCTCGACCCTGGTCGTCGGCTCGGCCGCGGAAGGCCGTGACGCGCGTGCCCGCGACCACGCCGACCTGGGGACGAGCGACCGCCGGCGGGAGCCGTTCGAGGGAGCGTCCGAGCGTGTGGTCGGTCACCGTACGCCGGTAACGGTGGACTGACGGGCGGGAATACTGCAATATGGAGCGTCGTTAGCACTCAACGAGTGAGAGTGCCAGGAGGAAGTCAAGTGCCGACCTACCAGTACCAGTGCACCGAGTGCGGCGAGGGCCTCGAGGCGGTGCAGAAGTTCACCGACGACGCGCTCACGGAGTGCCCCGGCTGCAACGGACGCCTCAAGAAGGTGTTCTCCGCCGTCGGCATCGTCTTCAAGGGCTCCGGGTTCTACCGCAACGACAGCCGCGGCTCGTCGTCCAGCAGCACCCCCGCCAAGACCGCCTCCCCGGCAGCCTCGTCCTCCTCGGACGCGGGCTCCTCGTCGAGCAGCTCCGACAAGCCCGCGAAGGCTGGGTCGTCGACGGCGGCCACGGCGTCCACCTCGGGCTCCACGAGCAGCAGCTCGGCCGCCTGACCTCTCTCGCCGCGACGGTCCGCCCGTCGCCACGGAGCACGCTGGCACCCTGTCGTTGTGTCGTTTCCGCACCCCGCCGTTGTTGACGGCGGGGTGCGGGGCTTTGGGGGCTCTTGGGGTTTTGGGGGCTCTCGGGCTCGGGCTCGGGCTCGGGCTCTCGGGAAGGAAACCGGGCGGGCCGGGCGCTCCGCGGTCGGCGCACGCCCCGCCCTCCCCGCTCCCCTTCCCGCTCCCTCTCCACCCCCTGTCCGGGCGGCGAAGTGCCCCGATAGTGTGACCGGCATGGCTGACGCGGAGACCGGCGCGGAAATTGGCGTTATCGGCGGGTCGGGGTTCTACTCCTTCCTCGACGACGTGACCGAGATCACGGTGGACACCCCGTACGGGAGCCCCAGCGATTCCCTGTTCCTGGGCGAGGTGGCCGGCCGACGGGTCGCGTTCCTGCCGCGCCACGGCCGCGGGCACCACCTCCCGCCGCATCGCATCAACTACCGCGCCAACCTGTGGGCTCTGCGCTCCGTCGGCGTACGCCAGGTGCTCGGCCCGTGCGCGGTGGGCGGCCTGCGCCCCGAATACGGCCCCGGGACCCTGCTGGTGCCCGACCAGCTCGTCGACCGCACCAAGGCCCGCCCTCAGACCTACTTCGACGGCGAACCGCTGCCCGGCGGCGGCACCCCCAACGTCGTCCACTTGACGTTCGCCGACCCGTACTGCCCGACCGCCCGCCGGGCGGCGCTGACGGCGGCCCGCGGCCGCGACTGGGAGCCGGTCGACGGCGGCACCCTCGTCGTCATAGAGGGCCCGCGCTTCTCGACGCGCGCCGAGTCCCGCTGGCACGCCGCCCAGGGCTGGTCCGTGGTCGGCATGACCGGCCACCCCGAGGCCGCGCTCGCCCGTGAGCTGGGCCTTTGCTACGCCTCTCTGTCGCTGGTCACCGACCTGGACGCGGGCACGGAAACCGGCGACGGCGTCTCCCACCAGGAAGTCCTGAAGGTGTTCGCCGAGAACGTGAACCGGCTGCGCGACGTCCTGTTCGACGCGGTGGCCGCCCTGCCGGCCACCTCCGACCGCGACTGCCTGTGCGTCGACGTCCACGACGGCTGGGACTTGGGCATCGAGCTGCCCTGAGGCGGGGCGGGGGCTTGGGGCTGGCGCCCGGGCCGGGGGCCTGCTGCGCGTCAGGGCGGGGTGCTTGCTTGGCGTAGGGCGTAGGGCGGGGGCTTGGGGCTGGCGCGCGGGCCGGGGGCTGCTGCGCGTACGGCGGGTGACCGGGTTATCCACAAGCGCGGGGCTGTGCACAGGCCCGCACGCGCCGCGGCGGATTCCGGCACGGTGGTGATCGCCGGGTCCGAACTCCCCACCGCAGGCGGTGACCACCATGCCCCTTCCCCCCACCGTGCCGCTCCCCTCCTCCCCCCTACCGCTCTCCTCCTCCCTACCGCTCCCCTCTCCCCCGCTGCCCGCGCCCCCAGGGTGTGAAGTGCCCCACTTCGCCCCGGTCCGGGCGGGCGGTGGTCGACGCCGATGGCGGCGGCTGACACGGCAGCGGGCACTGGCCGCCGGCCTGGCGATGACGGCCGCCGCACTCGCCACCGGCCTCTCGAACGGTCCCCTGGGCACGGCCTCCTCGGCACCCGGCTGCCCGGCGGCCACCTCCCTCCCGGGCGGGCGGTAGACATGCGTCAGGCCCATGCACCCGCCCGCCCCCGGAACCGCACTGACGCTCTTCTGGTTCGCTGGTTCGGGTTGCGCGATTGGACATCTCCGCCCCGCCCTGCCGTAAGTTGCGGTGCTGATGGTTGGTGCATCGTCCGTAGTGAGCGTGGAAAGAGGCTGTCAGGTGAGCGAGAACAAGGGCGTCCTTCAGGGGTTCAGGGAATTCCTGATGCGCGGCAACGTCATCGAGCTCGCGGTGGCGGTCGTCGTCGGTGCGGCGTTCACGAATATCGTCAACGCCGTGGTCAAGGGCGTCATCAATCCGATCGTGGGCGCGCTCGGCTCCCAGAACCTCGATCACTACAAGGCGTGCCTGACGACCTGCCCGACCGACCCCAAGACGGGCGAATTCACCGACGGCATTTACATCCTGTGGGGCTCCGTACTGAGCGCCGCGCTGACGTTCATGATCACCGCGGGCGTCGTCTACTTCCTCATGATCCTTCCCATGAACAAGTGGAAGGCCCGCCAGGACGTCAAGAAGGCGATGGAACCGGCTCCGGCGGACCCGACCGAGATCGAGCTGCTCGCCGAGATCCGCGACGCCCTGGTCGCGCAGCGCAACGGCTCGTTCCCCGTCTCTTCCTCGACTTCCGCCACCGTCGTCCCCCAGAAGAAGCACCAGTAGCGGGCACCTCAGGCCGGCATACGCCGCCCCGTCGCCTCGCTCAGAGGTGGTGGGGCGGCTTTTCGTCGAGGAAGCGGGCGAGGTCGGCGGCGCTGCCGCCACCGGCAGCGGGGCGCTCGCCCCAGCCGCGGTCGGTGTCGTCGGACGAGGGCCGGCTCAGCGGGTCGTCGAAGACGAGGGCGGCCGGCACGGCGGTCGGCCGGGGATGCGCGGCAGGCGCGACGGCGGGGGCGCTCGGCTGCGCCACGGGGGGCGCGGGTACCTCGTTCGCCACGGGGGGCGCGGGTACCTCGTGCGCCGAGGCGGGCTCGGGTGCCGGGTCGGGTGCGGGGCTTGGGCTCACCCCTCCAGAGTACGGGCGCCCCGCACGAGCCGGGCCCGGGCCCGAAGGGCCCATGAGGACCGGCCTCCGAGGCTCATTCGTCCTTCCGCCGGCCGCCCGAGGGCCGCCGGCGGAAAGAGGGGCCGGCGGGAGGGGACGCCCGGCGGCGTCGGGGCACGTCCCGCGCGAGCGGAGCCGGGCGCGGGGAGCGTGCTCTCGGCGTGCCGGGCGCGGGCCCTCGTGCTGGGTGTGCGTAAGTCTGTGCCCGGTGCGGCGGGGGGAGATCCCTCCCTGTTCGAGCGAAGCCGAGAACTGGGGGCCGCGTGCAGGGCGTCGCGGGGCTGAGGGCACCTCCCGGCCCAAGCCGCCTCCCGGCTGAAGGCTGGGGTAGGGAGTTCGACGACAGGGCTTAGCGTCCCCTGTCGTGGGTGGGTATGGGGTGCGGGCGGTGGTCGTCGCGGGGGCGCGTGGGCGGGCTCTGCGAGGGATGGCCACGCTTCAGCGGCCGGTGCGGGTCGGTGCCGGGGAGGGGTTGGCGGGACCGTTCTTGGCGGGCCATCGGTCGCAGTCCTTTCTGCCTGTCGGTGGGCGGTCTGTTGGCCAGTTGTGTGGCGGCCGGTGGGCCTTCGCGGTGGCGGGTGCGGCTGGTGGGCCTTCGGGGGCCGGGTTCGGCCGGCGGGCCTTCGGTTGGCGGGTTCGGCGGCGAGGCCGGGGGCTTGGTGGCTGGTCATCGTGAGACCGGGGGCTTGGTGGAGTGGTCATCGGCCGCCTGCTCGCCGCTGACCGCCGGCTGCTCGCCGTTCCTCTGGCCGCTCGCCGCTGGCCGCTCGCCGCTCGCCGCTCGCCGCTCGCCATTCGCCAATCGCCATTCGCCATTCACCGCTCGCCGCTCGCCGCTGGCAGCTCGCCATTCGCCGTTCACCGCTAGCTGCTCGCCGCTGGCCTCTGGCAGCTCCTCTGGCCGCTCCTGGGGCTGCTTGCCGGCGCACGGTCTCACGTTAGGGAGGGGTGAGGGGGTGGGGCCCGTTTTGGGGGGCTCAGTGGGTGAGGGAAAGAGAGGTGTGGGGGCGGAGCGGTGGTGGGTCGGCTCGGGTGGGGCTTACGGGAGGCCGGGGCCCGGGCAGTGGACGTCGGTGGGTGGGAGGGTGCCGGCCGTGAGGTAGGACGCCACCGTGGTGTCGACGCAGGAGTTGCCGCGGCTGGCGAAGACGCCGTGGGAGTAGTCGTCGTCCAGGGTGATCAGGCGCGAGCCCGGGAGGGTGCGGCGGAGGGCGTGGGCACCCTCGGTGGGGGTGACGGGGTCGTGGGAGGAGGTGACGAGCAGGGCCGGGGGTGCCTGGGGGCTGCCGAGAGGGGTGCGGCGGATGGGTTGCCGTTCCCAGTACGCGCAGGCGGCGGCTTCGAGGCCGGTCAGGAGCGGCAGGGGGTCGAGTCGGCGGAGCGCGCGGAGGTCGGCGAGTACGCGACGGGGCGTGGGGCCCGGGCCGTCGGCGCATTTGACGGCGCGGTTGGCGGCTTCGTACGTCCGTGAGGCGGGGCCGGTGAAGTCGTCGGCCGGGCGCAGGCCGTCGGCGGAGCCGGTGGTGAGGTAGCGGTGCAGGCTGTCCCCGAGGCCCGCCCAGCGTTCCGTGCGTCCGAGGGCGCGGTAGACGGCGCGGTCGAAGGCGGCGGGGCCGAAGCCTTCGGCGGGGTGGGCGGCGAGGCCGCGCCTGGCCCGGGTGTAGGCGGCGCGTACGGCGTGCGGCGTACGGCCGAGGTGGTAGCGGGCGGGGTCGCGGGACAGCCAGGTGAAGAGGGTGGCGCGTTGGCGTAGGAGCGCGCGGGCCGATCTGGAGCCGATAGACCTCCGGGCGAGCCGGGCCCGGGACAAGCGGACCATAGAATTCCGGCTGAAGCGGCCCACCGCCGAATTCCCCGACATCCTGGCCGCGTTCGGCGCGTACATCGTGCCCGAGGGCACCACGTCCTTCGCCCAACCGGTCGGCTCGGGCTCGTTCCGCTTCGTCTCGTTCTCCCCCGGCAAGCGGACCGTACTGCGCCGCTTTGACGACTACTGGGACGGCGCCCCGTATCTGGACGAGCTGGAGTTCGTGGCCGCCGGTGAGGAGTCCGCCCGGATCAACGCGCTCCTGGGCGGTCAGGTGGAGTACGCGCACGAGCTGAGCCCCACCACCGCCCGCGCCCACGAGCGCGGCGGCCGGGTGCGGATCATCCGGCTGAAGAACAGTGCCATGCAGGCGTTCGCGATGAAGACCGACCGGCCGCCGTTCGACGACAGGCGGGTGCGGGAGGCGTTCTTCCTGATCGCGGACCGCGAGG
This sequence comes from Streptomyces sp. NPDC031210, assembly GCF_055570395.1. Taxonomy (NCBI): domain Bacteria; kingdom Bacillati; phylum Actinomycetota; class Actinomycetes; order Kitasatosporales; family Streptomycetaceae; genus Streptomyces; species Streptomyces sp. NPDC031210. The sequence continues at coordinate 234,985 of NZ_JBVIHH010000005.1, forward strand.
AGCTGGTGCGGGGCGCGCTGTCCGGCGCGGGGGAGGTCGGCAACGACCTGTTCGGCAAGGGCTACGCCTACTACGCCGGCGACCTCCCGCAGCGCACCCAGGACCTCGACCGCGCCCGCCACCTGCTCACAGCGGCCGGCGCCGAGAACCTGCACGTCACGCTCGACACCTCCGACGTCGCGGCCGGCTTCCCCGAGGCGGCCGGCATCTTCCGCGACCAGGCGGCGAAGGCGGGCGTGCGGGTGACGGTGCGCCACCGCGACCCGGACACGTACTGGAGCGACATCCTCGACTCCGGCACCCTGTGTTCCTACCGCTCCGGCGCGATGCCCATCGAGACGCACCTCTCACAGCGGCTGCTGACCGGCTCCCCCACCAACGCCACCCACTGGCGGCACAAGGACTTCGACGCGCTCTACCGCCAGGCGCAGTCCAGCGCCGACCGCGCCGAGCGGACCGCTCTCTACGGGCGGATGCAGCGCAGGCTGCACGCCGAGGGCGGGTTCCTGGTGTGGGGGTTCGCCGACTGGATCGTCAGCACGGCGCGCACGGTGCGGGGTGTGGCGCGGCAGGCGCCGGCCAACTCGCTGGACTGGGCGCGCTTCGACAAGGTCTGGCTGGTGTGAGCGGCCCGCGCGTGAGCGGCCTGCGGTCCTTCGTGGTGCGGCGGCTGCTGCTGGGCGCGGCCCAGATCGCGGCCGTCGTCCTGGTGGCGTTCGCCCTCACCGAGGCGCTGCCGGGCGACGCGGCGGTGGCGCTGGCCGGTGACCAGCCCGATCCGGCGCGGATCGCGGCGATCCGCGCCGGCATGCGGCTGGACCGGCCGGCGCCGGAGCGGCTGGCGCACTGGGCGGGAGCGCTGCTGCACGGCGACTTCGGGCGGTCCCTGGTCTCCGGTCGCCCGGTCGCGGACCATCTGACGGCGGGTCTGGGCCCGACGCTGCTGCTCGCGGCGCTCACCGTGACGCTGCTGCTGCCGGTCGGCACGGGCCTGGGGGTGCTGGCCGCGCGGCGGGCGGGCGGCCGGGCGGACCGCCTGATCAGCTCCCTGACGCTGGGGGTCCACGCCGTTCCCGAGTTCGCGTTCGGCGTGCTGCTGATCTTCGTGTTCGCGTTGCGGCTCGGCTGGCTGCCGCCCACCGCGGTCGGCTACGGCGACGCCCTGCTCGGCGACGCGGCGTTGGACGGGCGTGGGGCGGGGCGCCCGACGGGCCGTATGACGAAGAAGAGGGAGAGGGGACGGGCCCGGTGACGGTGGACCGCCGAAGGGAACCGAGCGTGACGGGCGTGACGGGCGTGACGGGCGTGACGAGCCGCGCACACCCGACGGGCGGGACGGTCGTGTCCGTCGAAGGGCTGTGTGTCGAGGTGGCCGGCCGCCCGATCGTCGACGGCGTCTCGCTGGCCGTCCGCGCCGGCGGTGTCACCGCGCTGGTCGGCGCCTCCGGCAGCGGCAAGACGACCACCGGGCTCGCCCTGCTGGGCGAGTACCCGCCCGGGGCGCGGATCGAAGGGCGGGTCGGCGTGGCGGGCGGCGGCCCGGTCGGTTACGTGCCGCAGCATCCGGCGGCGGTCCTCAACCCGGCCCGGCGGGTCGGCGCGCTGCTGTACGACATCGCGCGGACCGGGCTCGTCGCGCTCCCCCGCCGCGAGCGCCGCCGGGCGGCCCGCGCCCGCGTCCTGGAGGCCCTCGTCCTCGCCCAACTGCCGGGCGGCGCCGAGGGGGAGGCGCTGCTGCGCCGCTACCCCCACCAGCTCTCCGGCGGCCAGCAGCAACGGGTGGTGCTGGCCCAGGCGCTGCTGCTGGGCGCCCGGGTGATCGTCGCCGACGAGCCCACGACCGGCCAGGACGCGCTGACCAAACGCCGCATCGTGGCGGAACTGGGCCGCCTGGCACGCCGCGGCATCGCACTGGTGCTGCTCAGCCACGACCTGGACGTGGTGCGGGAACTGGCCGACGAGGTGGTGGTACTGCGTGCGGGCCGGGTGGTGGAGGCGGGCCCGGCGCGACGGGTCCTGGACGCTCCGAAGCACCCGTGGACGCGCCGATTGGTGGACGCGGAAGCGGAGTTGTCGGGGGCGCCCGACGGGCGGCCGCGGCCGCGGCCGCCGCGCCCGCACCCCGAGCCGGCCGCGGTCGCCTGCCCGGCCCCACCCACGGTCACAGACCCGCACAGCGCCCCGTACGCGCCCGCGGACACCTCCCGCCCCGCCCACGACCCCACCACCAACACCGCCCCCGCCCTGCGCCTCCGCATCACCGCCGCCCGCTACCGCACGCGCGGCCGCACCGACGCCCACCGCCCCACCCACCCGGACGGCCACCCTCCCGGCTCCCCTCCCGGCTCCCCTCCGTCCGCCCGCGGCACCGCAGTGGCCCTGCGGGACGTCGCGCTCGACGTCGGGGCCGGTGCGTGTCTGGCCGTCGTCGGGCGGTCCGGCAGCGGCAAGACGACGCTCGGGCGGTGCCTGGCGGGGCTGCACCGTGACTGGGACGGGGCGGTGACGCTGGACGGGGACGCCCTCCCGCCCAGTGTGCGTAGCCGGTCGTCGGCGCAGGTCGCGGCGGTGCAGTACGTGTTCCAGGACGCGCGGGCGGCGTTCGACGAGCACCGGACGGTGCTGGCGCAGTCCGCGCGGACCGCGGTGCGGCTGCGGGGCGTGCCGACGGCCGCGGCTCTGGAGGAGACGCGGGCGGAGTTCGCCCGGGTCGGTCTGGACGGTGAGCTGTGCGCCCGGCCGCCCGGCCTACTGTCGGGTGGTGAGCTGCAACGGGCGGCGCTGGCCCGGGCGTTGCTGGCCCGGCCCCGGGTGCTGGTGTGTGACGAGATCACCTCGGGCCTGGACGCGGTGAGCCGCCGGGCCGTCGTCGCACTGCTCGGCGCCCTGCCGCGTGAGCGGGCCGGGACGACGCTGGTGCTGATCACGCACGATCTGGACACGGCCGCGGCGCTGGCGGACCGGATCGCGGTCCTGGACGGCGGCGAGGTCGTCGAGGAGGGCCCGGCCCGCCGGGTGCTGACCGCGCCGTCCCATCCGTTCACCGCCTCCTTGCTGGCGGCGGCCGGGAGAGAGCCGTCGCTGAGGTGAGCGGGTGCGCTCAGTTCTCGTAGAGCGCTTCGTGCCACCACCGGTCGCGGCCCGGCGTCCACGACACCGGGCGCGCGCAGCGGTTGACCACCAGCACCTTGCGGTCGTGCCCGCCGCGCGCCGAGCCGCCGCGTGCCAGTGCGTGGTCGAGCACCGCCTTCACGGGCCGCACGGCGCCGTCCCAGAACGCCGCGTCGGCGGTGATCAGCACCCGGGCGTCCGACTCCCGCGTCCGGGCGACGAGTTCGTGCACCGTCAGCGAGACGGGCAGGGTGGTACGGATCGCGTCGAGGCGGCCGCAGGCGAGGGTGGCGATCACCGATTCGGGCACCAGGGGCAGGTGCACCGCGACCCGGTCGCCGGCCCGCACGCCGAACCGGCGCAGCGCGGCGGCGGCCCGCTGCGCCTGGTCCAGGAGCATGCCGTGCGTCAGCTCCTCCCTCCGGCCCGGTTCCCCGGACCAGGTCAGGGCGACCCGCGACGCCTGCGGGTCCGGTATCTCCCTGGCGTCCTCTGCACGTTCTGAGCTCACACGGCGCAACATGCGATCAGCATGGAGTTGACCGATCAACGATCGCTGAACGTCCGCTGTACAGCCCCGAGGTGGCCCCGGCCCGCCCGCACGCGCCCGTCACCACGCCCGCCCACACGCGCCCGTCAACTCGACCCGCTCACACGTGCCCGTTTACCCGACGCGGGTGCCCGTTTATCCGACGCGCGCGCCCGCCGCCGCCTCGTATCCCCCCACCACGTCGCACACGCGGGGGAAGCCCCGCGCCTCCAGGAGGGCCGCCGCGATCACCGACCGGTTGCCGCTGCGGCAGTACAGGACGACCGGGCGGTCCGGGTCCAGGTCCGCGATGCTCTCGGGGAGCGCGGCCAGCGGAATGTTACGGGCGCCCGGCAGGGCCCCCGCCGCGTACTCGGACGGGTTGCGGACGTCGATCAACTGACCGTCGGTGTCGGCGAGTTCCTCGATGCCGATGCGGTGACTGCGGGTGGTCAGCGCGCGTTCGCGGGCCAGTGCGGCGGCCGGGTCGCGGAGGTGGCCGAGGACGCGGTCGTAGCCGATACGGGCCAGGCGCAGGCGGGCCTCGGTCTCCTTGCCGGGGTCGGCGAGCAGCACGATGGGGGTGCCGGGGGCCACCACGGTGCCGGCGTACTCCGCGAACCGGGTGTCGAGGCTGGTGTGCAGCGAGCCGGCGAGGTGGGCGCGGGTGTAGGCGGCCAGGGGGCGGCAGTCGAGCAGGACGGCACCGTGTGCGTCGCGGGCCGCCAGCGCCTCGTCGAGGGTCAGGGCGGCCGTCGGGGCGGTCTCCAGGAGCGGGTGGCCGTCGCGGTTGAGGGCCGCGTCGTGCGCGAAGTAGCCGGGGGTGGCCGGCTGGCCGGCGGTGACGAGGCGGACGAAGTCGTCCCGGGGCATGGGCTGCAGGGCGTAGTTGAGACGGCGCTGGTCGCCGATGGTGGAGCTGGTCTCGGTGGAGAGGCTGCGACCGCAGGCCGAGCCGGCGCCGTGGGCGGGGAAGACCCGGGTGGCGTCCGGGAGGGTGAGGAGTTTGGTGTGCAGGGAGTGGTGCAGGCGTGCCGCCATGTCCTGGGGGCTGTGGCCGGCGGACGAGAGCAGGTCGGGGCGGCCCACATCGCCGACGAAGAGGGTGTCGCCGGTCAGCACGCCGAACGGCACGGCGTCCTCGGGGTGTTCCCGGACGACCAGGCAGATCGACTCGGGGGTGTGGCCGGGGGTGGCCAGGACGGTCAGGGTGACCCCACCGGCCTCTCCCGGGCCGTCGCCGCCGAGGGTGAGGCGTTCGCCGTCGCGTAACCGCCGTATGGGGAAGCCGGTCGTGGCGGCCTCGCCGAAGGCGATGGCGGCGCCGGTGGCGCGGGCGAGTTCGAGGTGGCCGGAGAGGAAGTCGGCGTGAATGTGCGTCTCGATGACGAGTTCGATGCGCAGGCCGGCCGCTTCGGCGTCGCCCAGGTAGTCGTCGATGTCGCGGCGCGGGTCGACGAGGACGGCGCGTCCGGTGGTCTCGTCGCCGATCAGATACGACGCCTGGGAGAGGCAGTCGAGGTAGTACTGCGCGAAATGCACGGTCGGCCTCCAGTGGTGCGCGGCGCCCGTGCGCGGCTCGGCCCGCTCGGGCAGGGTGCGTTGTGCGGATGCACGGATGTACGTACATTAGGGAGCCCGTGGCGACGGCGACAAGTCCGAGCCGCCCAACACACCTGCTCGCCGCCCGCGTTGATGCCGTATCAGCAGCGTGACAGTCCCGGAGGGACCGAACCATGACGACCGCCGCCGAGCCGCCGGCCGGCGCACACGGGCCGCGTCCCCTGGACCGGCGCTCGCCGCTGCCCCTGTGGGCCCAGTTGTCCGCCGACCTGCGCCGCCGCATGGAAGCGGGCGCGTTCACCGACGAGTTCCCGGCCGAGCACCGGCTCACCACCGAGTACGAGGTCAGCCGGCACACCGTCCGCGAGGCCCTGCGCAAACTGCGCGCCGACGGCCTGGTGATCGCCGAGCGCGGCCGCGCCAGCCGGCTGGACACCCGGCGCATACAGCAGCCGCTCGGCTCCCTCTACAGCCTCTTCCGCGATCTGGAGGGGCAGGGCGTGGAGCAGCGCAGCGAGGTGCTGCGGCTGGAGCGGACGGCCGACGGGACGGTCGCCGAGCAGTTGGGCCTCGTCCCGGACGCGCCGCTGATCGTGCTGGAGCGGCTGCGGCTCGCGGACGGCGAACCGCTCGCCCACGACACCGCGTACCTGCCCGCGGAGGTCGCCGAGCCGTTGCTGGACGCCGACTTCGGGCACACCTCGCTCTACGGGGAGCTGTCGCGGCGCTGCGGGGTGAAGGTCACCGGCGGCCGCGAGCGCGTCCATCCGTTCCTGCCGGACATCCGACAGGCGTGGCTGCTGGGGCTGGCCGACCGGGAGGCGGCCTTCGGCATCGAGCGGCTGGGCCGGGCCGGGCAGCGGCCGGTGGAGTGGCGCGAGACGGTCGTCCGCGGCGACCGGTTCGCGTTCGTCTCCGAGTGGTCCGACGACAGCCGGGCCGCGGCGCTCGCCCCGCGGGCCTCATGTCCGTCGTCTTAGCCGCGACGGCGCTCCCGTGCGGGCTGCTGATCGGCCTGCTGCTGGGCGCCCTCGGCGGCGGCGGTTCCGTCCTCGCGGTGCCCGCGCTGGTCTATCTGCTGGGCCAGTCGCCGCACGAGGCGACGGCCGGGGCGCTGGTGGTGGTCGCGGTCGGTGCCGGCACCGGGCTGGCCTGCCACGCCCGCGCGGGCCGCGTCCGGTGGGCGGCCGGCACCGCCTTCGGGGCGCTGGGCACCGCCGGCACCTACCTCGGCTCCCGGTGGAGCGCGTCCCTGGAGGCGACGGTGCTGATGGCGGCCTTCGCCGGGCTGATGGTCGCCGTCGCCGCCGCGCTGCTCACCCGGGCCCGGCGGGAGCGGCGGCCGGCGGTCGCCGCGTCGCCACCGGGCGGCGCCCGGACGGCGCCCGCACCGCCGCCGGGCCCGGCCGCCGCTCCCGCCTCCCGGGCCGCCCGCGTCACCGTGACCGCCCTGGCCGTCGGGCTGCTCACCGGCTTCTTCGGCGTCGGCGGCGGCTTCGTCGTCGTCCCCGCCCTCACCCTCGTACTGGGCCTGGAGATGCCCGTCGCCATCGGCACCTCGCTCCTGGTCATCCTCGTCAACTCCGCCACCGCCCTGGCCGCCCGGGCCGGCGGAGGCGCACTGGACTGGCCGCTGCTGGCCGGCCTCGCGGCGTGCGCGGCGGCCGGCAGCTACCTCGGCAACCGGCTCACCACCCGGCTGCCCCCGCACGTCCTGACGACCGCTTTCGCCGCCGTCGTCACCGTCCTCGCCGTCACCCTGGCGGCGACCACCCTCCCGCACCTGTGACCCCACCGATCCCGCCCGTCCCCAGGAGGACCCCATGACGCCCGCCCCCGCCGGCCCGGCCCACCACCACGTCGTCATCGTCGGAGGCGGCACCGCCGGCATCACGGTCGCCGCCCGCTTACGCCGCGCCGGCGTCCGCGACATCGCGCTCCTGGAGCCGTCCGAGACGCACTGGTACCAGCCGCTGTGGACGCTCGTCGGCGGCGGGCAGGCCCCGCTGCGTGCCTCGCTGCGCACCGAGGCGGACGTCATCCCGCCCGGCGTCCGCTGGCTGCGCGAGCGCGCCACCGCCGTCGACCCGGACGCCCGCACGGTCACCACCGCCTCCGGCCGCGTCCTGTCCTACGAACGCCTCGTCCTCGCCCCCGGACTGAGCCTGGACTGGGACGGCGTGCCGGGCCTGGCCGGCGCCCTCGGCCACGGCGGCGTGAGCAGCAACTACCGGCCCGACCTGGCCCCGCTCACCTGGGAGTTGATCCGCCGGATGCGGCGCGGCACGGCCGTGTTCACCATGCCGTCCGGGCCGGTCAAATGCGGCGGGGCGCCGCAGAAGATCGCGTACCTGGCGGCCGACCACTGGCGCAAGCGGGGCGTCCTGGACGCGATTCGCGTGATCCTGGTGATTCCGGAGCCCACCCTGTTCAAGGTGCCGGTCTTCTCACGGGTCCTGGAGGAGACAGCCCGGCGGTACGGCATCGAGGTGCGGCTGCGTTCGGAGATGACCGGCCTGGACGGCGCGGCCCGCGAGGCGCGGCTGACCGATCACGCCACCGGCACCACCGAGACCGTCCGCTACGACCTGCTGCACGCCGTGCCGCCGCAGCGCGCCCCCCAATGGCTGGCCGACGGCCCGCTCGCCGACCCCGACTCCCCCCACGGGTACGTCAAGGCCGACCGGGAAACCCTCCAGCACCCCGACCACCCCGACATCTTCGTGCTCGGCGACGTGGCCCACCTGCCCACCTCCAAGACCGGCGCCGCCATCCGCAAACAGGCCCCCGTCGTCGTCGCCAACCTCCTCGCCGGGCTGCGCGGCCGGCCCGCCACCGCCCGCTACGACGGCTACACCTCCTGCCCCCTGGTCACCGCCCGGCACAAAATGCTGCTCGCCGAATTCGACTACGACCTGCGGCCGGCCCCCTCGATCCCGTTCCTCGACACCACCCGCGAACGCACCGACATGTGGTTCCTCAAGCGCTACGGGCTGCCGCAGCTCTACTTCAAGGCCATGCTCAAGGGCGTGGCCTGAGCCACCGGTGGCCGGACGGCCACGCCACACACCCCTCCCGGAGCGCCGGCCCGCCGGGAGGGCGCGGCCTCACCCGTCCGCCGGCTCCAGCCGGCTCAGCGCCGCGACCGTCAGCGCCTCGACGCCCATGGCCAGCGTCGGCCGGGGCAGCGGCGCGAACCGGGCCGAATGGTTGGACGGCACGTCCTGCGCCAGCCGGCCCGCCGCCAGCGCCGTACGGAACTCCTCCGGGTCCCAGCCGCCCAGCCACCAGTAATACAGCGGCGCCTGAGCGGCCGTCGCCAGCAGTCCGGCGTCCTCACTGCCGGACGCCGGATCGTAGGCGAACAGCCGCTGCTCACCGAAGAGTTCGGTGAACGCCTCGTTGACCTTCCGCAGCGTCCGCGCGTCGTTGACGGTGACCGGGAACGAATCCAGGATCTCCGTGTCGGGCGCCCGCTCCGCGCCCGAGGCGGCGGCCTCCGCCCGCGCGACACGGTCGACGGCCGCCAGCAGCCGCTCGCGTACCGCCTCGTCGAAACTGCGGACACTGAGCCGGACCACGGCCCGGTCGGGAATGACATTGGCGCTGTCCCCGGCGTGGAAGGAGCCGACGGTGACGACCGCCTGGTCCTTGGGCGCGACCTCCCGGGCCACGACGGACTGCACCCGCTGCACGAACGACGCCGCCATCACGATCGGATCGACGGTCGTCTCGGGCCGCGACCCGTGCCCGCCGCTGCCGTGGAAGGTGATCTCCAGACTGTCGGCGGCGGCCATGCACGCCCCCGGGCAGTACGCGATCAGGCCCGCCCCGAACGGCGCGACGTGCTGGGCGAGCACCACATCGGGCGTGGGCACCAGGTTCTTGCTGTAGAGGCCGTCGTCCAGCATCGCCCGCGCACCGTTGCCGACCTCCTCGGCCGGCTGGAACAGCGCGACCAGCGTCCCCGACCACCGCTCCCGGCCCCCCGCCAGCAGATCGGCGGCGCCCAGCAGACACGTCACGTGCACGTCGTGCCCGCAGGCGTGCATCCGGCCGGGCACCGTCGAGGCGTACTCCAGGCCGGTGCGCTCGGCGACGGGCAACGCGTCCATATCGGCCCGCAACAGCACCACCGGGCCCGGGCCGTTGCGCAGCACACCGGTCACGCCGGTGCCGCCGATGCCGGTGGTGACCTCGTAGCCGTACGCGGTCAGCCTGCGGGCGGCCTCCGCGGCCGTCCGGTGTTCCTGGAAGCCGAGTTCGGGGTGGCGGTGCAGGTCTTCGTAGAGCGCCACGAGGTCCGCGAGGCGGGCGCCGAGCGGGGCCAGGACGGAAGCGGGAGAGGTGCGGTCACTGTCGCTCATCCCGGCATTCGACCACGAAACGCCCCGCCCCGCGCGGGTGCCCCCGCGCCCCCGTCCGGCCGGCCGCGACCCCCCGCGCGACCCCGCCGCTGGCCGGACTTCGCTGGTGGCCCGGGCCCTTCCCGTGACAGCGCGGCACGCTGCTGCGACCGTGGATCAGTCTGTCCAAGACGATGACCGGAGGCTGACGTTGGCCACTACACCCAACCTACCGACCGGCGAGCCCCACGACATCGCGGCCCACCTCATGGACCAGGCCATGGGCCATCTCTTCTCCGCCGCCCTGCGCACCGCGGCCCACTACCGCATAGCCGACCACCTCTCCGCCGGCCCCCGCACTCCCGAACAACTGGCCGCCGCCACCGGCACGCACGCCCCGCACCTGCGCCGCGTCCTGCGCTACCTCGCCGCGCGCGGCATCTTCCGCGAGGACGCCATGGGCGCCTACCAGCTCACCCCGTCCGCGGCCCCGCTGCGCACCGACGCGCCCGGCTCCCTGCACCCCGCCGTCATGATGCTCACCGACGAGCTGTTCCAGCGGACGTCGGCGGGCATGCCGGAGGCGGTACGGCACGGCGGCGCGTCCTTCGAGCGGATCTTCGGGACGCCGTTCTTCGACCATCTGCTGTCCGACCCCGACAAGCGGGAACTCTTCGACGACGGGATGTCCTCACTCGCCGGCCCGGTCGACGACGCGGTCGTCGCCACCTACCCCTTCCCCGCCACCGGCACGGTCGTCGACGTCGGCGGCGGCCGCGGCGGCCTGCTGCGCGCCGTCCTGCGCCGCCACCCGGGCCTGACCGGCATCCTCTTCGACCAGGCACCGCCGCTGGCCCACCACCTGCTCGACACCGACGACCTGAAGGGGCGCTGGCGCACCCAGGAGGGCGACTTCTTCACGTCCGTCCCCAAAGGCGGCGACGTCTACCTCCTCAAGCACGTCCTGCACGACTGGCCCGACGAGGCGTGCCGCCGCATCCTGCGCACCTGCCACGCCGCCACGGCTCCGGGCGCCCGCCTGCTGATCATCGACTGCGTCCTGCCCCCGGGCAACGCGCCCCACTTCGGCAAGACGATGGACGTCGCCATGATGGCCCTGGCCGACGGCCAGGAACGCAACGCCGAGGACTTCGCCCTCCTCCTGTCCGCCGGCGGCTTCCGCCTGACCCGAATACGGCCGACGCCGGCCTTTCCGTCGATCTTGGAGGCCGTAGCGGAGTGAGGCGTGGCCGGGCCGACGGCGCGGTGGGTTGGTGGGGCGGGGGGCCGGAGGGGACGCACACCGACCCCGCCGCCCCCGGCGGCACCCCCGCCACAACCAACCGCTCACGACACGACACGCCGCCCCCACGCCACCTGACCGCCCCCGCCGCCCACCCAGGCTGTACTGATCCCACACCCCCGCCCCGACCCCGCCCCGCCCGGTCCCCGCCCCCACACCGCCCCGCAAGGAGCCCGTATGGCCAGCGCCTCCACCCCCGTCGGCGCCGAACTGCCCGCCCCCGTCCGGCGCGCGCTGGACTGTGCCAACGGTGGCGACGCCGACGGATTCGTCGCGGCGTTCGCAGACGACGGGGTCGTCGACGACTGGGGGCGCGAGTTCCACGGCCACGACGCGATCCGCGGCTGGAGCGACGCCGAGTTCATCGGCAAGCGGGTCACCCTCGACGTGACCGGCGCACGCGTCCACGGCGCCACGACGACCGTCAGCACCCAGGTCGGCGGCGCCGGCTTCAACGGCCCGTCCGATTTCGCGTTCACCGTGGACGGCGACCGGATCGCCCTGATGCGCATCACCGGCTGACGGGAGGAGCCGACGTGCCGGTCGTGATGCGGGCGCGCAGCCGTGCCGAGGCGCACCGCGCCGCCACCCCGCTGGAGCTGTTCTTCGACCTGTGTTTCGTCGTGGCGATCGCCCAGGCGGGCCGCCAGCTCGTGCACGCGCTGGCGGAGGGCCACCCGGGCCACGGCGTGACCGGTTACGTCATGCTCTTCTTCGCGGTCTGGTGGGCGTGGATGAACTTCACCTGGTTCTCGTCGGCGTACGACACCGACGACGCGCTCTACCGGGTGGTGACGCTCGTACAGATCGCCGGCGTGCTGATCCTGGCGGCGGGCGTGCCGCGCGCCTTCAACGACAGCGATTTCGCCGTGGTCTGGTTCGGCTATGTGGTGATGCGGCTGGCGATGGTCGCCCAGTGGCTGCGGGCCGCGCACGGCAGCGAGGGCACCGAGCGGCGTACCGCGCTGCGCTACGCGCTGGGGGTGAGCCTGTGCCAGGCCGGCTGGCTGGCGCTGCTGTTCCTGCCGGAGGACGCCACCCCGTGGGCGTTCCTGGCGCTGGCCCTGCTGGAGATGTCCGTTCCGGCGCTGGCCGAGTGGGGGCGGCAGACGGCCTGGCATCCGCGGCACATCGCCGAGCGCTACGGCCTGTTCACCATCATCGTGCTGGGCGAGACGATCGCGGCGGCGACGGTCGCCGTGCAGTCGGCGCTGGACGAGAACGACGAGCTCGGCACGCTGCTGCCGCTCGCGGGCGGCGGCCTGCTGCTGGTGTTCGCCGCGTACTGGATCTATTTCGCGGTGCCCATCCACCTTCACCTGCGCTCCAACCGCCAGGCGTTCGTATGGGGCTACGGCCACTACCTGGTGTACGGCTCGGCGGCCGCGGTGGGCGCGGGCATCGAGATCGCGGTGGAGGAGTCGGTCGGCAAGGCGCATCTGTCGACGTTCGCGGCGTCGGCGTGTGTGACGGTGCCGGCCGCGCTGTTCCTGTTCACGGTGTGGTTGATCCATTCCCGGCACCAGAAGCGGGGCGTGGCGCAGCAGCTCGTGCTGCCGGTGTCGTCGGTGCTGGTGCTGGCGTGCACGTTCGGCGGGCATTACGCGGTGCTGGCGGCGGGCCTGGTGGCCTCCGTCACGGTGGCCGTCGGCGCGACCTTGACGGCGTTGCAGGGGACGGCCCTGGAGGCGTAGCGCGCCCGGCGCCCGGGCCCGGTTCCCCCGTAAGCGTGCCGAACGGCCGTACGTGGCGGGCGGCGCGGGGCCCGTCCGCCGGCCGGGTGCCCTCCCTACGCGCCGCGTGGCTGACGGCCAGTCACGGTGCGTCAACCTGCGAGCGGATGGCTCCAGTTGGGTGAATATTCGGCCATCTTCAGCGGAGGTCGCGGCATCGCCCCCACCTGCACCCCCGCCCCCGCGACGCACCTCAATTCCCCTTTGGGCGGCCCGACTTCCGGGAACGCCGACCTCTCGCTCCCCTCCTTTCACGGAGAGCGGCGGCGGGACGGCGGCGCGAACGAGGTAGGGTGCAGATTGCCCTATTTATGCCTGCGGGTATCCCTCACAGGGACATCCCGCACGGGCTGTCCACCCGTCCGTACCTGAGGAGAAGCCAGCCATGGCCGCCCGCCACGCTCAGTCCCGCGTATGCAAGAGACTGTCCCGGCGCAGCAAGGCAGTCGGCGGTCTCGCCCTCACCACGCTGGTCGGTACCGCCCTGTGGGCCTGGCCGGCGTCGGGTGATGACAACGACGGCCGGGCCGAGGCGAAGAACGGTGCGCCGAAGTCCGTCAGCGCCTCCCATCGGCCCCCCGCCATGCGGGCCGTACCAAACGCGGCGCAGGCCCCGCGCCGGATCCCGGAGCTGAGCGAGGCCGCCCGGAAGCGGATACCGGCCACCACGCGCCAGGTGCTGGTCGTCACGGGCAAGGGGACCGAATCGCACGACTCCCGGGTCGTTCTCTACACCCGGGCGAAGGACTCCGAGGACTGGCGGCCGGGCCCCACCTGGTCGGCGCACAACGCCGCACACGGCTGGACCGACGACCACCACTACGGCGACCTGCGCTCCCCCCAGGGCGTCTTCACGCTCACCGACGCGGGCGGCCGGCTGCCGGCTCCCCCGGGCACCAAGCTGCCCTACGACCACAACGGCAACTTCGTGGCCAACGGCACCGGCGTGGAGGGCGAGCCGCTGGCCGGCGCGTTCGATTACGTCATCGCGATCAACTACAACCGGGTCCCGGGCAGTTCGCCGCTGGACACGCGCCGCCCCCAGGGCTTCGCCAAGGGCGGCGGCGTCTGGCTGCACGTCGACCACGACGGCCCCACCCAGGGCTGTGTGAGCCTCAAGCCCGAGGCGATGAGGGAACTGCTGCGCCTCCTCGACCCGGCCCAGCACCCGGTCATCGTGATGGGTCCGGACGCGCACTGACCGTCCGCCGGGCGGCGTGGTACCCATGACGCATGGCTGACGCGCGGCGGGGACCGGACGGGCAGGACGGGCGGCGGGAGCGGGCGGCGCGGGCGGGCCTTCGGTCCGGTCCGCGCGACGCGCTGACGGACGTGGCCGGACTGCGGGTGGGGCATGCCGGGCGGGCCGGGGACGGCTGGCTGACGGGCACCACCGTCGTGCTCGGCCCCGAGGGCGGTGTCGTGGCCGCCGTCGACGTGCGCGGTGGCGGGCCCGGCACGCGGGAGACCGACGCGCTGGACCCGCGCAATCTCGTGCCGCGCGTCGAGGCGGTCGTCCTGACCGGCGGCAGCGCCTTCGGGCTGGAGGCGGCCTCGGGCGTCGCCGGGTGGCTGGAGGAGCGCGGGCGCGGCTTCCGGGTCGGTCCCGATCCGGCGCAGGTGGTGCCGGTGGTGCCGGCGGCGGCGCTGTTCGATCTGGGGCGCGGCGGTGACTGGCGGGCCCGGCCGGACGCGGCGCTGGGCCGGGCGGCGGTCGAGGCCGCGGCGGGTACGGGGCCGGGGGCGCCGGTCGGCGAGGGCAACACCGGCGCCGGCACGGGGGCGGTGGCCGGCGGCATGAAGGGCGGTATCGGGACGGCGAGTGTGGTCCTGCCCTCGGACGTCACCGTGGCCGCGCTGGTCGCGGTCAACGCGGCGGGCTCGCTCGCCGACCCGGACACCGGCGCCCTGTACGGCCGGCTGCCCGAGGGTCCGGACGCCTTCCCCTCCCCCGCGGCGCACGCCGCGGCCCGGCGCCAACTGGCCGAGGCGCGGGAGGTCTCGGGGGCCCGCTCGGCCGCCTCCGTGCGCCCGCCGCTCAACACCACTCTCGTGGTCGTCGCCACCGACGCCGCCCTGACCCGCGCCCAGGCGCACAAGCTGGCCGGCACCGCGCACGACGGCCTGGCCCGGGCCGTCCGCCCGGTGCATCTGCTGTCCGACGGCGACACGGTCTTCGCGCTGTCGACCGGCGACCGGTCGCTGGTGGCCGAGGAGGCGTACGCCGACCCGGCGTTCGGAGTGCACCGGGAAGCGGGGGCGCTCAACGACATACTGGCCGCCGGTGCGGATGCCGTGACCCGTGCCGTGGTGAAGGCCGCGCTCGCGGCGGAGACGGTCGACGGCCCCGGCGGCCTCTTCCCGTCCTACGCGGATCTGTACGGGGCGGTCCCCGACGCCCCCGCGCCCTCGTGAAGTAACCGGTGGTAGAACGGCCTTATGTCCGTACCGCCACCTCCGCCCACGCTTGTCCAGCCCGGCCGCCCCCAGCCCGCGCCGCGTCGCCGCCTGTGGTGGCACCGGCTCATCCTGGGGCTGTGGTACCGGCCGGTGGAGGTCATGGATGAGGCCCGCGATCGTGGCGCGTGGAGCGCGGCGGTGCTGCTGTGCCTGGTCAGTGGCGGTGTCGGAGTGCTGTCGGTGGACGCGTTCCGGCAGCAGTGGGCGGTCGACCGCGCAGCGGCGCTCCAGCTCGCCGGGATGGCCGAGGCGGGGGTGCTGGCCGCCAGCCTGGCGCTGGGCGTGGTCACCCACGCCATAGCCCGCACGCTCGGCGGCAACGGCCGCTTCGCGCCGACCGCGAGCCTGTTCATCGTGGTGTTCTGGGTGACGGACCTGCCACGGCTGGCGATCGCGGCCTGGTTGCCGGCCGGCTCGACGTTCACGCAGGCCGCGACGTGGACGACGTGGGGCTTCGGCTACGTCCTGGCGGTGCTGCTGGTGAGGGGCCAACACCATCTGCCGAGCCACAAGTCGGCGGCGGCGGTGTCGGTGCAGATGCTGGCCGCGCTGGCCCTGCTGAGGCTGGGCCCGGTGCGCTGAGGCCGTCCGCGGCCCCCGGTCAGCTACGGCTCGTGAGCTGCCGTACGAGGCCCGCGAACGCCTCGCGTTCGGCGGCGCTCAACTCCACGCTCTCCGAGGGCGGTCCGGCCGGTCCGGTCTGGCGGGGGACCGAGCCGAGCAGGCCCTGCCGGTTCCGGCGGGCGGCGGCCTCGGCCCGGTCCCGGCGCAGCAGTCGCATCAGTCCGGCGACCCATACGACGCCCGCGACGAGAAGTACGGCGAAGCCGATCTGCTGCAGAAGCGCAACGGAGGGGAGCATGCGGTCCTCCAGGACGGGTGTGGCGCCGGGTCCAGCCCAGTAGACACCACCTTTTGGGCCCTCCGACAGGTGGATCTTGGGACTAAAGCCTCGAAGTGACGCATCTCCTATGACATTTCCGTCCATTTCCGACAGGGTGGGTGGCCCCGCCCGGACCGTTCCTCTCAACCGTCCGCCCCGGCAGGGTCCGGCACGCCCCGTTGGACACCCCGGACGCTTCCCCCGGGCGAAGGGCGCCCCGGACGATGGCGGCACCCCGTCCGCGACGTGAGGAGTACGCACGTGCCGCAGCCGCAGCCGCCCCGACCGCCCGCCCATGCCCTGGACGGCGTCCTCGTCGCCGACTTCAGCCGGGTGCTCGCCGGCCCGCTGGCCGCCGCGACGCTCGCCGACCTCGGCGCCGAGGTGATCAAGGTGGAGCGGCCGGGCACCGGCGACGACACCCGTGCGTGGGGCCCGCCGTTCGGGCCCGGCGGGACCGCGGCGTACTTCGACGCGGCCAACCGTTCCAAGCGCGGCCTGGCCCTGGACCTGGCCGACGCCGGCGACGCGGCGGCGGCCCGCGAGTTGGCGCGCCGGGCCGACGTACTGATCGAGAACTTCCGCCCCGGGGCGCTCGCCGCATACGGCCTGGACCCCGAGGCCACCCTGGCCGCCAACCCCGGCCTGGTGCACTGCTCCCTCACCGGCTTCGGCTCGGGCGCGGGCGCCCGCCTGCCCGGCTACGACTTCGTCGTGCAGGCCGTCGGCGGGCTGATGAGCATCACCGGCGAGCCCGGCGGCGCGCCCCTGAAGGCGGGTGTCGCGCTGGTGGACGTGCTGACCGCCAAGGACGCCGCGACCGGCATCCTGGCGGCGCTGCGGCACCGCGACCGCACCGGGCAGGGCCAGCTCGTCGAGGTCAACCTGCTGTCCTCCCTCCTGGGTTCGCTGGTCAACCAGGCGTCGGGCCATCTGGCCACCGGTCAGGATCCGGGGCCGCTGGGCAACCGGCACCCGAGCATCGCCCCGTACGAGACGCTGGCGTGCCGGGACGGGCTGCTGGCGGTGGCGGTCGGCAACGACCGTCAGTTCCGGGCGCTGGCGGAGGCGCTGGGCGCGCCGGAACTCGCCGACGACGCGCGGTTCGCCCGCAACCAGGACCGCGTACGGCACCGCGCCGACC
Source organism: Streptomyces sp. NPDC031210 (assembly GCF_055570395.1). Lineage (NCBI taxonomy): Bacteria > Bacillati > Actinomycetota > Actinomycetes > Kitasatosporales > Streptomycetaceae > Streptomyces > Streptomyces sp. NPDC031210. The sequence goes on from NZ_JBVIHH010000005.1 coordinate 252,057, forward strand.
TGGCCAAGGCGCTGGAGGAGCGGCTGGCGTCCGACACGCCGCGGGGCTGGAGCGAGCGGCTCGCGGCGGTGTCGGTGCCGTGCGGTCCGGTCAACACGATTTCGCAGGCCCTGGAGTTGGCGGCGCGGCTCGGCCTCGACCCGGTCACCCCGGTGGGCGAGGGCCGGATTCCCCAAGTCACCAGCCCGCTCCGCCTCTCGGGGACGCCCGTCACCCAACCCGCCGCGCCGCCCGGCCTGGACGAACACGGCCCGGCACTGCGAACCTGGTTGTCCGGACCGTCCGACCGCCCCCTCCCCCCAAGAGTGTGACGTTGGTCACAACGACCCGGAACCCGCAACCAATTCCGCCCGTTGGTGCTGTTTACCAGCACGGAATCACCACACCCTTGTATGGAGCAGCTCGTGACATCGCCGGACAACACCGCGCCCGCTCGGTCCCGCACCCCGCACAAGCTGCTGCTCCCGTCTGCCGAGCAGCAGGAGCCGGGCGCCCCGCGCCACTCTCGCCGACTGCGCCGCACCCTGGCGGTCACCGCCCTCCTCGCGGCCGGGGCGCTGACCCTGTCCGCCTGCGGTGGGGACGCCGAGGCCGGCGGCCATGACGACAGCAAGAACGGCCAGGCCGGCGCGGACGCGGCGGCCGCCAAGGACGCCTCCGACGCGAAGATCAAGGTCTCGTCGAAGGACGGCGCCACGGACGCCAGCATCAACGACACCCGGGTGAAGGTCACCGGCGGCAAGTTGACGGATGTGAAGCTCACCGCCGTGGACTCCGGCGCGGTCGTGGCCGGTGCCATATCGGCCGACCGCTCCTCCTGGAAGCCCGGTGTCCAGTTGGAGCGTGGCACCAAGTACAAGATCGTCGTGAACGCCAAGGACGCCAAGGGCCGGCCGGCCACCGAGAACGCCACGTTCACCACGGTCTCCCCGGCCAACAGCTTCATCGGCAGCTACACCCCCGACAACGGCAAGACCGTCGGCGTGGGCATGCCGGTGTCCTTCAACTTCGACAAGGTGATCACCAACAAGAAGGACGTCCAGTCCCACATCAAGGTGACATCCAGCAGCGGCCAGCGGGTCGTCGGCCACTGGTTCGGTGCCCAGCGCCTGGACTTCCGGCCGGAGGAGTACTGGAAGGCCGGTTCCAAGGTCACCATGCGGATCGACCTGGACGGCGTGCAGGGCGGCACGGGCATCACCGGCGTGCAGTCCAAGACGGTCTCCTTCACCATCGGCCGTTCGCAGGTCTCCACCGTGGACATGAACACCCAGAAGATGACCGTCAAGCGGGACGGCAAGACCCTCAAGCGCATCCCGATCTCCGGCGGCAGCCCCGAGAACCCCACCTACAACGGCCAGATGGTCATCTCGGAGAAGTTCGAGCAGACCCGGATGGACGGCTCCACCGTCGGCTTCACGAAGAAGGACGGCAAGGGCGAGTACGACATCAAGGACGTCCCGCACGCCATGCGCCTGTCGTCCTCCGGCACGTTCATCCACGGCAACTACTGGGGCGACCCGTCGATCTTCGGCCGGTCCGGCACCAGCCACGGCTGCGTCGGCCTGAGGGACGCCAAGGGCGGCGGCGGTGACACCCCGGGCAAGTGGTTCTTCGAGAACTCGCTGATCGGCGACGTCGTCATCGTGAAGAACTCGAAGGACGAGACCATCAAGCCGGACAACGGGCTCAACGGCTGGAACCTGTCCTGGGCCGAGTGGCAGGCGGGCAGCGCGGTCTGATCCGCACCCGCCGACGAGACGAAGGTGGCCGGTCCCTGGGGAGGAGCCGGCCACCTTTCTCGTGCGCGTTTCCCGGCCGCCGCCGGCCCGGCACGGGGATACCCGCCCGCGCCACCGGGGAGGCAGCACACATGACCGCGACCAACGCCCGGCCGCCCCGCACCCCGCCTCACACGCCACGGGTCGGCGGCCCCCGCTCCCCCGCCGACGACGCGCCGGAAGCGCCCCGCGCCTCCGCCCGCCCGGCCCCGCGTCCCGCCCTCTCCTGGCGGACACCCGACGCCGACCACGGCGACGCCGCCACCCGCCTGGAAATCGCCACCACCCCCACCGCCGTCCACCTCCGGGACGCCTCGCCTCCCGCCCCCGCCTGCCACCTCACCTTCACCGCACCGGCCTGGAGACTCTTCGTCGCCTGGCTGACGGCGGACTGAGACCGGTCGCACGCGACGGCGCCGGGCCGCCACCCGTGCGCGGTGGCGGCCCGGCGCTGTCGTTCCCGCGGTGGACGCGCTCAGGCGGCGACCGTCACCGCGCCCTCCTCGGGGGCGGACCCCGCGGCCTGCGGCCGCTGCGCGGACGGCGTCGTGCGCAGGCTCTTGAGCAGGATGACCAGGGCCGTGGTGACGGCCGTGCCGGCGGCGACGGCCACCACGTACAGCAGGGGGCTGCCGATCAGGGGGACGACGAAGACGCCGCCGTGCGGGGCGCGCAGGGTGCAGCCGAAGGCCATGGACAGGGCGCCGGTGACCGCGCCGCCCGCCATCGCCGACGGGATGACGCGCAGCGGGTCGGCCGCGGCGAAGGGGATGGCGCCCTCGGTGATGAAGGACGCGCCGAGCACCCAGGCGGCCTTGCCGTTGTCGCGTTCGGCCTTGGTGAAGAGCCGGCCGCGCACGGTCGTGGCCAGGGCCATCGCCAGCGGCGGGACCATACCGGCCGCCATCACCGCGGCCATGACCTTCAGGCCGCCCTCGTTGGGATGGGCGAGCCCGCCGACCGCGAAGGCGTACGCGACCTTGTTGAGCGGGCCGCCGAGGTCGAAGCACATCATCAGGCCCAGGATCACGCCGAGGATGATCGCGTTGGCGCCGGAAAGGCCGGACAGCCAGTCGGTCAGGGCCTTTTGGAGCGTGGCGACCGGCTTGCCGACCACCAGGAACATCAGGAAGCCGACGATCGCCGAGGACAGGAGCGGGATTACCACCACCGGCATGATCCCGCGCAGCACCGGCGGGAGGGAGGCCCGCTGGATCCCCCTCACCACAGCGCCCGCCAGCAGGCCGGCGATCAGGCCGCCGAGGAACCCGGCGTCGATGGCGAGGGCGATCGAGCCGCCGACGAAGCCGGGCACGAGGCCGGGCCGGTCCGCCATGCCGTACGCGATGTAGCCGGCGAGGACGGGGACGAGGAAGCCGAAGGCGACGCCGCCGACCTGGAAGAGCAGGGCCGCCCAACTGGTGGACTCGGCCCACACGAAGTGTTCGGCGACCGAGGGCGCCTTGTCGATCGTGTAGCCGCCGATGGCGAAGGCGAGGGCGATCAGCAGACCGCCCGCCGCCACGAACGGGACCATGTAACTCACGCCGGTCATCAGCCACTTGCGCAGCCGGGTGCCGAAGCCGTCGGCCTCGTCGCCGCCTTGGTCCATGGGTGCGGCCGCGCGGGCCGGGGCGCCCGTCTCGCCGCGCGCGGCCTTCTCGCGTACTTCGGCGATGAGTTCGGCGGGCCGGTTGATGCCCGCCTTCACGCCGACATCGACGGTGGGCTTGCCGGCGAACCGTTCCTTGTCCCGCACCTCGACGTCGTGGGCGAGGATCACGCCGTCCGCCGCCGCGACGAGCCGCGCGTCCAGCCGCTCGAAACCGGCCGAGCCCTGCGTCTCGACGGTCAGCTCCACGCCGGCCTCCCGGCCGGCTTTCTCCAGCGATTCGGCCGCCATGTAGGTGTGCGCGATGCCGGTGGGGCAGGAGGTGACGGCGACTATGCGGAAGGGAGCGGCCGGCTCCGGCTGAGGCTCCACTGCGGGCTCCGGCTGAGGTTCCGCTGCCGGTTCGGGCTGAGGTTCCGCTGGCGGTTCGGGCTGAGGTTCCGCTGCCGGCTCGGGCCCGTCGCCGCGGATGAGGGCGGCCGCGCGCGCCGGATCGGAGGCGGCGCGGAGGGCGCCGGTGAAGGTCTCGTCCATCAGGTGGCGGGCGAGCGTGGAGAGGATGGAGAGGTGGTCGGCGTCCCCGCCCGTGGGCGCCGCGATGAGGAAGACCAGGTCGGCCGGCCCGTCCGGCGCGCCGAAGTCGATGCCGGCGGCGCTGCGTCCGAACGCCAGCGTCGGCTCCGTGACGTGCGCGCTGCGGCAGTGCGGGATGCCGATGCCGCCGTCGAGGCCGGTCGGCATCTGGGCCTCGCGCGCGGCCACGTCCGCGAGAAAGCCCTCCAGGTCGGTGACCCGGCCAGCGGCGGCCATCCGCTCGGCCAGCGACCGGGCGGCGGCGTCCTTCGTGTCTGCGGACAGGTCGAGGTCGACCAGTTCCGCGCTGATCAGCTCACTCATCGCGGGCTCCCTTGCGGGCGTTACCGCCCTACGGGCGGTGGGGACGGGACGGGGGTGTGGAGCGGGGAGGTGATGGGGGCGGGGAGGGGCGGCGGGAGGGGGAGGACGGGCCGGGCGGGGAGGACGGCCGGGGTGGCGTGGGCGACAGGGGCCGCGCCCGCCGCGCTCACCGGACCGGCTCCGTGAGCGGACGGTCGACGGGGACGTCGTCGGTCGTCGTCACCGCGGACGGGTCCAGATCGGCCGGTGTCGGCATCAGGCTGCCGGGCAGCCGCACGGCGGCCGCGCCGTGCGCCACCGCCGCGGCCAGCGCGCGCACTCCCGCGCCGCCCGCGGTGAGGAAGCCGGCGAGCGAGGCGTCGCCCGCACCGACGTTGCTGCGGACCGCCGCGACGCGGGCGCCGCCGAAGTGGGCGCCGTCCGCGTCGACCAGCAACTGCCCGTCCGCGCCGAGCGAGGCGAGTACGGCGCGGGCGCCCGCGCCGCGCAGTTCCTCGGCGGCCGTGAGGGCGTCACCGATCGTCGCCAGGGGGCGGCCGACGGCCTGGGCGAGTTCCTCGGCGTTGGGCTTGACGACGTCCGGGCGCTCCCGCAGGGCCGCGGTCAGCGACGGGCCGGAGGTGTCCAGGGCGATCCGGGCGCCGGCGTGGTGCACCCGCGCGACCAGTTCCGCGTACCACTCGGACGCCAGCCCGCGCGGCAGACTGCCGCAGCAGGCGATCCAGTCGGCCCCGGCCGCACGCGCGCCGACCGTGGCGAGCAGCGCCTCCGACTCGTCGGCGGTCAGCTCCGGGCCGGTCGCGTTGATCTTCGTCAGGGTGCCGTCCGGTTCGGCGACGGAGATGTTCGAGCGGGTCTGGCCTGCCACCGGCACGCCCGCCACCTCGATGCCCTCGCCGCCCAGCAGCCCGGCCAGCGCCGCACCGGCGGGGCCGCCCAGCGGCAGCACCGCCAGGGTGCGGTGCCCGGCCGCGGCGACCGCCCGCGAGACGTTGACGCCCTTGCCGCCCGGGTCGATCCGGTCGGCGGTGGCCCGCAGCACGGCGCCGCGGTCCAGCGCCGGAATCTCGTACGTCCGGTCCAGGCTGGGGTTGGGCGTGACGGTGAGGATCATGCGCGCACCACGTTCGTGCCCGCGCGCTCGATGGCGAGGGCGTCCTCGGGGCTCAGCCCGGTGTCGGTGATGAGCAGGTCGACGTCCGACAGCTCGCCGAAGCGGGCGAAGTGCCGCTGCCCGGATTTGGCCGAGTCGGCGAGGAGGACGACGCGGCGGGCGGCGCGGATCAGCGCCCGCTTGACGGCCGCCTCCGCGAGGTCGGGGGTGGTCAGGCCGCCGTCGAGGGAGAAGCCGTTCGTCGCGAGGAAGACCACGTCGGCGTTGATCTCGCGGTAGGCGCGCAGCGCCCAGTCGTCGACCGCGGCCCGCGTGCGGTGCCGGATGCGGCCGCCCACGAGGTGCAGGGTCAGCCCGGGGTGGTCGGCCAGCCGCGCGGCGACCGGCAGGCCGTGGGTGACGACGGTCAGCTCGGCCTCCAGCGGGATCTCGGCGGCGAGCCGGGCGACGGTCGTGCCGGCGTCCAGGATCACGCTGGCGCTGCCCCCGCCGGGGAGTTCGGCGAGCGCGGCGCGGGCGATGCGCTGCTTCTCGTCGGCGGCCACGACGTCCCGCTCGGCGAGGTCCGGCTCGAAGTCCAGCCGGCCCGCGGGGATGGCGCCGCCGTGCACCCGGCGCACCAGTCCGGCACGGTCCAGGGCCTTCAGGTCGCGCCGTACGGTCTCGGCGGTGACCTGGAACTCCTCGGCGAGGGAGAGCACATCCACCCGCCCGCCCTCACGGGCGAGCCGCAGGATCTCCTGCTGGCGCTCCGGTGCGTACATCAGCGTGTCTGTCCGTTCCCGTTTCCATGCCCGAATCTGTGATTTCGCCGCGAGGCTACGCCGCGATGACCGGAAAGTAAACAGAAACGGGCGACGGACAGACTCAAACGGGCATCGGGCCGGGACGGCAATCCGTTCGCAGGCGCCAATCCACACACAAAGGAGCCCCGGCGCCGACAGGCGGCTCCGGGGCCCGATTCACGGTAGTCAAGGAAAAGGAAGGGTGGCAGCGGTGGTGATCGGTCTAGGCGGCCGCGTCGAATCCGGTGTCACTCGCCATCCGCTTCAGCTCCAGCAGCGCGTGCTTCTCGATCTGCCGGATCCGCTCGCGGGTCAGGCCGTGCTGCTTGCCGACCTCGGTCAGGGTGCGTTCGCGGCCGTCCTCGATGCCGTAGCGCGCCTTGATGATCGAAGCCGTGCGGTGGTCGAGGCGGTCGATCAGCCCCTCCAGCTCCTCACTGCGCAGCAGCGACAGGACGGACTGCTCGGGCGAGGCCGCCGAGGTGTCCTCCAGGAGGTCGCCGAACTGGGTGTCGCCGTCGTCGTCCACCGACATGTTGAGACTGACCGGGTCGCGGGCCCAGTCCAGCACGTCGATGACGCGGGAGGGGGTGCTGCCCAGCTCGCCGGCGACCTCCGCCGGCTCCGGGTCGCGGCCGTTCTCCCGGTTGAACTCGCGCTGCACGCGGCGGATGCGGCCGAGCTCCTCGACGAGGTGCACGGGCAGCCGGATGGTGCGTGACTGGTCGGCGATCGAGCGGGTGATGGCCTGGCGGATCCACCACGTCGCGTACGTCGAGAACTTGAAGCCCTTGGCGTAGTCGAACTTCTCGACGGCCCGCACCAGACCGGCGTTGCCCTCCTGGATCAGGTCCAGCAGCGGCAGCCCGGCGCGCGGGTAGCGGCGGGCCACGGCGACGACCAGCCGGAGGTTGGAACGGATGAAGATGTCCTTGGCCTTGGCGCTCTCGGCGGCGAGCGCCTCAAGCTCCTGGCGGCTGGCGCCTGCGGCGTTGCCGTCGGTGACCTCGCCGTCCAGGATTCGCTGGGCGTAGACACCCGCTTCGATGGTCTGGGACAGCTCGACCTCCTTCGCAGCGTCGAGCAGGGGCGTACGCGCGATTTCGTCGAGGTACATGCCGACCAGGTCACGGTCGGCGATCTCCCCGCCTACGGCGCGAACACTGCTGGCCCCGTCAGAACCGCTGCTGCTGGCCTGACGACGGGCGACGGCACGGGTTGCCATGCGTGTGCTCCCTTTGCGATGTCGGGGTCGCGGGACGTTGGAGCGGACCGGTCGGTTCACCGAATACCGGGCTCACCGAATACCGATGGTTGACCTACTGGCCCGTCCGAAGGAAACAACGGCTGGAATCCGGACAGAATTCCCATGTCTCCGCCCTATTTTTGTGATCATGCAGTACCCTGCACGCCCACCGAGCGGGTCACATGCCGGCTCCGGGCACGGAAAGCCAGGTCAGAGCGGCAGAGGAAGCGGACCTCGCCGGACCTCGCCGCTCTCACGGACGTCTGCGAGAACTAGTACGTCCACGAGACTCCGCGCACCTTCGGCACGGAACCTTCACCCCGAGCAGCGTCGCCCGTCGGTGGGTCTCCTCCCCCCAAGACGGCCCACACCGTCTCCTGGTTGCCCCGTCTCCTGATTGCCCGCTGATCCAGTTGACGGGGGCAGTCCCGGGGTGTCGCCTGGACGGGAGGGGAATCGAGAGGAGCCCGCCATGGAGAAGAAGACGCGCTTCCACGCCAGGGCCGCCCGTTCACACGGCACCATCGAACCCGAGCACGGCGCGACGGCCGCTTCCGAGCGCACCGCCTCCGCCCGGGCGACGGAGCCGACGGCACGCGCCGAAGCCGCTCCTCGGGCCGCCACGGAATCCGCGCCGGCCCCCGCGGCCGGGCGTCGCCGCCTCCCGAACACCGTCCTGCTGCCCGTCCTCGCGGCCCTCGCCTTCGGCTGCTACACGATCTGGCTCGACCACACCAGCGGAGCGAAAGGCGCCCAGGCCGCGCTGCTCGGACTGATCGCGGCCGTCGTCTCCGGCGCTCTCGGCCTGCTGCTGGTGCACTACCAGTCGTCCATGATCACCGAGACCCGTGCGCTGGCGTACGGGGTGCTCTTCGGCTGCGCCATGGGCTGGCTGTACAGCATCAGCGGACCGTCGGTCCTGAAGTCGACGGGCTGGGGCCTGGGGATGGGCGCCGTGATGTTCGTCGTCTCGCTCTACATCTTCCGCTCCCACCGGGTCCGCGAGCCCCACGGCCGCCACCGCGCCGAGCTGGTCCGCCGCACCGACACCGCACCCCGCCCGGTCGGCCCCCGCCGCCCGCACGGCGCTCACTGAGACCCGCGACCACCGGGCCGGGCACCGGCTACGACCCTGATGTTGAATGGTGCACCCGTGGCAGTTTTCGCACCGGGGGAGACAGTGGCGATATCGGCGGCCTCGACGGCGGCAGCGGCATCAACGGCAACGGCGGCATCGACGGCGTCGACAGCGGATGTGCCGGAGCAACCGCTCACCGTGCACCGGGTGTTCGGTGACCGGCCTTACGCGGAGGTCGGCCGTCCGAGCGTGGCCGTCCGCGACGAGCGGCTGGGCCTGCTGGCGGTCGGCGGGAGCCTCGGATGGCCGCAGTGGCCCGGCTGGGACGCGGCACGTGGCTGGACCCGGTCGCGGCTCGGCGTCTACGACGCGGACCGTCCCCGCTGCCGCCACCTGCTGCGCACCCGCTGGCCGGTCGGCCCCCTGGCGTTCCACCCGAGCCTGCCGCTGCTCGCGATCGGAACCGGCGGCGACAGCCAGGAGGGTGAGCTGTCGCTGCTCGACCTGGAGACGGGGAAGGCCGTCGCCCTGTTCGCGGGACAGCGCTGCGTCCACGCACTGCGCTGGCGCGACGACCGGACGCTGGAGATCTTCCTGCCGGGCCACGACGACGACCACGACTACGACAGGGACGGTTTCGGGGACGCCTCCGGGGGCGGGAGCGCGCAGGACGCGGGCCCGGGGGCCGTCCGTCTCGTCGTCGAGCGCGAGGACTGGACGACGGCCGCCGCCGGCATGATCGCGGTGGAGGATCTGCCGGAGGACTCCGGGCGGTGCGCGGTGCCCGCGCCGGAGGACGGCGCCCGCGCCCGCGCCGAAGCGGCACGACTGGCCGGTGGCTCCGCGCCGCGCCGGCAGTTGGTGTGGGCCGTGGAGCCGCTGCCCGACGGCCGGATCCTCGCCGCACTCGAACGGACCGAGCTGGAGTGCTGGAACCCGGACGGGACGCGGCGCTGGTCGCTGGCCACGGAGGACGGCGGCCGGGAGATCGTCCTCACGCCGGACCGGCGGTCGGCGTGGGTCAACACCAGCGGCCGGACGCGGTGGGACGGAGACGGCTGGCAGGAGCGTCCGTATCCGATCGACCGGCTGTCCGTGGACAGCGGCGCCGTGCTCGACAGCGTCGACGCCGGTTTCGCCGTTGCCTGCACCGCGCGCCAGGACGGCTGGCTGGCCCTGCGCGACTGCCGGCATTCCGTCGAACGCCCGGTCACCGTCCTGGTGGGACCGGACCACCGCGAGGCGGCCCGCTGCGAGTTGGGCGGCTACAACCTCTTCAGCCACCACTTCCCCGTACGCCACAGCCCCCAACTCCTCTTCCTGCAAGGCGATCCGCACGCCCCGGCCCGCGACAAGTGGATCGTGCGGCTCGACCCACCGCTCTACGCCCCGCCCGCGTCCGCGCAGGGCCGCCCCTTCCCCACCGTCCCCCGGATACAGCGGCTCTTCCCCCTCGCATGGGACCGCGCCGACCCCACCGACCCCGCCTCCTCGGCGGACCCGACCGGCGGCCCGGCCGTCCACCTGGACGACGCGCACGGCCCCGCCCTGATCCACGCCGGCTTCCGCCCCCACCCCCACGGCCTGCGCCCCGGCGACGCCTTCGTCGTCCGACGCGGCCTGCCGGACGGGACACCGGCGTGGGCGTTCACCACCGACGCCCAGGCCACCGCGATGGACACCGACGGTGAGACGGTCTACGTGGCGTACAACTCCGGCGAGGTCATCGCCCTGCGCGCCGCGGACGGGACCGTACGCGAGCGGCGCCACCTGCGTATCGACGGTCGGCCCGCGGATCCGCTCGCCCTCACCGTCACCGCCCCGGACCATCTGCTGATCGGCACCGTCGACGGCCGCATCGTCGACTGCGCCCTCTGAGCGACTCCCCCCCCCCGCCGGACCCCTCACCCGAACTGCACGGACCGCTTCGCCAGCCCCATCCAGAACCCGTCGATCACGCTGCGGCCGCCGTCCAACTGCCCATGGGCGTCCGCGGCCCCCAGCGTCACGAACAGCGGCGCGAAGTGCTCGGTACGCGGGTGGGCCAGCCGGCCGGCCGGCGCCTTGTGCGTGAAGTCGAGGAGGGCGTCGACGTCCTGGGCGTCCAGGGCGCGCCGCCCCCAGTCGTCGAACTCCGCCGACCACGCGGGCACCCCCGCACCGACGTGGCGCAGCGCCGCCAGGTTGTGGGTGAAGAAGCCACTGCCGACGATCAGCACACCTTCCTCGCGCAGCGGCGCCAGCCTGCGGCCGATCTCGTAGAGCGCGCGGGGGTCGAGCGTGGGCATCGAGACCTGGAGTACGGGGATGTCGGCGTCCGGGAACATCTCGACGAGCGGCACGTACGCGCCGTGGTCCAGCCCCCGGCCCGGCATGTCCTGCACCGGCGTGCCGGCCGTACGCAGCGTCTTCCGGATCCGTTCGGCGAGCCACGGGGCACCGGGCGCCGCGTAGCGGACCTGGTAGTAGTGCTCGGGGAACCCCCAGAAGTCGTACACGAGCGGCACCGTCTCGGTCGCGCCGAGTGCGAGCGGGGCCTCCTCCCAATGGGCGGAGACGATCAGTACGGCCCGGGGGCGCGGCAGCCGCGCCGACCAGGCGGCCAGTTGGCCGGGCCACTGGGGGTCGTCCGCGAGCGGCGGCGCGCCGTGGCTGAGGTAGAGGGCCGGCATCAGGGACATCGCGGACTCCACAACATGGCGGGGACGGGGGATGCGTGAACAGGGCAGGGGCGCGGGGTGCGTACGAGGCGTACGTCCCTACCTCAATGGTCGTACTTGAAACTTCAAGCAGACCCCTCCACCATAACCCCGATATCGTTAAATCTTCAATGATTTGCACTGCGGTGAGAGCATGGATGGCATGAGCAACGAACCCGCAGCCGCGACGCGCTGGCTCACTGACGAGGAGCAATACGCCTGGCAGTCGTACCTCCACGCGACCACGCTCCTGGAGGACCACCTCGACCGGCAGTTGCAGCGCGACGCGGGGATGCCGCACACGTACTACGGCCTGCTCGTCCAGCTCTCCCGCGCGCCGCGCCGCCGGCTGCGGATGACCGAGCTGGCCCAGAACGCCAAGATCACGCGTTCCCGGCTCTCGCACGCGGTGGCCCGCCTGGAGAAGAACGGGTGGGTGCGGCGCGAGGACTGCCCCTCGGACAAACGCGGGCAGAACGCCTTCCTCACGGACGAGGGCCTGCGGGTCCTGGAGAAGGCCGCACCCGGCCATGTGGCCGCCGTCCGGGCCGCGATGTTCGACCGCCTCTCTCCCGAACAGGTCGGCCAGCTCGCCGAGATCTGCCGCGTGGTGACCGAAGGACTCCAGCCGAAAGGCGCCGACCTCCCCTGGCTCCGCTGACCGTCCGGAGAACCTGGACCCGTCAGGGGAACCGGAGGAGGCCGACGCCTTCGGCCCGCGCGGCACGAGCGGGGGTTGGCCGCGGGCCACCGAAGCCCGCTACCCGCTCATCCGCTCACCGTGTCGGTGTCGGTGTCGGTGCCGCTCAGTGGACCATCACCGGGACCGGAACGTCCGTACCGTCGGCCTCGCCATCGGCTCCACCACCGGCCTGGCCGCCCTCGGCACTCGCGTCGTCGGAGGACGCGACGGCCGTGGAACCGCCCTGGTGCCCGGTGTTGATGAAGGTGAAGGCGATGACCGCGGCCAGGACCAGGATGCCGACGGCCCACCAGATGGCGGCGGTGTAGCCGTGCACCATCGACTGGAGTTCCAGCAGCTTGCGCGACGGGGCGCCGGCCGCGTGCGAGGCGGCGTACGCCGTGGTGGCGCTGGCCGCGATGGTGTTCAGCAGGGCGGTGCCGATCGCGCCGCCCACCTGCTGCGAGGTGTTGACCATCGCGGAGGCGACACCGGCGTCGCGCGGCTGGACGCCGTGCGTGGCCATCGACATGGCCGGCATGAACGCCGTACCCATACCGAGCCCCAGCAGCAGGAACGCGGGCAGGATCAGCGCCGGGTAGGACGTACCCAGGTCGATCTGCGTCAGGACCAGCATGCCGAGTGCGGCGACGATGAAGCCGGGGGCCATCAGCAGCCGCGGGCGGACCCGGGTCATCAGCCGGGCGCCGATCTGCGTCGATCCGGTGATCATGCCCACGATCATCGGGAGGAAGGCCAGACCGGTCATGACCGGGGTGTAGCCCTTCACGATCTGCAGGTAGTAGGTCAGGAAGAGGAAGAGACCGAACATTCCGATCACGGCCAGGCCCAGCGACGCGTAGACACCGGCGCGATTCCGCTCCGCGACCACCCGCAGGGGCAGCAGCGGGGCCTTCACCTTGGACTCCACCAGCACGAACGCCAGCAGCAGGACCGCGGCCGCGCCGAACAGGCCCAGCGTCGGGCCGGCCAGCCAGCCGTCGGACTCGGCACGGGTGAACGCGTAGACCAGCGAGACCAGTCCGAGCGTGGCCAGGATGACGCCGGGGATGTCCAGACGCGACGGGTTACGGCTGCCCGAGGGCTCCCGGATGACCAGAACGGCGCCGGCCGCGGCGACCACGGCGAACGGGATGTTGACGAAGAAGGTCCAGCGCCAGTTCATGTACTGGGTCAGTACGCCACCGAGGATCAGCCCCACGGCGCCGCCACCACCGGCGATCGCACCGAAGATCCCGAACGCCTTGGCGCGCTCCTTGGCCTCGGTGAACGTCACGGCCAGCAGCGACAGGGCGGCCGGCGCCAGCAGTGCGCCGAAGAGGCCCTGGAGGGCACGCGCGCCCAGCAGCATCCCCTGGTTGGCCGCGGCGCCACCGAGCGCGGAGGCGAGCGCGAAGCCGGCGAGGCCGATGATGAAGGTGCGCTTACGGCCCCACAGGTCGGCCACGCGTCCGCCGAAGAGCAGCAGGCCGCCGAAGGCCAGGGCGTAGGCGGTGATGACCCACTGGCGGTTGGCGTCGCTGATGCCGAGGTCGGTCTGGGCGGAAGGCAGCGCGATGTTCACGATCGTCGCGTCGAGGACGACCATCAACTGCGCCAGGGCGATGAATATCAGCGCTTTCCAGCGCCTCGGATCGACGGTCGTGGCTGTTTCAGGCATGGAGAGGTCCCCCTGGTGGTGCGGTGAGCGAATGATGGGACGTACGGGTCGTGCGGGACGTACGGGGTCGTTCCGGTCGTGCCGGTCGTACGGGGTCGTGTCGGTGGTACGGGATCGCGCCGGTCGTACGGGGTCGTGCGGGCCGTGCGTCAAAGGGCGGCTGGGCCGGTGCGTCACGGCGCGCGGCCGCGACGACGTAACGGGCTCACGCGTGACGCCTGAGGTCGTCCAACGTCGCGGCGGCGCCCGGCAGTTCGGAGCGGGCGGGCGCCAGCAGGCCGTCCAGGAAGAGCTGGAGGTGCCGGTGCACGAACCTGTCGAAGTCGACACAACCGCTGCCCGGAAGGGGCCGCGTGAGCTGGGTGAGCGCGACCATCAGGTCACCGACGGCGATGTCGGTGCGCAGTTGGCCGCTGTCGCGCGCGGCACCCATGACGGCCTCGACGGCCGCCTCCAACCGCTCGCGCGCCGCGAGCAGTTCGGGATGCGCCAGGTCGACACCGTCCGAGAGCAGGGGACACAACGCCCCTATGCGCTCCTCCACGGCGGCGTGAACAAAGCGCCTCAGCGCGTGGAAAGCATCGGGCTCCTCGGCGAGTGCGCTCTCCGCGCAGTCCGCGGTGCGGGACATGACGGAGAGCGTGACGTGGTGGATCAGCTCCAGGCGATCCGCGAAGTGACGATAGAGCGTCGCATTTCCGACCCCCGCGCGTCGAGCGATTTCATCGAGCGGGACATCGGCCCCGAACTCGACCATCGTCTCGCGGGCGGCCGCGATGATCCGCTCCCTGTTGCGCACGGCATCGGCCCGCAGACGGGGCTGCGCGGACGCACCACGCCGCGCGGACTCCGTACGACTGGCGGCGGCGGTCACAGCGGCACACTCCTCTCCTGGCGCTTCGGCGAACCGGGGACCGTCTCCCCGTTTCTACCGACGCCTGGTTAAACGGGGACTCCCTCCCCGGAAATTTCCCCCCTCGATATGACGTACGTCACTCGCCCTCGCCCCCCGTCAGCCCCGGCAACCCACCCCACCCGCCCCACCCACCTCCATATGCCGCAATTCCCCGAGCGCGCGATCACTCCCTCACACACAGTGATCGATATGAAGCAGAAGATATCGGCGGCCCTGGCGGCAGGCGCGGCGGCGGCGGCCGGCGCGGCCGCCGCCGTGGCGCTGGGTTGGCCCCCGACCGCCGCGGCCGACCCACCGGAGGCCGGCGCGCGCCCGACCGGCCGGTGCGCGCTGCGCGGCATCACGGACAACGTCGCCGAATCCGCGGTCACCCCCACCGGCTACGCCCGCTCACACGGCACCGTGAAGGCGCTCACCATCTTCATCGACTTCCCGGACGCCCGCGCCACGATCACCCCGCGCGCCCGCTTCGCCGAGTTCTTCCCGGCGGCGACCGAGTTCTTCCGCGTCAGCTCCTACGGGAGGCTCAGCTATCGCCCCGCGCCCCTCTTGCGGTGGATACGCATGTCACGACCCCTCGCCGCGTACGGCATCCAGCGCGGCGGCACCTTCGACCCGGCGTCCGACAGCGGTTACCACGCCCTGTCCCGCGAGATCGTCCGCGCCGTCGACCCCTCGGTGGATTTCCGCGAGTACGACCTGATCAACGTCCTCGCCGCGCCCAACGCGGGGCCCCCGGCGACCCGTACGGTCCTGTCGGTCACCTTCAGCGGCGGCGACATGGGCCTGCGGACCGCCGACGGGGTGCCGTTCCGGAACGCGTCGTTCATCTGGAGCCGGCAGGCCGGCGCCGGCGCCTTCCGCGTCATCAACCACGAGAACGGGCATTCCTTCGGACTCCCCGACCTCTACTCCACGGACGGCCGCGGGGCCTCCACCGCGGCGGCCGGCCACTGGGACCCGATGAACGAGGACTGGGGGCCGGCCAACGACTTCCTGGGCTGGCACAAGTGGAAGCTCGGCTGGCTGGCGCCCGACCAGGCGCACTGCGCACCCCGCCGCGGCGCACCCACCGAGCACACCCTCACGCCCGCCCCCACCGCGGGCGGCACGAAGATCGTCGTCATCCCGACCTCCCGCCGCACCGCCCTCGTCGCCGAAGCCCGCACCCGCGGCCCGCTGGACCCCACGGTCTGCCGCCCCGGCGTCCTGATCTACCGCGTCGCCACCCACGTCCCCTCGGGCCGCGGGCCGCTCCGCGTCCTGGACGCCACCCCGCGCAGCGGCGGCTGCTTCGCCCGCGACAAGTACGTCGACCGCGAACTGAGCGACGCCGCCTTCCGCCCCGGCGCCACCTACACCGACCACGCGAGCGGCGCCGCCGTCACCGTCCTGGACACCGGCCCGAACGGCGCCT
This sequence comes from Streptomyces sp. NPDC031210, assembly GCF_055570395.1. Lineage (NCBI taxonomy): Bacteria > Bacillati > Actinomycetota > Actinomycetes > Kitasatosporales > Streptomycetaceae > Streptomyces > Streptomyces sp. NPDC031210. The sequence continues at coordinate 267,965 of NZ_JBVIHH010000005.1, forward strand.
ATCGCATACGCGTGACGCCGGCGCGCTGAGGTGCGCCGGGGTCCGAATCCACCGCGTCCTCCCGCCAGTGCCGCCGCCCGATACTGACCAGCCGCAACTGCTGCCGGGCCGCCCACACCACTCGCTCCCGATACCCCTCGGCCCCCCGCTCCCCCGCCTCGGCGAGCGCGACGCCGTCCTCCGCGTCCAGCAGCGCCGCGGCCGTCGCCACCAGCCGGTCGACGTACAGCTCCGCCAGCATCCGCACGTCCTCGTCCCGCCAGCCCTCGGACACCGACTGCGACTTGAGGGCGGCCGCGACCTCGGTCGCGAACCGGTCCAGCTCCGCCGCGATGGCCAGCCGTACGGCCCGCACGCCGCCATGCCGTTCGCGCGCCACGAACCGTACGTGGGCGGGGTTTTCGCGCACATGGCGCTCAACTACCGCGACCGTGGAGTCGATCCGCTCCTCCGCCGCGGCCTGCTCGGCGAGAATCGCGCGCACCATCGCGTGCAGACTCCCCAACGCCTCCTCGACGAGGGCGACGCCCAACTCCCCCAAGTCCCGGAAGTGCCGGTAGAACGCGGTGGGGGCGATGCCCACCACCCGCGTGACCTCCCGCAATCCGAGGCTGCTCAGGCTCTGCTCCTCCAGCAGGCCGAGCGCCGCGTCGAGCAGCGCCTGACGGGTTTTCTGCTTCTGGGCCTGCCGGACTCCAAGGGTGTGACTCATGTCATCCAGTAAACAACCGTTCTCCGAAGTCCTCCACCCGTGGGCGGTCGTAGACTGGAGGAAGTCAGTGAACAACTGTCCTCTCAATTGGAAAGGCAGATCATGCTCTTCCTCGTCGCAGCCCTGCTCCTCCTGGGGGTTCTGCTGGGTACCGCGGCACACCTCCCGGTCCCCGTAGCCCTCGTGGCGGGCGCCGCCATCGCCGGCTGGCTGCTCGTCTTCTACGTCCGCGAACGCCACCACAAGGCCGAAGGGACCAACCGATGAACACCCTCACCAAGCCCCGCACCAAGCCCGACACCACCGGCGCGAAGGCCACGCCCGAACCCGCGGCAACGCCGGCGTCGGCGTCGTCCACCCAACAGCCCCCCGCCACCGGCCCCTCCGCGTCGCCCTCCCGCTCCCGGGCCGACGGCATGGCGGTGGCTTCCTTCATCTTCGGCCTGCTCGGCACCCTGGTGGGCAACATCGTCCTGGGCCCCTGCGCCGTGATCTTCGGCGGCCTCGCCCTGGCCCACCGCACCAACCGCCGCGGCCGCGCCCTCCTGGGCATCACCCTCGGCCTCGCCGACCTGATCATCCTCGCCGTCCTGGTCACCACAGACGGCACCGTGAGCTGGCACATCGGGGGCTGACACATCCACCCAGCCTCCCATCAGAGGTGGGGCGAGGCAGGGTCGCCCCCGAGCCGCAGGTCGCCGACCCCGTCGAGGATCTTCTCCGAGGACGCGACATGGCGGCCCGCGGTGATCAGGTCGCGCAGGCACCGGTCGAGCGGGGTCCGCTCGGTATAGACCGCGGCCGATCCCACGGCGTCGTACAGGAGCTGGACGGCGTCCCGGCAGGCCCGGTGCGCGAACTGGCGGGCCAGCGCGGCCGTACCGCGTTCGGGCGCCAGGCCCGCCGCCTGTGCGGCCCAGACATCCTCCAGCGTGGAGTACACGTAGGCGTCCGCCGCGCCGATCAGCGACTCGGCGTGCGCGAGGTCGGCCGGGACGCCCGGCCGGGGCAGCGCGCCACGCCTGGCGGCGAGGATCTCCCTGGCGGCGTTCAGCGCGGACCTGGCGATGCCCAGCGGCACGCCCGCCATCTTCAGGGCGAGGTTGTCGGCGCGCAGGTGGAGCGGCTCCTGCCGGGTGCCGGACGGCGCGAGCCCGAACGTGTGCCGTTCCGGGACGAACAGGTCGGCTACCTCGAAGTCGTGGGAGCCGGTGCCGCGCAGCCCGGTGGTGTTCCAGGTGTCGAGCACCCGCGCGTGCACGGCGTCGAAGACGGCGATCCTCGGGGCGCCTTCCGGGGTCCGGAACCCGGCCATCACGCGATCGGCGTGGGCGATCCCGCTGCCGTAGGTCCAGCGGCCCGACAGGAGGTAGCCGCCCTCCCGCCGGACCGCCCACCCGGCCGGCGGCAGCACCGTCGCGGTGATCAGGTCCGGGTCCGGGAACAGCTCGGTGAACACCTCCGCGGGCAGCGCGACCACGGCCAGCGCGGCGTTCAGCGCCACGGCCGCGCACCAGGCGACCGAGGCGTCTCCCTCCGCCAGCAGGTCGACGGCCCGCGTGATCTCCGGCACGGTCATCTCGACACCGCCCAGCGCCGGTGGCAGGGCGGCGCGCAGCAGCCCGGTGGCCTTCAGACCGTCGAGGACGTCACCGGGAATCCGGCCCACCCGTTCGATCTCCGGCGCGCGCCCCGGGAGGCCCGAGGCGTACGCCCGTACGCGGTCCATGACCGATGCGGCGGTGCGGCCCGCCTCGGCCCGGGTCGGCAGTTTCATGGCGGTCATCCGGTCCTCCTGGTTCGGCTGCTTCTCTTGGTTCGGCCGGTTCGGCTCACAGGTCGTCCAGGGCCTTGCCGAGCTCGGCCGCCAGCGTCTGGAGGTTCGGGGAGCGCATGACGCTGTAGTGGTCGCCGGGCACGTCGACGCTCTCGGCCTGGTCGCCGAGGAGGTCCAGCCACTGCCGGGTGGTCGCGGCGGTGGCCCCGTCCATGGCTTGCAGGAGCCGGACCCTGCCCCGGTACGCGGCGGGCTCGTGGTCGGCCAGCGCGCGGCACAGGCGCAGGAACCGGTCCGCGAGCCGTTCCAGGGTGGCGGCGTCGACATCGTCCGGCAGGACGGCGGCGTGCCGGGCCCGCGTCAGCAGTTCCTCGACCGGGGACCGGTCGCCCGTGGGCTCGAACTCGGCCGGCTCGGGGTTCCAGCCGCTTCCCGCGACGCCGGCCAGGTCGCGGGCGAACCGAGCCAGCAGCGCCGCGTCGGCGGCGGGTGCGGCGCGGCCGGGCGGTTCGAGCAGATCCACGGCCGCGACGAGCTCGACCGTCCCGCCACGCCCGGTGAGCAGGTGGGCGGTCTCCAGGGCGATCACGCCGCCCATGGACCAGCCACCGAGCCGGTACGGGCCGTCCGGGAACCGTTCGGTGATCGCGTCGGCGTAGAGCGCGGCCAGGTCGGCGACGGTCCGCGGAGCCGGTTCGAGGTCCGGGTACTGAAGGGCGTGCAGCGGCTGGTCGTCGTCCAGGAGGGCGCCGAGCCCGGCGTAGCAGAGCACGTCGCCGCCGACCGGGTGGACGAGGATCAGCGGTGGCCGGGTCCCGGTGTCCCGGAGCGTGACCAGGGCCGCCCGGCCCTCGTCGCCGAGCCGATCGCGCAGCGCCTCGGCGAGCGAGGCGACGGTCGGCCGGGCGAGCAGCGTGGCCACCGGCATCGACCGGCCGGTGCGCTGCCGGATCCGGGCCATCATCCGCACCGCGAGCATCGAGTCGCCGCCGAGGTCGAAGAAGTTCGCGGTGACGCCGACGGACCCGGCGGCGGGCGCGAAGAACTCGGCCCAGATCTCGGCGAGAAGCCGTTCGGTCGCATCGCGCGGTGCGACCGCCGCACCGGAGCGCGGGGCCGTCTCCTCGGGGGACGGCAGACGGTGGCGGTCCACCTTGCCGTTGCCGGTCAGCGGCAGCTCGTCCAGGGCGACGATGCGGGCGGGCACCATGTAGCCGGGCAGTTCCCGGCCGAGCGCCTGGCGCAGCTCGTCCTCGGAGGTGGCCGTCACGGCGTACCCGACGAGCCGGCGGGGGCCGCCCCGCTCGCCCTCGGCCACCACGGCCGCCGCGCGGACGTCCGGCCGGCGCAGCAGCGCCGCCTCGACCTCGCCGAGCTCGATCCGATGCCCCTGGACCTTCACCTGGGAATCCACGCGCCCCAGGAACTCGATGGTGCCGTCCGGCAGGTAGCGGCCGCGGTCACCGGTCCGGTAGAGCCGCTCTCCCGTCACCGGGTGGCGCAGGAACGCCGCGCGCGTCTTCGCCTCGTCGCCGAGGTATCCGCGGGCGAGGCCGGCACCGGCGATGTACAGGTCGCCGGGGGCCCAGGTCGGGCGCGGCCGCAATGCCTCGTCCAGCACATGGAATCGCTGGTTCCGCATCGGCCTGCCGTACGGGATGCTCGTCCAGTCCGGGTCCACCTGGGTGATCGGGTACTGGATCGACCAGATGGACGCCTCGGTCGCGCCGCCCAGGCTCCAGGTCCGCGCGTTCGGCAGGGTCGAGGCGATGGCTCCGGGGAGGGTGACGGGGATCCAGTCGCCGCTCATCATCACCACGCGCAGCGACGGCGGGCCGCCGAGGGCCCGCACGTGTTCGACGAACATGTCCATCAGCGCGGGGACGCTGTTCCAGATCGTCACGCGGTGCCGGTTGGCCAGTTCCAGCCAGGCAGCCGGTTCGCGCTGCGCCGACGCGTCGGGCAGGACCAGGGCTCCGCCGGCCGCGAGCAGGCCGAACACGTCGTAGACCGAGAGGTCGAAGTGGAGCGCGGACAAGGCCAGGACGCGGTCGCGGGCGGTCACGTCGAAGCGGTCGTTGATGTCCTGGATCGTGTTGACCGCGCCGGCGTGCTCGATCATCACGCCCTTCGGAACCCCGGTGGAACCCGAGGTGAAAAGGACATAGGCGAGATCGTCGGGCCTGGCCGGGGAAGGCGGCAGGGGGCCGCCCGCACCGGTGTCCTCCGGCTCGGTGTCGACACGCAGCGAGCGGGTTCCGTCCGGCAGGTCGAGCCCGTCCGCGACCACCGACCGCGTCAGCACCAGCTCGATACCGGCGCTCTCCATGATCATCCGGAGTCGGCGGCCGGGCGTGGCGGCATCCACCGGCACGTAGGCGGCCCCGGCCTTGAGGACGCCCAGCGCCGCGACGACCTGCTCCCAGCTCTTGTCCATCACGATGCCGACGAGAACGCCCGGACCCGCGCCGCGGTCGATCAGCCACCGGGCGATCCGGTCGGAGCGGCGGTCCACCTCGCCGTAGTCGAGGGTCCGGGCGGCGGTGATGACGGCGGGCGCGTCCGGCCGACGCTCCGCGTGCCGCAGGAACGCGTCGTGCAGCAGTTCGCGGGGGACGGGAGCGTCCGTGGCGTTGGCCGCCCTCCGCATCTCCAGGTCGGCCGTCGGCGCCGGCACGGACGGCGGGCGGCGCCACGACCCCTCGTCACACAGGTCCCCCACCAGATCCAGGTAGGCGTCCCACATCCCGTCGACGACGCCGTCGGGGAACATCTCCTCCACCACGTCCCAGTTGAGGACCAGTTCCCCGGCCTCCTCCAGGGCCTGGTGGTCGAGCCACACCTGAGGCGTCCGTACCGAGCTGGACGCCAGCCTGCCGCAGGTGCCGAGCGTGGTCAGTGCCGTGAGCGCGCCGCGCTCACCGTCGCCCCGCCCGGAGAAGCCGATTGTGCTGGTGAAGACCACGGGCATGCTCGCCAGGCCGGTCCCGCCCCGGGTGCGGTTGAGCTCGCGCAGCACCTCGACGCCGCTGACGTGCCCATGGTCGAGGTCGGTCAGCAACTGGTTCTGCAACCGCGCGGCGCCCGAGGCGAAGTCCTGGGCGGGGGTGGCGTCGACCTCCAGCAGGACGGTCGCGCTGAGGTTTCCGACGATCCTGCCGACGTCCTCGTGCGGCGACCGCCGGTTGAACGCCAGCAGGTTGAGCGTGAAGCGCGGCGAGGCGCTCCAGGCCGCGAGAACCTGCGCATACGCGGTGCACAGGGACGCCGAGGGGGAGATGCCCGCCGCGGCGGCGTTTTCCTTGAAGCGCTGCCATGCCTCGGGCTCGATCCGGGCCGTCCGGTGGGTGAACACCGGCTGCCGTGGCGCGGATCCCGGTCGCAGCGGCAGGCGGGGCGCGGGCGGGAGGGAGGCGACGCGGGCCTGCCAGTAGGCGAGCGACTTCTCGCGCCGCGCGGCATCCGTCCCGGCGGCGGCGAGCACGTAGTCGCGGTAGGTGAGGGCCGGGGCGGGCGCCGCGGGCGTCCCGCGGTGGTAGGTCTCCGCCCACTCCCGGAACAGCAGCCCGGAGCTCCGGCCGTCGATGATCAGCGCGTCGAAATTGAGGTGAAGCCGGGTCGTGCGCGCGTCGAGCAGGGTCGCCCGGACGTCGAACAGCGGCCAGACCTCGGTGTCGAAGACCTGGTGCCGCATCTCGTCGTGGATCTCCGCCAGGCGGCGGGCCCGTTCGGCGTCGTCGCACGACCGCAGGTCGACCGTGGCGAGCGAGAAGTCGGGGACCTCGGCGAGCACCCGCTGGTGCCCGTCCCCGGACACGACCGCGCGGAGCATGTCGTGCCGGCCGATGAGGTGCCGGAAGGAGGCGGCGAGCCGGTCGAGGTCGGTCTCCTCCAGGTCGATCTCGACGAGGAAGGAGGTGGAGACGTTGCCGAGCTCGAAGGCGTCGGTCCGGCCGACCAGGTAGGCCCGCTGGAGATCGGTGAGCGGGAACGGCTCGTGGCGGGCCGCCGGGTCGGCGACCGGCGTCGTCCCGGGCTCCCCGGTCCGGTCCGCGCCGCCGCGGGCCGCCTGGACGGACCGCGCGATTTCGGCGACGCTCCGGCCGTCCAGCAGATCGGGCAGCGGAAGGTCGACGCCGAGCCGCCGGGCGAGGGTCTGCCGGATGTCCATCGCGATCAGCGAGTCGATGCCCAGGCTCCGCAGCGACAGGTGCAGGTCGTCGCCGGTGACGGCCGCGCCGCGCGCCCGGCCGACGATGCCGATCGCCACCTCGGCGGCGTTCTCGGTCTCGGGCGCGGCGGACCCGTCCGTCGCGGGCGCGGCGGGCTCGGCCGCGCCGGGCGCCGCTTCCAGGCGTACGCCGTCGGCGAGCGCCACGGGCGTGCCGTCGGCGCCGACGAGCCGTACCTGAGCGACCAGCGGCCCGCCGTGAGCCGGTGCCTGTTCCCGGCGGCCGCCTCCCGTCCAGAGCCAGTAACGCTCGCGCTGGAACGGGTATCCGGGCAGCGACGCGGGCGGCCCGGCGGACTCGCCGTGCACGCGCGTCCAGTCGATCCGGGCGCCTCGGGTGTACAGCGCGCCGAGGCTGTCGAGGAGAGTGCGCCGGGCCTCTTCTCCCTCGCGCAGCGACGGCAGGAACACGGTGTGCTCGGCCGTCCGAACCCGGTCCAGGAGCGGCGAGGCGGGCCCGATCTCCACGAAGGTCCGGTGTCCGTCACGCAGCAGCGCGGCGATTTTGCCGGTGAACGACTCCGGCTCACCGGCATCCGCCGGAGTCCGGGCCGCCGCCCGCAGCGCGTCCTCCAGGCTCATCGTGCCCGTGACGCACGCGGCCACCAACTCGCCGACGCCGTGCCCGAGGGCGGCGGCGGGCGCCACGCCCCACGACCGCCACAGCTCGGCGAGCGCGTACGCGACGGCGAACGGCGAGGGCCGGCCGCCGCACGCCTGGGCGCATCGGTCCAAGGCGCGGCGAAAGACCGGCTCGGCCTCGGCCAGCTCGGCGGTCGCGTCGGCGGACAGCGCGTCCGGGTGGCCGGTGAAGAGGAACACCGGGCCCCGGCTCGTCTCCGGGGCCCGCACGCCGACGCGGACGCCGGGCGGCGGCGCCTGGTCCGGGCGCGTCCGCGTGAGGAGGTCCCGCAGTTCGGCGCGCGAGGACGCGACGGCGGTGAGCCGGTGCGCGAAGTGCGCCCGCCCGAGGCTCGTGGTCCGGCAGATCGACGCGAGCGGATCGCCGTCGGCGAGCAGCTCGGCGTAGCGCGCGGTGAGCTCGGCGAGCGCGGTCGGTGTCTTGGCCGACAGGGCCAGCAGGCGTGGCCCGTCCCGCTCGGCGGGCCGGACCTCCTTGCCGGCCGGCGCCTCTTCGACGTCGACGGGAGCCTCTTCGAGGATCACGTGTGCGTTGGTGCCGCTGATGCCCTGGGAGGACACCGCGGCGCGTTTCGGCCCCGACGTCTCGGGCCACGCGGTTTCCTCGGCGACGAGCTCGACCGCGCCCGCCGACCAGTCGACATGCGGGGTGGGCTCGTCCACGTACAGGGTGGCGGGGAGCCTGCCGTACCGCATCGACAGCACCGTCTTCATGACCCCGGCCACACCCGCCGCCGCCTGGGAGTGCCCGATGTTGGGCTTCAGCGAGCCGAGCCGCAGCGGCCGGTCCCGCTCACGCCCGTAGGCGGCCAGCAGGGCGCGCGCCTCGATCGGGTCGCCGAGCGGGGTGCCGGTGCTGCTCGCCTCCACCACCTGGACGTCACCGGGCGACAGCCGCGCGTCTTTCAACGCCTGCCGAATGACCCGCTGTTGCGCGGACCCGCTCGGTGCCGTGAAGCCGTTGCTGGTGCCGTCCTGGTTGACCGCACTGCCGCGCACCACGGCCAGCACGGGGTGGCCGAGCCGCCGCGCGTCCGACAGCCGTTCCACCAGCAGCACGCCCACGCCCTCGGAGAGCCCGCTGCCTTCGGCGGCGGCCGAGAACGGGCGGCACCGGCCGTCCGGTGACAGCCCCTGCATGCGGGTGAACTCGGTGAAGAGCTGCGGTGTGGCCATGATCGTCGCGCCGCCCGCCAGCGCCATCGCGCACTCGCCGCGGCGCAGCGACTGGACGGCCAGGTGCAGTGCGACCAGCGAGGACGAGCAGGCCGTCTCCACGGTGATCGCCGGGCCGCGCAGGCCGAGCGTGTAGGAGAGCCGGCCGGACGCGACGCCGCCGGCCGTCCCGGTCGTCAGGAAGCCCTCGGCCTCCTCGGGCACGTCGCCGCACCCCAGCCCGTAGTCGTTGCAGGACAGCCCGGTGAACACGCCGGTCTCGGTGTCGCGCACCGACTCCGGGTCGATCCCGGCGTCCTCGAAGGCTCGCCAGGCGGTCTCCAGCAGCAGCCTCTGCTGCGGGTCCATGGCCAGGGCCTCGCGCGGGCTGATGCCGAAGAAGCCCGCGTCGAAGTCGGCCGCGTCGTAGAGGAAGCCGCCGGAACCCGTCAGGCTTCGGCCGCCGTTCTCGGGGTCGTGCAGGCCGTCGTCCCAGCCCCGGTCGCGGGGGAACGCGCCGACGGTCTCCCCGCCCGAGGCCAGCAGCCGCCACAGGGCGGACGGCGAGTCGACCCCGCCCGGATACCGGCACCCCATGCCGACGATCGCGATCGGCTCGCGGTCGCCCTCCTCCAGCTCGCGCACGCGCTCGCGTGCCTGGTGCAGGTCGAGGGTGAGGCGCTTGAGGTACCCGAGCAGTCTTTCGTGTGTTTCTGATCCCATGACGGATCGGTCCTCCGTAGGCGGGTCAGGAGCGGGGGGAGAGCTCACGGTCGATGAAGTCGAGGAGTTCCTCGGCGGTCGCGGCTTCGACGAGCGCCGTCACGTCCGCTTCGCGGTCCCCGGAGGTGTCCGCCGGGGCGGCCGGTACCTCCTGGGAGGGGAGGAGTTCGGCGTCCAGGACGGCGACGAGTTCGGGCAGCGTCGGCGCCTCGAAGAGCAGGGTGACGGGCAGCTTGAGGGCCGTCGCCGTGTTGAGGCGGTTGCGGAACTCGACCGAGGTGAGCGAGTCGAGCCCGAGCTCGCCGAACGGCCTGTCGTCCGGGATCGCCTCGGGCCGGGAACCCAGGACGGCGGCCAGGTGGGTCCGGGCCAGGTCGGCCAGGATCCCGGCGCGTCCACCGGCGGTCAGACCGGCCAACTCGTCCCGCAGCGGCCGGCGTTGCCGGTGTTCCGGTACGTGCCCGGGACGCCCCGCTCCGGCGGCCGCCACGACCCCGCGAAGGACCGGCGGAAGGTCCGCTCCGAGGTCGCGCAGGATCTCGCGGTCGAGCCGGGCGGGCGCCAGGACCGCGTGCGGTGACGGCAGTGCCGCCCCCAGGAGAGCCAGGCCGTGGTCGGGAGCGATCTCCACGAGTCCGGCCCGGGCGAAGCGGGCCCGGTCGGCGGCGGTGAGGGCGCCGATCATGCCGTCCGGGTCGTCCCACAGGCCCCAGGCCAGCGCGAGGGCGGGCAGGCCCCGCGTACGGCGGTGCCGGGCGAGCGCGTCGAGGAACGCGTTGGCGGCGGTGTAGCCGCCCTGCCCGGCCCCGCCGAGCGTCCCCATGATCGAGGAGACCAGGACGAACGCGGTGAGCGGGTGGCCCGCGGTCAACTCGTGCAGATGCCAGGCCCCGTCGGCCTTGACCCGCATCACCCGGTCGATCTGTTCGGCGGTGAGCGAGGTGATCGGCGCGTCGTCCACGACGCCCGCGGCGTGGATCACGGCGGTCAGCGGGTGCCGGTCGGGGACGGCCTCGATCATCGCGGCGACGGCGTCCCGGTCGGCGACGTCCACGGCCGCGAACGTCACCTCGGCACCGAGCCCGTTCAGGTCGGACGCCAGCTCGGCCGCTCCGGGCGCGTCGCCGCCCCGGCGTCCGACCAGCAGGAGCCGTCGCGCGCCGTGTTCGGTGACCAGGTGCCGTGCGACGGCCCGGCCGATGGCGCCGGTCCCGCCGGTGACCAGCACGGTTCCGTCCGGGTCGAGGATCGGCGGGACAGTGAGCACGACCTTGCCGACGTGGGTGCCCTGACGCAGCAGGCCGAAGGCTTCGGGTGCGTGCCGGACGTCCATGTCGGTGACGGCGGGCCAGGTGAACGCGCCCTCGGCGAACAGCTCGACCGCTCGGTTCAGGAGGCGGGCGAGGTGCTCGGGCGGCAACTGGAGGAGGTTGGACGCCTCGTAGCGCGCACCGGGGTAGGCGGCGGCCACCTCGGCCGGATCGCGCGGATCGGTCCTGCCCAGTTCGACCAGGAGCCCGCCGGGACGCAGCAGCCGCAGCGACTCGTCGACGAGTTCGCCGGTCAGCGAGTTCAGGATGACCGCCATGCGCCGGCCGGTTGCGCCGAAGCGTGTCCCGAATCCGGGCTCGCGGGACGAGGCGAGGTGGTCGTCGTCGACGCCGAGGGCCCGCAGTGCGGGCCACTTGGCGGGACTCGCGGTCGCGTAGACCTCCGCGCCCAGGTGCCGGGCCAACTGGACGGCGGCCATGCCGACGCCGCCCGCCCCGGCATGGATCAGGACGGGGTCGCCGGCGCTCACGCCGCCCAGCTCGGTCAGAGCGTGCAGGGCGGTCATGTGGGCGACCGGTACGGCCGCGGCCCGGGTGAACGACCAGCCGTCGGGCATCTTGACGAGGGTGCGGTGGTCGGCCCGGGCCACGTTGGCGAACGCGGCCGGGAAGAGGCCCATGACCCGATCGCCTGTGGCCAGGCCGGTGACACCGGGCCCGGTCGCGGTGACCACGCCCGCGCCTTCCAGGCCGAGTGGGCCGGGGTCGCCGGGGTGCATGTCGAGCGCGCCCAGGACGTCGTGGAAGTTGAGCCCGGCGGCGCGCACCGCGATCCGGACCTGGCCGGGGCCGGGTTCGGCGGCGGCTTCGGGGGAGGGCCGGACCTCCAGGGCGGTGAGGGTGCCGCGTTCGGTGAGGTCGAGTCGCCAGGCACCGGTGTCCTCGGGGAGCCGGAGCGCGGGGTCACCCGCTGCGGACACGAGCCGGGGCGCCAGGACGGCGCCGTCGCGGACCGCCACCTGGTTCTCGTCCGCCGCCAGTGCCCCGGCCGGAACCTCGGCCGCCTCAGGAGCGAGGTCGACCAGGGCGAACCGGCCCGGGTGCTCGACCTGCGCGGTCCGCACCAGGCCCCAGACCGCCGCCTGCGCGAGGTCCCGGACCGTCTCGCCGGGCCGGGCGGCAACGGCCCCACGAGTCACCAGCACCAGGCAGGAGCCGCCGAGTCGGTCGTCGGCAAGCCATCGGCCGAGCAGCTCCCGCGTCCGGTGGACCGCGTTCCTCGCCGCCGTCGCCGCGTCGGTCGCGTCCTCGCCGGCCGGGCAGGCCACGACGACGTGCTCGGGCGCCTCGCCCGCCGCGAGCAGCGCGTCCGGGCCGAGGGCGTCCCAGGGGACCGGAACCTCTCCGCCCGGCGCTCCGGCCGCCGGCCCGGGCAGCGTTTCCCAGGCCGGCGCGAACAGGGAATCACGCGCCACGGCGGCGGGATCGGCCGGGCGGCCCGCAGCGACCGGGCACAACTCCAGCGAATCGACGAGGCCCGCCGGGTCTCCGGAGGCGTCGAACAGGGTCAGCGGGCGGCCTCCGTCCCCGGCGGGCGCCGCGTGCACCCGCAGGGACGCGCGGCCACCCGTACCGAACAAGGACACTCCGCGCCAGCGCAGCGGCGCCGCGCGCTGCCCCTCGCGGCCCGAGGCGTCGGCGATCAGGCCGTGCAGGGACGCGTCCAGCAGGGCGGGGTGCAGGTGGTAGGCCCCGGCGTGCGCGGCCTCCGGCTCGGGCAGGGCGGCCTCGGAGAACTGCTCGCCGTCGAGTCGCCAGGCGGCTCGCAGCCCCTGGAACACCGGACCGTGCTCGTACCCCCGCAGGCCGAGGTCCTCCCGCACGCGGGCCGGCGATACCGGCCGCGCACCGGCCGGAGGCCAGTCCTGGGGGGCCGGTGCCGTGGCCGTGTCGGGGCCGAGGGTGCCGGTGGCGTGCTCGATCCACTCCCCGCCAGTGGCCCGGCCCGATATCCGGCAGGTCCGCGACCCGTCGCCGTCCTCGCCCGCCACCCGGACGCGCAGGTCGACGGCGCCGTCCGCCGGGAGTTCCATCAGCGTGGAGACCGTCAGTTCCTCGATCCTCCCCCAGCCTTCGGCCGGGGGTGCCCCCATCGTGCCGGACCGCGCGCCCGCGTGCAGCGCCATCTCCACGAGCGCGGTGCTCGGTACGACGACCGTCCCCGACAGGGTGTGGTCGGCCAGCCAGGGATGGGTGCGGGTGGACAGCCGCCCGGTGAACACCGTCTCACCGTCGCCGAGTTCGACGGCCGCGCCGAGCAGGGGATGACCGGCCGGAGCCTGGCCGAGGTCGGCCGTAGCGGACGGCCCGGCCGTGCTCGTGAGCCAGTAGCGGCGCCGTTGGAAGGGGTAGGTGGGCGGGTCGACGCGGGCGACGGCGGTTCCGGTGAGCCGTTCCCACGCGAGGGGCAGGCCCTGGACGTACGCCTCGGCGGCGGAGGTGAGGAACCGGCGCAGGCCCCCGTCGTCGCGGCGCAGCGAACCGGTCACGATCCCGTCGGCTTCGGCCTCCTCAAGGATCTGGCCGATGCTGCCGGCCAGCACCGGGTGCGGCCCGACCTCGACGAACGTGGTGTGGCCGGACGCGATGAGCGCTTCGACCGCCTCCTGGAAACGCACGGTGTGCCGCAGGTTCCGGTACCAGTAGGCCGCGTCGAGCTCACCGCCCTCCTGCCAGTCGGCGGTGACCGAGGACATCAGCGGGATCTCGCCGGTGCGCGGCGCCAGCGACGCCAGCTCGGCCAGGATCTTCTCGCGGAGCGGTTCGACCGCCGGGCAGTGCGAGGCGAACGCCGCCGGGATCACGCGGGCGTTGACGCCCTCGGCCTGATAGGTGGCGACGAGCTCGGCGATCGCGTCCGGGGCCCCGGCCACGGCCGTGGTGGCCGGTCCGTTGATCGCGGCGATGCTCAGCGTGCCGAGCCGTTCCCGCACCCGCTCCGCGGGCAGCGGGATCACGGCCATCGCCCCCTTGCCCATCAGGTCGACGGCCATGCCGCTGCGCAACGCGATGGCGCGGGCGCCGTCGTCAAGAGAGAGCGCGCCGGCCACGACGGCGGCGGCGATCTCGCCCTGGGAGTGGCCGACCACGGCGTCCGGGACGACCCCGGCCGACCGCCACAGCTCGGCCAGCGCCACCATCACGGCCCACAGAGCGGGCTGCACGACGTCGATCCGGTCGAGCAGGGGCGCCCCGTCCAGGACATCGGCCAGCGACCAGTCGATGTACGGCGCGAGGGCGCGCTCGCACTCGGCCAGACGTGCGGCGAAGACGGGGCTTTCGGCGGCGAGTCGCGACGCCATGCCCCGCCACTGGCCGCCCTGTCCGGGAAAGACCAGAACGGTCCGGCCGGGCTCGCCCGCACGGCCGGTGACGACGCCGGGGACCTCTTCGGCACGGGCCAGCGCGTCCAGGGCCCGGCCGGCCTCGTGCCGGTCCCGGGTGATCACTACCGCGCGCTCGGCGAGGGAGGCCCTCGCGGTCAGGGCCGGCGCCGCGCCAACCGGGTCGAGCGGCCCGGCGGCCAGCACCCGGGCCTGCTCCCGCAGCGCGTCCGGTGTCCGGGCCGACAGGACGACCGGCACCACGGGCGGCCGCACCGGCTCCACGGCGGGCTCGGGCTCGGCCGGCGGCTCCGCCAGGATCACGTGCGCATTGGTGCCGCTGATTCCGAACGAGGAGACGCCGCCGCGCCGGGGCTCGCCGGTGTCCGGCCAGGGACGGGCCCGGTCGAGCAGGGCCACCGCCCCGGCCGACCAGTCCACGTGCGGGGACGGCTCGTCGACGTGCAGGGTGGCGGGCAGGGCCGCGTTCCGGAGGGCCTGGACCATCTTGATGACGCCGCCGACGCCCGCCGCCGCCTGTGCGTGTCCGATGTTGGACTTGAGGGACCCCAGCCACAGCGGCCGGTCCCGCTCACGCCCGTAGGCGGCCAGCAGGGCGTTGGCCTCGATCGGGTCGCCGAGGGCGGTGCCCGTCCCGTGCGCCTCCACGGCGTCGACCTGCCGCGGCGCGAGCCCGGCGTCGGCAAGGGCGTCCGCGATGACGCGCTGCTGGGCGACGCCGCTCGGCGCGGACAGGCCGTTGGAGGCGCCGTCGGAGTTGATGGCACTTCCGGCGATGACCGCGAGGACGGGGTGGCCGTGCCGCCGGGCGTCGGAGAGCCGTTCGACCACGAGCATGCCCGCGCCCTCGCCCCACCCGGTGCCGTCCGCCTGGGCGGAGAACGCCTTGCAGCGGCCGTCGGCGGCCAGCACCCGCTGGCGGGAGAGCTCCACGAACATGCCGGGGGTCGCCATGACCGTCACCCCGCCGGCCAGGGCGAGCGAGCATTCTCCGGCCCGCACCGCCCGCACCGCCTGGTGCAGGGCGACCAGCGACGCCGAGCAAGCGGTGTCCACGGTCAGCGCGGGCCCGTTCAGGCCGAGGACATAGGCGATCCGCCCGGAGATCACGCTCGCGCTGGTGCCGGTCAGCAGGTGTCCCGCGACGCCGTGCCCGGCCGCCTCCATGCTCGGCCCGTAGCCGGAGTGCATCGCCCCGGCGAACACGCCGGTCCGGCTGCCCTTGAGCGTCGACGGGTCGATCCCGGCACGCTCCAGCGCCTCCCACGCGACTTCCAGGAGGAGCCGTTGCTGCGGGTCCATGGCAAGGGCTTCGCGCGGGCTGATCCCGAAGAACTCCGCGTCGAAGTCCGTCACGTCCGGTACGAAGCCGCCCTGGCGGGCGTAGGACGTCCCGATCCGTTCCGGATCCGGGTGATGGAGCGTCGCCAGGTCCCAGCCGCGGTCGTCGGGGAAGTCGCCGATCGCATCGGTTCCGGAGTCGACCAGGTTCCACAGATCATCGGGCGAGCGCACCCCGCCGGGGAACCGGCAGGCCATGCCGACGATGACCACGGGGTCGTCGGCGTCGTCGGCGTCCGCCCGCTCCCGCGCGACCGCGGGGGAGGCGCCGGTGGACGCGCCCGCCTTCAGCGCATCGATGGCGGGGGCCAGGGTGGCCGGGCTCGGGTGGTCGTACAGGACGGTGCTCTCCAGCTTCAGCCCCGTGGCCGCCGACAGCCGGTCGCGCAGTTCGAGCGTCATGGCCGAGTCCAGGCCCATCTCCCGGAACGTCCGGCCGGGCCGGACGTCGCCGGCCGACCCGGCGCCCAGCACGACCGCCGTGAGGCTTCGGACGAGCTCCAGCGCCGATCGCCGGTCCACGACCGGAGCCGGGGCCGGGGTCGCGTCCGGCATCTGCTCGGTGGCCCCGGGTATCCCGGACGGCCAGCAGGAGCGGCGCTGGAACGGGTAGGTCGGCAGGTCGGTCAGCGGCGCCGAACCGGGCAGCAGCGCGGCCCAGTCCACCGCGACGCCGCGCACGAACGCCTCGGCCGCCGCCGTGAGGAACCGGTGACGGTCCCCGTGGCCGCGCCGGAGCGTGCTCAGCGCGGCGCCGTCCCCGCCGTACGTGTCGATCGCCTGTCGGATGCCCATCGCCAGCACCGGATGCGGGCTGATCTCCAGGAACGTCGAGTGGCCCGCGTTCAGCAGTTCCTCGACGGCCGGTCCGAACCGCACCGGCTCGCGCAGGTTGCGGAACCAGTACCCGGGGCCCAGCTCGGCGGTGTCGATCGATGCGGCGGTGACGGTCGAGTAGAACGGCACGCCGATGGAGCGCGGGGCTGTCCCGGCGAAGGCGGTGAGCAGTTCCTCCCGCAGTTCCTCGACGTCCGCGCTGTGCGAGGCGTAGTCGATCTGAAGCCGACGGGTCCGCGCCTCCTGCCCGTAGTGGGCGGCCAGCGCGTCGAGCGCTGCGACCGGACCCGCGACCACCGTGTGCGCGGGGCCGTTGACCGCCGCGATCGACAGCGAAGCCGCCACCACCGCGAGGTCCCGCCCCACGCGTTCGGCGGGAAGTTCCACCGACAGCAACCCGCCACGGCCCGCGATCCGGTTCAGCACCCGGCTGCGCAGGGCCACGATCCGCGCGCCGTCCTGGAGCGACAGGGCGCCCATGGCGGTGGCGGCGGCGATCTCGCCCTGCGAGTGGGCCACCACGGCGGCGGGCTCCACCCCGGCCGAGCGCCACAGCGCGGCCAATGACACCATCACCGCCCACAACGCGGGCTGGATCACCTCGTCGCCCTCCAGCGGCGGCGCACCGGGGACACCGCGCAGGACATCGATCGGCGACCAGTCCACGTACGGGCGGAGGGCGTCGGCGCATTCCCCGATCCGATCGGCGAAGACCGGGGAGGTTTCGATCAACTCCGCCGCCATGCCCGCCCACTGCGAGCCCTGGCCGGGAAAGACGAAGACCGGCCGGACCGGCGGCCCCTCGTGACGGCCCTCCACCACGGCCGCCGACGGCTGCCCGGCCGACCGTGCCTCCAGTGCGGCGAGGAAGCCGTCCCGGTCGTCGGCTACGACGACGGCGCGGTGTTCGAACGGGGTGCGGGTGACGGCCAGCGACCGGCCCACCGAGGCCGCGCCCAGCTCCGGACGCGCCGCCACATGAGCGCGCAGCCGTGCGGCCTGGTCACGCAGCGCGGGTTCGTCGCGCCCTGACAGGACCCAGGGCAGCGCCCCGGCGTCGTCCTCGCCGCCGACCCGCTCCACACCGTGCCGCGCACCTTGCCAGTCCGAAAGGATCACGTGGCAGTTGGTTCCGCCGATCCCGAACGAACTGACCCCCGCGACCAGCGGCCCCTGGGGCGACGGCCAGGGCCGGGTCTCGGTGTTGACCCGCAGACGCAGCTCATCGAGCGGGATCCGCTCACCGGGCTCGGAGTGGTTCAGGCTGGGAACGAGTTCGCGTGCGCCGACGCACAGGACGGCCTTGACGAACCCCGCGATCCCGGCCGCGCCCTCCAGGTGACCGATGTTCGTCTTCACCGAGCCGACCAGAAGCGGCGCGTCCTTCGCGCGGGCCGAGCCGAGCGTCGCACCGAGGGCCGCGGCCTCGATCGGGTCGCCGACCCGCGTCCCCGATCCGTGCAACTCGACGTACCGGACCTCGCCCGGCTCGACGCCCGCGTCGGCACAGGCGGCGAGCAGCACCCGCTCCTGCGACGCACGGCCCGGCGTCGGCAGCGTCTCGGTCGCACCGTCGTTGTTCAGGGCGCTGCCCCGGATGACGGCATGGATGCGGTCGCCGTCCCGGACGGCGGCTTCCAGGAGCTTGAGGACGACGACCCCGCCGCCCTCGCCCCGGACGTACCCGTTCGCGCGAGCGTCGAAGGTGAAGCAGCGCCCGTCCGCCGAGAGCGTCCCGGCCCGCTCCAGCGCCTGGGTGCTCTCCGGCGCGAGGATCAGGTTCACACCACCGGCCAGAGCCAGGTCGGACTCGCCGTCCCGCAGGCTCGCGCACGCCAGGTGCACGGCGGCCAGCGACGACGACTGTCCCGTGTCCACCACCAGGCTCGGGCCGTTCAGGTCCAGCGCGTAGGAGATCCGGTTGGCGATCACGCCGCGCTGCAACCCGGTCAGCGTGTGCCCGGTCACCGCGTCGGGACCCAGGCCGCGCAGCAGCGTCGCGTAATCGTCGGCGATCACCCCCAGGAACACGCCCGTCCGGCTGCCCTCAAGGGTGCCCGGCAGGGTCCTGGCGTCCTCAAGGGCCTCCCAGGCCAGTTCGAGGGCCAGCCGCTGCTGCGGGTCCATGGCCACGGCCTCGCGCCGCGAGATACCGAAGAACTCGGGATCGAACCCGTCCACCCGATCGAGGAACCCGCCGCGCGCCGGACCCCGGCCGCCGCGCCGATCGGTGATCGCGTCTCCGCCGCCGCGCAGCAGCCGCCAGAACGCCTCCGGCCCGTCCGCCCGCGGAAACCGGCAGCCGATCCCGACGACCGCGACCGCGCGTGAAGGGAGATTACGCATGCCGTGACCAGCAATTCCCATCGTTGATGCACCCCAGTGTTGTTGCCGAATCGGCGGGTCCCGCGACGGCGTGCGGAGCCGTTGGTGAAGACGGCCCACACCCCGTCGCCCTGTCCTCTGCTACTGCGCGCGGCTTACCGGGCTGCTCGGGTGCACCTCGCGTTCGATGCGCGGCATGATCTCCTGGAGGTAGATCTTCTGGATGGCGTCGCCGGAGTCGTGGGCCTCCCAGTGGGCGCGGCTCGCCCACCGCTCGACGAGGACGAAGCGGCCCGGGTCGCCCTCCGACTGGTATGCCTCCCAGGCGACGCAGCCGTCCTCGGTGAGACACAGGGGTCGCATGCGGGCCAGAGCATCGGCCACCGGCACGATGTCGTCGGTCTCGGGGACCCGGACGATGACGAGGAGGTCGAACATCACTGCTCCTTGGAGTGGGGGGAGTCGGCCATGGCGTTGCGGGCGACCGCGGGAAGCCACTGGGAGATCGGGGTGAAGCGGTACCCGAGGGCTGCCGCCCGGTCGCTCGCCATGCCGAAGTCGGACGGGCAGGAGAACGGGGACAGGTCCGGGTCGCCGGAGGGATCCTCCTTCTCGGTCACGTCGGCGGTGAGTCCGGTCGCGCTCTCCACCGCGGCGCAGACGTCATAGACATCGGCGGTGTCGGGGGAAGCGACGTTGACCGCTCCGGTGGCGTCGGAGAGGGCCGCCCAGGCGAGGAAGCCGGCGGCCTCGTCGGCCCGTACCAGTGAGGTCCGACCGGGCGCCGTGTGGGCGACGACGGGCTGCCCGGCGCTGACGCGGTCGAGGTGAAACCGCAGCCGGCCGGTGAAGTCGCCCTCCGCGGCCAGGACATGGGCGACCCGGGCCAGCAGCACCGGCACCTTCGCGGACCGGGTCAGCGCGGCTTCGGCCTGGCGCTTTCCCTCGCCGTAGTGGGCGTCCAGGTACCCGGGTGTGTACCAGGGCAGGTCGGTGTCGAAGTCGTAGGCCGCCGGGTCGAGTTCCTCCTCGCTGGCGCGGGCGCTGAACGGCGGGGCCGGGAACCGCCAGCGGAAGGTGTCCTTGTTGTACACCTCGATGGTGCTGGTCATGACGATCTTCCCGACCCGGTCGCCGAAGGCCTCGCACACCTCCACGGCGGCGTTCGGCGTGTAGCACATCTGGTGGACCACCGCGTCGAACCGCTCCCCCGCCACCGCGGCGGTCAGCTCTCCCGGGGCGGTGACATCGGCGCGCAGCCGCCGCACCGCGTCGCCGAAGGGGTCGGCGGTCTGCCCGCGATTGACGAGGGTGACCCGGTGCCCGTCGTCCAAGAGCTGTTGGACCAGGACCTTGCCGAAGTACCGGGTGCCCCCGATGACGCAGATATCAGACATTCTCCCTCACCTTTTCCTCGTTCTCCGTGCCTTCCGTGTCCTCGGTCCGCCCCGTTTCGTCGGCTGCGCCGGACTTCCGGCCGCTCAGGCAGAGGACCGCACAGCCCGCCGCCAGCAGGGCCGCGACGTACCAGTTGCCGCCCGCCACATCGAGGGAGCGCGACAGGTCGAACAGGATCCCCGCGGCAAGGGAGCCGACCATGTTCCCCGCGCTGCGGAAGAAGTGCATCGCGCCCATGGCCTTGGCCAGTCGGTGCTCGGGAACCCTGCGGGCGATCCAGAGGTCGAACGACGGCACGAAGAGGATCTCTCCGAGCACCACCGTCAGACAGCCGACCACCACCCAGGGGCCGGTGCGACCGGCTCCGAAGGCGACGAACGCGAGGGTCATTCCGGCCAGGCCGACGGCCATGACCGCCCCCGGACTGAATCGCTTGTTGAACAGCTTGAACAGCGGGTACTGGAGCACCAGGATGCTGAGACCCGTGATCCAGAACGGCGAGGACGGCGCCCAGTTCGGGACGTATGCCGCCATGTGCAGCGGGATACCGACCACAAAGCCCAGGGACAGGAACCAGAACGCGGCGGACAGCAGGAAGTAGCGGGTGGCACCGCGCACTTCGATGCCCTTGAACGCGGTCAGGCTGAACAGCGGGACGCGGCTGCCGGCGGCGGTCGCCGCGCTTTCGAAGCCGCCCCGGGGAATCAGCACCGAGGCGATCAGGCAGAACCCGATGAAGAAGGCGAACACCACCGAGAACAGGGTCCGCAGCTCCACCTCGGCCAGTACGGCGCCCAGCAGCGCGCCACCGAAAAGGCCGACCTGCCCGGCCATCTGGAACGCGGAGAACGCCTTGGGGCGTTCGCTCTCGGGAAAGGAGACCAGGACGTTCTTCAGGCCCGGGAAGGAGGTCCCCGATCCGAAGCCGATGAAGAACGCCAGCACGCTGTACGCGAGCACGCCATCGGTGAATCCCATGAGCCCGAGCGCCACGGCTTCCAGCGCGGTACCGAGGAACACGCCTCCGCGGACACCGGAGCGTGCCGCGATCCCTTCGTAGCAGAAGGTGGCGAGCAGCCGGCCGACGTACGTCATACACATGACCACGCCCGCCCAGAAGCCGCTGTCGGTCCCGCCGAGGGTGGCGACGAGCACGGGGAACCAGATGTAACTCCCCACGTTCGCCAGGAGGATGCCCCCGGTCACGCCGATGAGCGCGCGTTTACGTTCCTTGATCAAAACTCCTCCTTCCGGTCCGTCCCGGCGGCGCGCAGCTCGGCGATGGCCCGCGCGACGGCCTGCCGGTCGATCGGCACGCCCCGGACGACCGTGCTCAGCGGGAGGGCGGACAGCGGCCGGCCCGGGGTGTGCAGGTTGTAGGTGGCGGCCGCGCCGACGCTCAGCGGATGGGTCCCGCGCGGGTCGCCGCTCAGCTCGTCGAAGTAGCGGCGGCCCCCGATCGTCGCCTGGTGCCGCAACGGCCCTTCGAGCGAGGCGTCGTCGCCGCGCAGCAGGTCGAGTTCGCTCAGGAAGGAGTAGCCGTGGTACGCGCCCGTGTTGCCCGAGTCGGTACCGATCAGCAAGGTGCCCTCGCGGAGGGTGGCCAGGGCGTTGCGGCGCATGTCGGCCAGTGCCGCCGTGCGGGTCTCCTGGCAGCCGAACTCGATGCCGTAGGGCTTCTCGATGCCCTGGGCGAACTCCAGGTTGCGGAGGTCCTGGGTCTCGGCGAAGCCCTCGCGCCCGTACTCGGCCCGGAACTCGTCGCCCGTCATGATCATGGTGCGCAGGCCGGCCAGGGTGGAGACGAACCGGGCACCCTCGAACTCCTTCCAGTCGGCCGCGTCGAGCGTCCGGTCCCGCACGGTGTGGGCGAAGAGGCGGAAGCCGCACTCGTAGGCCCAGCGGGTCTCCTGGAGGGTGTTGCAGTCGATGACGGCGGTGACGCCGCGCTCCGCGGCGATCCGGGCGGTGAACTCCAGCACCCGCCGGGACAGCCGGGAGAACTTCACCGGGCTGTCCGGCTGTTCGGTGCCGTCCGTGAACATCACCTTGAGGAAGGTGCCGCCGCGTTCGACGTTGGAACGTATCGCGTGTTCGAGGTCGGTCTCGGTGGCGATCATGTGCACCGGGGCCGGGAACTCGACACCGTGGCCGGTGAGGCCGGCGGCATTCGTCATCGCGGTGGCCGCGTAACCGCAGTGCACCAGCTCCGGGTAGGGCAGCGCCGATTCCGCGCGGCCCCGCTCCCAGCCCTCCTGGACCAGCGGGAATCCGAACATGTCGACGACATGCGTGACTCCGCTGTACACGTACTGCAGCGCGACGATCCGGGCGTCCTCCAGCGAGTCGTCGAAGTTGGCGGGCAGGCCCACGTGGGCGTGGGTCTCGACGTAGCCCGGCCACAGCTCGGGCGTCGCGAGGTCACCGGCCCTCCGCTCGGCGACGGGCCGGATACGGGAGAAGTGCCCGTCCTCGACGGTGACGTCGAAGACCGCCGTCGGGTCCAGCTCCGGAATCGCGACGCGCGTCATCGGGCCACCTGCACGGAGAGGGTGAACTCGATGTCGTCCAGGGCCGCCTGGACGCGTCCGGCCGCCTCGTCCCGGTCCTGGCCGGTGAAGATGAGGTGGCCGAGCCAGTCGAAGTTGCTCTTCGACAGGCGCGACACGCGACGGCCCGGCTTGGCGTACGCGAGGGCCTCGACGAAGCCCGGAGCGTCCTTGATCCGATCGAAGCCGATGGCGACCAGCTCGCCCTCGACCGGGGAGCCGAACCAGTGGCCGCTGGCGATGACGTCGCCGGGAATCGGCAGCTCGGGACGCTCGCCCAGGGCCTGGCGGATCACCTCCAGGTAGGCGTTGACGCCGCTGGAGAGCTCCATGAGCTGCGGCACGATGCCGCCCGTGAGGCGGCCGTTGACCTCGCACAGCACCGGGCCGTCCGCGGCGAGGATGTACTCGGCGTGGATGAAGCCGAAGTCGATACCGATGCCCTTGAGGACCCTCTCGTTCATCGCGAACAGCTCGTCCTGGAGCGGGTGGCCGCGGAAATAGGTGAGGCCCATCTCGATGAAGTACGGGAAGCCGCTCAGATTGCGGTCCGTTATACCGAGGTTGACGATCTCGCCGCCCTGGAGCACACAGGCCTCGACGGAGACCAGCTCGCCCTCGACGAACTCCTCGACCACGATGTCCGGGATGCGGGTGACGCCGCGCCCGTAGTCGCCGACCGAGGCCAGCTCCGCGAGGTACGCGGCGAGCTCCTCCTCGTCGCGCAGCAGCAGGACGTGCAGGCTCGCGGTGCCGTCGGAGGGCTTCACCACGCACGGGAAGCCGATCTCACGGACCGCGGCCTCCATGGCGTCGCCGGACGTGGGCTCGGCGACGTGCACGAACCGCGGCTGGCGCACGTCGGTGTCCCGCAGGGCGAGCCGGGTGCGGTGCTTGTGGCGGGCGTTGAGGGCGCCGTCGACGCTCATGCCCGGCAGGCCGAGGGAGCGGGCGACCGACGCCGCGTGCACCGTGTGGTACTCGCTGTATGTCATGACGCCGTGCACCGGCTTCGCCGCGTGCACCTCCTTGGCGAGCCGCTCCAGCTCGTCGATGGAGAACACCGTCTCGCTCTTGATCACATCGCACCGGGGGTGCGCGAACGCGGCCTCGGCCAGCGGCGAGGCGCCCAGGTAGAAGTCGGGGTCGACGGACACGAAGGTCACCTCGTGCCCGAGCTCCAGGGCGTTGGCGATGCCGGCGATGCCGTTGGGGTTGCACTCGATCATGAGGATATGCATGGGAACTTCCTTGTCTTCAAAGGGTTTCGGGGCTAATGCGGAGAGACGGGTGAGGGTCAGCGGACGCCGCCGCCCGCGAGTACCGGACCCGAGGCGCCGGTGCGCATCCGGTCCACCGCGGACAGCACCGCGGGCAGATCGAAGCCGAGGCGGGCCATGACCTCGTGGTGGTCGCCGCCCTCGGCGGGCCAGTCGTGGCCCGCGTTCACACCCACCACCTCGCACCGGGGCAGCAGCAGTGCGAGCGCTTCGGCCACTCCGCCCTGGCCGCGGTGTTCCTCGACGACGACGAACCGGGTGTGCCGGCCTGCCAGCTCCGTGGCCGCTTCGGCCAGGTGCGCGTGGTCCAGGTGGACCAGGTGCGCGTGGGAGACCCCGGTGGCGGCGCGGGCGGCCAGCGACAGGCGGGTGCCCTCCTCGCCCACCGACACCAGGCAGACGTCATCGGGGTCCGCCTGGAACTCCCAGTTGACCAGGGGGAGTTCGACGCCGGGCAGGTCGAGCGACTCGTACGCGGCGTTCCGGCCGGTGCGGATGTAGTGCGGTCTGCCGCTCCGTGCCGCGGACCGGACGACCGCACGCATCTCGGCCTCGCCGTAGGGGGCCGCGATGGTCACGCCGGGAAAGCTGCGGAGCACCGCGAGGTCCTCCAGGCAGTGGTGGGTGGTGCCGAACCAGGCACCGGACACGCCCGCGTACGGTGCCACGACGGTGACCCCGGCGTTCAGGTAGCCCAGCGTCAGCTTCAGGCTCTCCGCGGCCCGCAGCGCCGCGAAGGGGGCGAAGGTGCTGACGAAGGGCTTGTAGCCACCGGCGGCCAGTCCCGCCGCCATGTCGACCATGGCGCCCTCGGCGATGCCCAGGTTGAAGAACCGGTCCGGGTGCGCGGTCTGGAAGGGATGTTTCTTGCCGCCCAGGTCCGCCTCCAGGCAGACGAGGGAGGCGTCCTCGGCGGCGAGGGCGGTCAGCTCGTCGCGGTAGGCGTCACGGCCGGAGAGAGTCATCGGATCGCTCGCTTCCACTTCGCGGCGCGCGCGGCGTCGATGGTCACGTAGTGAGAACCCGCCTTGCCCTCCACGGCCGGCACGCCCTTGCCCTTGACGGTGTGGGCGACGACGGCGAGGGGGCGGCGCGCGGCCGACCGGTCCCTGGCGAACAGCTCGGCCAGGGCGGCCGGATCGTGCCCGTCGACCTCCGCGACCTCGAACCCGAAGGCGGCGAACCGCTCGGTGAGGTGCGGCAGCGGCGAGATGTCCGCGACAAGCCCGTCGTTCTGCCCGCCGTTGCGGTCCACGACCAGCACGAAGTTGCCCAGTTCCTGTGCCGCGGCCACCTGGCAGGACTCCCAGACCAGCCCCTCCTGAAGCTCACCGTCGCCTGCGACGGCTATGCCCAGACCGCTCTGTCCGCCGATCCGGCGGGCCAGGGCCCAGCCCGCCGCGTACGGGACGCCGTGACCGAGGCTCCCGGTGGGGAACCGGACGCCGGGCACCTTGGGGCCCGGATGGCCGGTGTAGGGCCGGCCCGCCTGGCCGTACAGCGGCGCGGGGTTCTCCGGCAGCATGCCGCTGACGTGCAGCGCGGCATACAGGCCGGCGGCGGCGTGCCCCTTGCTCAGCACGACCTCCGTGCCGTCCGCGGCCAAGGTCCGGTGCAGGGCGGCGATCAGGATGTCGAGCACCGACAGGCTGCCGCCCAGATGGCAGCCGCGCTCGGACGCCGCCATGTCGACGACCAGCCGCCGGGCCTCCAGGGCCCGTTCGGCCAGGGTGGACGCGAGTGCCTCGGCGCCCGTGGGAATGTCGAGCACGGCGGTCATCGTCGGCTCCCTTCCGGAAGGGCGAACCATCGGTTCACCGCGTCGGCGAGCAGCGCGCGGGCGGCGCGGTATTCCTCGCCGCCGATGCGCTCCTCGTCGGTGTGGTCGAGGGCGGAGTCGCCCGGCCCGTACGCCACCATCGGCACGTCGTGCCAGGTGGTCGCCAGGGTGTTCATGTCCGACGTCCCCTTCTTCACCACGAAGCGGGGCCTGACCCCGGCCTCGGCGAAGGCCCGGGTGAAGACCTTGGCCAGGGGGCCCGACCGGCCGCCCTTGTGGCCCGGAGTGGCGCGCAGCGCCTCGATCTCGACGCCGTCGCCGACGTGCCGGAGCGCGGCGGTGCGCAGCGCCTCCAGGTCGGCTCCCGGCGGCACCCGGAAGTTGAGGATTCCGTGTGCCCGGTCGCGCTCCCGGCCGCGCTCGCAGCGGATGTCGATGACCGCGCTGAGCGCCTCGGGCGCGTGCGGGAGGACCGACGCGCGGATCTCTCCGAGGGCGCGGATCAGGCGGTCCGGGGCCGACACCGCGTCCATGCCGGCCGAGTGGCCGGTCGGCACCGAGGCGGTCACCGCCAGTTTGAAGAGCCCGAAGTAGCCGAGGGTCAGCTTGCCCGAGCCGCTGGGCTCGCCGATGACGACCGCGTCGGCCGGATAGTGGTCCCGTACGTGGAACGCCCCCTTCGAGGAGGAGATCTCTTCCTCGACCGCGCCGACCACGACCAGTCGGCCGTCCCCGGGGATCGCCGCGTCCGCCAGCACCTCGAGGAACGCGGCGAGGCTGCCCTTGGCGTCGACGCTGCCGCGCCCCCACAGCTCACCGTCACGCCACTCGGCGGGCCAGCGGTGTGGGACCGTGTCGAGGTGGCCCAGGAGCAGGAGCCGCCGGGAACCGGTGCCCCGGGACGCGACGAGGTTGCCCGCCGGGTCGACGTGGGCCTCGATGCCCCGCTCGCGGCACCACTCGACGAGACAGGAGGCGAGTTCCGCCTCGTCGCCGGAGACCGACGGCACACAGACCGCGCGAGTGAGCAGGTCGAGGTCGTCGGCGGGCCCACGGGTACGCCAGAACCGGGTCCACCCGGACGCCTCGCTCATGGTGTGCGGGCCGGTGATGGCCACGTCGGCGCTGCTGCCCTCCAGGGCGATTTCGGCCGCGCGCACCTTCTGGCGCATGCGCCCGCCGGCGTACCGCGCCCCGTCGCCCGGGTAGGCGTCGCGCAGCGTCGAGTCCGGGGCGTCCGGGTCGGTCAGCAGTCCCGCGGTGCCGGTGACCAGCCGGAGGTGGTCGGCGTCCAGAGCGACCGCGAGCACCGCGGCCAGTACGTCGGCGTCCACGTTCAGGGGAGCGCCGCCGTCCCGGTCGGCGACCGGTGGGGACAGGCAGACCACGTCGTACGCGTCGAGCAGGGCATTGAGCGCCTCGCTGTCGACGTCGGCGGGTACGCCCGCCCGGTGGTCCCGGACCACGACGGGGCGGCCCTCGGCGGACAGCGCCTTCAGCGGGCGGTTGGCCCGGCCGGCGACCAGGCCGCCGCGCGCGGCGACGGCCGTGAACGCCCTCAGGCCCAGAGCCCGCAGGTCGCGTTCCACGGCGGGCAGGGTGACCCGCTCATAGGCGTCGACGAGGTGGTCCATCTCCTTCGGCGGGCAGTAGCGCACCACGTCGCCGTTGGTCAGCCGGAGCGTGGGGATCGGGCGGTCGACGGCCGCGTAGTGGCGTTCGATTCCCGTGGCCCCGCCCGCCACCAGGAGCACTCGGGCGCCGCGGGCGGCGACGTCGGCGATCTCCTTGTGGATGGCCTCGCGGTCGAGCGTCGCACTGCCGACCTTGATGACGTACAGCGGTCGGGTCATGGTGACACCGCCGTGATCGGCAGCCCGGCCGCCTCGTCGAAGCCGTGGATGAGGTTCATGGCCTGGATGGCCTGGCCTGCCGCGCCCTTGATCAGGTTGTCGAGGGCGGCCACCGTGACGCACTGGCCGTCGCGGACGGCGACCGCCACCTCGGCGACGTTGGAGCCGGTGACGGCCTTGAGCATGGGGAAGTCCTGCGGCGCCTTGGGCGCCGGGCGGACCCGCACGAACGGCTTGCCGACGTACGCCTTGGCGTAGGCGCGCTTGACGTCGAGGGCGGTGACTCCGGGCCGCAGCTCGGAGTAGGCGGTCACCATGATGCCGCGCGCCACATCCAGGCTGTGCGTGGAGAACCGCAGATCGACGGCGGCGCCCGTGAAGTCGGCGAGGGCCTGCTGGACCTCCGGCGCGTGCCGGTGGCCGTGCAGCTTGTGCACCCGGAAGTTGCCGCTGCGTTCGGCCGGCGGCTCGCCGCTCCCGCGACCGCCGCCGGTGGACCCGGTCTTGGCGTCGACCACCACCCGATCGGCGACCAGCGGACCGGCGCCGGCGAACAGCGGGTACAGGGCGTAGACCGTGGTGACGGCCATGCAGCCGGGCAGGCTGACGAACCGGCTTTCGGGGATTCCGGGGCTCAACTCCGGTACGTAATAGGCGAAATCCTCCAGCGGCGGGTGGGACGCCGTCCCCGGGTAGTGCTTGCCGACCTCCTTCTCGTCGCGTAGCCGGAAGTCACCGCCCAGGTTCAGCACGCGCTTGGCCCGGTCGGCGACCAGCGGCAGCCGCTCGGGCAGCGTGCCGGTGGGCAGGCAGCCGAAGGCGACATCGACGGTGTCGGTGTCCGCGAGCTCGGCCAGCGGCCGGAAGGTGAGGCCGGCCGCCTTGGGGTGGTTGCGCAGCCAGGGGTGGCTGGTGCCGACGGCGGTGCCCGCGGCGCGCTCCGCCGACAGGAAGGCGAGTTCCACCCGCGGGTGCTCCAGGAGAAGCCTGATCACCTCGCCGCCGGTGTAGCCGCTGGCGCCGAGGACGGCGACGCGGAGCTTCTCGTGCGCTGCCTCAGCCAAGGCGGGCCGCCTTGTCGTAGGGACGACGGTAGTCGCGGCTCTCGACGAGCTTGCGAATGGCGTCCGGACGACGCGCGACCTTCCGGAAGGCGTCGGCGTAGCGCAGGATCCGCTCGTACTCCACCGGGGAGCGCAGCTCACGGCAGAGGACGAGGGTGCTGTCGAGCATGCCGAGCGTGACCGGGAAGTCCTCGGGCCGGTGGTCGCGCACGGCACCGGGGTTGAGGGTGAACGGGTAGCCGCTTCCGAAGCCGTCCCGGTGCTGGAAGGGCAGGTGGCACGGAATCGGGGTGTTCTGCCACTCGCGGGCCGGGACGCCCTCGGCGACCAGGAGCTCGTGCACGGCCTCCTTGACCGCGAACACCGGTATGTCGTCCAGGCCCACGGCCTCGGGGTGCAGGGTGGTGCGGTACATGTTGTACGCGTGGACGTGTCCGCTGGGTACGTGCGGCGGGGTGAACAGGCCGGTCTCGCTCAGGGCCTCGCCGAGCAGCGCGGCATTGCGTGCCCGGATCTCGTCGTAGTACGGCAGCCGCTGGAGCTGGCTGGCGCCGAAGGCCGCCGCGACCCACGACATGCCGTAGTCGATGCCGTGCCGCTCCAGGTAGGCCAGGGCCCGGTCGTAGCTCTCCTCGGTGGCGAAGAACGCGATGCCGCCCTCGCCGCCGAGCGGGAAGTTCTTGTCGGCCATCAGGCTCTGGCCCGCGGCGTCTCCGATGGAGCCGGCCACCTGCTGACCGACCTTCGCGGAGTGGGCGTGCGAGGCGTCCTCGACCAGGGCGATGCCGTGCCGGTCGGCGAGGGTGCGCAGGGCGGACACATCGGCGGGCAGTCCGTGCACGTGGACCGGCATGAGCGCGCGGGTGCGGTCGGTGATCGCGGCGGCCGCGGCCTTGGGGTCCATGCAGTAGGTGAGGGGGTCGATGTCGACGAACACAGGGATCGCGTGCGCGGCGACGACGGCCTGCGCGGTCGCGATGAAGGTGAACGCCGGCACGATGACCTCGTCGCCGGGCCGCACACCGGCGCCGACGAGGGCCATGTGCAGGCTGGAGGTGCCGCTGGCCGTGGGCAGCGCGTGTGCCGCACCGACGTAGGAGCGGTACGCCTCGGCGAAGTCGGCGACGACCTTCTCGGGCGTCTGCCGCTGGGCGAGCATCAGGTTGAAGACGTCTTCCTTGGTGATGACCGGGAAGAGGGTGCGACGCGACGCCTTGGGAATCACGGCCTCGCCGCCGAGGGCGGCGAGTTCGCGGGTGAGTTCGGCGGGGTCGGGCAGGGGCAGCGGGGCTGCCGGGAAATCAGTGATCATGAGCGTGCTCCGGTGGGAGTGGCGGGACGTACCGCCTGGGTCAGGGCCATCCGCACGCAGGCGGCCACGAGGGGACTGAGCCGGTAGTTGAACTGGACCCCGGGCACCAGGGAGGCGTCGGCCTCTTCCTGCGTCCACATCGTGCGCAGGTCGTGGGCGCCGAAGATCTTCAGTCGCTCGGCACGGGCCCAGACCGTGTCGTCGTCGGTGAGGACGGCGGCGGCCGGCCCGAAGCCGAGTCCGGTGAGGTCCACGACAAGGGCGGGGGCGGTGGCGGACCGGGTCAGCTCGCCCAGCCGATCGGCGTTCGCGGAGTCCAGCGACACGTGGTCGTACGCGGCCGGCCCCCGGTCCTCGACACTGACGCCGAGCCAGCTCAGGAAGCGGCCGGTTGCCGCGTCCGGCTCGGGGACGGCGACGGTGTCGCCGTGCCCGATGCCCTGGCCGGCGAGCGCCGCGTGGATCGCGGCGGTACGGCTGTTGACGAGGACGGCCCGGGCGCGTCCGGACTGCTTGGTCAGCAGTCGTTCAAGGCCGGGCAGTTCCCGGTCACTCTTCTCGATGCTCATGACCACGCCGGTGGTGAGGACGCGGGCGAGCACCGTTGCGGTGTCGAACAGTTCCATGGATCTTCTCCGTGTCACACGGCTGAGGCCGTGAGGGTCTCCGCTACGTAGGCGGCGAGGTGGCCGGCCACGTTCACTCCGTGCTGGGCGGAGGAACGGGCGAATTCGGGATTGGCGTTGACTTCGAGGACGAGCAGCTCGCCCGCGGACCGGTCCTCGACCAGGTCCACCCCGTAGAAGCCGGGGCCGAGGGCGTCGACGACCTGGCCGCAGAGCTTCTCCATCTCCGCGGTGACCTCGACGCGCCGGACCTCGGCGCCCAGGTGGGTATTGGTGCGCCAGTCGTCCGACACCCGCTGGATGGCCACCACGGGAGTCCGCCCGACGACCACCACCCTGAGATCGTGGCCGGGCTTGTCGACGTACTCCTGCACGACGACGGGGAACTGCTTTCCCATGGCATCGGCGGACTCGCGGCCCGCGGCCCACGCCTCCACGCAGTCGGAGTGGGTCATCTTGCTGACGCCCCGTCCCCAGGAACCGCTGACGGGCTTGACCACGGCGGGCATGCCCATGTCGGCGACGGTCTTGCGGACCTGATCGAGGCTGAAGGCGTGCCTGGTGTCAGGGTGCGGAATTCCGTGCTGCGCGAAGAGCAACGACTGCAGGCCCTTGTCGTTGCACGTCTCGATCGTCGCCGCGCGGTTGAGGGTGGGGACTCCGGCGTGTTCCAGGCGGCGGGAGACGCTGATCGCATCCCGGTGGGAAAGGTTCCTGATCAGGGCGAGAGCGGGCGGGCCGGTGTGGCCCGCCACGATCTCGGCCAGATCCTCCATGAGCAGCGGTCGCGCCGTCAGGCCCTCGTCACGCAGTGCGCCGAGGAGCAGCTTCTCCTCCGGGCGCAGCATCGTGACCGAGAGCAGGACCTGGTCGGAGGTTGTCACTCGCCCCAGTCCTCTTCCACCTCAGGGGCGAGGTCCAGGCGTATGCCCGTCGCGGACTTCTCGACGACCTCGTGTTCCTGGCCGCAGGCCCCGCACTCGGTGATCTCGCCCTTTTCCCAGTCCTCGCGCACCTCGAATGCGGTGTCGCATACGAGACAACTGGCGACAGTGGTCGCGAGTGTCATGGTCATGACTCCTTTAGCTGGAATGGCGCCGCACGATTTGCCGCGCCGTTACTCGCGCCGGGATTTCGGCCCGAGCGCATTTCCGGATCCGCCGCCTCCGGCACCGGTGGATGCCTCGGGGTGCACGGAGGAGCGCCACTTTCGGTGGCTGTAAGGAGCCTGCCGGGCGGTGATACCACTCACCTACCGGTCCGGTACCGCTCGCTGCGGTAGTCACCTCGAACTGCTACTTTCCAGGCAGCACATGGGGGGTGCACTTTGACGACCACAGAAAATCGCGGTCTGCGATTCAACGTTCTCGGATCCCTGGAATGCCTGGCCGACGGGCATCGGATCAAGCTCGGCGGGCCGCTTCAGGAGCGCATTCTGACGTCCCTGCTCCTGGAGTCCGGGCGGACGGTGTCCATCGAGCGCCTCATCGAGACGGCCTGGGGAGAATCCGGACCCGATACCGCCAAGCAGCAGGTCCGCAAAGCCATTGCCGACCTCCGGCGGCGCATACCCGACGGTCCGGCGCTGATCGTGACCGAGGACGCCGGGTACCGCGTGTCCGTGGGCCCGCTCCAGGTCGACCTGCACCTCTTCTCGCGCCATGTCCAGATGGCCGCGTCCGACCGCTCCGAGGGAGACCTCAGCGGGGCGGTCGCCGAGCTGCGGAAGGCCCTCGCGCTGTGGCGGGGCCCGGTGTTGAACGGGACGGGCGGGCCGGTCCTCGACGCCGCGTCCACCGTCCTGGAGGAACGGCGACTGGCCGCGGTGGAGGAGTTATTCGCGCTCAGACTCCAACTGGGCGAGGACAGCGACATCGTCAGCGAAATGCGCGAGTTCGTCGACGCCTATCCGCTGCGCGAGGGGCTGCGCGCCCAGCTCATGCTCGCTCTGTACCGTGCCGGTCGCCAGGCCGAGGCGCTCCACGAGTACGCCGCCGTGCGGGACTTGCTGGCGGAAGAGCTCGGGATCAGCCCCTGTCCGGACCTGGCCGGCCTGTTCGAGAAGATCCTTCGGGCCAGCCCCGAACTGGACACGCCCGCACAAGCGCCGTCGGCCCCCTCCCTCCGACCGTCCGAGGCAGCGCGAGCCGCCGAGAGCGCCCCGTGCACCCTGCCGTACGAACTACCGGACTTCACCGGCCGTCACCTGGAACTCCGGTACCTGCTCGACCGGGGACAGGCGGGCGAAGGGGTGCGGATCGTCGCCGTTGACGGGATGGGCGGCGCCGGCAAGACCACCCTCATCGTGCGTGCGGCCCACCGCTTGGCCGCCTCGTATCCGGACGGGCAGCTCTACATCGATCTGCGCGGCTTCACTCCGGGGGAACACCCTCTTGCGCCCGAGGAGGCGGCGCGCATACTGCTGCGCGCCCTGGGGACACCCGACAGCGCCGTCCCCGATGACACCGAGAGCCGTCTCGCGATGTGGCAGGCCGCCTCGGCCACGCGGCGACTGCTCCTCGTCCTCGACAACGCGGCCGAGGCCGCTCAGATACGCCCGCTCCTGCCCGTCACCTCCGAGTGCCTGGTCCTCGTGGCCAGCCGTTGCCGGCTGCTCGACCTCGACGGGGCCCACTGGATATCCCTGGGAACGCTGGCGCCGCAGGACAGCGCGGCGCTGCTCGCCCGCACCCTCGGCGAGGAACGCGTGGCCGCCGACCCCGAAGCCGCCAAGTCACTGGCCACTCTCTGCGGGCATCTGCCGCTCGCCCTGCGCATCGCCACGGCCAGGCTCCACAATCGCCCCCGTTGGACGCTGCAGTACTTCGTCGACCGGCTCCGCGAGGAGGGTGCGCTGCTCACCGAGCTCCGCTCCACCGAACGCAGCGTCGCCACGACCATCCAGCTCTCCTACGAGGCCCTGGGCGAGGAGCACCGCCGGGCGTTCATGCTCCTCGGAGTACACCCCGGTCCGAACTTCGACCCTCACGCGGCCGCGGCTCTCACGGACATGACGCCCAAAGACGCGGAGCAAATGCTGGAAGACCTGCTCGACTCGCAACTCCTGCAGCAGCACGAGGCGGGGCGGTACTCCTTCCACGACCTCATCCGCAGCTTCGCCCGCAGCCTCTGGGACGATTCCGTGCGGCACGACAAGGACACAGCGGTCGGCCGGCTGATGAACTACTACCTGGGCGCCACCAATGAGGCGTGCCGGATCCTGTTTCCCGGACTGCGCCAGTGTCCGTCCGCTCCGACCGGCAACGCGCCGGGGCTGCCCGCGTTCGGCGACGCGCTAAGCGCCCGCCAGTGGTATGACCGGGAGAGCAGGGGCCTTCAGGCCACCGTCCGACTGGGACAGAAACACGACTTTCACCGCTTGGCCAGCTACCTGGCCAGAAATACGGTGCTCCACCTGCATGCGCAGGGAGCCATCCAGGACTTCCGGGAGCTGGCGGAGGTCGCGGTGGCCGCGGCCCGCCGGGCGGCGGACACCCAAGCCCTGTGTCTGAGCCTGGCCAACCTGGCCTCGGCTCACCAGATACTCGGAGAGTTCCGGTTGGCGACGGAGGCCGCGGAAGAGGGTCTGCGGGTCGCCCGGTCGTACCGGGATCCCGTCAGCGAGGCGGCCTTCCTGGACCTGCTCGGCTGGGCACACATCGTGCTCGGCAGCCTTTCTGAGGGATACGACCTCCTGTCGCGGGGAATTGCGCTTCACCGCGAGTTCGGAACCCTCAGACGGGAATCCATCGCGCTGTGCAATCTCAGCACGCTGCACCTGTGGCAGGGCCGGACCGCGGAAGCGATCGCCGCCGCCGAACGGGCCGTCATGCTCTGCCAGGAAGTCGGGGAGCGGGAGCACGAAGTAGCCGCCCTCAACGACCTGGTCATAGCGCACCTGGACGGAGGCGACGACGCGTCGGCACAGACGTACCTCGACCGGGCCCTGGCGCTCGGCGAAGACTCCGTGATGCCCAGGAACCGCGCCATGTCCCTGGCCCTACGAGCCGTTCTCCACCAACGGAACGGACAGGGCGACGAGGTGATGACGTACATCGATCAAGCACTCGCGCTCGTCGGCCCTCTGGGCACGGTGACGTGGCAGTGCGAGGTCGAGAACATCGCAGGACTGGTCCACCAGTGCGGAGGGAACCACGAGAAGGCGCTCGACCTGCACCGAAGTGCCCACCAGAGGGCGCTGGGTATCGGATACCGCATGGGTATGGCGCACGGACTGCACGGCATGGCAAAAGCCGAGAAGTCGCTGGGAAAGCATGAAGTCGCCCAGGAGCACATGCGCGGCGCCGAGGAACTGTTCGCCGCTATGAACATCCCCCGAGCCGTCCTCGGCTCGCCCGGCCGGGTGCCTGTGTGCTGCACTCTTGGTTCTTTCTGCGGCAGCACACAGGCGCAGGGCGCGGGTCAGTAGTCCGAACCCCTCACTGGTGGCCAGAACCCGGCCCCTCATTGGTGGCCAGAACGCGCACACCCTTCCCCATCCCGTCGGCCTCAAAGTTGTGCACGATCGCTCCGGTCCCGAAGGCAACGGCCAAGGCGACAATGCCGATCAGGCCGGTCAGCTTCCTACGCATGTTTCCCCCTTGATGTGCATGATCCTCTCGAACGGAACAGATCGTCGTGGAACAAAAGACCGTTTCTGTTCCGTCCGGATACCAGCGCCACCACCCGGACCGGGAACCGAGAGCCCCGCGCAGTGGACACGCACACACCGGACCTGCTCAACCCGTTGCCGGCAACGCCCGACCCTCCGGCCAAGAACGCCGCCACCTCGCCCCCGCGATCGCCGACCCCGCCCCCGCCCCCGAGCTCGAACTCGAACTCGACTGCCGGAATGCTGACGTCAGCCACTACTCATCCGATTCGGCCCCTTGCCGATCCACTCAGGCATCGAATGGCGTGCCCGCTCGCCCACGAGACCCTGGAGATGGCGACGGCTACGGCTACGGCGACAGCGATGGCGACGGCTATGGCGATGGCGATGGCGATGGCGATGGCGACAGCGATGGCAACCCGCCGATCGAGGTACCGCTCCGGTCCTGATCGGCTTCTCCCACCTCGACCCCCCTGCGCAACCGCCGCACGATCACCTTCGGCGCCGAAGCCCAAAGACTCGCCGTCCTCGGCTTCCTCCTCGCCTCGCCCAGAACGCCACCACCGCAGCCCGCCACCAAGAAGACCCACCCACTCCGACGCCCACACCGAGACAGCAGACCTGAGCGGCGACCGACGAGTGACATCGCGATCATGAACTGCCCCGGGGGGCCAACCACACCCCAGCCCCATCCGCTACCCTGTCTGGGACCGCCGCTCACGGCGGTCCGCTCCCTTGCCAGGGACCGATGAATCATCACTCAGCGCATTCATCCACGTTTCACGCAAGGCCCCGCCTCCGTAGCTCAGGGGATAGAGCACCGCTCTCCTAAAGCGGGTGTCGCAGGTTCGAATCCTGCCGGGGGCACCAGCGCAAAGACCCCCAGCCGATCATGGCTGGGGGTCTTTGACATCTACGCCTGACATCAACGGGCACGGTCACTGAGGGCCGGGAGACCTCTTGAGCAGCCGGTCCATGTGACTGATCGCCTAGCGCTGGGTGTCCTGGACGACGTGCGTGTACACGTCCATGGTGATGCTGATCTGGCTGTGCCCGAGGATCTCCATCACGACACGGGGAGCCACCCCGGCAGCAGTGAGCAACGTCGCGCAGCCGTGCCGGGCGTCGTGCAACCGGAGCACCCGGAGGCCGGAGGATTCGGCAACGCGAGTGAAGGAGCGGTACACGTTGCGAGGCTCGACCGGTCGGCCGTTGCGTGTGGCGAAGACATAGCCGCCGTCATCCCACGACTCCCCCGCACGCTGCTTGGCGGCGGCCTGCTGCGTCCGGTGCCAGCGAAGCGGCGCGATGCACATCGCTGGGAGCGGCACGGCCCGACGACGGCACCCTTTGGGATCGTCGTTGTAGAGGACGCCGCGCCGACGCTGAGTCTGCTGGCGGATGTAGAGCACGCGCTTGTCCAGGTCGATGTCGAGCCACCGGAGGCCGACGATCTCGCCCCGACGGAGGCCCATGGCGATGGCGAGGACGAAGGACGCGTACAGCGGGTCCTTGCGGGCGGCGGCAAGGAAATCCACCGTTTCGTCGAGGGACCAGCGGGCCACTCGTTCAAATTCCGGGCAGGGGCAAAGCCTGCCCGACTTGCCGGCCAGCGTACGGCCCCCTGATCATGCTCGACCCCAAACCGGGCAGGCCACCGGCCAAACCCGCTCCGCCGACCTCAGCAACTGGTCGACCCGCTGGATGCAGCACCGCGAAAGCTGTGTACGACACAACACTGGCTGTAACTATGCATCCGTGTCACCATTAAGACACTGATCGACCAAGACCTGAATCTCGCTAGGGTGGTGACATGGGGATCGAGAGGCGCTCTTTTGGATCATGGCATCTGCGCGGCGGCCGTTACGAACAGCACGGTTTGCCGGTCGAAGTTCTGTCCGAATTTGCCCGCTACGAACGTCTCGTAGTTGATGTAGCGAGGGGCATTTATAAGCAGCGTCACGTTGCTCGCCACCGCGTCCCTAGAGGATTTGCCTCCTCATTCTCCCTCCGACTAGCAGAAGTCCGGGAGGGGAGCGTAATGCCGGTTCTCGAAGTTGCGAGAGGCGTGAGTGCGGACTCGGGGATATTCGATGACGAGACTAGTGGAATTTTCGACGAAGCACGCCTACTGATCCAGGAGACTCTTCGAGAAGTTTCCGAGGGCCGGTCAATTCCTACAAAATTCCCTTCTCCGGCACTGCGCGAGTTTGCAAGGTTTGGCCGCAGCCTGCAAGAAAAAGAATTGATCGAGTTCGACAAGGGCACAAGTAACGCAGCGGTCTACTCTCAATCAATCCGACGCACTTTGCAAGAACGAGCACGCCTCGACAGGTTCGAGGTTGAAACCCTCGTAGTGGGCCAGGTTACCGGGCTATACACAGATGAAGGGGTCTTCAAGTTTCGCCTATCGAATGGGCGAGGCGTAACCGGTCATTTCTCAGATGACGACGTAGTTTCTGACCTAAAACAATACCTGGATCTTTCAACCATGGCCCCGACTGTGGCGCTTAATGCGGTCGCGATTCAATCAATGTCCGAAGAAATCATGGAGATTCAAGACGTGCTCAGCGTCGAGCCCGTACTGCCAACGGACTGGTCGGAAAGACTAAAAGAGCTCTCACAACTCGAAAGCGGATGGCTGGAGGGCTCTGGGGATGTGATCTTGCGACACGTCCTACGCGAGGCAGAGTCGCTTCTATTGGAGTGCCTCTACGCCGGGATCGAGCGGCCGTCAATTTTCCCCACGGAAAAGGGGGGAGTTCAATTCGAATGGACTTTCAGTCGCGGCGAGGTAATCGCCGAAATCGATCGAGATGAAAAAATTAGACTCTACTCGTTCTCGAAGAAAGATGACAGCGAGGAAGAGGCCATATACGCCTGGCACCAACTTGAGGAAGCTGCCACTTTCATTCATGGGGGGGTAAATGGCTACTCCAGGTGAATTCGAGCATCTTCGTGCAGGCGAGGTAGAGCTAGATGATGCCAACGAGAAGCTATGGCGACAAATAAATCCAGCGTTCGTTCACGACGGGCAAGTGTCGGGCCAAGCTTTCACGCCAACAGAAAAAGACCAAGGCGAGCTGTCAGTCAATCGTAGCTCCATAGTTACAGCACGGCAGTCATTTGAGTACTACGTGAACACCCTTGCACTTAAGGCATCTGGCACAAAAGCTGTTGCCGTCGCAAATGTGACGACGTTCGGACTTCGCGTAGTTGATGACTCCGCAGTTGAACAGGAAGACGACCTCCCACCCGGGCATGCTTACATAGATTTCAGGTCCGTGAAAAGCGGGAACCGCCGCAAGAAGCTGGGCGGATTTTTGCGCGATGAATCTTCGGGCTACGGGTGGGCCTACCGGGCTGAAGTCGAGGAAGGCTAAGCCTTCCGTTACTTACCCGACGAGCGGCTGGCCAGGCGAGCATGCATCAGCGACCGTCGTTCCGATGGTTCGCATCGCATCGAGGGGCAGCCTGACATCCACGTCTGACATCAACGACGGCGGGCAGAAACAGTACCGAGCGGCCCCCAGTGGCATTGTTCCCCATGCTGCGAGCAGGTATGAGGGATGTCCGGTCGAACTCCTAAAGTGGGTGTCGCAGGTTCGAATCCTGCCGGGGGCACTGGAAAATTGCAGGTCAGAGGGCGCATGGACCCTCCGCGGAGGTTGCGGAGGGTCTTTTTTACGCTCGATGGAAACACCCTGGGAACAGAGCAGCGGATAACTCGGGCATTTTCGAACGAATCGCTTGGTGCGGGAAACTTTTCAAGGGGTGGGCTGCGTGGGCTGCGCCCCGACGTAACGGAAGGTTCCGGCGTTGCTCTTGCGCCATCGGTCAGCGTGTATAGAGACCGTCGAGGCGGCTGCAGGCCAGGGCCGGAACGCTTATGATCACAAACCGGACTTCCCCCGTTCAAGGCACCAGTGGGCAGCGTGACAGGGTACGGGTGGGAGAGCCGATGTCCTGGATGACCAGCAGCGGTTGGGCGGAGAACGGTTCTCGCCGCCGGCGCGCTTGCCGGCATGGGTCTTAGGGATAACGCCCTCGTGTGTTGTGTTCGTCAAGTGACTGTCGGCCCGCGGCGGTTGCTGTCGTACTTGGTCGGCATGACCATCACCGACGCCATCCACGCCGCCGTTCCGAAGGACCCGTCCAGCCCGCCGACGCCGACCGTCGAACCGACGGTGAGATCCGCAACGGCGCATGGGCCGCCGAACTCGACGCCAACTGCCTCAGGGACTGGCCAGAGGGGATGCAGAAGCGAGGGATGCAGCAACAGGGGGCGGTGACGCCTGGTCCACGATCTCCACCAGGGTAGCGTCCGGGACGGTGGTCAGTCCGGTGAGTGCGTATCCGGTGCCGAGCAGGTCGACTGCGACAGTGGCCACCCGGGGCGGCGGGGCCGACTTCGCCCCTTGGGCAAGCTGTTCGATGATCCATCTGCCGCGCGGCACTTTACCTGCCGGCCGGCGCCGAAGCGTCAGGGTCCGCCGACGCCACCGCGGACCGATCCGAAGTCCTCGAAGTCGGCGGCCGGCAGCCAGTCCCGACCCGGGCGGTATTCCAGCCAGCGGCTGCGGCCGCCGACCTCCGTGAACGCGCGCACCAGCTGCTCCACACCCGGATGCGCGTCGGCTCCCCGCCACATCAGCGACCACGCGTACAGCGGTGTCGGGTCGACGAGCGGGACGCACCGGACCCGCGTGTGGTCCGGCAGCGTCAGGTCGGCCGGGATCAGCGAGAACCGTCGAGGTTCGGCAGCGATCTGGTCCAGGAGGTGGTCGATGCCGAGGTTCGCCGACCCCGATTCGGTGGTGATGCCGAAGTGCTCTGCGAAGCGCGTGAGGAAGTCGAGCCGGTCCAGGGCGGCGGGGCACCACAGGACGCTCGACCGCAACTCGCCGGGACGCGCCGCGGAGCGGTCGGCGAGCGGGTGTCCGGCCGCAACGACGATGTCGACCGGTTCGAGCCGGACCAGCCGGTGGGTGTATTCGGTGTCCCGCGCGTCGCCGAGCGCATGGATCCGGCCGAAGCCGACGTCGGTTGCCGATCGGAGGAGCGCGTCGAGGACGCCGGGCAGGTCCCGGCCCGGCCCGGTCTCGGTGGCGAGGCCCGGGACGTGGTCGATGACCTGGCGCAGGGTCCGCATCGGGGCGAACAGGTGGCCCCAGAAGTCGATGCGCAGCGGCCGCTGCGCGTGCCGGGCGGCCACCACGGCGCGGTCGCCCGCGGAGAGGGCCTGCCGGGCGGGCTCCAGGAACCGGCGCCCGGCCTCCGTCAGCTCGACGGCGTGCTTGCTGCGCAGGAACAGCGGCACCCCCAGTTCGTTCTCCAGGCGGGCGATCCGCTTGGAGACCGCCTGCTGACTCAGTGAGAGCTGTTCGGCGGCTTGCCCGAAGTGCAGCCGGTCGGCGGCCGCGAGGAAGGCGCGCACCCGCGCGAGGTCAAGATCCACGTCCTCCACCTTGGCGGACCACCGTTGGTTGTCAAACCCTCCGTCCGGTTGTTGGACCGGCCTCAGGCATGGGCGGTTTCCTTGATCCACAGCCGGTCGCCGACAAGTCGCCGACAAAGGAGCGGTCGGCGAAGCGAAGAGAGGAAGAACCCTGATGAAGGCGTTCGTCGCCACCGGTCGCCCCGGCCCGTCGGTCGAGCTCGGGTCGGTCGCGCAGCCGGTGCTCCGGCCGGACGAGGTGCTGGTGAAGGTGGAGGCGTTCTCGGTCAACCGGGGCGAGACCTTCCAGTTGGAGAACCCGCAGCCGAACTGGCGTCCCGGCAAGGACGTGGCGGGGCTTGTGGTCCAGGCAGCCGCCGACGGCTCGGGCCCGGCGGTCGGCCGCCGGGTCGTGGCCCACCCGCCGATGGGCGGCTGGGCCGAGTACGTCGCGATCCCCACACACTCGCTGGCCGAGATCCCCGACGCCGTCCCGAGCGTGACGGCCGCGGCACTGCCGCTGGCCGGGCTGACCGCGCTGCGCCTGCTGCGTGTGGTGGGCGCGGCAGACGGCATCTGCCGCAGGATCCTGATCACCGGAGCCTCTGGTGGTGTCGGGCACTACTTCGTCGAGCTCGCCGCGGCCGCCGGCGCCGAGATCACTGCGGTTACCGGATCGCCGGAGCGCGGGCGTCGGCTGCTCGACCTGGGCGCCGCCGAAATCGTGCAGGACGTCGCCGCGGCCCGCGGGTCCTTCGATGTCGTCCTGGAATCCACCGGCGGCGCGAACCTGCCGACCGCCCTGGCCAAGCTGGCCCGCCGCGGCACGCTGATCTGGTTCGGCCAGGCCGGCCGGCAGCCGGTCACGCTGGACTTCTTCGATTTCTTCAGCGGCCCGGAGTCGGCGACCATACGCCACTTCCACTACGCCGATTCCGACACGACCTACGGCGAGGATCTCAAGACCCTGGTCCGGCTGGTCGCGACTGGGCGCCTGCACCCCGAGATCGGTCTGGCCGCGGACTGGACCGAAACCGCCGAGGTCCTGGACCGGCTGCGCGACCGGGCCGTCCGCGGCAATGCTGTCCTCACCGTCGCCTGACCACCTGGCCACCTGGCCGCCCGCCGCCGACAGCTTTACTTGATCAACGAACGAGGAGAACCGGAATGAGCGCCGTCACCGACCCCAAGACCGTCGTCGTCCGCTACGTCGAAGCCGTCCGCGAC
Organism: Streptomyces sp. NPDC031210; assembly: GCF_055570395.1. Taxonomy (NCBI): domain Bacteria; kingdom Bacillati; phylum Actinomycetota; class Actinomycetes; order Kitasatosporales; family Streptomycetaceae; genus Streptomyces; species Streptomyces sp. NPDC031210. Next base: position 309,521 of record NZ_JBVIHH010000005.1, read on the forward strand.
GGGGACGCCGAGCTGATCCGGGAAAGCTTCGCCGAGGACGCCACCTGGCTCTATCCGGGCAGCTTGCCGATCTCGCGGCTCTGGGAGGGCCGCGACGTGATCATCAACGACTTCCTCGGCGGAATGGGCCGGTACCTGGACGCCTCCGCGCCGATCGTCATCGAGCTCGTCAACGCCTTCGCCGACGGCGACCAGGTGCTGGCGGAGTGGACGTCGAAGGCCACCGCGGCCACCGGGGAGACTTACGACAACCGGTGCGCGGCGGTCTTCACCGTCCGGGACGGAAAGATCACGTCGGTGCGGGAGTACGCGGACACGCACCATGTCGCCGCGGTGCTGTTCCCCGAAGGCCGATCCGCAGACGCCGGGCGCTGAGCCGGACCGGATCGGTCCCGGCTCGTGGTTCGAGTCCCTCGTGCTCCGCAACGTCGAGGACGGCCTGGACGAACCCCTGGGTCTTCGCCAAGGGCACGATGACGGTGTCGGTCCGGCTGTGATTCGCCCGTGCACGCAGCGAGAAGGGCTGGGCTCCCTTGCCGGCACCGGTCATTGACTGCAGCTCCTGCCGGGGCCCCATCCGTGCCGCACGCGCCAGCGGCCTGTGCGACCTGCCCCTCCACGACGCCGCACAGAACCAGATCCGGCTGGAGATCGTCCAGATCGCTCGGACCTGCCGGCCTGGATGCCCATGCTCGCGCTGACCGGCGCCGCCCGCCGGTGGGAGCCTCGCCGCCTGCGACTGCGGCTGTTCTCCGCCGCCGACCCAGCTCGTCACCACCGGCCGCCGCCGCATCCTCCGCCTGCCAAAACCCTGGCCCTGGACCGACGAGATCACCAGCGCCCTCGCCCCGCTTGATGCCCTCCCCGAAAGAGGGTCCGTCAGCAAGCTGTCGGACCCCTCACGAAAGATCGAGGTTAAGTTCGACAGACCAGGGCGACGCCGTGCGGCGGGGAGGTAGCGGTGCCCCATCGTAGAGACACTGCTACGAGAACACGCACGAAGAGACACGCGATCGACGACCCGGGGCGATGAGCTGGCGCTACACGGCTGACCTGTGGAAACGGCCACGGGCTCAACCCCGCGCTCAGGAAATCGAGTTCGCGTCCCCTCCAAAGATCTGCGGTGCCCACCTGAACGCATCGTCAGCCCGCCCTTGACGGAAGCTCGACCACTCACCCGCAACGTCGTTCCCAGGCCCCCGGCTGGGAACGTGGTGGGAACATGAGGATGAAGAAGGCCCGGGAAGGATCACTAAAGCCCTCGCCTTGGATTCGCTCCACCGCACCGCTGACCTGCACAAACGGTCATTCATCAAGACGGAGCAAGAAAGATGGATGATCTAATGATCATGCTCCTGAAGCGGGTGTCGCAGGTTCGAATCCTGCCGGGGGCACCAGCAGGAAAGACCCCGGACGCACCATGTTCCGGGGTCTTTTACGTGAACCGGCAGCAGCCTGGTCTTACGCCACCGGGCTGCCGCCGCTGCTCGCATCGGCCGGGGGCGGGGTCCCGGCTGCCGTGGCCTTCGGGTTCGGGGTCGTACCCCGCCCAGCCGCATTCACCTTCCGCTCGATGAGAGGGAAGCCCGCTCGATGAGACGTACGCACGTCAGGGGCGTGTGTAGGCACGTCAGGGGCGTGGAGGGTGGGAAGTGCCGGGGCGTCTGGGGAGGTGGCGGATGGCCGGCTGTGGGTGGGGTTATCCACAGGGTCAGCGGGAGGGGTGCGGGAGCTCGTACGCTTCTGGGATGGCTCTGGCGGACGTGGAAGTGGTCGAGGACATGGTTGTGGAAGGCGCGGCAGACGCGAGCGAGGCGGTGCAGGTCCTGCGCCGGGTGTTCGGCTATGACGCGTTCCGCGGCAGTCAGCAGGAGATCATCGAGCACGTCATAGGGGGCGGGGACGCGGTTGTCCTGATGCCGACCGGTGGCGGGAAGTCCCTCTGTTATCAGATTCCCTCGCTGGTGCGGAGCGGTGTGGGGGTGGTGGTGTCGCCGCTCATCGCGTTGATGCAGGACCAGGTCGACGCGTTGCGGGCGCTCGGGGTGCGGGCCGGGTTCCTGAACTCCACGCAGGACATGGAGGAGCGGCGGCTGGTCGAGGCGGAGTTCCTCTCCGGGGAGCTGGACCTGCTGTATCTGGCGCCCGAGCGGTTGCGGGTCGCGCAGACGCTGGACCTGCTGGACCGTGGGAAGATCTCGCTCTTCGCGATCGACGAGGCCCACTGTGTGGCGCAGTGGGGGCACGACTTTCGGCCGGACTATCTGGCACTGTCCATGCTGCACGAGCGCTGGCCCGAGGTGCCGCGCATCGCGCTGACCGCCACCGCGACCGATGCCACCCACCGCGAGATCACCTCGCGGCTGCGGATGGAGGACGCCCGCCATTTCGTGGCGAGCTTCGACCGGCCCAACATCCAGTACCGCATCGCGGCGAAGAACGAGCCGAAGCGGCAACTGCTGGAGCTGCTGCGCACCGAGCATCCCGGGGACGCGGGCATCGTCTACTGCCTCTCGCGCGCCTCCGTGGAGAAGACCGCGCAGTTCCTGGTGGAGAACGGTGTCGACGCGCTGCCGTACCACGCGGGGCTGGACGCGCGGACGCGTGCCGAGCACCAGTCGCGGTTCCTGCGGGAGGACGGCATGGTCGTCGTCGCCACGATCGCGTTCGGGATGGGGATCGACAAGCCCGACGTGCGGTTCGTGGCGCATCTGGATCTGCCGAAGTCCGTGGAGGGCTATTACCAGGAGACCGGGCGAGCGGGCCGTGACGGGCTGCCGTCGACCGCCTGGCTGGCGTACGGGCTCCAGAATGTGGTGCAGCAGCGGAAGATGATCGACGGGTCGGAGGGGGACGACGCGCACCGGCGGCGGTTGTCCGCCCATCTGGACGCGATGCTGGCGCTCTGCGAGACGGTGCAGTGCCGGCGGGTGCGGCTGCTGGCGTACTTCGGGCAGGAGAGCGCGGCGTGCGGCAACTGCGATACGTGCCTGGCGCCGCCGCAGACCTGGGACGGCACGGTGGCCGCGCAGAAGCTCCTGTCCACGATCGTGCGGTTGCAGCGCGAGCGGGGGCAGAAGTTCGGGGCGGGGCAGATCATCGACATCCTGATGGGGCGCAAGACCGCCAAGGTCATTCAGTTCGATCACGACGGGCTGAGCGTCTTCGGGATCGGGGAGGATCTGCGGGAGGCCGAATGGCGGGGCGTGGTGCGGCAGTTGCTCGCCCAGGGGTTGCTCGCCGTCGAGGGTGATTACGGCACGCTGGTGCTTACGGAGGCCAGTGGTGAGGTGCTGCGCGGGCAGCGCGAGGTGCCGATGCGGCGCGAGCCGGAGAAGGCCGCGCGGGCGGCGAAGGTCAAGGCCAAGGGCAAGCGTGCGGTGCCGGTGGATCTGCCCGAGGAGGCGCTGCCGGTCTTCGAGGCGTTGCGCGCCTGGCGTGGCCGTACGGCCAAGGAGCAGGGCGTGCCCGCGTACGTGATCTTCCACGACGCGACGCTCCGGGAGATCGCCACGGCCCGGCCGGCGACGACGGCAGAGCTGGGGACGGTCAACGGTGTCGGCGAGAACAAGCTCGCGAAGTACGGGCAGCAGATTCTGGATGTGCTGGCGGGGAGGGACGGAGACGGGGATGAGGACGGGGGCCCCGGTGAGGGGGTCGGCGCCGGGGTCGGGACTGCTGGTGCCGGGGCCGGGGCCGGTGCCGGGGCCGGGCACGGGGTTGCTGACGCTGATGCCCGCACCGGGGTCGGCGGGGCGGGGGACCAGCCCGTGCCGGTCGGCAGCACCGGTCCTGCGAGTGGGGCGGGGGCTGCGAGGGGTGGCCGCCGGCCGGTGCGTGGCCGGACGGCTGGTGCGGGGGCGGCGGCTGTCGAGGAGCCGCCGGAGGAGGAGCAGTACGAGCCGGAGCCTGAGGAGGGTGGGGCGGGGGAGGAAGTGATTGATTGGTGAGGGGCCGAGGGGGCGAGGGCGCGTCAGGTAGGCCGGTGGGCCGGGCGGAGCCCGGGGCAGGGGCCTGGGCGCGACCCGCGCCTAGGTCGGCGGGGAGGCCGGTGGGGGTAGGCGGAGGAGGGCGCGGGCGCCGCCGTCGGGGGCGTTCGTGAAGGTCAGGTCGATGCCGAGGACGGCGGCCTGGCCGACGGCGATGGTCAGGCCGAGGCCGTGGCCCTTGCCGCGGCCGGGGGCGTCGGTGCGGAAGCGCTGGGGGCCGTGGTGGAGCAGTTCGTCGGGGTAGCCGGGCCCGTGGTCGCGTACCTCCACGGTCGGGCCGGCGCCGGGTGGCGCGTCCACGGTGACCACGACCGGGGGCGCTCCGTGCCGGTGCGCGTTGAGGACGAGGTTGGCGACGATGCGGTCGAGACGGCGCTGGTCGGTGTCGACGACCGTGCGGGCGACGATCCGTACCTCCGTGTCGAGGCCGGTGGCGCGTACGGAGCGTTCGACCAGGGCGCCGAGTTCGTAGGCGGCCAGGTCGGCGTGTTCGGCGCCGGAGTCGAGGCGGGAGATTTCGAGGAGATCCTCGGTGAGCCGGTGCAGCGCCCGCAGCCGGTCGTTGATCATCTCCTTGGGGCGGCCCTCCGGGAGCAGTTCGGCCGACGCCAGGATGCCGGTGAGCGGGGTGCGCAGTTCGTGGGCGACATCGGCGGTGAAGCGCTGCTCGACCTGGAGGCGGCTCTGCAGGGAACCGGCCACCGAATCGAGCGCCGCGGCCACCGCCGCGACCTCGTCCTGGCCCGCCGGCCTGCGGCCCGGCCGCTGGTCCGTGGTGTCGCCGACCCGTGCGTCCAGGTCCCCGGCGGTGATCCGGCGGGCCACGGCCGCGGTGGCGGTCAGCCGGCGGCTGATGCGCTGGGCGAGGAACAGTCCGGCGAGCGCGACGGCGGTGGCGGCGAGGATGGCCGAGCCGAGGATGGCCGTATCGAACATCTCCAGGGAGCGGCGGGTGTTGCCGTACGGCGACCAGACGGCCATGACCTTGCCGTCCGCGGGCGCCGCCGCCCACATCACCGGCCGCCCGCGATACGTCCCGACCATGCTGCCGCGCCGCCCGGCGCGCGCCAACCTGTGCAGCGGCTCGGGGAGTTCGGGCGGGTCGAGGACGGAGTTGATGCCTTCGCGGGAGGTTCCGTACTCGAAGAGGTCCAGCGCGGTGTCGAGGTCCGCGCGGGCCTCCTTGCGGACCTGGCCGACGGTCTGGCGCGCCACCGCGTTGTGGACGAGGACGCCGAGGACGGCGGCGACCGCGCAGCAGACCGCCGTCACGGTCAGCGCGATCTTCCAGCGGAGGGATACGGCCGGGCGCTTCATGGGCGGCTGCCGGCTGCGGGCGACGGGCTCGTGCGGCCGACCGGTGACGGGGATGGGGATAGGGATGGCGATGGGGATGGCGATGGGGATGGTGGTGGAGTTGGCGATGGTGATGGGGATACGGATCGGGACGGTGACGGGGACGGGCTTGTGCGGCTGTTGGCCGTCGGGGTGGGGGACTTGCGGGCGTCGTCGAGGGTGAGGTCCCACAGGGCCATCGAGTCGCCGTCCCAGACGTAGTCGGTGACGCTGACGTAGCGCGGGTCCTTGGTGGGCTCGCGGACCGCGAGGTGCCCGGCCGCCAGCTCGACGCCGGCCAGGACGCCGCGCAGCGCCAGTACGCGGGTGACGATCTGCTTCCGAACGCTGTAGACGCGCAGTTCACTGGTGCGCGGATCGACGTCGACGACGGTGATCAGGTCGGGTTTGCCGTCGTCGGTGAGGTCGTGGAGGTCGGGGCGGCGTACCGTTTTTGGGTCGGGCGGGCGGCGCCCCTCCGCTCGCATGTCGGCGTTGAGGACGGCGAGCGGGTCCGCGGCCGTCATCTTGCCGTCGGCGACGCGCGGGAGGTCCGGCAGGGGCTGGACGGCGGACGGATTCTCGTCCCGGCTGAGCGGGGCGGGCGAATACTCGGGCCACAGGGCGAGCGGCGCCTTGACGTCCCTGGCCCGGCCCTCGTTCTTGAGCCCCTCCAGGCCCGCGCATCCGGAGACGAGGGCGAGCGGGGCCAGTGCGGCGAGAGCGGTCAGGATGGTGGTCAGAGCCGTCCGGGTCCGCCGTTGCCGCATGCCGTCACCGCCTTCGCCGTCTTCGCCGCCTGCCCCCACCTATAGGTAGATGGAGGAGGTACATGTAGTAGGGGCTTGTATACATACACCTAGAGGGACATAGGGTGACCAAGTTACCCAAGGTGGGGTGGTGGGGACTCTCTGGGACGGCCATTCCGGCGGCGGGGGCAGGGGGAGGCGCGCTCCGGAACCCCGCTCCGCGCCGTAACCGTCACAGGAATGTCCCCAGAGATCTTGGTGACTGTTACACAACGTACGGATCGCCGTTAAGGAGACTCCGTAGCGTTCGGGACGTCAGCTTGTCAGCGGCCGCTGCCCCGACCGGGCGCCAGGAGCCGCTCGCCGACACGACAGCTCCATACAGCACTTCCGCACTTCTGCCCCGCAGCGCATCGCGCCGTACGGCACCGTCCACGCCGTACCGCACCGCGCCGCACCCATGGCGGCCCGAGCCGCCCACGACGAGGAGTACCCATGCGGGCCCAGCGCCGCTCCGTGATCCGCACCGCCACCGTCGCCGCCGGTGCCCTGGCCGTCCTGCTGCTTCCCGCGGGCGCCGCCTTCGCCGCCGATTCCACCGCGCCCACGGGCGGCCGGACCTCGATCATGCTGCCCGACAACGGGCTGGCCGGGCTCGCCGAGAAGGCCGGCCATCTGCCGAAGGCCGGGCTCATCGGGGGCGCGGGTGCGCTGGGTGCCGTGGGCGCGGGCGTCGCCGTACACCGGCGGCGCCAGGGGGACGGCACGTCCCGTACGGCCGGAGTGGCCATGGCGGCGGCCCGGTCGCGACAGGACGGCGGCGCGCAGCGAGCCTGATCGAGCCGAGACGACGAGCGGTCATGACTGGCGAGCCTGGCCGAGCGGACCTGCTGACCCAGCGGACCTGCTGACCCAGCGGACCTGACCGAGGCCCCCGCGAGGAGACAGCGCGGCGCACCCGCCCCCGCCTCCTCTCACTGACCTCCGCCCGACGGGCCGGCACCGCCGGCCGGGCCGGCCCCACCGCCCCCTCCCCCACAATCCCCCGCCCGCCCGTACACCACGACCCGGGCGCCCCGGACCTCGCGTCCGCCGCAGACCTCGAACGCATCCCGCAGCGTGGCGCGTTTGGCGATTTCCTGATCGTTGCCGTCGATCGGCTGGCCTTCGGGGTCGCCGGCGACGACGATCCGGCGCGCGGTGAGCATCCGGTCCCGGATCGCGTCGCCGGACCGCTCGGTGCCGTAAAGGGTGTGCGAGGCCAACGGGCTCCGGGCCAGGGCGAGATCGCGCAGCCCGTGGAACGCGTCCGGATCGACCGCGCTCCAGATCCGTCGCCGGGCCGGCATGAAGAGCAGGCCGTCACCGGGTGCCGCCACCTCGCGTACGGCCTCGGCGACCGCGGTGACGTCGTCGACCCGGCTGTCGGGGCTGCGCAGATGGACGTTGACGGGTACCAGCGCCGCCACGGCGACCGCCAGCGCCACCGTCCGCCGCAGCCGTCGGCCGCGGGTCTGGCCGCCCTCGCCGGCCGGGCGCAGCAGCCGGGCGAGCGCGGCGCCGGCGAGCAGCGCGAAACCCGTCACGTAGTAGAGGACGTAGCGATCGACGTAGGCGGGTTCGACGTGGGAGAGGAGGAGCAGGAGCAGGGTGGGGAGGAGGAGCAGGGCGAGTGCGAGGGGGCGCAGGCCGATCGGGCCGCGGGAGCCCATCGGGATCCGGGCGCAGGCGATGCCGAGGAGGGCGAGGACGGCGAAGGTGAGGAGCTGCACCGGATCGGGCCACATCAGCCAGCCGATCTGCGCGGACTGCCGGATGCTGAACACCGCGAGCGGCGCCAGAGCGGCGAAGACGGTGACGCAGGCGAGGGCCCAGGAACGCAGGACGCGGCGCGGCAACCGGGCCAGGACCAGCGCGGCACCGTGGGCGGGTAGCGCAAGCGCGGCGAATTCGTGGAGCAGGCAGGCGCACAGCATGAGCGCGGTGTAGCCGAGCCACAGTTTTCGGCGCGGGCGGGCGGAGGCCAGGACCAGCAGGTACGTGGACCATACGACCAGCGCGCAGACCATCGCGTACGAGCGTCCTTCCTGCGCGTACTGCTGCACCACCGGTACCAGCGCGAGGGTGACGCCGGCGAAGAGTCCCGCCCGGCGCCCCGCCAGGCGCTGCCCCAGGAGGGCGACCCCCGCGGCGGCGGCCGTTATGGCGGCCACGGACGGCAGCCGCAGGCCGACCATGTCGCCGAAGAGGCCGTCGAGAGTGGCGCCGTAGACGACGAACCAGAGGTGTATCAACGCGTAGTACAGGCCGTGTACGACGTCGACGTGCTGAAGCGTGGGCCACAGGTCGCCCAGGGCCCGGTGGGCCATGTCGTAGGTGACGGCCTCGTCCCGCCATATGGCGTCCTGCCGACGGACGCCCCACGCGCCCAGGACCAGCATCAGCCCGGAGGGCATCAGCACCACCGCGCTCCGCGCCGCCCAGGTGCTTCGGGCGGCCGGGGAAGGCGCGAACGTCTTGTGTCCTTGCACTACGTCGATGACGGACTCCGGTCACGCACGGGACGGGACGGAACGTAAGAACGGAACGTAAGAGGTCGGGAGGGAAGAGGTGGAGAGGGAAGAGGTGTTGGCTCCGGGCGGGGGCGGATACGTGCCCGCCGCCGTCCCCGGAGCCGTGCCCTCACAGTCGACCGGTTGGCCGGCCGATCGACCGACCGGCCAACCGTTCAGTCAACCGACCGACCGATCAATCGACCGATCAATCGATCAACCGATGCGCGTCAGCTTCGCTCCGAAGGTCGGCTCGACCAAGTCCTTCTGGAGGACCACCGCCACCTTCTGCCGGCTCTCGCCGTTGCCGACCGTCAGCATGCCGACCTTGGTGCCGGCCTTGGCCGTGTGCGGAAGGGGCTTGCCGCCGTCACTCATCGAGAAGGTCGCCTTCAGCCCGGCCCAGCCGGCGGCCGACAGGTCCTTGGTCGCGACGACCGGGGTCTGACCGCCGAGCCCGTCGTCCACGTAACCGACGACCTGCCCCTTCTTCACCACGGTGTCCGACACCAGGGCGTCGCGCGCCGCGCTGATGACCTTGGAGGTGTTCTCCAGGGCCAGCTTGAGGTGCGCGTTGGGGTCGGGGCTGTTGGTGCGCTGATCCATCGTCACGCCGAGCAGCAGTTGGTCCTTGCCGCCGACGGTGCGGTAGCTGGACCACATGAACGCGCCGCCGGCCGCCGAACTCGACCCGGTCTTGATGCCGCTCACCTCGCCGGACATCGTCGTCAGCAGGCTGTTGTTGTTGTAGAGCCGGACCGGCAGGCCCTCGATCTGGACGTTCTCCGTGCGGACGACCTCACGGAAGGCGTCGTTCTTCATCACCTCTTCAGCGAGCTTGAGCTGGTCGACCGCGGTGCTCACGGTCGCCTTGTCCAGGCCGCTGGGGTCGGTGTACGTCGTCTTGGTCATCCCCAGCTTCTTCGCGGCGGCGTTCATCTTCTTCACGAACGCGTCCTCGGTGGTGGAGTCCCAACGAGCGAGCTGGCGGGCGGCGTTGTTGCCGGACGGGATCATGAGCATCTGCAACATCTGGTACTCGTTGAACCGCTGCCCCGCCGTGAGCGGCACCCGCGACTCGTCCTTCCTCTTCGAGTCCGCCTCGGCCTCCGCGTCGATCGTGATCGTCTCGCCCTTCTGGCCCTTCTTGAGCGGATGATCGCGCAGGATCACATAGGCGGTCATCGCCTTCGCGACGCTCGCGGTCGGCACCGGCTTGGCCTGGCCCGACGTACCCATGCGGCCGACGCCCACGACCTCCACCGCGGACTGGCCCTGGTCCGGCCACGGCACGGAGAGCTTGCCGCCCTTGAAGGTGAAGGCGGTCGACGAACCGACGGCCAGCTCGGGCGCGGGCAGCGGTCGCACCGACTGGACGACCACGAAGATGATCCCCAGCAGCACCACCAGCGGGGTCCAGATCTTGAAGCGGCGTACGGCCACCCGCAGCGGGGTCTCGGGCGGCGGCGGGGTGTTGGTGAGCTGCGCCAGCAGGTCGAGCGGCGGCAGCGGTTCCTGCCGGGTGCGCTCGGACTCGGGCAGCGCGCCGGGCTCCGTCTGGGGGCGGGCGGGGGCGTCGGCACCGGTACCGGCGGTGGCTCCCCTGGCGGCCGTCGCTCCCGTGGCCGCGGGGGGCGTGGTGGGCTTCGCGGGGCTGGTGGGCTTGGACTCGGCGGGCAGTGGCGCCGCGGCGGGCTTGCCGGACGGCCGGGTGGGCGTCCTGGCGGGCGTACGGTCCGCCGTCTTGCCGAGCGACTTCTCCGCCGCACCGGCGTCCGTGGACTTCAGCGCGACGAACTGACTGGTCCGCTCGACGTCCCGCTCGGCACCGCGGGGCTTGGCCGCGTCCTTGGCGGCGCCGGACTTGGCGTCGGCCTTGGCGTCGGCCTTGTTCTCGGGCTTGTCGGCTTCGTTCTCGGGCTTGGCGCCGGACTTGTCCCCGGGCTTGGGGGCGGCCTTCGCACCGGACTCGCTCTTGGCGCCGTCGGTGGCCTTGGGGGCGTCGTCGGCCTTCGAGCCGTCGTCGACCTGCGGGGCCTTCTCGGCCTTATCGGCTTTCGGGGTGCTCTTGGCGGCCGGCGGGGTGACCTTGAACGCGGTGGTCGGCTGGTCGACGGGTCGGTCCGCCGCACCCTTCCCCTTGAGCTTCGCAATCGTGAACGCGCGGGTGGCGTCGTCTACGGGCTGCGCGTCGGCGGCCTCGGCGTCGTCCCCGTCGTCCTTGGGGCCGTCCTGGGCCCCGTCCTTGGCGCTGCTCTCGTCGTCGGCTTTGGCCTTCTGCGGCCCGGCGCCGACCGTCTTGAACACGGCGGTCGGCTGATCCACGACCTTGGGCGCGGCCTTCGCCTCAGACTCGGAGGCGGAGTCAGGCTCGGAGGCCGAGTCGGACTCGGCGTCAGACTCGGAGTCGGGGACAGAGGCAGGGGCAGGCACGGAGTCGGCCTTGGCGTCCGGCTTGGGCTCGGCCTTCGCGTCCGACGTGGCGTCGGCGCGGGTCTCATCCTCGGCCTCGGAGCCCGCACCGGCAGCGGCATCGGCATCGGCTCCGGCCTCGCCCTCGGCACCGGTCTCGTCGTCGGCTCCCGAACCCGATGTCGCCGCCGAGCGCGAATCCGCAGCCTCGTCCGCCGGAGCGTCCTCGTCGTCCGTACGCGCGACCCAGGCGGCCACCGCCGCCCGCAGGCGGTCGTCGCCACCCCCGGAGCCCTCGGCCCCCGCTTCGGCCTCCTCGTCCCCCGCCTCGGCCTTCTCCGCCTCCCCGGACTCCCCGGACGGCTCGGACTCCCCGGACGGCTCGGCGTCCTTCACGGAGCCCCGGCTCGTCTCGGTCTCGTCCTTCACGGACTCCCGGCCCGTCTCCGACCCGGCCTTCACGGACTCCTCGCCCGTCTCCGACCCGGCCTCAGCGGCCCCCCGGCCCTTCGCCGGCTCCGCCTTCGCGGTCTCGGACGTCGGCTTGGTGGCCGGGCGTTCGGACGCCGGCTTCTTCGCCGGTTCGGCCGGCTCCTCGCGGAGGACCGTCAGGCGCGGATCGCGTTCGCTCCGCGCCGGCTTCCCCGACGACTGCTTCTTGTCCGACTTGTCGGGGGACTCGCCCGCCACCGATGTCTCCTTCATACGTCGCACTGCTGCCTGGCCCAGTGTTCCCAAGTGTCCTGTGTCCGCGTGGCGCCACCTCGCCGCCACGCGAACCAGTACGTGCCGCACCCCGCGGATGTTGTCGCCGACGTGCTAGACGAGAACGACATACCTACCGGTTCCCTACCGAACCCCCCACGCACCCTCGACAGATGAATGTGAGAGGGGTCACCCTGTCATTCATCCACGCGGGGAGGCATGGATGGGCAGGAGCCGCAGAACAATTCCGGAGGAGCTTCTGCTGCTCGCTTTGGACCCGGCCACGGGCACCACAGCGCAGCCGCAGTCGCTCGACCTCGGCCTGGCCGGGGCCCAGCTAGTAGAGCTGGCTCTGGCAGGACGGATAGCCCCAGACGGGGATCGTATCGCCGTGGTGATGCCACGGCCGACAGGAGATCCGACTCTGGACTCCGCGCTCGAACTGCTGCGCCGACGCGGCAGTCCGGTGCGCGCGGTCCACTGGATCGGCGGGCCCCGACTGGGGCTGCGCCAGACGTATCTCACGCACCTGGAGCGGTGCGGCATGGTGCATGCCGTGGCCGGACAGATGTGCGGGGTACTGCCGACGACGCGCTACCAAGCGACGGAGTCGGCCATCAGCCGGGAAATCAGGGCCCGGCTGGACAACGCGATCCGCACCGGCGTACCACCGGACCCGCGGACCGCGGCGCTCGCCGCGCTGGCCCATGCGGTCGGACTCGGCAAGCATCTCTACCCCGGCAACGAGGGGCGTTCATCGCGCTCGCGTCTTCGGGATCTGATCCGGCACGACCCGATGGGCGGGCTGGTCGCACACGCCGTCATGGATGTCCAGAACGGCGCCGCGGTCCAGCCGAGGCGTACGCAGGCCGCCGGAGCGGCACCGGGCGCGGTCCCGGCACCCGTCAGGCAGCCCGCGGTCCGGGCCACGTCGGAACCGGCGGGCATGCCGGTCCAGTCGCGGCACCGGCACGGCAGCATGGCGCGCGTCGGCGCCCGCTGACCTACGCCACCGCACCACCGGACGCAAGAAGCCGGACGCGCAAGGAGCCGCACGTGTAACGGAGTCGGACGCGTAGGAGCCGCACGCGTAGGAGTCGGACGCGTCCGGAGCCGGACGTAAGAAGCACGCCCCACACGCAAGACACCACAGCACCACCAGCCCCACCAGAACCACCAGAACCACCAGCACCGCAGAAACACCACCGCACCCCCGAACGCGAGCTCGGGCGCCACACGCGCATCGCGCGCGCGTCACCGTCCCAGTGTCCCGTTCGGGAGCCACGGCAAGAGAGCGCGGGGTGGCGGGCGGCTGTCCTCGACGACGGCCGACCGCCACCCCGCGCGCATGCTCGCTCGCCTTCTGTGTGCATTTCACTGCGCGGCGTCGACCCGGAGTGGCAGTCTGCTGAACAGGAAACGACAGCAGTACGGAGCCGGAGGTGCACGTCCCGTGGCGTCCAATGTCAATCCCACCGTCAGACGACGCCGGTTGGGCCAGGAGCTGCGCAGGCTCCGGGAGCTCAAGGGCATGACGGCGGAAGAGGTGGCCGAGCGTCTGCTCGTGTCCCAGTCGAAGATCAGCCGGCTGGAGAACGGCCGCCGCAGCATCAGCCAGCGCGATGTCCGCGACCTGTGCGGGGTCTATGAGGTCGAGGACCACCGCATAGTCGATTCGCTGATGCAGATGGCCAAGGATTCGCGGCAGCAAGGCTGGTGGCACGCGTTCGGCGACATTCCGTACAGCGTCTACATCGGCCTGGAGACCGAAGCGGCCTCGCTGCGGGTCTACGAATCGCTGCTGGTGCCGGGCCTGCTCCAGACGCCGGGGTACGCCGAGGCGGTCATCCCCGGCACGGTCCCCGAGCTGGCGCCCGAGCAGTTGGAGAAGCGCATCCAGGTCCGGATGCGGCGCCAGGAGCGGGTCAATGATCCCGACCGGCCGCTCCGGCTGTGGGTGGTGCTGGACGAGAGCGCGCTGCGGCGGGTGGTCGGCAGCCACCTGATCATGCGGGAGCAGTTGGACCACCTCGTGGAGGTCAGCCAGCTCCCGCATGTCACGGTGCAGGTGCTGCCGTACGACACGGGTGCGCACGCCGGGATGTCGGGGACGTTCTCCATCCTCGAATTCGACGACGCGTCCGACTCCAGCGTCGTGTACATCGAGGGCGTCACCAGTGATCTGTATCTGGAGAAGACCAACGACGTGCACAAGTACACGATCATGTACGAGCATCTGCGCGCCCAGGCGCTGAACGCGGACCAGAGCCGGGAGTTCATCGCCGCGGCGGCGAAGACGCACGCGGATGAGATGGGCTGAGCGGTGATTGAGTGAGGGGGGATGACTGCGGGGTCACCGACGGGTCACCGGGTGGTCGCTCGGCGGTCAGGAGCAGTCGACAGTAATTGTTGAATGCTCACCGAGTGGCCGAAGAGTAGTGGCGGAATGACTGATTCCGTGTGGAGGGATCGCACGGTACACCTGCGCCGAGTTCCTTGGAAAGAGATCAAGGAATATGCCATTCGGACGGGTGAACGGCCCCTGTGCCAGGTGATGTTGGCGCGTAGCGTCAGCACTACCGAATCCGCGGCAACTCAGAGTGAGTCGGAGTGAACATGGTCATCCAGCCCAATTCAGCGTTTACCTGGACGAAGTCGTCGTACTCCGGTGGCAACGGCGCGTGCGTGGAGATCGCCGTGCCGACCACCGCGGCCATCGCGGTGCGCGACTCCAAGGACCCCGACGGTCCGCGGCTCACGTTCGACAACTCCGCCTGGAGCAGCTTCGTGTCGGGCGTCGCCGGCGGTTCGTACGACGCTCCGTAGCCGACCTCCTCGACCGCGGTCCGCGGTGCGACGGGACCGGCGGCGTGCCGGAGCCGCCGCCGCGCCGCCGCAGCCGCCCTTCGCGGCGCCGCGGCCCGTGTGACCGCACCGCAGAAACGAGCCCTCTCGACTGGATCGCCGTCCCGGCCGAGGGGGCTCGGCCATGCCCGCCCCCTGCCCCACCCCTCGCCCCCGCTCGCCTCCTCCCGCACGCACTACCGGAGTTCGGCCACGTAGCGGTCCGTTCCGGGGACGGTGGGCACGAACGGCGCGACGAGTTCCACCCGCCCGAGCCCCGACTCGGCGACCCCGGCCGCGCGGCCGGTGAAATGCGGCTCCCACGCGTCCCTCGGGTCCTCCTGGAGGAACCACAGCAGCGTCAGCCGCGTATCGACGCCCTCGACCTGCTTCACGTACGTCATCCGGTCGCCCGGCAGGGGCGTCGGCCTGAAGACGGTGACCATCGCCGCCGGTGAGCCCGCCAGCCGTCGCGGCAGGTGGCGGGTGCGCAGCCACTCGGCCAGTGCGGACCGGCGCTCGGGGCCGTCCGCGTCGATCACCTCCAGGACCAGCCCGGCGTACGGATGGTCCAGCGCGTGGAAATCGCGCGGGCCCGCCGCGCCGTCCCGGTAGACCGTCGCCACGTGGTCCTGGAAGGCGGTGAAGACGTGCGTGCGCGCGTGGTGGACGCGGCCGTCCCGGTTGAGGCGCTTGTTGATGGCGACGGTCCACTTCATGTGCTCGTCGTAGCGGCCTTCGGTGATCCAGTAGGTGGAGAGGTAGCAGCCGGTGGTGACCGGCCGGGCCACGGCGGAGTCGGCCGGGTAGCGCAGGAGTTGGAGATCTCGGGTGGCGACCCAGCGGCGGCCGGCGAAGATCCAGGGCATCGCCATCGCGCCGACGATGTAGTGGTCGTCCTCGTACCAGCGGTTGTAGGCGCGTTCGTGACCCGGGTGCGGCTCGACCATGGTGATCAGCGCGTGTCCGGGGTGCACGCCGTAGGGGCCGGTGGCCGCCAGGTCGGCGTAGCGGGCGCTGCCGGTGCCCTCGTCTTGGCGTGCGCCCTGGCCCGCACCTTGGCCCACACCTTGGCCGTTGTCGCGGCCTTCGTCTTGGCCTTCGTCTTGGCCTTCGTCTTGGCCTTCGTCTTCGGTCATGGGGAGAGGTCTAGCTGACGTGACGTCAGAAAGGGAGGGGTGCGGCACGGGTGGGGCGGCTCGCGGTGCGGTGGGGCGGTTCATCATGCGGGCAGGAGTGTGCACCGGGCCCCGGCCCGCTTAAGCTCCCTGCCATCTGCAGCTAACGACGGTTAACGCAGACCCCGAGCGATTGGAGCCGCCATGCCGGATGCGACCTTTGCCGATACCGCCGCCCCCGTCCCCCCGCTCGCCGCGCGCGCGGCGCGGACCGGCAGCTCGCCCGTACGCGACATCCTGGCGCTGACCGCCCGCCCCGAGGTCATCTCGTTCGCCGGCGGCCTGCCCGCCCCGGAGCTGTTCGACGCGCCGGGCATGGCGGCCGCCTTCCAGCATGTGCTCACCGACAATCCTCGGCGGGCGTTGCAGTACTCCACGAGCGAGGGCGATCCGGCGCTGCGCGCGGCCGTCGCGGCGCGCACCGCGGCGCGCGGGCTGCCCACCACGGCCGACGACCTGATCGTGACGACCGGCTCCCAGCAGGGCCTGTCGTTGCTGGCCACCGCGCTGCTGGAGCCGGGCGACGTGGTGCTCGTCGAAGATCCCTGCTACCTCGCGGCGCTCCAGATATTCTCCTTCGCCGGCGCCCGGGTGGTGCCGGTGCCGACCGACGACCAGGGGCTGGACCCGGCCGCGCTGGACGAGATCGCCGCGCGGGAGCGACCCAAGCTGCTCTACCTCGTGCCGACGTTCCAGAATCCGACCGGCCGGACGCTGCCCGCGGAGCGGCGGGCGGCGGTGGCCGAGGTGGCCGCCCGGCGGGGGTTGTGGATCGCGGAGGACGACCCGTACGGCGAGCTGCGTTTCGAGGGCGAGCCGCAGCCGTGGATCGCGTCCCTCCCGGGCGCCGAGGACCGTACGGCGCTGCTCGGTTCGTTCTCGAAGGTGATGGCGCCGGGGCTGCGACTGGGCTGGCTGCGGGCTCCGGCGGCGCTGCGGCGCGCCTGCACGGTCGCCAAGCAGGCCGCCGACCTGCACACGTCGACCGTCGACCAGGCCGCCGCGGCGCGGTACTTGGCCGTCGCGGATCTGGACGCCCATCTGACGCGGGTGCGTGACGCCTACCGCGAGCGGCGGAACGCGCTGGTGGACGGGCTGGCCGCGGCGCTGCCCGAGGGCGCGCGGTGGAACCGCCCGGAGGGCGGGATGTTCGCGTGGGTGCGACTGCCGGACGGCTACGACACGACGGAGCTGCTGCCCGAGGTCGTGCGGCATGACGTCGCGTACGTCCCCGGCGCGCCGTTCTTCGCCGGCCCGCCGGACACCGCGGCCGCCCGGCTGTCGTTCGTGACGCACTCCCCGGACGAGATCCGCGAGGGCCTGACGCGGCTGGCGACGGCGCTGCGGGGCGCGGGGCAGCGGGGAGCGGGGCGGCGGGGCGCGGGGCGGCGGGACTGAGGCGGGCGGAGCGAAGGGACGGCGGGACGGCCGAAGACCCCCGGGGCTCAATGGACGCCCCCGGTCTGGTTTTCCCGCCGGCCCGCACGTAACCTGACGAACCGTCAGAACGCTCGGCGTCCGTCAGGGTGCTCGGACTCGCCGGACTCGCCGGACCCGTCGGACCCGTCGGACCCGCCGGACCCGCCCCAGGAGGGCCTCCATGCCGCTGCGGAACAAGACCGTCGTCGTCTCGGGTGTCGGGGCCGGGCTCGGCCATCGCATCGCGGCGGCCTGTGTGCGCGACGGCGCGGCGGTGGTGCTGGGGGCGCGCACGCGGGAGCGTCTCGCCGGGTCGGCGGCGCGGATCGACCCGTCGGGGGAGCGTACGACCTGGCGGGTCACCGACATCGGGGACGAGGCGCAGTGCGAGGCGCTGGCCGCCCTCGCCGTGGAGCGCTTCGGGGGCATCGACGCGGTGATCCACGTCGCCGCGCTCGACTCGGTCTTCGGGGGCCTGCGGGATGCCGACTTCGACACCTGGCGCGAGGTGGTCGACGTCAATCTCCTCGGAACGCTGCGGATGACCCGCGCCTGCCTGCCCTCGCTCACCGCGCGCGGCGGCGGGTCGGTGGTGATGATCGGCACCCAGTCGTCGGTCGCCGCCCCCTCGCAGGTGTGGCAGGCGGCGTACGCGGCGTCCAAGGGCGGGCTGGTTTCGGCGATGTACTCCCTGGCGCGCGAGCTGGGGCCGGACCGGATACGGGTCAATACCGTGCAGCCGGGCTGGATGTGGGGCCCGCCGGTGGAGGCGTACGTACGGTTCACGGCGCGGAGCGAGGGGGTGACCGAGTCGGAGGTGCGGGGCCGGCTGACCGAACGGATGGCGCTGCCCGATCTGGCGACGGACGCCGACGTGGCGGAGGCGGCGGTCTTCCTGGCCTCCGACCGGGCACGCGCCATCACGGGCCAGTCACTCCTGGTCAACGCGGGCGAGCTGATGCGCTGACCGGCGGCGGTGAGCGGCCCCAGGTGAGGACTCCCGGTGAGGACTCCCGGTGAGGACTACGGGTGACGGCTCCCGGTGACGGCCCCCTTCGGTGAGGACGATCGCCGGGTCAGGCGCGCGGGTAGCGGGCCAGCCAGCCCGGTGCGGAGCCGGCCGGGCCGTGCAGCGCGGGGCCCTGCGTCATCTCCATGGCGAAGTCGTCGGCGAGCTGCAGGATCGTGTCCCGGCCCTCCAGCTCGACCAGCCAGACCGGCGGCAGCGCCGTCTCGCCGTGCAGCGTGCCCAGCAGGTTGCCGCAGATCGCGCCGGTGGAATCGCTGTCGCCGCCGTGGTTGACGGCGAGCAGCAGCCCGTGCCGGATGTCCTCGGCGACCAGCGCGCAGTACACGCCGATCGCGAGGGCCTCCTCCGCCGTCCAGCCCTCCCCCAGCGACTCCACCCGGGCCGGCGTCGGCATTCCCTGCCGTACGGCTCCCAGGGCGCGCTTGAGGGCGTCGGTGGTCTCCTCGTGGCCGGGGCGGGTGGCCAGGTGGACCAGCGCCTTCTGGACGGCGCCGTCGAGGTCGTCGCCGCGCGCCAGGGCGTGGCTGATGACGGCGAAGGCGCCGGCGGCCAGATAGCCGGTGGGGTGGCCGTGGGTCTGTGCGGCGCACTCGGCGGCGAGCTGGAAGACGAGCTGCGGCTCCCAGCCGACGAGCAGGCCGAACGGCGCGGAGCGCATCACCGCGCCGCATCCCTTGGAGTCGGGGTTCTTGGGCTTGTCGAGGGTGCCCATCACCTCGTCGCCGAGCCCGCTCAGGCAGGCCCTGCCGGGCGCCCGCCGCGCGTACAGCCACTCCTGGCGGGCGAGCCAGCCGTCGTCCTTCTTCCGCTCGTCCGGGCCCCAGTCGCGCTGGGTGGCGGCCCAGCGCAGGTAGGCGCGGTGCACGTCGGTGGGCGGGTGCCAGGCGCCGGTGTCGCGGCGGACCTGCGCCCGTATCAGGCCGTCCACGGTGAACAGGGTCATCTGGGTGTCGTCGGTGACCGCGCCGCGCCGCCCGTAGGCCGGCACGAAGTCCGTGACGCCCTCCTGGCCGTGCGCCTGGCGGATCGCGTCGAGCGAGTCGAACTCGATGCCCGCGCCGAGCGCGTCGCCGATCGCGCCGCCGAGCAGGCAGCCGCGCACCCGGCTGCGGAAGTCCTGCTGTTCGGCGCGGCCCCAGATGGCGGTGTTGCCTGCCGTCGCGCTCACTGCGCCCCTCCAGAAGCTCACAACGTCCCGGGGCCTTGTGGACTCCCCTGGCGCAGCACTGTAATCGACCGGGATTGATCAATTTCAGGCCCGGATCGTATTGTGAACAGTGGACCGGCGGGCGGCTTTTGACCGGTGCGCGTCCCGTCTGACGCCTTTCTCCGGTTGGCCGCTTTTTCCCGGCACATCCGGTCCGCGCACGGGGCGGAACCGTCTCCGCCGCGCCGCCGCACACGCGCGCACATTCGATAGTGGCGACGGCGCCCACTGGGCATGCTCCCCCCATGTCCGAGTACGAGTGGGATCGCACCACCATGGCCGTCGTCGCCTCCGCCCTCTCCGGCGACAGCGACGGCGCGGTGGAACTCCTCCGGCCTCTCCCCCAGCGCGATGTCTGCCACATCGCCGTCCGGCTGGCCGCGATGGCCGCCGACGCGCTGATCGCCGCCGCGCTGGACAGCGGGGGCGACCGCGCGGAGGCGCTGTCGCAGTGGCAGCAGTGCATCCTGCAGCACGAGGCGGAGTACGAAGGGGAGGACTAGGGGGAGGGCCAGGGGGAGGGCCAGGGACGTGTTCTTCGGATCAGGCCGGCCCGCGGCCGTGGTCCGTCCTCATTCCACCACCGGCAGCAGCTCGGGCAGGTGGCCGTCCGAGGCGAGGGCGGCGGACTGCCGCTCGGCGGGGACCGGGCCGTAGGTCGTCGTGCGGGGGCGGGCCGGGCGGCCCGCCGCCTCGGCGATGGCAACGAGGTCCTTGATGGAGCGGTGCGAGCCGTAACTGGAGCCCGCCATGCGGGAGATGGTCTCCTCCATCAGGGTGCCGCCCAGGTCGTTGGCGCCCGAGCGGAGCATCTCGGCGGCGCCTTCCGCGCCGAGCTTGACCCAGCTCGTCTGGATGTTGGTGATGTACGGGTGGAGCAGCAGCCGGGCCATGGCCGTCACGGCGCGGTTGTCGCGGGTGGTGGGGCCGGGGCGGGCGATGCCTGCGAGGTAGACGGGGGCGTTGGTGTGGATGAACGGCAGCGTGACGAACTCGGTGAAGCCGGCGACGTTGTGCGCCAGCGCCTCCTGCTGCGTCCGCGCCAGGAGGCGCAGATGGCCGAGCCAGTGGCGGGGCTGGTCGACATGGCCGTACATCATGGTCGAGGACGTGCGGATGCCCAGCTCGTGGGCGGTCTTGATGACCTCGATCCAGGTGGCGGTGGGCAGCTTGCCCTTGGTGAGGATCCAGCGGACCTCGTCGTCGAGGATCTCGGCGGCCGTCCCGGGGAGGGTGTCCAGGCCGGCGTCGCGGGCTTCGGTGAGCCACTCGCGGATCGACAGGCCGGTGCGGGAGGCGCCGTTGACGACCTCCATCGGCGAGAAGGCGTGCACATGCATGCCGGGGACCCGCTCCTTGACGGCGCGAGCGATGTCGAAATACGCGGTGCCGGGCAGGTCGGGGTGGATGCCGCCCTGCATGCACACCTCCACCGCGCCGACGTCCCACGCCTGTTGGGCCCGGTCGGCGACCTGGGAGAGGGAGAGGGTGTAGGCGTCGGCGTCGGTGCGGCGCTGCGCGAAGGCGCAGAAGCGGCAGCCGGTGTAGCAGACGTTGGTGAAGTTGATGTTCCTGGTGACGATGTAGGTGACGTCGTCGCCGACCGTGGCGCGGCGCAGGTCGTCGGCGATCCGGCACAGGGCGTCCAGCGCGGGCCCGTCGGCGTGCAGCAGGGCCAGCGCCTGGTCGTCGGTGAGCTTCGTCGGGTCGTCGGCGGCCCGGGCGAGGGCGGCGCGGACGTCGGTGTCGATGCGCTCGGGCAGCATCCCGGGGGCGGCGGCCTCGCGCAGCGCCTCCCAGTCGCCGTAGACCTCGTCGAAGTCGTCGCGGCGGTCGGTGGTGCGGCCTTCGGTGTCGATGGTGTGGTGCAGGTCCGTACGGCCCGAGGCGCTCATCGAGAAGCCCTCGTCGGGCTCCTGCCAGGGGAGGCCCTGGACGACGGCGTCCTCGCGGGCCAGGCCGGTGGCGGGGTCGGCCAGGGCGCGGACGTGCGGCAGCAGCCGGGGGTCGAGCCAGGGCTCGCCGCGCTGGATGAACTCCGGGTAGATGGGCAGCCGTTCGCGCAGTGCGAAGCCGGCGGTGGCGGTGTGCGCGGCCAGGTCGTCGATCTGGGGCCAGGGGCGCTCGGGGTTGACGTGGTCGCGGGTGAGCGGGGAGACCCCGCCCCAGTCGTCGATGCCGGCGCCGATGAGCATGGCGTACTCGCCGTCGACGAGGTTGGGCGGCGCCTGGATGCGCGTCGAGGGGCCCATGATGTGCCGGGCCACCGCGATCGTCGCGGCCAGCTCCTCCAGTTCGGCGTCCGGCATGCCGCGCATGGCCGTGTCCGGCTTGGCGCGGAAGTTCTGCATGATCAGTTCCTGGATGCCGTGGTAGGCACGCTGGACGCGGCGCAACGCGAAGACCGACTCGGCGCGCTCCTGGTAGGTCTCGCCGATTCCGATCAGCAGGCCGGTGGTGAAGGGGACGTTGGAGCGTCCGGCGTCCTCCAGGACGCGCAGCCGGACGGCGGGCTCCTTGTCGGGCGAGCCGTGGTGCGGGCCGCCGGGCTCGCTCCACAGCCGCTCGGCGGTCGTCTCCAGCATCATGCCCAGGGAGGGCGCGACGGGCTTCAGGCGCTGGAAGTCCGTCCAGGACAGCACGCCGGGGTTGAGGTGGGGCAGCAGTCCGGTCTCTTCCAGGACGCGGATGGCCATGGCGCGGACGTAGGACAGGGTGTCGTCGTAGCCGTGCGCCTCCAGCCATTCGCGGGCCTCGGGCCAGCGGTCCTCGGGCTGGTCGCCGAGCGTGAAGAGGGCTTCCTTGCAGCCCATTTCGGCGCCGCGGCGGGCGATGTCGAGGACCTCGTCGGGGGACATGAACATGCCGTGGCCGTCGCGGCGCAGTTTGCCGGGGACGGTGACGAAGGTGCAGTAGTGGCATTTGTCCCGGCAGAGCCGGGTGAGGGGGATGAAGACCCCCTTGGAGTAGGTGATGACGCCGGGGCGGCCGGCGGCTTCCAGGCCCGCGTCCCGCACCCGGGCCGCCGAGGCGCACAGGTCCTTCAGGTCGTCGCCGCGGGCCTGGAGGAGCACGGTGGCCTCGGTGACGTCCAGCGCCACGCCGTCGCGGGCGCGTTTGAGCGCGCGGCGCATCGCGTTGGTCGTCGGCCGCCCGGGCTCGCCGGCGGGGCCGCCCGCTTCCCGGGCGGCCCCTCGGTCGGATCCCCGGTCAGGTCCCTGCGCGCTGGAAGTCATCCTCCGAGCATACGAGCGCCCGCTGACAGCGCTGCCGCGGGACATCCGGCCGCGGGTGTGCCTCTGATCACCAGAGGCGGAGGTTCCCTCCGGGGGGTCCGGGGAACACCCCGGCGGCGCCACCGGTCAGGCCCGGGGCACGGTCGGCAGGCCGGAGAGGAGCTCCTCGGAGTACGTCCGGGTCAAGAACTCCAGGTTGTGGCCGTCGGGGTCGTTCAGGTAGAGGCCGCGGCCCCCGTCCAGACGGTTGACGGTCTGGGGTTGGGTGTGTCGGGGGTCGGCCCAGTACGGCAGTTCGCGCTCCTCTATGCGGGCGAGGATCGCGTCGAACTCGTCCTCGGTCACCAGGAACGCGTAGTGCGTCGGCACGAAGTCCCCTCCGTCGGCGGGGCGTTCCATGTAGTCCAGCGTCACTCCGTTGTCCATCGCGACGGCGGCGAACGGCCCGTACGCCTTGGGCTCGGGCGCGTCGAGAAGGCCGGTGAGGAAGCGTGCGGAGGCGAAGCGGTCGGTGCTGAGGATGATGGTGTGGTCGAGTCGGGGCATGGGGGTCTCCCTCTTCGTTCGGGCCGCCGGTCCGGGGCGGGTCCGGCCGGGACCGGCGGAGGCCGCCGCGTGGACCGGCGGCGGCTCCCGCCCGACGCTACGGCCGGCCGGGCGGGCCACGGATCGGTCCACGGTCCCAACCGTCGCTCAGGGCGCGTACGCCGATGGTCCTAGGCGTACGCCCTCGCCCGGCCGCCCCGGTGGCCGAAACCGACCGGCCTGCGGGCTCCGGCCTCAGAGGTACTGGGCGTAGTCGTCCAGCGTCCGCAGGACCTCCGCCTCGTCGGCGGGCGGCAGTTGCAGCACCACCTCCGGCACGCCCAGCTCGCGGTAGCGCGCCAGCTTCCCCGCCGACGGGCGGACCGCGTACGGCACGACGACGGGCTCGCCCGTGCGTCCGGCGTCCGTCCACGCCCGACGCAGCACCGGCAGGTTTTCGGCCAGTCCCCGGCCGCCGATCGGCAGCCACCCGTCGGCGGACGCGGCGATCCGGGCGAAGAGCCGGGGGCCGGCCGCGCCACCCATCAGGACGCGCGGCGCGCCGTTCGCCGGTTTGGGATGGGCCAGGGAGGCCCGTACGGAGCCGAACTCGCCTTCGTACGCGTTGGGTTCGGCCGCCCACAGGGCGCGCATCAGAGCCAGCCGGTCCCGCGCCAGGTCGCGGCGGGTCGACCAGCGCACCCCGTGGTCGGCAGCCTCCTCGACGTTCCAGCCGACGCCGACGCCGAGCGTGAAGCGGCCGCCGGAGAGGAAGTCGAGGGTCGCGATCTGCTTGGCGAGCACGATCGGATCGTGCTGGGCGACGAGGGTGACCCCGGTGCCCAGGCCGATCCGCTCGGTGACGGTCGCGGCCTGAGCCAGGGCCAGGAGCGGGTCGAGGGTGCGGCCGTATTCGCGGGGCAGCGGGCCGCCCATGGGGGCGGGGGTGTCGCGGCTGACCGGGATGTGGGTGTGCTCGGGGAGGTAGAGGCCGGCGAATCCGCGTTGTTCCAGCTCACGGGCCAGATGATCGGGCCGGATCGTCTCGTCTGTCAGGAAGATCGTGGTCGCGATCCGCATGGGTGGGCACCTCCGCGTCAGGCGTGTGGGGGACCGAATGTTGCCGTACCGTCCGCCGGTTATCCACAGGGCTTTCGCTGCCTGTCACACCCGCGTACAACAGTTTTCACACGGCGGCGCGAACGGCCTGGGCGAGGACACGCCGGGAGGCAGGGTGGGGATGGAACGACGGGATGTGCTGAGGCTTTCGGCGGGCGCGGGCGCGGCGGGCGCCCTGACGCTCGCGACGGTGCGCTTCGCCAGGGCGGCGCCCGCCGGGCGGCCGGGGGCCGGGGCGGCCGACGGCGACGGGTCGGGCGGCGGCGGGGACGGAGCGGGCGGTTCCGGCGAGCAGTCCCGGACGGTCACCGGGCATCTGCCCACGGGCGCCCCCGACTTCGTCTACCTACCGCTCGACATCCCGCCCGGCGTCCGCGAGATCGCCGTGTCGTACCGCTACGACAAGCCCGCCGTCCCCGAGGGCACGGTCGGCAACGCCTGCGACATCGGCATCTTCGACCAACGCGGCACGGCGCCGGGCGGCGCGGGTTTCCGCGGCTGGTCGGGCGGGGCCCGGTCGGAGTTCTTCCTGCGCGCCGACGCCGCCACGCCCGGCTACCTCCCCGGCCCGATCGACGCCGGCACCTGGCACCTCGTCCTCGGCCCGTACACCGTCGCGCCCCAGGGCCTGACCTACGAGGTCACCGTCACCCTGCGCCACGGCCCTCCGGGGCGCACCCCGGTGCCCGTGTATCCGCCGGAGCGGGCCCGGGGCCGCGGCCGCGCCTGGTACCGCGGCGACAACCATCTGCACTCCGTGCACTCCGACGGCAAGCGCACGCCCGCCCAGATCGCGGCGCTGGCCCGCGCCGCCGGGCTGGACTTCCTCACCACCACCGAGCACAACACCACCTCGTCGCACTCCGCGTGGGAGGGCCTGTGGGGCGATGACCTGCTGATCCTGACCGGCGAGGAGATCACCACCCGCAACGGGCACGTCGTGGCGATGGGCACGGACCCGGGCGTGTTCCTCGACTGGCGCTACCGCGCCCGCGACCACGCCTTCGCCAGGTACGCCCGCGCGATCCGACGGGCCGGCGGCCTGGTCATCCCCGCCCATCCGCACGCCCCCTGCATCGGCTGCGGCTGGAAGTTCGGCCTGGACGACGCCGACGCGGTGGAGGTGTGGAACGGCCCGTACACCCTTGACGACGAGGTCTCCCTGGCCGAGTGGGACCACACCCTGGTCGCGCACACCCGCGGCCGCGCGGCCTGGTTACCGGCCGTCGGCCACAGCGACGCCCACCGCGATCCGGACGTCATCGGCCTGCCGCAGACGGTCGTGCTGGCCGAGGAGCTCTCCCGGCGCGCCCTCCAGGACGGCATCCGGGCCGGCCGGGTGTGGATCGCGGAGTCCTCGGAGATCGGCCTGTCGTTCACGGTGACCGGCGAGCGGGGCGAACACGCCGGTATCGGCGAGCGGTTGGCGGTCGGCCCCGCCGCGCGCGTCACCGCCCGGCTGACCGTCTCCGGCGCCCCCGGCTGCGCGGTCTCCTTCGTCACCGACGAGGGCCGCCTGCACACCGCCCCGCTGCCGCCCTCCGGCGAGGGCACGGTCGGCTGGCAGACCACCGCCCGCTACGCCGCCTACATACGCGCCGAGGTCCGCCACCCCGCCACCGCGCCCGGCCTGCCGGGACCCATGGCGGCCCTCACCAACCCGGTCTTCCTGGGCCGGGGTTGAGGTCAGCCGTGGCCGAACTCGACCGCGACGTCGTACAGGCCGGTGCTCGACGTGATCGGCGTCGGGGCGTCCTCGCGCGCGGCTCGGGTGCGGTCGCGGAACGCGGGATCCGCCGTGGCGGCCTCCCACGCCTCCCGGCTTTCCCAGTGCGCCACGTTGACGAGCTGGAACCGGCTCTCCGACGAACGGGCCCGGTGCAGCCGGGAGTCGAGGAAACCGGGCTTGGCGCTCATGAGCGCCGCGCGCTCCTGCCACTGGGCGACGAACGCGTCGACCTGTTCGGCGGCCACTTCGAAGACGTTGATGAACGTGATGGACGCGTCCGGTGCGTTCACCGGCTGGCTTTCTATGGTCATGAACGGACACTATCCGACCGATAACTGCCCCTTTGAGGAGGGCCAGTTGCCCCACCTCACCCCGGCCACACGAGCGACTGGAGCTCGCTGTAGGCGTGCAGCCCGTAGGAACCTCCGTCCCGCCCGACGCCGCTGCGCTTGAACCCGCCGAACGGCGCCTCCATGTTCCGGCCGACCGTGTTGACCCCGACACCGCCGGCCCGCAGCCGCCCCGCGACCCGGAAGCCGCGGGCCACGTCCCCGGACCACACGTAGTCCAGCAGCCCGTAGTCGCTGTCGTTGGCCAGCGCGATGCCCTCCTCCTCGTCCTCGAAGGGCACGACCACCACCACCGGGCCGAAGATCTCCTCGCGGGCCACCCGCATCGCGTTCGTGCAGCCCGCGAAGAGCGTCGGCGCGACATAGAAGCCGCGCCGCAGCGGCGGCCGCACGCCCCCCGTGACCAGCCGCGCGCCCTCCTTGAGGGCCAGCTCCGTGTACGCCTCGACGCGCTCGCGGTGCGCCGCGGAGATCACCGGGCCGACGACCGTGTCCGGCTCCCGCGGATCGCCGATCTTCAGCGCCCGCGCGTAGCGGGCGAGCGCGTCGACCAGCCGGTCGTGGATCGCCCGCTGCGCGTACACCCGCGTCGGCGCCGTACAGATCTGCCCGCTGTAGAAGGAGAAGGTGGTGCCGATACCGGCCACCGCGGACGCGAGCCCGGCCTCGTCCAGATCGTCGAAGACCAGCGCCGCGCCCTTGCCGCCCAGCTCCATCAACTGCCGCTTCATGCCCCGCCCGCACACCTCGGCGATGCGCTGCCCGACGGCCGTGGAGCCGGTGAAGCTGACCATGTCCACCCCGTCGGCGGCCACCGCCGCCGCCCCTACCTCGGGGCGCGCCCCGGTGACGACATTGACCACCCCGGGCGGCACACCGGCCTCGGCCAGCGCCTCGGCCATCCGGAACACCGACAGCGGGTCCTGCGGCGCCGGTTTGACGACGACCGTGTTGCCCATCGCCAGCGCCGGCGCGATCTTGCCCGCCGGATTCGCCCAGGGGTTGTTGTACGAGGTGACGCAGGTGACCACGCCGACCGGGCGGCGTACCGCGAGCGCCCCGTACACCCCCGCCCGTCCCATCACCCCCGCCTCGGTGACCTGCGGCGGCAGCCCGGTCTCCACCGGTTCCAGCGCGCCCCGCGCGTAGCGCTGGAAGCGGGCGATGGACACGCCCACCTGGAGGGCGCGCGCGGTGGCCGTCGTCGCCCCGCTCTCCGCGCTCGCCAGTCGGGCGTACGGCACGAACTCGCGGCGCATCACCTCCGCGGCGCGGTCCAGGACGGCCGCCCGGTCCCGCGGCGCGGTGCGCGACCAGCTCCCGAACGCCTCCCGGGCCGCGTCCACCGCCGCCTCCACCTGCGCCCGGCTCGCCTCCGGGGCCCGGCCGACGACCTCCTCGGTCGCCGGATCACGCACCTCGTAGTGCCCCAGATCCGGCTCCACCCACCGCCCACCGATGAACAACCGCTGGTCGACGGCCGCTTCGCCGCCGCTCATCGGGTACTCACCGTCCTGGTGTCGCGCCCCGACCGCAGCACCGTCCCCGGCACCGCGCCGGTCACCACGTCGTCGCGGATCGTCTCGACACCGTTGACGCGTACGCTCACGATCCCCAGCGCCTTGGAGTCCAGCCGCGGACTGTCCCCCGGCAGGTCGTGCACCAGCGTGGCGGGCCCGGCGTCGATCCGCCCGGGGTCGAAGAGGACCAGGTCGGCGTGGTAGCCCTCGGCGATCCGGCCGCGGTCGCGCAGGCCGAAGAGGCGGGCCGGGTCGTCGGTGAGCATCCGCACGGCCCGCTCCAGGCCGACGAGCCGGCGCCCGCGCAGGCAGTCCCCGAGGAACCGGGTGGTGTACGGCGCGCCGCACATCCGGTCCAGGTGCGCGCCGGCGTCCGAGCCGCCCAGCAGGACGTCCTCGTGCTGCCAGGTCTCCTGGCGCAGCGCCCAACTGGCCGGATCGTTGTCGGCGGGCATCGGCCACAGAACCGTCCGCAGGTCGTCGTGGGAGCAGATCTCGACCAGGCAGTGGAAGGGGTCCTGGCCGCGTTCGGCGGCGATGTCGCCGACCACCCGGCCGCTGAGCCCCGCGTTGGCCGGGGAGTAGGTGTCCCCGATGACGTAGCGGTCGAAGTGCGCGAGCCGGCGGAAGACCCCGGCCTCCTTGCTGTCGGCGCGGCGCAGCATCCCGGCGCGTACGGCATCGTCGCGCAGGGCCGCGATCCGCTCGGGCACCGGAAGGGCGAGGATCTCGCCCCAGCCGGGGATGAGGTTGAGGGCGCAGAAGGTGCCCAGGGACATGTTCATGGGCGTGAGGATGGGCATGGTCAGCGCCACGATCCGGCCGCCGGCCTTCCGGGCGCGGGCGCTGGGTACGAGCTGGCGCGGCACCCGCTCGGGCACGGCCGCGTCGATGGTCAGCACGTTCCAGTTCAGTGGGCGCCCGGCCGCCGCCGACATCTCCACCAGCAGGTCGATCTCGTCGTCGCCGAACTGGTCCAGGCAGCCCGCGACGATGGCTTCGAGCTGGGTGCCTTCGTGGTCGGCCACCGCCCGGGACAGGGCGAGGAGTTCGTCGGGGCGGGCGTGCCGGGAGGCGACCGGCGCCCCGTCACCGTCGGAGTGGGTGGCGGACTGCGTCGTGGACAGGCCCCAGGCGCCGGCGTCCATCGCGTCGTGGAACAGCCGCAGCATCGCCGCCAGTTGCTCCGGGGACGGCTGTCCGCCGATGGCGTCCGCCCCCATGACGTAGCGGCGCAGCGCGCAGTGGCCGACCATGAAGCCCGCGTTGACCGCGATGCGGCCCTCCAGCGCGTCCAGGTACTCGCCGAAGGTGTGCCAGTTCCACGGCGCGCCCTCCTCCAGGGCGACCAGGGACATGCCCTCGACCTTGCTCATCATCCGCCGGGTGTAGTCGGCGTCCTGGGGGCGGTCGGGGTGCAGCGGGGCGAGGGTGAAGCCGCAGTTGCCGCCGGCGACGGTGGTCACGCCGTGGTTGAGCGAGGGGGTGGCGTACGGGTCCCAGAACAACTGGGCGTCGTAGTGGGTGTGCGGGTCGACGAAGCCGGGGGCGAGGACCAGGCCGGTGGCGTCCTCGCCGGTGCGGGCGGGCTCGGCGACCGTCCCCGGTTCCGCGACGATCGCGGTCCGCCCGTCCCGGATGCCGAGGTCGGCGGGGTAGGAGGGGGCGCCGGTGCCGTCCACGACGGTCGCGCCCCGGATCAGGTGGTCGAGCATGGCGGGCTCCTTTCCGGTGCGTGCGCGGGGGCACCGTCTGGGGCTGCTGGGACGTATGGGCCGGGCCGGGTGGGCCGCATGGGCCGGGCCCCTCCCGCCCCCGGTGGCTACGCGGTGCCCGCGGCCCGGCGGAAGCGGCTGGTGCGGTGCACCGGATCGGTGTCGATCTTGGGGATGACGTGCTCGCCGATCAGCTTGATCGAGGTGAGGGTGTCCTCGTAGCCGACACCGATCGGCAGGCCGAACGAGAGCTGGTCGGCTCCGGCCTGCTCCCAGCGCTTGCACTGCCGCAGCACCTCGTCGGGGTCGCCGCAGATCATCAACTCCTCGGCGATCAGCAGCTCGATGATCTCCTCGGTGTACTCGGGCAGCAGCTCGGGCCACTCCGGGACGCCGTCGGGGCGCGGGAAGGTGTCGTGGTAGCGGAACAGCAGCGACTGGAGGTAGTTGAGCCCGCCGCCGACCGCGATCTCGACGGCCTTCTGGTGCGTCTCGGCGCAGATGGCCGTCGAGGTCACCATGACGTTGTCGTTGACGAAGTCCCCGACCGGCTCGGCTTCCTTCACGGCCGTCTTGTAGGAGTCGACGACCCACTCCATGTCGGAGACCTTCTGCACGCTGAAGCCCAGAACGCCCAGGCCCTTCTTGCCGGCCATCGCGTAGGAGGTGGGCGATCCGGCGGCGTACCACATCGCCGGGTGCGACTTTCCGTACGGCTTGGGCAGGACCTTGCGCGGCGGGAGCTGCCAGTGCTTGCCCTGGAAGCCCGGGTACTCGTCCTGGAGCCACATCTTGGGGAACTCCGCGATGGTCTCCTCCCAGAGTTCCTTGGTGTGGTTCATGTCGGTCACGCCCGGCATGAAGCCGAGGATCTCGTGACTGCCGGCTCCCCGCCCGGAGCCGAACTCGAAGCGTCCGCCGGAGAGGTGGTCGAGCATGGCGACCTTCTCGGCGACCTTCACCGGGTGGTTGACGGGGGCGAGCGGGTTGAAGATGCCCGAGCCGAGGTGGATGCGTTCGGTGGCGTGCGCGAGGTAGCCGAGGTAGACGTCGTTGGCCGAGAGGTGCGAGTACTCCTCCAGGAAGTGGTGCTCGGAGGCCCAGGCGTATTTGAAGCCCGACCGGTCCGCCTGGATGACGTACTCGGTCTCCTCCATCAGCGCGTGGTGCTCGGCCTCGGGGTCCACAGCCGCCCGCGCCGCCGGCACGTATCCCTGCACAAACAGCCCGAATTCCAAGGGGTTCACCGTCCCGAAGTCTTTGCCCAACCGAACTGACGGAGCGTCAGATTCGAATGTGGTCGACTGTTCCACCGGCACCGGGGGCCGTCAATAGCTGACGACCCATCAGTACCGCCGCATCAGAGGAGGCGCGTCAGAACGGGCGCGTCGCGGCAGGCGCCTCAAAGCAGGCGCCTCGAAGCAGGCGCGTCAGAAGAGGCTGACGCCCGCCAGCCACCCGCCGTCGATGACGAACGGCTGCCCGGTGATGTACGCGGAGTCCTCACCCGTCAGGAAGAGCGCCAACTGGGCGACCTCCTCGGGCCGCCCGATCCGTCCCATCGGCACGAGCTTGCGGTACAGCTCGTCCACCGCGCGCCCGGCCTCGACCGGGTCGGCGTCCGGGTCGAGCGCGGCCGGATTCGTCATCGGGGTGTCCACCGCCCCCGGACACACCGCGTTGACCCGGATCTTCTTCGCCGCCAGCTCGACCGCGGCCACCCTGGTCAGCCCCAGGACCGCGTGCTTGGTCGCGGCGTACGCGCCGACGAACGCCATGCCCGTCAGGGCCGTGTACGACGCGGTGTTGACGATCGTGCCGCCGCCGGCCGCCTCGATCTCGGGCGCCACCGTACGGATACCCAGGAAGCAGCCGACCTGGTTGACCTGCACCACCTGCTGGAACTCCTCCAGCGGGGTGGACACCAGCTCGTTGAACCGCAGTATCCCCGCGTTGTTGACCAGCCCGTCGATCTTCCCGAAGGCGTCCTTCGCGGCGACGACAGCGGCCCGCCAGTCCTCCTCCCGCGTCACGTCCAGCCGGACGTACCGCGCCGAGCCCTCTCCCAGCTCCTTGGCGAGCGCCTCGCCCTGCCCGTCGAGGACGTCCCCGAGCACCACCCGCGCCCCTTCCGCGGCGAACAGTCGCGCCTCCTGCTCCCCCTGCCCGCGCGCCGCACCCGTGATGATGACGACCCGACCGTCGAGCTTGCCCATGCCTGCACTCCTCGTGTGTTGTCACGCGCCGACGTCATGTGCGGAAGCGGTCCGCTTCGCGTGCGGAAGGCCCGCTTCGCGTGCGGAGAAGTTCGCGCTTCTCGGTGCGACGGGCCGCCTGTACGGCGAGCCCGTTGCCCGATGCGACGGACCCCCTCGCCCGCCCTCAGTCCTCCAACAGCGGCCCGACCTCCGCCCCGAACGCCGCCATCTGATCCACCAGCTCGGCCCGGTCACGACTGCGGAAGCGCACCTGGACCTGCCCCACGCCCATCGCGCGGTACTCCCGCAACGACGCGGCGATCCGGTCCGCGCTCCCGGTCAGGGTCCGCCGCCCGACCTCCCACCCCGGCTCGCCGACGTACAGCGGCTCGGCGATGGCCCCGATCTCCACCGGCTCCGCGATGCCGGCCTCCTCCCGCAGCCGGCGCAAGGTCGCGATCCGCTCCGGCATCTGATCGCGCCGGTCGCCCTGCGGAAGCCAGCCGTCGCCGCGGACCGCGGCCCGGCGCAGGGCGGCCGGTGACGAGCCGCCCACCCAGATCGGCGGCCGCGGCATCCGCACGGGCCGAGGTCCCTGCCCCAGCCCCTCGAACGCGAACCGCTCCCCCTCGAACTCGGGGAACTCCTCCGGCCCGAGCGCCGCCCGCAGCGCGTCGACGGTCTCGTCGAGCACCACTCCGCGCCGCCGGAAGTCCACCCCGAGCGCCTCGAACTCCTCGCGCACGTGCCCGGCCCCCACCCCCAGGATCAGCCGCCCGCCGGACAGCCGGTCCAGCGTCGCGTACTGCTTCGCACCGACCAGCGGGTGCTTGAGGCCCACCACCGCGACATGGCTGAGCAGCCACACCCGCTCGGTGACGGCCGCCAGATACGCGAGCGTGGCCACCGGGTCGTACCAGACGGTCCCCATCGCACCGGCCAGCCGCCGCGGGATCGCGATGTGCTCACAGCAGGCGATGTACGCGAACCCGTACCGGTCGGCGGCCCGCGCGACCTCGACCAGTTCGGCGGGCCCCGCCGCGGCTTCCCAGCTCTCCGCGTACAGCGTGCTCTGCGACTGGACGGGCAACTGCATGCCGTACGCCAACCGCCCTTCGGGCAGTATCCGCACTTACCCCACCCCCAATCTGACGAACCGTCAATTAGCGAGTGCGGTCATCGTGGTAGCTGATACCCGATCAGGCAAGAGGTCCGACCGCGCGGCCCCCGACAGCGCGCGCCCTGCCCGCTGCGATACGGCGCACGTCCCGCAACGCCTCGGTCAGCCGACGCGCGAGGAAGTGAACCTCCTCGGCAGTCGCCTCGCGGTCGCCGAGCATGTCGGCCGCGTGGCCGAGCAGAGCGTCCGCCATGTCGAGCTGAACGGACTCGACACCGTCCGCGACCCGGGAGAGGAGCCCCGTGCCGTCGCTCACCAGGAAGCAGGTCTTCCCCTCCGGCGTCGACCACGACAGCAGGCGCGTCTCTTGCGGTTCACTCATCGCGTGGCCGCCTTCACCCCAGGGGCCTGCCCGGCGCCGATCCGCACGCCGTGCACAGCGATCCGAAAGGCGCGCGGGTGGGCGAGCCGAAGTCGTGCCGCCTGCCGTCGCTCGTGCGCCACGAGGTAGGGACGCACCATGACGGTGTCCTCGCCCCGCAGCATCGGCACCTGGGTCAGGCACCCGACCGGCGCGGCCGCACGCGGCACGATCGGGAGCGCGTCGGCCGACCGGTGACGGCCCGGTGCGGTCCGTAACAGTCGCCACAGCAGCTCTGAGATCCACGTGAGGGTAGCGACCGCAAGGCTTGATGCGGCGCCGGGGAAAGTGCGGATGAGGAGAAATCGACGTTGTGGTGGCAGGGACACGATGAACAACCGCCTTGAACCTGGACTCCATGACCTGACGAACCTACTGCTATTCGCATAAAGCAGCAAGCTATGGGGACGTGATGGCGCCGGGGGTTCGCTTACCGTGTATGCGACGGATTGAGATCACCGACCGCGCAGGAGGACGCCGTGGGCACCAGCGAATGGGTCAGCAGCTCGATGCCGTACCTCATGCCCAGGGAGAGGGGGCAGGCCGACGCGTGGGGTGCGGAGGCCGCCGCCCGCGGTCGCCGGGGCAGTCAACGCATCGCCCATGCCGGAGAGGTCGCGGCACCGTCCGACATCGCGGAACTCCTGGGAGTCGCCGAGGGCGAGGACGTCGTCGTACGCCGCCGCGTGATGTTCCTCGACGAGGTGCCCTGCGAGTTGACCGACACCTACTACCCCGCCCGCATCGCACGAGGAACCCGCCTCGCAGGGACCGCCCGGATTCCCGGCGGCGCGGTCTCACTGCTCGCCTCGCTCGGGTATGTCGGGGCCCGGGTCCAGGAGGACGTCATCGCCCGGTTGCCCAGCGAGGAGGAATGCGCTGCCCTGCGGACCGGCACGGACGAACCGGTGCTTCAACTGACACGGCTGACGCTCGACGGCGGCGAACAGCCGATCCAAGTGGACAGGATGGCGATGCCCGGCCGGCTTCAGCGGCTTCGCTACGAGATCAGGATCGGATGACCGTGCCGAGAACCGAAGACGACGCCTACGACCGGCGTTCCCTGCATGAACGGATCGCCGCCGACCTGCGCGACGAAATCATGAGTGGCGACCTGGCGCCAGAGGCCAAGCTGCCTTCCACGGCACAACTGAAGACCCGGTTCGACGCCTCCAACGCCACGGTGCAGAAGGCACTCCAAGTCCTCAAGGACGAGCGTCTGGTCATCGGCAGGGCCGGAGCGGCGGTGACCGTCCGCGCACACCGGCAGCAGACCGTGCGGCCCGCTTGCTTCACCTCACCGGCCGGCCCCGGAGAGCCGTACCGCTGGCTCGCCGAGGCCGGGAAGACCGGAGCGCGGGCGCGTAGCCAACTGCTGGAGGTTTCCGAGTGCGTGCCGCCCAGCGATGTCGCGAACGCCCTGAACCTCGCGAGCGGCGACGCGGCCCTGCTCCGCCGCCAGATCCTCGTGATCGATGATGATCCGGTCGAACTGGTCAAGTGCTATTACCCGCTGGACATCGCACGCGGGACCGCGATAGCGGAACGCCGGAGGATCAGGGGTGGTACGCCGACCCTCCTGGCCGAACTGGGGTACCCACCCGGGCTCAGCGTCGACCGGGTCTCCGCTCGCGTACCCACTCAGGAGCAGTACGAAGCTCTTCGGCTCCCCAGCAACCTGCCCGTTCTGCGGACCCTGCGCGTCGTCCACAGCCGTCACGAACGACCCATCGAGGCCACCGTCATGGTCAAGGCGGGACACCTGTACGAACTTCAATACGAGTTCACTCCGGAGTGAGGCACCGCACGGGCGGAGCGGACGCACCCGTCACCCCGCCACCCCCGGCCCCCACAACCCCTCCCCCGTGAGCCCCAGCAGTTCGATGGCGTTGCCTCGGACGATCTGGTTCACCACGGGTGATGGCAGGTGGGCCATTTGGGACTCGGCGACCTCCTTGGAGCGGGGCCAGGTGGAGTCGGAGTGCGGGTAGTCGGTCTCGTAGAGGACGTTGCCGGCGCCGATGGCGTCGAGGTTCTTGAGGCCGAAGGCGTCGTCGAAGAAGCAGCCGTGGACGTGCTCGGTGAAGAGTTCGGAGGGCGGGCGGAGCACCTTGTCGGCGACGCCTCCCCAGCCGCGGTTCTCCTCCCAGACCACGTCGGCGCGCTCCAGGATGTACGGGATCCAGCCGATCTGGCCCTCGGCGTACATGATCCGCAGTCGGGGGAAGCGGTCGAACTTGCCGCTCATCAGCCAGTCGACCATGGAGAAGCAGCAGTTGGCGAAGGTGATGGTGGAGCCGACGGCGGGCGGCGCGTCGGCGGAGGTGGACGGCATCTTGCTGGAGGAGCCGATGTGCATCGCGATGACGGTGCCGGTCTCGTCGCAGGCGCGCAGGAAGGGGTCCCAGTAGTCGGTGTGGATGCTGGGCAGCCCCAGGTGGGGCGGGATCTCGCTGAAGCAGACCGCGCGCACGCCGCGGGAGGCGTTGCGCCGCACTTCGGCGGCGGCCAGTTCCGCGTCCCACAGCGGGACGAGGGTGAGCGGGATGAGCCGGCCCCGGGCGTCGGGGCCGCACCACTCCTCCACCATCCAGTCGTTGTAGGCGCGCACGCCGAGCAGCCCCAGTTCGCGGTCCTTCGCCTCGGTGAAGGTCTGGCCGCAAAAGCGCGGGAAGGTGGGGAAGCACAGGGCGGACTGGACGTGGTTGACGTCCATGTCGGCGAGACGCTCCGGGACGCTGAAGGAGCCGGGGCGCATCTGCTCGTAGGTGATGCCTTCGAGCTTGATGTCGTCGCGGGCGTAGCCGACGGCGGTGTCGAGGCGGGTCAGCGGCCGGTGCAGGTCTTCGTAGACCCACCAGTCGGCGATCGGGCCGTCGTCCCCGGCGGCACCCATTTTCGGGGCGAACCGGCCGCCTACGAAGGTCATTTCCTTCAGGGGCGCCCGCACGACACGCGGTCCGGTGTCGCGGTACTTGGACGGGAGCCGGTCGCGCCATACGTGGGGCGGCTCCACCGTGTGGTCGTCCACCGAGATGATCTTGGGGAAGGTCGCCTCCAGGGCCTCCAGGGCCTCCGGGGTCCCTATGGGCTCTGTGGGCCGCCTGGGGTGCGTGGACCCTATGGACTGCGCGGACTGTGTGGATTCTGTGCTCTCCGGGGTCTCCATGTTCCTCACGGTAGCGGTTATCTGATGGGTCGTCAGCTACGAGGGGCGGAGGCTTCGGCGGGCGGCTTACGGGCTGGGGCGGCCGGGGGCTCGGATGGGTGGTACCGGGGGCGCATGAGGGGCGCATAAGAAGCACGAGGGGAGCGAAGTGGCGTGGAAGACGGCCCTCCGCGCCCCCCTGCCGCCCGCCCCGTCCCCGCTCCTATCAGCCGGGGAGGCTTTGTGCACGCTGCGGACCCCTACTGACGTAAGGGGCCGTGACAAGGCAGACTGACCGTTGCGCACGGTGTCACGGTGCGCACAGCGTGATCGGACGGCACAGGGCAGGGGGACACCATGGACGACGGTCCGGGGCAGGGGCGGGAGCGGCTCCGCTTCACCGTGCTCGGTCCCGTACGGGCCTGGCGCGGCCTGACGCCGCTGGCAGCGGGCTCCCCGCAGCAACGCGCGCTGCTCGCCGCCCTGCTGCTGCGCGGCGGACGCACCGCCACCGCGGCCGAACTCGTCGACGCCCTGTGGGGCGACGAACCGCCGCACGCCGCCCTCGCCGCCCTGCGCACCTACGCCTCCCGGCTGCGCAAGGCCCTCGGCCGTGACGCGGACGTCCTGGTCAGCGAGTCCGGCGGATACGCCCTGCGCTCCACCGACGGCCGCCCCCTCGACCTCGACCACGAACACGCCGAGCAGTACGCCGCCGAAGCGGAGAAGGCCAAGGCGTCCGGGGACCGCACCCGCGCCCGCGAACTGATCGACGCGGCCCTCGCGCTGTGGGACGGCGAACCCCTCGCCGGCCTCGCCGGCCCGTACGCCGACACCCAGCGCACCCGCCTGGAGGAATGGCGGTTCTCCCTCATGGAGACCCGCCTCGAACTCGCCCTGGAGGCCGGCTGCCACGCCGAGGCCGTCTCCGAGCTGACCGCGCTCACCGCCGCCCACCCGCTGCGCGAGCGCCTGCGCGAACTGCTCATGCTGGCCCTCTACCGCAGCGGCCGGCAGGCGGAAGCGCTCGCCGTCTACGCCGACACCCGCCGGCTGCTCGCCGACGAGCTGGGCGTCGACCCGTGCGCCTCGCTCTCCGAGCTCCAGCAGCGCATCCTGCGCGCCGACACCGACCTGGACGCGCCGCCGGTCGTCAACGACGACGCCGACGCCACCGACCACGTCGTCGTACGCCCCAAGCAGTTGCCCGCCACGGTCGCCGACTTCACCGGCCGCACCGCCTTCGTCGCCGAACTCGGCGAGCAACTGGCCACCGCCGAGGGCAGCGTGATGGCCGTCTCCGCGCTCACCGGCATCGGCGGCGTCGGCAAGACCACCCTCGCCGTGCACGTCGCGCACGCCGCCCGCGACCACTTCCCCGACGGGCAGCTCTACGTCGACCTCCAGGGCGCCGGCCACACCCCCTCCGAGCCGGTCGCCGTCCTCGGCGCGTTCCTGCGCGCCCTGGGCACCCCCGACTCCTCCATCCCCGACGGCCTGGAGGAGCGCTCCGCCCTCTACCGCTCCACCCTCGCCGGCCGCCGCGTCCTGGCCTTACTGGACAACGCGCGCGACGCCGCCCAGATCCGCCCGCTGCTCCCGGGAGCCGAGGGCTGCGCCGCCCTCATCACCAGCCGCGCGCGCATGATCGACCTGGCCGGCGCCCATCTCATCGACCTCGACGTGATGAGCCCGGAGGAGGCGCTGACGCTGTTCACCCGCATCGTCGGCGAGGAGCGCGTCACCTCCGAACGGCAGGCCGCCATGGCCGTCGTCGGCGCCTGCGGCTTCCTGCCGCTGGCCATCCGCATCGCCGCCTCCCGGCTGGCCGCCCGCCGGACGTGGACGGTGTCCACCCTGGCCCGCAAGCTGGCCGACGAGCGGCGCCGGCTGGACGAACTGCGCGCCGGCGACCTCGCCGTCAAGGCCACCTTCGAGCTGGGCTACGGCCAACTGGAGCCGCACCAGGCCCGCGCCTTCCGGCTGCTGGGCCTGGCCGACGGGCCGGACATCTCCCTGGCCGCCGCCGCCTCAATCCTGGACCTGGACCCCGTGTCCGCGGAGGACCTCGTCGAGTCCCTCGTCGACGCCAGCCTCCTGGAATCCGCCGCCCCCGGCCGCTACCGCTTCCACGACCTGGTCAGGCTCTACGCCCGCGCCTGCGCCGAACGCGACGAGCACCCGCCGACGGAGCGCGACGCGGCCCTGTCGCGGCTGCTGGACTTCTACTCCGCGACCGCCGCCCGGATGTACCTCCTGGAACGCCCCGGCGACCGCCTGGTGGACCACATGGAGCCGACGAACTACCCCGGGCTCGACTTCACCGACCGCACCACCGCGCTGGAGTGGCTGTTCAGCGAGGCCGGCTGCCTGCTGGCCTGCGCCAAGCAGTCCCACGGCCGCGACACCCTGCGCCGCGCCGCCGACCTGCTCCTGCTCACCAAGGACCTCGCCGAGTCCGGTGCGTACGCCCTCCAGTACGAACAGGTCAACACCGCGCTGCTGACCGCCGCCCGCGCGGTCGGGGACAAGCACGCCGAGGCGCGCATCCACACCGCCCTCACCTACGCGCGCACCCTGGCCGGCCGCCTGGACGAGGCCGACGAGAACGCCAAGTACGCCATGCTCCTGGGCCTGGCCACCAACGACCCGTTCTCGTCCTCCTACGCGCCCAACGACCGCGGCATCATCGCGGGCGAGCAGGGCCGCCACGCGGACGCCGAGGAGTATCTGAGCCAGGCGCTCGTGGCGTTCCGCGACGACGACAACAAGCAGTCCGAGGCGAGCGCGCTGTGCAACCTCTCCCGCGTCCACCTCGACACCGGTCGGGTGGACAGCGCGATCCAGCTCGCCGAGCAGGGCGTCGCCATATACCGGCAGATCGGCGCGACCCGCCGCCTGGCCAACGGCATGTACGCGCTGGGCGTCGCCTTCACTCTCGCCCAGCGTCTCGATGACGCCGCCCAGCAGCTCACCGAGGCGCTCGCCATCTTCCGCGACAGCCGCCAGCGGTTCTGGGAAGGCATGACGTACTTCCGGCTGGCCGAGGTCGATCTGGCCGCCGGCCGGCCCGCGCAGGCCGCCAACCACGCCGAACAGGCGCTCGCCACCCTCCGGGCCACCGGCGGTGAACTGTGGCGCGCGAACGCCCTGACGGCTCTGGGGCGCGCGCTGAACGGCGTCGGCCACACCGGGCGGGCGCGGGTGTGCTGGCAGGACGCCCTCGCCATCTACGAGCGGCTCGGCTCGGCGGAGAGCGTCAAGGTGCAACAGCTCCTGACCGTTGCGACC
Organism: Streptomyces sp. NPDC031210; assembly: GCF_055570395.1. Lineage (NCBI taxonomy): Bacteria > Bacillati > Actinomycetota > Actinomycetes > Kitasatosporales > Streptomycetaceae > Streptomyces > Streptomyces sp. NPDC031210. The sequence goes on from NZ_JBVIHH010000005.1 coordinate 349,313, forward strand.
CCCGCATAACCGCAGGTCAGCGTCATAGTCGCGGACGTTTATCGATCGTTCATCGGCGAGGGCCACTCTCTTCTTAACCGATCCGCCGCCTCGGGGGGCAAGCGGCTCGGCGAGGCCCCACCGTATGGTGTTCGGCCCCTGGTCCACCCGTCCGGCGATCCTCGGGGGAGTTGCCGGCCGGGCGGACCGATTAGCGCCCAGACACAGGAGTTGATTGCGTTGAGCACTGAGAACCTGGCTCAGCAGCCGAGCGACGACAAGGACATCCTCAAGCCGTTGGACAGCCACCGGCCCATCGTGGGCATCGAGGCGACCGCCCCGGACCCGGTACGTCCGGCGAAGGACCCGGTGCGCCCGACCACGGACCCGGTGCGTCCGGCCACGGAGCCGCTGCCCGCGGCGCCGCGTGACGGTGTGATCCAGCCCATGGACAGTCACCGTCCCATCGCCGACCCGAAGAGCTGAGACCCGTACCACCAGGTCAGCAGCCCACCGGGTACTTCGGGGGAGTGCAGGGACCGGTTTTGATGGCAGGAGGGGAGCCATCGGAGCCGGTCCCTGCGGCATGTCCGGCCACGCACGACACCTGACGGTGCGTCAGTTGCGCTGCTACAGTCGCGCCACCCGGGCCCGAAGCGGCGGCCCGGGGCCCACTCCGCTCTCCGCCCGCCGTCAGGAGGCGCGCCGTGTTCGAGCCCGCTCGCATACAGACGCTCCGGGAACTGCTCTCCTACCGGGCCCGGGCCTCGCGCGACCGGCCGATGTTCTTCGACGAGGACGGCCGGACGCTCACCTTCGGCGAGGTGAGCGATGAGGTGCTGAAGGCCGCCGCCGGGTTCCGTGAGCTGGGGATCGGGCCCGGGACGCGGGTGGCCTGGCAGCTCCCGACACGGGCGGAGACGGTCATCGCCTCGCTGGCGCTGGCCCGGCTCGGGGCCGTGCAGATACCCGTCATCCCGCTCCACCGGGAGCGCGAGGTGGGCTTCATCCTGGAGGAGTCGGCGGCCGCATACGTACTGGTGCCGGGCGAGTGGCGGGGCTTCGACCACACCGCGATGGCACGGAAACTGGCCGGGGACCGGGTACGGGTGCTCTCCCTGGCGGACGGGCTGCCCGCGGGCGATCCCGTCCGGGAGGCCGGGCAGGCGCCGGGCGGCGCGGACCGCGCGGCCGACGGCACCACGTGGATCTACTACACCTCCGGCACCACCGCCGCCCCCAAGGGCGTCGAGCACACCGACGCCGGGCTCATCGCCGGCGGCGTCGGACTGGCCACCGCGCTGGGCATGACCGCCGCCGACATCGGCTCGATCGCCTTCCCCTACGCGCACGTCGCCGGCCCGGATTACGTCATCGCCATGCTGGTCAGCGGCTTCCCCGCGGTCCTGCTGGACACCTTCGCGCCGGACCGGGCGGCCGCCGTCTACCGCCGCCTGGGCGTGACGATGGCCGGTGGGAGCACCGCCTTCTACCAGGCGTTCCTGGAGGAGTCGCGCCGCTACCGGCGGGCGCGGCCACAGGCGGGCCGGCTGATCCCCTCGCTGCGGCTGCTGTCCGGCGGCGGCGCCCCGATGCCGCCGGAGCTGTACGCGGCGGCCGGACGCGAACTGGGCTGCGCCCTCGTCCACGGCTACGGCATGACGGAGTGCCCGATGATCGCCATGGGGACGCCGTACGACAGCGACGACCAGTTGGCGCGGACCGTGGGCCGGCCGGTGACGGGCGCGCGGGTACGGATCGCCCGGCCGGACGGGACGGAGGCCGAAACCGGGGAATCCGGCGAGGTGACGGTCAAGGGCAGCATGCTCTTCCGCCGGTACACCGACCCGGCGCTGATCCAGGGGGCCTTCGACGCCGACGGCTACTTCCGCACCGGTGACCTGGGACTGGTGCGCCCCGACGGGCATCTCGTCCTGACCGGGCGCCTGAAGGACATCATCATCCGCAAGGGCGAGAACATCTCGGCCCGGGAGATCGAGGACCTCTTGGACGCCCATCCGGCGGTCGGCGAAGCGGCGGTGATCGGCCTGCCCGACCGCGCCCGCGGCGAGCGGGTGTGCGCGGTGATCACGCTCGCCGATCCGACCGCCCCGCGCCCGACCCTGCCGGAGCTGACCGCGCATCTGCGGGCGGCCGGACTGATGACCCAGAAACTGCCGGAACAACTGGAGATCACCGGCGAACTGCCGCGCGGCGGCCCGCTGGGCAAGGTCCTGAAGACGGCACTGCGGGAGCGGTACGCGGGCGGCGGGGGAAGGTAAACCGCTGTTTTCCGGCCCTCGGCTGCCCCTAGCCTGTCGCGTGGGGCGCGGTTCTCCGCGCCGTACCGATCGGCGGGACGCGGGGAGCGGGAAGTATGCCGGAAGCGATGCCGGACGAGGTGCTCGCGGGGCGGGTGCGGGAATGGAACGGCGAAGAGGGCTGGGGCGTCCTTGTGTCCCCGGCTCTGCCGGACGCGGTGTGGGCGCACTACTCGGCCATCCAGGCGGAGGGCTTTCGCGAGTTGGCCGCCGGCCAGAGCGTCGCCTTCACGGTGGAACAGGCCGCGCAGGACGGGTTCGACCGGCGGGCCGTGCGGATCTGGGCCGAGTCGGCACCGCCGTCGGCGCGTGAGAGCGCGGGTGCGGGGGCGGGTGAGAGCGCGGGTGAGGGCACGTACGGGAGCGGTGGTGACGGGCCGGGGCGCGACGGGGCGGGGCGCGACGGGGCGGCGTACAGCTCCAGCCTGGACATCACCTTCGATTGATTGCTGATCGGGGCCCGGTCTCCGGGTGGCGATGAGTTTGCGGGAGCCGGGGAGTCTTCACTGGGCGGGGGTCGGCGCGGGCGGCGGGTGGCGCGGCTCGTGGGGTGGCCCCGGTGGGACGGAAGGAATCCGGCGATGACCGAGCGGAACAGGACCGAGATGCCCGACTTCGATGCGCAGGCCCGGCTGGTGGCGCGCCTGGCCGAGGGCACCGCCGAGGAGCGGCTCGACGCGGCGACGCCGTGCGAGAAGTACGCGGTGCGCCATCTGCTGGGGCACCTCGTCGGCCTGAGCGGCGCCTTTCGGGACGCGGCGCGCAAGGACTTCGGCCCGTCGACGAGCACCGATCCCGGTGCGGCGGTGCCCGATGTGGAGCCGGGCTGGCGCGCGGCGCTGGCGGCGAACCTCACCGATCTGGTGCGGGCGTGGCGGGAGCCCGAGGCGTGGGAGGGCGACACCCAGGCGGGTGGCGTCGCCCTTCCCGCGGCCCTCGCCGGCCGGATCGCCCTCAACGAGTTGGTGGTGCACGGCTGGGACCTGGCGCGCGCCACGGGCCAGGACTACGCGCCCGACGAGGCGAGCCTGAACGTGTCGTACGCGCTGCTGGCGCCGGCCGCCGACGGGAGCGGCGGGGGTGGCGGGCCGTTGTTCGGTCCGGCGGTGCCGGTCGCCGAGGACGCGCCGCTCCTGGACCGGGTGGTGGCCCTCAGCGGACGCCGGCCGGACTGGACGCCGCCGGCCCGGTAAGCCCGCGAGGGGCGCGCCGGAGCGGCCCGGCCGCCCATGGCCCGGCCGCCGTGAGGCGGCGCGTCGCTCAGGCCGGTGCCGTCCCCGGCCGGGTCTGCCGCAGGCGGGTCTTGAGGACCTTGCCGCTCGCGTTGCGCGGGAGTGCGGTGACGAAGGTGACCTCGCGCGGGACCTTGTAGTTGGCCATTTCGCGGCGGGACCAGGCGATCAGGTCGTCGGCGGTGAGGGCGGAGCCGGGGCGCCGGACGGCGAACGCCCGGCCGACCTCGCCCAGGCGCGGGTCGGGTATGCCGATCACGGCGACGTCGGCGATGTCCGGGTGACGGCCGAGGAGTCGCTCTATCTCGGCGGGATAGGCGTTGAACCCGCCGACGATGAACATGTCCTTGAGGCGGTCGGTGATCCGGAGGTTGCCGTCCGCGTCGAGGACGCCGATGTCGCCGGTGCGCAGCCAGCCGTCCGGGGTGAGCGCGCGGGCGGTGGCCGCCGGGTCCTCGAAGTAGCCCGACATGACGTGGTAGCCGCGCACCAGCACCTCGCCCGCCTCGCCGGCCGGCAGGGTGCGGCCCGCCGCGTCCGCGACGCGCACCTCCGTGCCGGGCAGGGCGCGGCCCGACGTCGACGCGATGATCTCGGGCGGGTCGCCGCGGCGGCACATCGTGACCACGCCGGAGCTCTCCGACAGGCCGTAGGCGGTCAGCACGGTGCCGATCTTCAGCTCGGCGCGCAGCCGCTCGACCAGTTCCAGGGGGACGACGGCCGCACCCGTGACGACCAGGCGCAGCGCGGACAGGTCGTGCCGCTCGCGGGCGGGATGGTCGAGGATCTGCTGGTGGAGGGTGGGTGGGCCGGGCAGGACGGAGATCCGTTCGGCGGCGATGTTGGCGAGGGCGGTCTCCGCGCTGAAGACCGGCTGCGGGATCATCGTGGCGCCGCGCAGCAGGCAGGCGATGATGCCGGCTTTGTAGCCGAAGGTATGGAAGAACGGGTTGACGATGAGGTAGCGGTCGCCCTCCTTCAGGCCGGCCAGCGCGCTCCAGGCGTCGTAGACGCGCAGGGTCTGGGCGTGGGTGACGACGGCGCCCTTGGGGTGACCCGTGGTGCCGGAGGTGAAGATGATGTCCGAGGGCGCCTCGGGGCGCAGGGCGTCGGCGCGGGCGCGGACCGCCGCCGCGGGCACCTCCTCCCCGGCGGCGAGGAAGTCCTGCCAGGTGACGAAGTCGGCGGGGGCGTCCTCGGCGAGCACGACGACCTTCTCCAGCTTCGGCAGTCCGGGCAGCGGGCCCGCTCCGGTGCCCTCCTGGGCGGCGCGGCGCAGGGAGGCGACGTAGGAGGTGCCGAGGAAGGTGCCGGTGACGAAGAGCAGTTGGGCGCGGGTGCGGCGCAGGACGTAGGCGGCCTCGCTGCCCTTGAAGCGGGTGTTGACGGGGACGAGGACGGCGCCGGCCGAGACGGCGCCCAGCGCGCAGACGATCCAGTCGAGGGTGTTGGGCGCCCAGACGGCGACGCGGTCACCGGGGGCGACGCCGGCGGCCAGGCAGGCGGCGGCGGCCCGCTCGACCCGCTCACCGAGGGCCGCGTACGACAGCCGGGTCCGGCCCTCGACGACCGCTTCGCGGGTGCCGTACCGCGCCGCGGCCGCGCGCACCAGCCCGGCGAGGGAGCCGTACGCCTCGTCCGCCCGCACATCCCCGTCACCGCGCATCGCACTACCTCCCGCACAAGAGCTGACTGTCCGTCAGATTAGCGGTAGCCTCCTCCGCTGTCAGCACTGACGACCGACCACGGAGGTGGCGATGGCCGCGACCCTCAAGGACGCCACGGCGATAGCCGGCATCGGGCAGACGCCGTTCGCCAAACACCTCCCCGAGTCCGAGAAGGCCCTCGCCTGCCGCGCCGTCCTCGCCGCGCTGGATGACGCCGGCATCGACCCCTCGGAGGTGGACGCCTTCGCCTCCTACACCATGGAGGAGACCGACGAGGTGGAGCTCGCCAAGGCCATCGGCGCCGGCGACGCCACCCACTTCTCCAAGGTCGGCTACGGCGGCGGCGGTTCCTGCGCGACGGTGGCCCACCTGGCCGCCGCCATCGCCACCGGGCAGGCGCGCGTCGGCGTCGCCTGGCGCTCGCGCAAACGCGGCTCGGGACCGCGCCCCTGGAAGAACACCCGGGCCCAACTGCCCACCCCCGCGCAGTGGACCCGGCCCTTCGGACTGCTGCGCCCCGCCGACGAGATCGGCATGCTGGCCCGCCGCTACATGCACGAATACGGCGCCACCCGCGACCACTTCTTCAACGTCGCCCTCGCCTGCCGCAACCGGGCCAACCAGAACCCGGCCGCGATGATGTACGAGCGCCCGCTGACCCGCGAGATGTACATGACCGCGCGCTGGATCAGCGAACCGCTGTGCCTGTTCGACAACTGCCTGGAGACCGACGGGGCGTTGGCGTGCGTCGTGGTCTCCGCCGAGCGCGCCCGCGACTGCCGCCACCGGCCCGCCTACATCCACGCCGCCGCCCAGGGCCTGCCCGCCCAGCACCACGGCATGGTCAACTACTGGAACGACGAACCGCTCACCGGCCCGGCCTGGACCGCCGCCCGCCACCTGTGGAAGGGCGCCGACCTCGGCCCGGAGGACGTCGACGTGGCGCAGATCTATGACGCGTTCACCCCCCTGATCCCCCTCTCGCTGGAGGGCTACGGCTTCTGCGGACGCGGCGAGGGCGCGGCCTTCACCGAGGGCGGCGCGCTGGAGACCGGCGGTCGGCTGCCCCTCAACACCGCCGGCGGCGGCCTCTCGGAGGCGTACGTCCACGGTTTCAACCTCATCACCGAAGGCGTCCGGCAACTGCGCGGTACCAGCACCGCACAGGTCCCGGGCGCCACCACCTGCCTGGTCACCGCGGGCGAGGGCGTCCCCACCTCGGCCCTGCTGCTGAGGAGTTGACACGAGATGAGCCCTCGGAAACCCACCGGCGAAACCGTTCGTGAGTCCATGACGGCAAGCGTGCCACCCGCCACTGACAACGGACCGGAGACCGCCGCCGACCTGCTGCTTCCCGTCCCCGACGACGACGGCACACCCTTTTGGGAGTACGCCGCGCGGGGCGAACTGCGCGTCCAGACCTGTTCCGGCTGCGACACACCGCGCTTCCCGCCCCGCCCCTGCTGCCCGCACTGCCGGTCCTTCACCGCCCACTGGCGGCGGATGAGCGGCCACGGCCGCGTCTGGTCCTACGTCGTGCCGCACCCGCCGCTGCTGCCCGCGTACGCCGCGCGGGCGCCGTACAACGTCGTCCTCGTCGAACTCGCCGACGCCCCGCGCATCCGCCTCGCCGGCAATCTCGTCGCCGCCCCCGGCGCCGATCTGGACTCCCTCGACCCGGCGCAACTGCGCATCGGCGCACCGGTGAAGGCCGTCTTCCACACCCTGCCCGGGGGCGTCACCGTGCCCCGCTGGCTCCTGGAGCGGCCATGACGATCCGCACGCGGCTCACGGACGGCGTCGCGCTGGTCACCCTGGACCGTCCCGAGCGCCACAACGCCCTCGACCCGGCGACCGCCGACGAACTCGCCGCCACCTGGCGGGCGTTCCGCTTCGACGACACCGTACGGGCCGCCGTGATCACCGGAGCCGGCGGCCGGGCCTTCTGCACCGGCCTCGACCGCGCCGCCGACATCCCGCAGCCGCCCTCCCCCTACTCCCTCGACGACCCGCTGATCCGCATCGGCCCCAAGGCCAACGACCTGTGGAAACCGGTCGTCGCCGCCGTCGAGGGCATGGCCTGCGGCGGCGCCTTCTACCTCCTGGGCGAGGCGGAGTTCCTCATCGCCGCGAAGACCGCCACGTTCTTCGACCCGCACACCACCTACGGGATGGTCAGCGCCTACGAGGCCATCCACATGGCTCAGCGGATGCCCTACGGGGAGATCGCCCGGCTGTCACTGATGGGGACGGCGGAGCGGCTCGGCGCGCCGCGCGCCTACGAGATCGGCCTGGTGTCGGAGCTGACCGAGCCCGGCGCGGCCGTCGAGGTGGCGCTGCGCCGCGCCGCCGTGCTCGCCGCGCAGCCGACCGAGGCGGTGCAGGGCACCGTACGGGCGCTGTGGGCAGCCAAGGAGGCGGCCAGGTCCCAGGCGCTGGCCCACGCCCCGCACTTGATCGCGCTGGGCAATCTGCCGCCGGACCGCCAGGCCGAGCTGTTCGCCGCCCGCCGGCGCGACGACGGGGCCGGCCCGCACGTCACGGTGCGCTGACCCGCGCGCCGGGGGCGCACCCGCGCGGCCCGGCGCTCACATCCGGGTCTTCTGCGCCCGCGTGATCTGGCAGGTGTACCAGAACTGCCCGACGGAGGACTGGTTGATGGTGTAGCGGGCGGTGTAGGTCTCGGTGGCGCCGGGGCCGACGACGATGCTGCGCTCGTGCAGGCCGTACGCCTTGCCGTCCGCCGGGCGGGCCTTCATCCAGTTGATGGCCATGTCGTAGGAGAAGGTGTCGGTGGAGGAGGGGTTGGTGACCGAGACCGTGTACGTGAACTGGCGCAGCGAATTGGAGTAGTCGCAGTTGCTGCCGTTGACGTCGGACCGGCCGTCCGGGTCGAAGGTCTCCAGCGTCGGCGACGGCGAGTACGTCGGCTCGTACGTCGGGGTCTCGTACGGCGTGGGCGAATAGGGCGTGTACGAGGGCGCGGCGACCGTGTGGTCGGATCCGCCGCCGATGCCCCCGATGAGTCCGCCCCGGCTGTGGCCGCGTGCGCAGCCGCCGACTGCGGCGACCGTGGCGAGCGCGAGTCCGGCCGCGACGGCCGCCCGGGTGGCCGTGCCCATGCGTATGCGCTGCTTCATCGACTTGCCCATCCCCCGTGGAAACGTATGTGGCGCGCCCCCGTGGGTTGACGCGTGCACGGCACCCTAGCAAGGGCGGGTGAGCGCCTGGAAAGGCCGCGGTGTACTGCCGGGTAAGGCGCTGGTTGTCCGGTGTTGCCTCGCGGGCGGGGGCTCTCAGGCGTAGCGTCGGTCATGGAGGACCTCGGGACGACGCGAAGCGAGGCGACGCCAGTGGTGCGCAACGTCATCGGATCCCTGACCGCCCTCATCGGAGCGGCGGCCGCCGTCTGGAGCCCCTTCCGTGCCTGGTACGGCGGCCGTCACGGGCGCGACGTGCGGATCGGCGACCTGTTCACCGGTATCACCGGTCAACACGGCGCGCTCTTCACGTCGCTGCTCCTGCCGATGATCTGCGCCGCCGCCCTGGCGCTGCTCGGTGTCGTGCTGCGCGCCCGCGTGGTCGTGGCCGTCGCGGGCGTGGTGGTACTCGCCTTCACGATCTTGTGGATGATCCGCCAGGGGCAGGCGGCGGGCGAGCTCAGCGTCGGCAACGGCGGTCTGGGCGAGGGCGCGGCGTACGCTCTGGGCGGCGGCGTGCTCCTGCTGATCGGCGCGCTGATCATGAGCGGCCGCGGGCACCGCGTGGACGGCCGGGGCGCACACCGGCGCGTCGGACCGCACCACGACGACGACCGGCCTCCCGCACACGACGACGACCAGGGCCCCGCACCCCAAGGGCCGGGACCGTCCTCGTCGTACCGGCAGTCGGGGCAGCCGCCGACACCGCCGGTGCGGTGGGGCAACGGCTCGGAGCAGGAGCGCGGGCCGCGGCGCGAGCCCCGGCAGCCAGGGTCGCCGCGCCCGCGTGACGACCGGGAGTAGCGGACCGGAAGTCTCGCGGAGCGCTCGGTCGCACCGCTCACAGAGCCCTCGCCAGAGCCCCCGGCCTCAGGGCCGCCGCGCCAGCCCTGTCCCCTTGGCCGCGTCCAGCGCGTACACGCAGCGGTCCTTGCTGCACGCGTAGACCACGCCGCCGACCGCCACCGGCGAACCGGTGATCTCGCCACCGGTCTCCAGCTTCCAGCGGAGCTGCCCGCCCATCGCGTCCAGCGTGTACAGGCAGTGGTCGGCCGAACCGAAGTGCACCCGGCCCTCGGCGAAGACCGGCGCGCCGGCCACCTCCGCACCGGCCTGGAACCGCCAGCGCGGGGTGCCGGTCACGGCGTCCAGCGTGTAGAGCGCCTTGCCGCTGCCCAGGTGGACCGCGCCGTGCGCGACCAGCACCGGCTCGGTGGACTGGCGCGCCTCGGTGGCGATCCGCCACCGGTCGCGGCCGTCCGCCGCGTCCAGCGCGTAGACCGTGCCGAGGTAGTCCGCGAGGTAGACCCCGCCACCGGTGACGGCCGGGCCGGGAGCGAAGGCGGGCGGGCTCAGGAACACCGCGGGCGCCTCGAAGTGCCAGCGCACATCGCCGCGCGCGATGTCGATCGCCAGGACGCGGGTGCCGGCCGCGACGTAGACGACACCGTCCGGCGCGGGCAGCAGCCGCACCGGCGCGCCGCCGCAGGCCGCCGCGTCACCCACCGGATACGACCACCGCTCGGCGCCGGTCCGCGCCTCCAGGGCCTTCAGCCGCGCGTCGGCCCAGACGAACACCGTGCCGTCGTGCACCACGGGGGCCGCCTCGGCCGTCTCGAAGTCGGTCTGGGCGCCGCCGATCTCCCACAGCCGCTCGCCGTTCGCGGCCTCCCACGCCTGGACACCACCGCCGCGCGTACTGGTGACGACCGTGCCCCGGTCGACCTTGAGGGCGTAGACCCAGCCGTCGGTGGTGAGCCGCCAGCGCTCGGTGCCGTCGGCGGCGTCCAGGGCGTACAGGCTCGGGCCGTCCGAGGCGTGGATCCGGCCGTCGGCGACGGCCATCGCCCAGGCCACGTCGCGGGTCTTGAACTTGCGGCGCCCGCTGGCCACGTCCAAGGCGTGCACCTCGAAGGACGTGACGTACAGCAGGTCGCCGTCGACGGCGGGGGTGCCCCACACGTCGTTGGACATCCGGAAGCGCCAGGGGCGCCAGCGGCCCGGCTCGGCGGCGGGCGCCTCGGCCGGCGCGGCATCCTGGCGCGCGGCACCCGGGCCGTCACCCGGATTGCCGTTGCCCGGCCCGCCCTGCTGCGGCACACCGGGCGCGGGGGCGCCGCCGGGCGGCCGCACCCAGTCCGTGGCGGCACCGGCCTGGCCGCGCGGCGGCGGCTGGCCGGCGTCGGCGGCGCGCGGCCCGGGCCCTATCGGGGCGGGCGAGCCACCGAGCTGTACGGGACCGCCGGCGCCGTCCGCCGCCGCGGAGGGCCGCGCGGCCGGGGGCGCCGAGGACAGCGCGCCGGCCGGGGACGCCTGGGGGGCGGCGGAGACCGGCGTCACCCGGGCCGTGGAGACGTCCTGGCCGACGGGGACGGCCGGCGGCATCGGGCCGGGGCCGGCGCCACGGGGGTCGCCACCGCGGTGCGCACCGGGTCCGGCACCGACCTGGCCGTGCCAGGCGGGCGGCGCACCGCCCTGGGGCGCGCTCCCGGGCCGTGGCGGGGCCTGTACGGGCTGCGGGGCCGGGGCCGGTGGCGCGGCGGGCGCCTGACGGGCGGAGCCGCGTCCGGAGCCGGCGCGCGGAGCGCTCTTGGGGACGGTGGCCCGGCCGCCGCGCCGGCTCTCGATCAGCGCCACCGCGCCGGCCGGCAGCCAGGCCGAGGCCGTACCGCTGTCGTCGCTGCCGGAGCCGAACAGATGCGGCGCGAGCTGGGACTGCAGATCGGCGGGCGAGGGCCGGTGCGCCGCCTCCATCTGCATACAGGACTCCAGCAGCGGCCGCAGTTCCTCCGGCAGCCCCGCGAGGTCGGGGCCCTCGCGCAGCAGCATGAAGACGGTCTCGACGGGGTTGGCGCCGTGGAAGGGCGCGTGCCCGGTGGCGGCGAAGACCAGGGTGGAGCCGAGGGAGAAGACGTCGCTGGCGCCGGTGACGCTGCGTGAGTCGCGGGCCTGCTCGGGCGACATGTACGCGGGCGTGCCGACGGCCACATTGGTCATCGTCAGACGGGTGTTGGACACGCCGGAGGCGATACCGAAGTCGATGACGCGGGGGCCGTCCTCGACGACCAGGACGTTGGACGGCTTCAGGTCGCGGTGGACCAGGCCCGCGCCGTGGATGGACTGCAGGGCCTCGGCGATTCCGGCCGCCAGCCACCGCACCGCCTGGGCCGGCAGCGGCCCGCACTCATTGACTATTTCCTCCAGGGAGGGCGCGGGGACGTAGGCCGTCGCCAGCCACGGCACCGCCGCCCGCGGGTCGGCGTCCACCACCGCGGCGGTGTAGAAACCGCTGACCGCGCGGGCCGCCTCCACCTCGCGTGTGAAGCGGACCCGGAAAAGCTGGTCCTCGGCGAGCTCGGTGCGCACGGTCTTGATCGCCACGCGCCGGCCGGAAGCCGAACGCGCCAGATACACCAGTCCCATGCCGCCGGCCCCGAGACGGCCGAGCACCTCGAACGGGCCGATCCGCCGGGGATCGTGCTGCGTCAGCTGCCTAAGCTGCTCCACCACTTGCCTGCCACCTCCCCGTGGGGCGTAAAAAAAGAGACTCTCAATAGCCACGGGCCGCCGAGAGCCACTGCCCCGTGCAGCGTTTCCCCGCCTGCGGCGAGGACTGTCGAAACGGCCGTACGCGTGCTGATTCTTCCTGGCCGAGCCGACGGTTGCGAACCCGGGGCCCGTGCGTCGTGTCACGGGTCCGTCCCGCACAACCGCGCCAAGACCGTTACCCGCCGTAACGAACCCCCGCCTGACGTGCTCCGATACGTCCCGCGAGGGGTGCTTGCCGGGCGGTTACCGGTCGGTTGGGGAACGTCCGGAGATGCTCCTCGCCCCGTCCGACGGCGCGTCCGCGCCGCCGGCGGTCGCGCGCCCGGCCCAATTCTGCGGTGCGCGACGCTATTTCGTCGCCATGACACCGAAGGTGGCGCCCTGATTGTCGCCGACGACGGCGAACGGCCCGCCCGGGATCCGGCCGGGCTGGATGATGACGCTGCCGCCCAGACCGGTCGCGCCGCGCACGGCGGCGTCCAGGTCGTCGACCAGGAAGCAGACGGTGAAGTACGCCGGCGTCGTCGCCGGAGTGTCCTCGCCCATGACCACGCGGGTGCCGATCTCACCGGGCCGTCCGGCCAGCCGCCACGGCAGGAATCCGGGGCGGGCCAGGGGGCTGCCGGGGACGCCTTCGAAGCCGAAGACCTTCGCGTAGAAGACGTCGGCCGCCTCGGGGTCGCGGGTGTGCAGGACCGTCCAGGCGTAGCCGCCGGGCTCCCGCTCCGTCTCGAAGCCTCGGTGGAGTCCGGGCTGCCAGACACCGAAGACCGCTCCGGTGGGATCGGCTGCGGTCATCGTCGCGCCGACGTCGCCGAGCGCCGTGGGGCCGGAAAGGACGCGTCCGCCGGCGTCGCGGATCGCGGCGGCGGTGCGTTCGAGGCCACCGCTCGCGAAGTAGATCCCCCATGCCGTGGGCGTCGACGCGTCGCGCTTCTTCCGCAGCCCCGCGGCCTTCCGGCCCTCGCACAGCGCCTGGGAATAGCCGCCCAGCGCGGCCCGGCCTTCGGAGAACGTCCAGCCCAGGACCTCTCCGTAGAAGCGCTTGCCCTCTTCGATGTCGGGCAGGGTGACGTCGGCCCAGCAAGGGGCGCCTTCCGGGAATGCGGCCATACGCCCAAATTAACGCCGGTTCGCGCCGCCCGCCCGGCGGCCTCTTGTCCACCAAAGTTGTCCACAGCCTGTTGATAAGAACATTCACCGGTTCGGATCAAGCGCGGGCAGGCATCCGAAAACCGCCCGCGGACCAGGCCCCGCAGCGCCCTTCAACTGCCTCAAACCCCATTTGCAGGCAGCCAAATCGCGCTCCGATCACCCCTCGGTAAGCTGACGGCATGACAGGACAAGTACGAACCGTCGACGGCAGAGTTGCCGGCCGCCGCGGGCAGGCGACGCGGCAGAAGCTCCTCGACTGCCTCAGCGAAATGCTCAGTTCATCCCCGTATCGGGATGTCAAGGTGATCGATGTGGCCCGAAAAGCGGGCACTTCACCCGCTACGTTCTATCAGTACTTCCCGGACGTAGAGGGCGCGGTCCTTGAAATCGCCGAAGAGATGGCCAAAGAAGGCGCAAGCCTGACCGATCTTGTCGCCGAGCGCTCCTGGGTGGGCAAGTCCGGTTGGCAGGCGGCGGAGGAACTCGTCGAAGGCTTCCTCTCCTTCTGGCGCAAGAACGACGCGATCCTGCGCGTCATCGACCTGGGAGCGGCCGAGGGCGACAAGCGGTTCTACAAGATCCGCATGAAGATCCTCAACTCCGTCACCAACTCCCTTACGGACTCCATCAAGGAGCTCCAGGCCAAGAACAAGGTCGACAAGGACGTGAACCCGGCGGCCATGGCCGGATCGCTCGTCGCCATGCTGGCGGCGGTCGCCGGCCACCAAAAGGGCTTCCAGAGTTGGGGCGTCAAGCTGAACGAGCTGAAGCCGAACCTGGCGCTGCTGGTGCACTTCGGCATCACCGGCAAGAAACCGACGAGGTAGCCGGCGCCCTCTCCGCCGCCCGTGCCGCCTGTGCCGCCTGTGCTGCCCATGCCGCCCGCCGCCGCTTCCGCCTGCCGCCGCCCCATCCGCCGCCCCATCCGCTGCATCCCGCCGGTATCCGTCCTGCCATAGCCGTAAAGCCGCACACACAGCGGGTGCCGACCGGCTCCCGGAGGTTCGAACGGCACCCGCTGTGCGCCCACCGGCGCCCGGCCGGCCTCAGCGCCGCTCCAGCCGGAACACCCGGATCTCCCGCTCCACCCGCGCCTGATAGGCGGCGTACGGCGGCCAGAACGCGAGCGCCGCGCGCCAGGCCCGCGCCCGTTCCTCTCCGGTCAGCAGCCGAGCCCGTACGGGAATGTCGCGGCCCCGCCAACTCACCTCCGCGTCAGGATGCTTGAGCAGGTTGCCGGTCCAGGCCGGATGCCCCGGCCGACCGAAATTGCTGCCGATCAGCAGCCAACTCCCGCCGTCCTCGGGCAGGCACGCCAGCGGCGTGCGCCGCACCCGGCCGCTCCGTGCTCCGGTCGCGGTCAGGATCACGCCGGGCAGCAGCCGCGCGCTGAGCAGCACCCGGCCGCGGGTCAGCCGGTGCACCGCGCGGTCCAGCGCGGGGATGACGTGCGGGGCGACGCGCGCGAACGTACGCGTGACGGACAGCCGCTGCACCAGTTGCGCCCCGGAGGGCCGCCGCCTCACGCTCCGACCGCCTCTCCCGCGACCCGCGGGGCGAGGGCCCGGTGCGCCGCGACCCCGGCCGCGAACAGTCCGGCCTCCTCGGCGGCCCGGGCCCGGAGCCGGTGCACCGGGCCCAGGAGGAGTTCGTCGCAGGCCGCGCGCTTGAAGTACAGATGCGCCTCGTGTTCCCAGGTGAAGCCGATCCCGCCGTGCAACTGCACCGCCTCGGCCGCCACCGCGCGCAGGGCTTCGAGCGCCTGGGCGAGGGCCAGTCCGCCCGCACCGGGCTCGGCGCCGCGACGCCCGCCGGGCCGGTCGGCGCCCGCCGCCCAGGCCGCGTAGTACGCCGCCGAGCGGGCCGCCTGCACCGCCACATAGCCGTCGGCGAGCCGGTGCTGGACCGCCTGGAAGGACCCGATGGGGCGGCCGAACTGCTCACGCGCCTTGACATAGGCGACGGTGCGGGCCAGGGCCGCGTCGGCCGCCCCGACGGCCTCGGCGGCCAGGGCCGCGGCCGCCGCCGACCCGACCAGGGCGAGCGCGGCGGACACGGCGGCCGCGCCCTCGCCTTCCCCCTCCGTCCCCAACAACTCCGCCGGTACCTCACGGAATTGGAGCCGTGCGCGGGGGCGGGTCTCGTCCATGACGGTCTGACGGATGCGGCGGAGGGTGGGGGCCGGGCGGACGAGGGGAGCGGGGGCGGCGGCGGAGGCCGGAGCGGGACCGGCCGTGTCGGCGGGCGGCTCCGCCCGTACCAGGAAGAGCAGCGTCCGGCCGCGCGCGAAGCCGCCGGTGCGCGCGGCCACCACGAGCACGTCCGCGGTGTGCCCGTCCAGCACCTGGTCCGCCTCCCCGTAGAGCCGCCAGCCGCCCTCGTGCGGTCGCGCCTGGATGCCGCCGGCCCGGCCGCCGCCCGCCCAGTCGCCGTCGTTCGGCCCGGTCAGCGCGAGCGCGGTGGCCAGGTGGCGGCCCGGCACCACCAGCGTCGCGGTCAGCCCTCCGGCGGCGAGGGCGGGCAGCAGCCCGGCGCGCTGCCGCTCGGTGCCGAGCGCCAGGATCAGCGGCGCGGCGAGGACGGCGGTGGCGATCAGGGGTGAGGGCAGCAGCGCGCGGCCGGTCTCCTCGCAGGCCAGGGCGAGTTCCGTGGGCCCGCAGCCCACCCCTCCGTACGCGGCCGGCAGCGCCAGACCGGGCAGCCCGAGCTGCGCAGCGAGCCGCCGCCACAGCGCCGGGTCGTACCCCGCCGGGGTGCCCACCGCCGCCCTGACCTCGTCCGGGCCGCAGCGTTTGTGCAGCAGTTCGCGCAGGGTGCGGCGGATCTCGTCCTGCTCCTCGGTGAACGCGGCATCCATCGGCGGGCTCCTCCCGGCCAGGAATCTGACGGGCCGTCATAGTAGGGAGGTGCGGCCCACTTTCCCAGGCCAGGCGCGGCCGACTTTCCCCAAGCCCGTTCCGCGATCGCTTCCCTCCCCCGGGTCGCCCCCCAGGGCCCCGCCGGCCGCCTGCCACCCCACCCTGATCTGATGTACCGTCAGATAATGACTTCAGGGACCCCCTACGGGAAGCGCAAGGTCGCCGTCGCCGGAGTTGCCCTGTCCGACTGCGGACGCGTGGCCGAGGCCACCCCCTACGCACTACACGCCCAGGCCGCCCGCCGGGCGCTCGCCGACTCCGGCCTGGACCGGTCGGTGATCGACGGGTTCGCCTCGACGGGCCTGGGCACCCTCGCGCCCGTCGAGGTCGCCGAGTATCTGGGCCTGCGCCCCACCTGGGTCGACTCCACCTCGGTGGGCGGCTCCACCTGGGAGGTGATGGCCGCGCACGCCGCCGACGCGATCGCCGCCGGCCACACCGACGCCGTCCTCCTCGTCTACGGCTCGACCGCCCGCGCCGACCTCAAGGCCGGACGCCGCACCGCCAACCTCTCCTTCGGCGCCCGCGGACCGCTCCAGTTCGAGGTCCCCTACGGGCACACCCTGATCGCCAAGTACGCCATGGCCGCCCGCCGCCACATGCACCAATACGGCACCACGCTGGAGCAGTTGGCCCAGATAGCCGTTCAGGCGCGCGCCAACGCCGCGACCAATCCGGACGCCATGTACCGCACCCCGATCACCGTGGACGAGGTGCTCTCCGGCCCGGTGATCGCCGACCCGTTCACCACCCTGCACTGCTGCGTCCGCTCCGACGGCGGCTGCGCCGTCCTGCTCGTCGCCGAGGACCACGTCCCCGACCTCGCCAAACCTCCGGTGTGGGTGCTCGGCTCCGGCACCGCCGTCTCGCACACGACCATGTCGGAATGGGACGACTTCACCGTCTCCCCGGCGGCGGTCTCCGGCCGGCTCGCCTTCGAACGCGCCGGCGTCCGCCCCCGCGACATCGACCTCGCCGAGCTCTACGACGCCTTCACGTACATGACCCTGGTGACGCTGGAGGACCTGGGCTTCTGCGCGAAGGGCGAGGGCGGCGCGTTCATCGGGGAGGGGCGGCTGCTGCGGGACGGGGAGCTGCCCGTCAACACCGACGGCGGCGGGCTGTCCGCCTGCCACCCCGGCATGCGCGGCCTGTTCCTGCTGGTCGAGGCCGTACGCCAACTCCGCGGCGAGGCCGGCCCCGACCGCCAGGTCCGCAAGTCCGACGGCCGCCTCCCGGAACTCGCGGTCGCCTCCGGCACGGGCGGCTGGTTCTGCTCGTCGGGGACGGTGGTGCTGGGGCGGGGATAGGCGACGCCCAGCGCCGGTTCACCTCCCCACACCTCCCGCACTCCCCGCACCACCCCCTGCCGCGTCCTGATTTCCGGCGCGAGCGTGGCCGGTCCCGCGCTCGCGTACTGGCTGCACCGCCACGGATTCGCCGTCACCGTCGTCGAGCGCGCACCGGAGTTGCGGACCGGCGGCTACAAGGTCGACATCCGGGGCGCGGCGATCGACGTGGTCGAGCGGATGGGCATCCTGGAGGACATCCGGCGGGCCGGTACGGACATGCGGACCGGCGCCTACGTGAACGACGCGGGCAAGCGCATCGCCACCCTCCCCGCCGAGATCTTCGGCGCCCGGACCGGCCGGGACGACGAGATCATGCGCGGCGAACTGGCCCGCATCCTCTACGAGCGCACCCGCGCGGACGTCGAGTACGTCTTCGGCGACTCCCTCGCCTCGGTCACCGAACGGGCGGACGGTGTCGACGTCACCTTCGAGCGGGCCGCCCCGCGCCGCTTCGATCTCGTGGTCGGCGCGGACGGGCTGCATTCGACCGTCCGGCGACTGGTGTTCGGACCGGAGGAGCAGTTCCTGCGCCACCTCGGCGCGTACCTCTCGGCCTTCTCCCTGCCGAACGAACTCGGCCTGGACCGCGAGGAGTTGTACCACGCCCTGCCCGGCAAGTTGGCGTGCGTCTACAGCTCGGCCGGGGACCCGGGGGCCAAGGGCCTGCTGGTCTTCCGTTCTCCGCGCCTGGCGTACGACCACCGGGACGGCGCGCGGCAACTGGCCCTGCTGCACGCCGCGTTCGAGGGGGACGGCTGGCAGATCCCGCGCCTGCTGGACGCGGCACGCCAGGCGCCCGACTTCTACTTCGACGGACTGCACCTGATCGAGATGGAACGCTGGTCACGCGGCCGGGTGGTCCTGCTCGGGGACGCCGCACACTGCGCGTCGCCGGCCTCGGGTCAGGGCACCGGGATGGCTCTGGTCGGCGCGTACGTGCTGGCCGGCGAGCTCGCGGCGGCCGACGGCGAAGCGGCGGTGGCCTTCGACCGCTACGAGAGCGAGATGCGGGGCTACGTCGCGGCCAACCACGCGTTGGCGGAGAAGTTCGCCAAGGAAATGACCGCGGCCACGCGCCGGCAGATCCGGTTCCGGCACCTGATGCTCCGCATGCTGCCGCACATGCCCTGGAAGAACCTGGTGGCGAGGAAAATCGCCGAGGACGTGCAGCACGGCGCCAACGCCATCAAGCTGAAGGATTACGCGGGTCACGAGGCTTACGGGGAGTACGGGGCGGCGGCGCCGACGGCGGGAGCGGGTGCGGCTCGTGCGCTCGCGTAGGCGCGGCGCGCCGGCCTCCGTACCCGCACACCCGCCCTCACGCCCCGCCCCACGCCGCCCGCCGTACGCTGCCCGGCATGGCCGACCTCCCCGCTCACCACGCCGACGACGAAGCCGCCCGCGAGTTCCGCGCCCTCCTGCGCGGCCTGCGGGTCTGGGACACCGAGCTGCCGTCCTTCGATCCCTCCGGCTCCCCCGCCGAACCCCTGCCCCTGTTCCGGCAGTGGCTGCGTGAGGCGGCCGAGGCGGGCGTCCCCGAGCCGCACACCATGACACTGGCGACGGCGGACGCGGCCGGCAACCCTTCCGTGCGCACCCTGATGCTCCACGACGCCGACGCGGACGGCTGGCACTTCGGCTCGCACCGCGGCAGCCGCAAGGGCCGCGAGCTGGCCGCCCGGCCCCGGGCCGCGCTGGGCTTCTACTGGCCGGCGGTCGGCCGCCAGGTCCGTATCCGCGGGCCGGTCACCGAGGCGAGCCCCGAGGAGAGCGCGGCCGACCTGCACCGCCGCTCGACGGGCGCCCTGGCGGCGGCCCTGGTCGGCCACCAGAGCGAGGTGCTCCCCTCCGTCGAGGACCTGGCCCGCGCCTCGGCCGACGCCTGGGAACTGGCCCGCCGCGCGCCGGAAACCCCCGTCCCGAGCTGGACGCTGTACCGCCTGCGCGCCGAAGAGGTCGAGTTCTTCCAGGGCGACGCGCACCGCCGCCACCTCCGCCTCGTCTACCGGCTCGCGGAAGGCCGGTGGACGAAGGAACTGCTCTGGCCCTGAAGGCCGCCGGGTGCGGCGGGTCGCCTCATGACGTCCGCGTCACGGCCTCCGCGTCACAGTTTCCGCGTCACGGCTCCTGTGCCAGAGCCTCCCGCGTCACAGCCTCCGTGCCGCCGCCTCCGTGCCGCCGCCTCCCGCGTCACAGCCGCTGATACATGATGTGCAGGCCCACATAACCCTTGGTGGGATGCAGGAAACCCTCGGGGAGGGTCGTCATGATCTTGAAGCCGAGGGACTGCCACAGAGCGACGGCGGCGGTGTTGGTCTCGACGACCGCGTTGAACTGCATCGCGCGGTAACCCTCGGACCGGGCCCAGGCCAGGACGTACTCGCCCAGTGCCCGCCCGACGCCCCGCCCGGCGTGGCGCGGATCGACCATGAAGCTGGCGCTGGCGATGTGCGACGCGCCGCCCATGTGGTTGGGGTTCATCTTCGCCGAGCCCAGCACCGTGCCCGCGTCGTCCACGGCGACGACCGTACGGCTGGGCGGCCGGAGCATCCACATCTCGCGCGCGGTCCGCTCATCGATGTCGCGAGGGTAGGTGTACGTCTCGCCGGCCTCGGCGATGGCGCGGAAGAACGGCCAGATGGCGGGCCAGTCGGCCGCGGTCGCTTCTCGTATCAGCACGGCCTCAGCATCCCCCGCCATCTCCCCGCACCGCCACCGGGATTCACGCGGGGCGGAAGAGGGGAATCGCGACCCCGCCGTCCTCGCCGCCCCCTCCCGCCGCCCCTGCCGCTTCCGCTCCGCGCACGCGGAAGTGGACCCGCAGCGGCATGCCGATGCGCAGGTCGGCCTCCGGGCAGTCGGTGATCTCGGTCATCATCCGGGGCCCCTCGGCCAGGTCGACCACGGCCGCCACGTACGGGACCCGGTCGCCGAAGGGCGGGAGGTCGTTGCGGTGGACGACGGACCAGGTGTAGAGGGTGGCGCGGCCGGAGGCCCGCTCCCACGTGACCTCCTCGCTCCAGCAGCGGGGGCAGAATTCGCGCGGGTAGTGGTGAGCGGCTCCGCACCCTTCGGCGTGGCAGCGGCGCAGCAGCAGCCGCCCGTCGGCCGCCGCCTCCCAGTAGGGCCGGGTGAAGGCGTCCCGTTCCGGCAGATCGAACCGCCCCGCGGCCCCTCCCGCCCCTGCCCCTCCTCCCGCTCCGGCTCCCACTCCCGCGCTCACCCGAACACCCCCACCGCGTCATCGAGCGACCAGGTCTGCCAACTCATCGTGAACAGGGCGACGAGGGAGATCAGCGCCATCATCGTGTTCTGACCCTGCTCGGCCCAGTCGTGGATCATCAGGACCAGGTAGAGCAGGTTGAGCAGCAGCCCGGCGACCAGGGCCACGGGGGTGAGGAAGCCGAGGACCAGGCCGAGTCCCAGGGCGAGTTCGGCGTTGACCACGACGTACGCCATCGCCTTGGGGCGGGGACGCACGACCTTGTCGAAGCCGGTGCGCACCAGGGCCCAGCGGTGGCGGCCCGCCACGTCCGAGGCCCAGGCGATGCCGGTGCCGCGCTCGAACCAGCCCTTCTTGTCCTTGTGCCGCCAGCTCTCCAGCCACCACAGGCCGAGACCGATACGCAGCACGGCCAGCCATTCGGCTCCTTCGAGCCAGATCGTCTGCATCGCGCACGCCCTCCCGCTCCGGCTGCCCGACCGCCTCGACGGCGGATCCCTCGGGCCACTGGCTCAATTTCTGACGGTACGTCAGTTCAGCGGACGGAGCGGCGGTGCGCAAGGGGGCGGGGGCGGCCGACCCGGACCGGCCGCGAGCGATTCGCACCCATCCCGACCCCTCCACCGGACCCCCTCCGCCGAGGTTTTACCGTGCAGCCCCATTCCTGCTCCTGTTATTTCTGACGTATCGTCAGTTCTTGTCTACCTGACTACGCGTCAGGCAAGGAGAGCCGTCACACAGGAGCGGGCGTCTGCGATGCTTGGATCGACTCACGGCACCCTCACCACTCACTCCCGGCCGGCCCGCGTCGTGGCCTGCGGGGAGCAAACACCGCACACCGTCCACGGTGTGGCCGATCCACTCGGCGGAGGTGGGCGCCGCGCCGACGGCACGGCCGACCTCGATGTCAGCGGCCGCCCGCTGCACGCACCGGTGCCCGACCTGGACCGCCTCTTCCGGCCCGAGTCCGTGGCCGTGATCGGCGCCTCGGACACCGAGGGGCGGCCCAATGCCGGCATCACCCGCCAGTTGATCGCCTGGGCGGGACGCGTCGGCGCCCGGCTCCACCCGGTCAACCCCGGGCGGGAACACGTCTTCGGCCTGCCGTGCCACGCCACCGTCGCCGACCTGCCGGAACCGGTCGATCTCGGCGTCCTGCTGGTCGGCGACCCGCTGCCGGTCATCGGGCAACTCGCCGAGGCGAAGGCGAAGTTCGCGGTCGTCTTCGCCTCCGGATTCGCCGAGACCGGGGCGGACGGCGCGGCCGCCCAGGCACGGCTCGCCGAGGCCGTGGCACGCTCCGGACTGCGGCTGCTCGGCCCGAACACCAACCTCAACGCCTTCGAGAGGTTCCGCGACGACCTGGACGGGCCGGCCATCGCCCTGATCACCCAGTCCGGTCACCAGGGCCGTCCCCTCTTCACCCTCCAGGAACTCGGTATCCGCCTCTCGCACTGGGCCCCCACCGGCAACGAGGCCGATCTGGAGACCGCCGACTTCATCTCCTACTTCGCCTCCCGCCCCGAGGTCGGCGCCATCGCCGCGTATGTGGAAGGGCTCAAGGACGGCCGCAGCTTCCTGCTGGCCGCCGACCGCGCGGCGCGTAACAAGGTGCCGGTCGTCGCCGTGAAGGTCGGGCGCACCGAGGCCGGTGCCCGGATGGCCGCCTCGCACACCGGCAAACTCACCGGCGCGGACGGTGTGGTGGACGCCGCGATGCGGCAGTTCGGGGTGATCCGGGTGGACGGGCTGGACGAGTTGCAGGACACCGCGGCGCTGCTCGCCCGGGCCAGGAAGCCCACCGCCGAAGGGGTCGCCGTCTACTCGATCTCCGGCGGCACCGGCGCCCACTTCGCCGACCTGGCTGCCGCCGCCGGCCTGCGGCTGCCCACCCTGCCGGACGCCAAGCAGCGCGAACTGCACCAGTGGATACCCGGCTATCTGAGCGTCGCCAACCCGATCGACAACGGCGGGCACCCGGTCGGCGACTGGCGCGGCCGCAAGATCATCGACGCGATCCTGGACGATCCCTCCATCGGTGTCCTCGTCTGCCCGATCACCGGGCCCTTCCCGCCCATGAGCGACCGTCTCGCCCAGGACCTGGTGGACGCGGCCGAGCGCACCGACAAGCTGGTGTGTGTGGTGTGGGGGTCGCCGGTCGGCACCGAGGACGCCTATCGCGGCACCCTCCTGGGGTCCTCGCGCGTGGCCACCTTCCGCACCTTCGGCAACTGCGTCACGGCCGTGCGCGCCTACCTCGACCACCACCGGTTCGCCGCCGGCTACCGCTCCCCCTTCGACGACGCGCCGCGCGTACCGTCCCCCTCCGCGCGCAAGGCGCAGGCGCTGATGCGCCCGGGGCAGCAGCTCAGCGAGCACGCGGCGAAGCAACTCCTGCGCGCCTACGGCATCCGCGTCCCGCGCGAACAGTTGGTGACCAGCGCGGCGGCGGCCGTGCGCGCGGCGAGCCTGGTCGGCTACCCGGTCGTCATGAAGGCTTCCGGACCGCAGCTCGGCCACAAGACGGAACTGGGCCTGGTCAAGGTGGGCCTGACCTCCGCCAGCCAGGTCCGGGACGCCTATCGCGAACTCACCGACATCGCGCGGTACGAGAACGTGCCGCTGGACGGGGTGCTGGTCTGCCAGATGATCGAGCGGGGTGTCGAGATGGTCGTGGGCGTCACCCACGATCCGCTCTTCGGGCCGACGGTGACGGTGGGGCTCGGCGGGGTCCTGGTGGAGGTCCTCCGGGACGTCGCGGTGGGCGTGCCGCCCTTCGGTGAGGACCAGGCCCGGGCGATGCTCGGCGAACTGCGCGGCCGCGCCCTCCTGGAGGGCGTACGCGGAGCGCCGCCGGCGGACGTCGACGCCCTTGTGGAAGTCGTCCTGCGGGTGCAGCGGATGGCGCTCGAACTGGGCGGTGACCTGGCGGAGTTGGACATCAACCCGCTGGTGGTCCTGGAGCGCGGGCAAGGTGCCGTCGCCCTCGACGCGCTGGCCGTCTGCCATGGACCGGCCGACGGCGGCGAGGCGCGGCCGTAAGCGCCGCCCGGGCACCCCGCGAGGCCGTACGCCGCTCAGCCAACCCCTGCGCCCACCGCGCGGCCACGCCCGGCCCCGCCCTCCGCCGCTCAGCCGTCCCCCGCCCGGCCACGCCGCCCCGCGCAGCCGCCCGCACCTCGACACGATCCCCTGGAGCCACTCCCCCATGACGTCCTCCCCCGCCGCCGGCGAATCCCCCCGACCCGCCGCCGATTCATTGATACTCCACGCCACTGACAACGGCGTCTCGTGGCTCACCCTCAACCGGCCCGCCGCGATGAACGCCGTCACATGGGACCAGCGGGAACGCCTCATCGGCCTGCTCGCGGACGCCTCGGCCGACCCCGGAACACGGGCCGTGGTGATCACCGCGACCGGCAAGGGCTTCTGCGCCGGGGCGGATCTGCGGGGTCCGGCCGCGACGGGCGAGCCGATCGCGGGTGATGTCGCCCGGATGATCCGCCATGGCGCACAACGGCTGATCGCCGCCGTGCTGGACTGCGAGAAACCGGTGATCGCCGCCGTCAACGGCACCGCCGCCGGACTCGGCGCCCACCTCGCCCTCGCCTGCGATCTGGTCCTGGCCGCCGAATCGGCCCGCTTCATCGAGGTGTTCGTCCGGCGCGGCCTCGTTCCGGACGGCGGCGGCGCCTACCTCCTGCCCCGCCTGGTCGGCCCGCAGCGCGCCAAGGAGCTGATGTTCTTCGGCGACGCCCTGCCGGCCGCCGAGGCGGAACGCCTCGGACTGGTCAACCGGGTGGTCCCGGACGGCGAGCTGGCCAAGACGGCCCGGGAGTGGGCCGAGCGGCTCGCGGCCGGCCCGACCCGTGCGCTGGCGCTGACCAAACAGCTCGTCAACGCCTCGCTCGACAGCGACCGGGCCACCGCGTTCGCCGCCGAAGCCGCCGCGCAGGAGATCAATATGACGACGGCGGACGCGCGGGAAGGGATCGCGTCCTTCCTGGAGCGGCGCGGGCCGGCGTACCGGGGGCGGTAGCCGCCGCCACGGCGCTGGACAGGGCCGTGGCCGCGGCTCCGGCGGCGTGCGCCGGCCCGGAAGGCGCCGGCGCGGAGTGTGTGGGGGCGGAGTCCGGCGCGTCCGGGCCGCCGCCCGTGGCCGCCCCCGCCAACCCCAGCAACCCGGCCGCGAGGGCCCCGGCCCAGATGGCTCCCCGGAGCCTGTGGGATACCCGCATCGCCGTCCTCCGTGTCGCACGGGCCACCCGCCGACGGCCCTCCTCACTCAGGAATACGGACGACGCACCGGCCTCATATGACACGAGGGACTGTGACCTGCGTCACTTCCGCCATGCCGGCTCACCCCACCCCCTCCGGACACACCCGCACCTCCCTCGTATTCCGCGTCCGCACGCCCGGCAGCCAGCCCTCCACGCCCTCCGGAGTGCGGACCAGATACCAGCGGGTGGAGGTGACGCCCAGCTCGTCGCGGACCAGCCGCCCGTCGGTGACCACGCAGCGCGCGGCCAGCACGTCGCCGTGCCAGACCCGGCCGGCGGCGTTGTCCCGCGCGGCGTACTTGGCGTGCGGGTCCTTGGCCAGGCGCAGCGCGCACTCCAGCGAGCGGGTCTGGCGGCAGGCCGCCTCGCTGTTGTAGACGGTCAGCGGCACCACCGGTCCGGTGGCGGCCGGTCGCGGTCCGCCCAGGCCCGGCCCGATCAGCCACCAGACGCCCAGCGCGACCGCGGCGACGGTCGCCGCGACCGTGAGGGCGACGGCGTACGGCCGCCGGGGGCGCAGCGGGGTCACGGCCGGCGCCGCCTCGGCGCCGGACTCCCTGATCCGCGCCCACAGCCCGGGCGGCGTCTCGATCCGCTCGTCCGCGCGCCGCAGTCGGTCGCGCAACAGCGCCTCGACGTCGTCCCCGGAGCCGCCGTTCCCGGTCGCACCGTCCTGGCCGCCGGGGCCGCCCGCCCCGCCGCCCGTGCCGCCACCGGGGTCGTGCACGCCACCGTTCGCGCCGCCTCCGTACCGTGGCCCCGCGCCCACCGTGCCGCTCACCTCCCCGCCCGTCCGTGCTCCGATTCAACGAGGTAGGCGCGCAGCCTGTCCAATGCCCGCGCGCGATGCCGGGCGGCGGTGCCGCGGTGCACCTTCATGATCTTCGCGGCCTGGTCGATGGTGTAACCGTCGAGGTCCACGAGGATGACGATGCCGGCCTGGCGGTGCGACAACTTCCCCAGCAGCCGCACCGCTTCGAGCTCGGCGTGCCGACGCCCCACCCCGCCGTCCCACTCTCCGGCCCCGGACCCGGGCCCCGCCGCGCAACCGCCGCCCGCCGCCACCGCGCCGAGGTCCTCCACCCCCTCCACCGCGTCGACCAGCACCTGGCGCCGGTCCTTGCGGTAGGCGTCGCGGGCGACGTTGAGGACCGCGGTGAAGGCGTAGGCGTACGGTTCCGGGTGCGCGAGGAAGCGCTGCGGGCGGGCGGCGAGCTTGAGGTACGCCTCATGCACCACGTCCTCCGCGGACTGTCGCGATCCGGCGAGCATCACCGCACGCCGGTAGAGCCGGGGCAACAGCCCGCAGAAGACCTCGTCGAAGGTGGGTGACGCGGCAGACGAGGGTGACGACGGCGTCGCATCGGCCATGAACCGGAATCTCCCCGTGCTTGGCTACGGGCGCGGCCGGGGTGGAAGCTACCCGTGCAGTCGGCAGCCAATCAGGAAGAGGCGGCAGATTTCCCGCGAATTCCCCGTCCCTCACCCTCGGGTGACGCCAAACCACCCCTGGGGGTGGACAGACCCGCCCGGTCACCCCTCCCGCCCCTCCCCCTTCCCGCTCCTTCCCGACCCTTCCTATCTGACGCTGCGTCAGTTTCAATGAAACACATGATGGGACACGCGGGAATGGCCGCCACGGCGGTGCGCTATCTGCGTTCGGTCGGCGCGCCGACGACGGCCGCCGCACCGGCCGCCGGCACGGCGGCGGGGCACCACGGACCGCCGCCCCGCCCGGCCCTGCGCGCCGTACGCGAGGACGAGCGCGCCCCGGTGGACCCCGCCGAATTCCGCGCCGTCCTCGGACACTTCGCGAGCGGCGTCACGGTGATCACGGCTCCCGGGGAGGACGGCCCGGCCGGTTTCGCCTGCCAGTCCTTCGCCTCGCTCTCGCTGTGCCCGCCGCTGGTCACCTTCATGGTGGCGCGTACGTCGACGACCTGGCCGCGGATCGCGCGCGCCGGCGTCTTCTGCGTCAACATCCTCGGCGCCGGGCAGGGCGGGCTGTGCCGCGGGTTCGCGGTCAGCGGCGCCGACAAGTTCGCCGGCGTCCCGTACACGGCGGCCCCGGTGACCGGCTCGCCCCGGCTGAGGGACGTGCCGGCCTGGATCGACTGCACCGTCCAGGCCGTCCACACCGGCGGGGACCACCTCATCGTGGTCGGGCGCGTCGAGGCGCTCGGCGCGGACCCGGCGGCCGCGCAGGCAGGGCCGCTGCTCTTCCACCGGGGTACGTTCGGCCGCCTCGGCGCCTGACGCGCGCACCGGGCCCGCATCATCTGCCGTTCGCCCGCCAGGCACGCCGGGCCACGACTACCGTGTGTGTTCCGTCCCTTACACGGAGGGCAGCGCGATGCCTGCACGACGAGCGGTCACCGGCCGAAGTCAGGAGCCACGGCAACGGTTCGCGGAGGAGTTGCGATCACTGCGGTCGCGGAGAGGGGACAGCCTCCGTCAGCTCGGCGACTCGCTGGGCTGGGACTGGTCCCTTTTCGGAAAGATGGAGAGCGGGCAGACGATCGGAGGGCCGGAGGTCGCCGAGGCCCTTGACCAGCACTACGAGACGACGCCGATGCTGCTGACGCTCTGGGAGTTGGCGGCGGGAGACCCGACGCAGTTCAAGGAGCGGTATCGCCGCTACATGACCTTGGAAGCCGAAGCGGTCAGCATGTGGCACTACGCGGTGAGCACCCTTCCTGGCCTGCTCCAGACAGAGGCGTACGCACGCGAGCTGCTCTCGGCGGGTGGCAGCAGCGGCGATGAGCTGACGCAGCAGGTTGCAGCTCGGATAGGGCGCCGGGAGTTGCTCGAAGGCGCCGAGGCGCCACACTTCCGTTCGGTCCTGTCCGAGGCCGTGTTGCGGACCCCGATGGCGAATGCCAAGGAATGGCGGACGCAACTGGAGCATCTGATCGAGGCGGCCGATCGCCCGAACATCACGCTCCACGTGCTGCCGTTCAGTGCCGGATTTTATGGCCTGGACAGCACTACCGTGATGTTTCTGCGACTACCGGCGGGCCACACCGTGGCCTATACCGA
This sequence comes from Streptomyces sp. NPDC031210, assembly GCF_055570395.1. Lineage (NCBI taxonomy): Bacteria > Bacillati > Actinomycetota > Actinomycetes > Kitasatosporales > Streptomycetaceae > Streptomyces > Streptomyces sp. NPDC031210. The sequence goes on from NZ_JBVIHH010000005.1 coordinate 377,228, forward strand.
GAACGCACATCACGGAGAACTCATCGAGGAAGCAGGTTCTGTTGAGCGCCTGCAACGCGCGTACGATGCGGTTCGTGACCTGGCGTTGAGCCCGGCCGAATCGCGGAAGTTCGTCATGCGGATGTTGGAGGAAGTACCGTGCGAGCCATCGACCTGAACGCCATCACATGGCGTAAGAGCTCATACAGCAACCCCGACGGGGGCGAGTGCATCGAGGTCTCGGACGACTTCCTGACCGGGGCCGCCTGGCGCAAGTCCAGCTACAGCAACTCAGACGGCGGCGAGTGCGTCGAGGTAGCCGACGGCTTCCCCGCCATCGTCCCCGTACGCGACAGCAAGGACCCGCACGGCCCCGCCCTCGTCTTCGAGGCGGCTTCCTGGTCGTCGTTCCTCACCGCCGTCAAGGGCGGAGCCCTGCCCGGCGCCTGACACCCGCCCTCCCTGAGCGCCGGCGAGCCGGTCCTCAGGACGCCCCCTATCCGAACGTCAGCACCCCCCGCGCCACCCGCCCGTGGTGGGCGTCGTCCGCCGCCTTCGCGAAGTCCTCGACGGGGTAGACCTCGGTCACCAACTCGTCCAGCAGAAGCCGCCCTTCGCGATACATCCGGGCGTAGAGCGCGATATCGCGCTGCGGCCGGGCGGAGCCGTAGCGGCAGCCCAGGATCGACTTGTCGAGATACATCGACGACACCAGGAACGACGCCTCCGCGGTGGCCGGGGGAACGCCGAGGAGGACGGCCTGGCCGTGCCGGTCCAGGAGGTCGACGGCCTGCCGGATGAGCCGGGTACTGCCCACGCACTCGAAGGCGTGGTCGGCGCCGGCCGGCAGGATCTCCTTCACCGCCCGGACGCTGTCCGCCACGGCCGACGCGTCGACGAAATGCGTCGCCCCGAACAGCCGCGCCATCGCCTCCTTCGCGGGGTTGGCGTCCACCGCGACGATCGCCGACGCGCCCGCGAGCCGCGCTCCCTGGAGCACGTTGAGCCCGACCCCGCCGGTCCCGATCACCACCACGGAGTCCCCCCGGTCGACCCTCGCCCGATTCAGGACCGCACCGACGCCGGTCAGCACGCCGCAGCCGATCAGCGCGGCCGAGGTCAGCGGAATGTCGTCGGCGATCTTGACGGCCTGCACCGCCTTGACGACCGTGCGCTCCGCGAAGGCCGAGTTCGAGGCGAAGTTGAACAGTTCCGTGCCGCCCCGCCGGAACGGTCTGCCCGGCATCCCGATGGCCTTGCGGCACATCGTCGGCCGTCCCCGGTCGCACTCCGCGCACGTACCGCAGTTCGCCAGCGTCGACAGGGCAACGTGATCCCCGGGCGCCACATGGTGCACACCCGCCCCGACGGCCTCGACCACCCCGGCGCCCTCGTGCCCCAGCACCACCGGAACGGGAAACGGAATGGTCCCGTCCACCACCGAGAGATCGCTGTGGCACAGCCCGGCGGCCCGGATCGCGACCAGCACCTCGCCCGGTCCCGGATCGCGCACCTCCAGATCGTCCACGACCCTGGGCTGTTCGCCGTCGAAGATGACGCCTCTCATCACCGCTCCCGTCCGGGCAGGCCGAGCACACGCTCGGCGATGATGCCGCGCTGGATCTCGTCCGAGCCGCCGTAGACGGTGTCGGCCCGGCTGAACAGGAACATCCGCTGGGCGGCGTCGAGCGTGTACGGCTCGGCCGCGCTCCAGTCGTGGGGGCCGAGCGCGGCGGCGGCGCCCCGCACCCGCATCGCCAGCTCCCCCAGCCGCTGGTGCCAGCCGCCCCACAGCAGCTTCGCCACACTGGGTGCCCCCGCGTCGCCCGCCGCCCCGAGCGTCCGCAGAGCGTTCCACCGCATGACCTTCAACTCCGCCCACTGACTGATCAGTTGGGACCGCAGGACCGGGTCGCGCAGGGCGCCGGCGGCCACCGCCGTGTCGATGACCTCGCCCAGCTCGGCGGCGAACCCGATCTGCTGGACGAGGGTGGACACCCCGCGCTCGCGCGCCAGCAGCCCCATCGCCACCCGCCAGCCGTCGCCCTCCGCGCCGACCCGGTGGTCGGCCCGCGCCCCGTCGAAGAACACCTCGTTGAACTCCGCCGTCCCCGACATCTGCCGGATCGGCCGCACCTCGACGCGTCCGGGCTGGTCCATCGGCACCAGCAGGAAGGACAGTCCACGGTGCCGCCGTTCGCCCGGATCGGAACGCGCCAGGACGAAGCACCAGTCGGCCTCGGCGGCCAGCGAGGTCCAGATCTTCTGCCCGGTGACGCGGTACCCCGCGCCCTCGCGCACCGCGGCCGTCCGCAGCGCGGCCAGATCCGATCCGGCGTCCGGCTCGCTGTATCCCTGGCACCACAGTTCCTCGCCGCGCGCGATCGGCGGCAGGAAGCGGCGGCGCAGGGCGTCATCGCCGTACGCGAGGAGCGTGGGCGCGAGCAGGTTCTCGCCGATGTGCCCGACCCGGCTCGGCGCCCCGGCCCTGGCATACTCCTCGGCCCAGACGACCTGCTGCGTCAGCGTCGCCGCACGGTTCCCGTACGTCCCGTGCGTACGGTCCCACCCCATCCCGATCCACCCGGCGGCACCGAGCTCCCGCTCCCACGCCCGGCGCGTGAGGGTTGCCTCCTGCTCGCCGCCGGGCCCGCCGCGCGCGGCGCGCTCGGCGTACGGACCGGACAGATGGCCGCGGAGCCAGCCGCGGGCCTCCTGCCGGAAGATGTCGTCCTCGGCCCCGAATCCGAATTCCACGCCGCGCCGCCTCTCGTCGCCGTCCCACACCCCGCGCCCGGTCTCCGCCCGGTCAACCGAAGTCCCTACGCCCCCGACCTCCGCTTCGCCTCGGCCGCCGCCGCGAACGCCTCCAACTGCGCGAGCATCGGCATCGGGTCCGTGCCCACCGTCCCCGGCAGTTGCTCGGCGATCTTCTGCGGTGTCCACGCCCCGTCGGCGTACACGGAGCGGAGCTCCCTCGGCTGGGCCCATACCGCGATCTTCGGGCCGGCGACGGTGTAGACCTGCCCGGTGATCTCCTCCTCCCGGGCCCGGTCGCTCAGCAGGTAGACGACCAGTGCCGCGACGTCCTCGGGCTCGCCGATCTCCTTCAGCTCCATGGGCACGTTCGCCGACATCCGGGTCCGGGCGACCGGCGCGACCGCGTTGGCGGTCACCCCGTACTTGTGCAGGCCCAGCGCCGCGCTGCGCACCAGCGAGATGATGCCGCCCTTGGCGGCCGCGTAGTTGGCCTGCGCGACGCTTCCTTGGTGGTTGCCGCTGGTGAAGCCGATGAGGGTGCCGGACTTCTGCTCGCGCATCACCGCGCCGGCCGCCTTGAAGACCGTGAACGTCCCCTTCAGGTGGGTCGCGACGACCGGGTCCCAGTCCTCCTCGGACATGTTGAACAGCATCCGCTCGCGCAGGATCCCGGCCACGCACACCACGCCGTCGATCCGCCCCCACCGGGCCAGCGCGGTGTCCACGATCCGCTGCCCGCCCGCCATCGTCGCCACATCGTCGGCGACGCCCGTCGCGATGCCGCCCGCCGCCTCGATCTCCTTCACGACGGCTTCGGCGACCTCGCTGCTGGGGGCGGCGCCGTCGAGGGACACCCCGTAGTCGTTGACGATCACCTTGGCGCCCTGTTCCGCGCAGGCGAGGGCGACGGCCCGGCCGATACCGCGCCCGGCCCCGGTGACCGCGATCACCTTGCCGGCCAAGAAGTTCCCCATGCCGCGCCCCTTCCCGCAGTTTCTGACGGACCGTTAGATTTTTGAGCAGAGCCGGTACGAACACAAGACCCTGAGCCGAACCCGCCCCGAGGAGGGCCCATGTCGCTGCCGCAGGAGTTCCACGACCTCGCCAAGCGCGTGAACAACTGGGGCCGTTGGGGCGCGGACGACGAGATCGGCACGCTGAACCTGATCACCGACCAGGTCGTACGGGAGGCGGCGGGCGGCGTCCGCAGCGGCCGCCGGATCGCGCTCGCGCTACCGCTCCAGCAGGACGGCGTGCAGACCGGGATGATCCCCGGCCGGATCAACCCCCTGCACACCATGACCGCCATCAACCAGGAGATCTTCGGCCCCGGCACCGTCGCCACCTCGGACGACGCGGTCACCATGGGCCTCCAGGCCGCCACCCACTGGGACGGCCTCACCCATGTCTCGTACTCCGGCCGGCTCTACAACAACCGCCCGGCCGACTGCGTCACCGCGCACGGCGGCGCCGCCCACCTCGGCATCGAGAAGGCCGCGCCGATCGCCTCCCGCGGCGTCCTGCTGGACGTGGCCCGCGCGCACGGCACCGACCAACTACCGGGCGGCCACGCGGTGACGCCGGAAGACCTCGACGCGGCCGAGGAGTTGGCCGGAACCACCGTCCGGGCCGGCGACATCGTGCTGGTGCGGACCGGGCAGATGCGGCACTACCTCGCCGGCGACCGGCACGCCTACGCGTTCCCGTCGCCCGGCCTGTCCCTGCGCACGCCCCCGTGGTTCCACGCCCGCGATGTCGCCGCGGTCGCCAACGACACCCTCACCTTCGAGATCTTCCCGCCGGAGATCGAGAACCTGTGGCTGCCGGTCCACGCCCTGCACCTGGTCGAGATGGGCATGCTCCAGGGCCAGAACTGGAACCTGGAGGAACTGTCGGCGGCGTGCGCGGCGGAGGGGCGCTATACGTTTTTCCTCTCGGCGATGGCCGAGCCGTTCGTGGGCGGCTCCGGCACGCCGGTCGCACCGGTGGCCGTGCTGTAGCTCCGACGCCGGCCGGCCGGGTGGCGGTGCGCCCGTGCACGCCCCGAGCGCGGCACCGCGGACCGCCACCAGGCCCCAGACCACGACCCGCACTCGCCAAGGCCCGGACCGGACATCCGTCCGCCCCCCACGACCTCGGCGTCCCCTCGCGGCGAATCGCTTCACCCAAGGGTGATCAACAGCCCACGCCACGTCAACACCGCACCGGCTATTGGTACGGACTAATTGCGTCGCCACCCCGGAGAACGCCCAGCCGAAGGACCGGCCCTACACCTCCACGCCCGAGGCGTAGCGGCGCATCGGGGGGTGGGTCGTCCCGAGGTCCGCCCCCGCCGCCATCAGCAGCGGCTGACCGCGGTCCACCTCGCACCAGATCCGTTTGCCGGCGCCCTCCTGCTGCCACCCCCAGCGGTCCGCCAGTCCGTCGACCAGCTCCAGACCACGGCCGTTGGTGTCGTCGCCGTCGGCGTGCCGCTGGCGGGGCGGCCGGGCGCTGGCGTCCACCACCTCGACGCGCACGGTCCCCACCACCGGGCCCGCCCCCGAGAAGCACAACCGCAGCTCGGCCGCCGAGCCGGTGTGCACCACGGCATTGGTGACGAGTTCGGAGATCAGCAGGATCAACGTCTCCGCCACCGGCTCATCGACCCCTATACCGGTCCCCACGAGCCGGGACCGGGCCCACCTCCGGGCCCGCCCCACCTCCGCGGGGTCCGGCCGTACCTCCAACTGCACCTGAAGCACCTGCACCGCTCACACCATCCGAACCGGCGGAAACATCGCCTCGCGCCTCCACAAGGTCACGGTGCGTGACCCCGGTGAAGCACAGCATGGTTGACGTTCAGTCACCCCAACAAGCGCTTCGGGCATATTCCAGCGCAAGGGAGTATGCGTGCTGCATACTGTGCGACGCACTTCGCGGGGAGTCGAACAACGGGGGATATCAGCTCCCCGCACGAGGCGAGGGGAGCGCAGTCCGTACCCCGGAGCCGTCCTTTCGACGGCACCGCGGTCGTCGCGCCACAGAACCACTCGCACCCAAGGGAGGGTACCCGAGCGGAACCCCGACTCCCGCCTGTGACGAGTCACGCCTAGGACACAACCCGATATCGACCCTCCGTGACCGCTTATGCGTGCGGAGCCCGACATTCCGCACACGGGTTGCCAGAGTCTGACATCGACCCCCCTCACAGCGCCTCCGCCAACACCTCTTCCGCCTCGGCCACGGCGACCCACCGGCCGGCCCGCAGCCAGGCCCGCTTGAGGTACAGATGCACATCGGCCTCCCATGTGAAGCCCATTCCGCCGTGCACCTGGAGGCAGTCCCGGGCGTTACGCACAGCAGCCTCGTCGGCGAGCAGCTTCGCTCCCGTGACGTCGAGAATACTCTCCGTAACCGACGCCGCGTAGACCGCACTTCGTGCCATTTCGGTACGAACCAGCATCTGGGCGCAGAGGTGTTTGACCGCCTGGAAGGAGCCGATGGGGGCCCCGAACTGCTCGCGCCGCCGCGCGTGCGCGACCGCCATCTCCACGGTGCGGGCGGCTCCGCCGAGCTGCTGGGCGGCGGTGAGCAACGCGGCCTCGCGGCGCAGTTGGGCCGCGTCCAGGCCCAGGGGTTCGGTGCGCGGGAACGCCGTGACGCGGGCGAGCGGGGTGAGCGGGTCGAGGGAGGTCATGGGGGCGCATATCACCCCGGCCGCCGCGCTTCCGTACGCCTCGCCTTCGCGCCCCCGCACTCCCCCGGCGCCCGTCAGAACGATCAACTCGTCGCAGTCCGCCGGGTGTTCCCACAGCACCGGGCCGGCCGCCGCGTCACCCAGTCCGACGATCCTCTCGCCGACCGCGACGCCGTCCACCGCGCCCGCCAGCAACTGGCAGTCCACCAGCGGCCCCGGCAGCAGCGCGCGTCCGGTCTCCTCCATGACCAGGACCGCCTCCGGCAGGCCGAGCCCGACCCCGCCGGCCCGCTCCGGCAGGCGCAGCGCGAAGAATCCCGCCGCGCCCAGCTCCCGCCACAGCGCACGGTCCAGCGCCGGGTCGTCGACGGCCGCGCGCAGCCGGTCGCGGCCGAACCGCCCGGTCAGCAGCGCGCGGGTAGCGGCCCGCAACGCCTCCTGGTCCTTGGTGAGTTGGAAGTCCACCCCGCCCTCACCTCCCCTTCGGCAGGCCGAGTATCCGCTCGGCGACGATGTTGTGCTGGATCTGCGAGGTGCCGGCCGCGATGGTGTACGACAGGGCGGACAGGCGGTCCGCGACCCACTCGTGGTCCGCGTCCAGCGCGTCCGCTCCCAGCACCTCGGCCGCCGCGTCGTACAGCTCCTGGCGGGCGTGCGAGTAGCGCAGTTTGAAGACCGAACCGCCGGCGGACGGGACACCGCCCCCCTTCCCCCGGGCGCCCGGCCCCGCCCGGCCGGGGTCGGCCTTCATGGCCTCGCTCACGTTCCACTGCGTGAGCCGCCACAGCGCCGCGAACTCCGCGTGCAGTCGGCCGAGCCGGCGGCGCAGCACGGCGTCGTCCCACCGGCCGTTGGCCCGGGCGGTACGGGCGAGCGCGCCGAGCACCCGGCGGCAGGCCACCACCTCGCCGACGAAAGCGGTGCCCCGCTCGAAGGAGAGGGTCACCATCGTCACCCGCCAGCCGTCGTTCTCCGCCCCGACGCGGTTGCCCACCGGCACCCGCACCTCGTCGAGGAACACCTCCGCGAACTCCGCCGACCCGGCGAGGGTGCGCAGCGGCCGGACGGTGACACCGGGCGCGTCCATCGGCATCGCCAGCCAACTGATCCCGCGGTGCCTGGGCGCCGCGGGATCGGTGCGTACGAGCAGCTCGCACCAGTCGGCGACCTCCGCGTGCGAGGTCCAGATCTTGGCGCCGGTGACGACGTAGGAGTCCCCGTCGCGCACGGCCGTGGTGCGCAGGGCGGCGAGGTCGGAGCCGGCGTCCGGTTCGCTGAAGCCCTGGCACCAGATCTCGTCGCCGCGCAGGATCGGCGGCAGCCAGCGGGCGCGCTGGGCGGCGGTGCCCTCGGCGGCGAGGGTGGGCCCGGCGTGCAGGAGTCCGACGAAGTTGGCGCCCACGTAGGGGGCTCCGGCGCGTTCGGTCTCCTCCAGGAAGATCAGGTGCTGGGTGGGGGTGGCGCCCTGCCCGCCGGCGTCGCGGGGCCAGTGCAGGCCGGCGTATCCGGCGTCGTACAGCCGCCGCTGCCAGGCCGCGTCGTAGGCGCGGCGGGCCGGCCAGTCGGTCGCGGCCGGCTTGGCGGGAAGCTGGGGCAGCACCTCGCCCAGCCAGCGGCGCAGCCGTGCCCGGAAGTCCTCCTCCTCCGGCGTGTACGTGAGATCCACTACCGGTCCAGGTCCAGTCCGAGCATGCGGATCGCGTTGCCGCGCATGAGTTTGTGGACGGTCTCGTCGTCGAGTCCCTTGACGTGGTCGAGGGCGACTTCCTTGGTGTGCGGGAAGGTGGAGTCGACGTGCGGGTAGTCCGTCTCGAAGGTCGCGTTGTCGCGGCCGACGACGTCGAGCGAGGCGACGCCGTGCTTGTCGCGGAAGAAGCAGCAGAAGATCTGCCGGTAGTAGTACGTCGACGGGGGCTCGGGGATGAGGTCCTTCACCCCGCCCCAGGCGCGGTGCTCCGCCCACACGTCGTCGGCCCGCTCCAGGGCGTAGGGGATCCAGCCCATCTGGCCCTCGCTGTAGGCCAGGGTCAGGCGGGGGAAGCGCACCAGGACGCCGGAGAAGAGGAAGTCCATCATCGAGGCCATGGCGTTGTTGAAGCTGAGCGACGCCTGGACGGCGGGCGGGGCGTCGGGGGAGGCGGCGGGCATCTGCGAGGAGGAGCCGATGTGCATGTTCACGACCGTGCCGGTCTCCTGGCAGACGGCGAAGAACGGGTCCCAGTAGCCGGAGTGGATCGACGGCAGTCCCAGGTGGGTGGGGATCTCCGAGAAGGTGACCGCCCGTACGCCCCGGGCGGCGTTGCGCCGGATCTCGGCGACGGCGAGCGTGACGTCCCAGAGGGGGATCAGGCACAGCGGGATCAGCCGGCCGCCGCTGTCGCCGCACCATTCCTCGACCATCCAGTCGTTGTAGGCGCGGACGCAGGCGAGCGCGACGTCCTTGTCCCGCGCCTCGGCGAAGGTCTGGCCGCAAAAGCGCGGGAAGGTGGGGAAGCACAGGGACGCCTCGACGTGGTTGAGGTCCATGTCCGCCAGTCGCGCGGCCGGGTCCCAGCAGCCGCGCCGCATCTCGGCCCGGGTGATGCCCTCCAGCGTCATGTCGTCGCGGTCGAAGCCGACGGCGGCGATGTTGCGCTTGTACGGGAACTTCAGGTCCTCGTAGATCCACCAGTCGGTGGGCGGCCCGTCCGGGTCCATGGTGATGACGTACTTGCCGCCGGTGTACTCCAGTTCGCCGATCCCGGCGGTCAGCGGCCGGGGCCCGCGGTCGCGGTATTTCTTCGGCAGCCAGGTCTCGAAGAGGTGCGCGGGCTCGATCACATGGTCGTCGACGCTGATGATGCGCGGTAGCTCCATCTGGTTTCCCCTCAACCCGAATCTGATGGCCCGTCAGATGTCAGGCTAGACCCGGACCCCTGGACCGACAAGGCACCGGCCGGGCGGCGGTCCCGCCGGGTTCGCCGCCCGCTCGCCCCGCCGCGCCCGTGCGCGCGCGAGGGTGGAGGACGCGCGCTGTCCTAGTTGGCCCTTACCTTCGGAACATGAGCCCCTCCCGTCCCCGTATCGAGACCGCCGGCCGCCGCGCCCGCCTCGGACGGCGCCATCTGCTCGCGCCCGCGCACCGGGCCGCCACCACCGAGGAGGTCGCCGAAGCGGTCGTGGCACTGCACGCCACCGACGCCGCGACCGTCCACCTGGCGGCCGGCGCCCGGCTCGCGGTGCCGGGCCCCGCCGACGTCGAGCGGGCGCTGTACGACGACGTCTCCCTGGTACGGCTGCTGTGCATGCGCCGCACCCTCTTCGCGGTCGGCACCGGCCTCGCGCCGGTCGTGGCCTCCTCGACCGCGCGGGCCATCGCCGAGAGGGAGCGGCGCGAGATGACCAAGTGGGTGACGGGCAGTGTGCCGGGCTGGGACGAGCGGCGGCTCGCCGAAGTGGAGGCCAAGACCCTCGCCGCACTGGCCGCGCGCGGCGAGGCGACCGCGGCCGACCTCGCCGCCGACGTCCCCGACCTGCGCGAATCGGTTGTCGTCGCGGCCGGCAAGCCGTACGCGGCCAAGGTCGCGGTCTCCAGCCGGATCCTGCGGGTCCTCGCCGCCGAGGGCCGCCTCCGGCGCGGCCGGCCCCGCGGCGGCTGGACCAGCAGCTCCTTCCGCTGGGCGCGCGGCACCGCGCTCGCCGACCTGCCCGCTCCCCCGGCGGCCGAGGCCCGGGCCGCGCTCGCCCGCCGCTGGCTGGCCTCGTACGGCCCGGCCACCACCGACGACCTCAAGTGGTGGACGGGCTGGTCGCTCACCGACACCCGGCGGGCGCTGGCCGAAACCGGCGCGGTCGAGGTCGCCCTGGAGGACGGGACCACCGGCCTGGCCCTGCCCGACGACCTCGAACCGGTCGCCCCGCCCGAGCCGTGGGCGGCCCTGCTGCCCGCCCTGGACCCCACCGCGATGGGCTGGAAGGCCCGCGACTGGTACCTCGACCCCGGCCACGTCCCCCGGCTCTTCGACCGCAGCGGCAACATCGGGCCCACGGTGTGGTGGAACGGCCGGATCATCGGCGGCTGGGCCCAGCGCGCGGGCGGCGAGATCGTCTGGCGTCCGCTGACGGACCATGGCGGCCGCGCGGCCGCCGACGCGGTGGCCGCCGAGGCGGCCCGGCTGGCGGACTGGGTCGGCACGGTCCGCGTCACGCCGCGCTTTCGCACACCGCTGGAGCGGGAGCTGAGCGCGTGAACCGGTCCGGCGCCGGGGCGGGTGGTCAGCCCGGGCGGTAGGCGCCCGTCGCCTGCTCGTAGATCCGGTCGACCTCGCGGCGGCCGTCGTCCGGGCCGATGACGAGGACGAGGTGATAGCGGCCGTCGTGGATCATCGCCAGGTTGCGCACGTAGACCTCGCGGCCGCTGCCGTCCCGCCAGGTGAAGGTGCCCTCGGCCATCGCCGTCTTGCCGACGTCTATCCGCCGCAGGCCCGAGGACGTCGACCAACTGGAGTCGCGGTACGGGCCCAGCTCCGCCTCTTCGTCCTGCTGGTAGGCCATCGGGTCCGCGCCGAACCGGGCGGTGGTGTCACGGCCCGGCACGATCACCAGCTCGTAGTCCCCGCCGGTGTACCGCACCTGTCCGCGGTCGTCGGCGCCGCGCCGCTGCCAGCCCTCGCGGACCGCGACCTGGAAGCCCCCGGGGTCGCGGCGCAGCTCGAAGCCCTTGGCGAGGTCCGCGGGCGCGGTGGTACCCGGCGCTGCCGTGCCCCCCTCGCCGCCCGTGCCCCCGCCCTGCGCCGCCTGCTCGTCGCCGCCCTCGCGCTCGTCCGGACCGCCGTTGCGGCCGTCGTCCGGCGCGGGGCCGCCGCCGGTTGACCGGCCCGCCGAACCCGACGTGCCCACCCGGTCCGCGCCGTCCTGACCGGCCTTCGCCCCGGACTTCGGCAGGAACACCATGGCGTAGAGGACCGCGCCCACCACCAGGAGCATGATCAGACCGAGCAGCAGCAGGCCCAGTCGGTGCGGCTGCCGCGCCGGGCCGGACCGCCGTGCCCGGCCGGCCCGCTCCGGCGCGGGTGCCAGACCGACCTGCCCCAGCGTCGCCTGCTCGTACGGGACCTCCGACGGCGGCCCGGGCCGGCGCGCGGACGCGTCGGGCCCCGGCGCAGCGGGCTTGCGGGACCTGGTCGGCCTGGCGGACCTGTTCGGCCTGGCGGGTTTGGTCAGGGCGACGGGCAGGGCCGGCCCGAGCGGGCCGGGCTGCTTCGGCAGGCGTGGCGGGCGCGCCTCTGGGGCGGCCGGCGGAGCCGGCGGGTGGTGCCCGCGGGCCCGGCCCTTCTTGTGCCGGGCCCGGCGGACCAGTTCGCCGCGGCGCCGCAGGATCGGCAGCCGCCGCGGATCGGCGGCCTCCCCTGGAGCGGGCAGCGTCACCAACCGGCTGCCCAGCTCCGGTTCCGGCGCCGTACGCACCAGCGAGCGCAGCCAGCCGCGCAACTCCGCCATATCCGGCCGGTCGGCCGGGTCCTGACGCAGCAACGACTCGACGACGGGCCGCAGCGCACCGCACTCCTCGGCGGCGGCCGGCGGCTGCGAGCAGACCAGTCGCGCGAGTTCGGGCGCGCTCTCCTCGGGGAACGGCGGATGCCCCTGGACGCTGCGGAACAGCAGCGCGCCGACCGCCCACAGGTCGGTCGCCGGGCTCACCGGCGGCGCCAACCGCCAGTGCGCGTGCACCGGCCCGGCCCGCTCGGGTGCCCAGCGTTCGGTGACCGGACCGACCACCTGCAACCGCGCCTGCCGCGCCCGCTCGGCGGCGAGCGGGGCGGTGGGGCGGCCGTAGGGGGCGGGCGCGTCGGCCGACGGCGCCCGGCGGGCCGCCGGAACGATTCCGCTGTCCGCGGCGGCCTCCCGACCGGGCCGCGGCTCGCCCTCCGCTCCGGCCTCCGGCAGTCCGGCCCCGACGGCCGCCGCCCGAGCCCCCGCGCCGTAGGAGGCGCGAGCACCCGATGCCGCCGCCCCGCCCGTGCCGGACCCGTCCGGGGCGGGTGAACCCCCCTTCGCAAGAGACCCGTTGGCGGGGATCGAGGCTCCGTCCCCGGGCTCCGCACGCTCTCCCGTACGCGCCGCCGGCACCACGACCGCCGTCTCCCCCGCGTCCTGCGCGGCTCCCGGCACCGGCTCGTACCCGCACAGCGCCTCCTGCGCCGCGCCCACCGCCAGGCCGCTCAGGATCGCGCGGCCGTCGTCGCAGACCAGGACCGTGCGGGCGGTGATGTTGCGGTGGGTCCAGCCGTGGGAGTGCAGGGCGCGCAGTGCGGTGAGCACGTCGGCGGCTATTTCCGCGGCGCGGTGCGGGGAGAGGGGACGCTCGGCGAGGAGCGCGGACAGCGGGCGGGCGGCGATGAGTTCGCCGGCGATCCAGAGGCTGCCGTCCTGCGCGAAGACGTCGAAGACCTGCTCCAGGCGCGGGTGATCGGGCAGCCGCGCCGCCGCGGTCGCGGCCTCCAGCGCACGGCGCACGACGGGGTCGCGCGGGTCGCGATCGGCCCCGCCGGCCGCGAGCGGCCCCACATCGCGGCCGGTCCCGCGCCCCCGCGCACCGGGCCCGTCGGTCTCCGCGTCCGCATCGCCGGGGCCCGCGCTGTGCCCGCCGACGAACTCCGCCTCCACCACCTCGGGCAGCGGCACCTGGCGGACCAGGACCTCCTGCGCGCTGTAGGTGTCAAAGGCCCACGTCTCGGTGAAGTCGTCATCGCCCGGCGGCCGCAGCGGCAGGCGGTAGCGCTCGGCGAGCACTCTTCCCGCGTACTCGTCCACGACGCCTCCCCACAGCGCGCTGTCCGCCGTCCGCCCGGAGCCGGCCGGTGGCGCGCGCCCGGCGGTCACTTCCGGTTGTCTTCGCGCGGAGCGCGAACGCGTACGGTCTTCGGTCTCTCACGATACGTGCCGGGCCCGGAGGTTGGGACGCTCTCGGCCCGGTCACCGGTTCCCGGGCGCGGCGGTCCGCGCCCGGGCGGCCGTCGTCAGTCCTTCACCGCGAAGGTCTTGAACGCCGTGTCGCGCAGTTCCCGGCACTCCTTCTCCGACCAGGCGTCCGCCTCGCAGGTGATCATGATGGCGTAACCGTGCTGGTCATCGGCCTTGAAGCCGCGGTTGAGCACCCGCACCTTCGTGCCGTCCTGCTTCCGCGTGAACGACCAGTCGGCGACGGTCGGATAGTTCCGCCACCGTACGGGCCTGATGCGGATGAGGTGGTAGTCGTCGCTTGAGGCGCGCACGCTCGGCTCCAGGCTGCGCCAGGCCGCGGCGGCGTCGGTGCCGGGCTTGGCGTTGTAGTCGATCTGGATGCGCGGGAAGCCGCCCGAGGCGCTGTATATGGCGCCGGAGCCCTGCCCGGCGGTGGCCGTCTGCTTGAAGCCCCCGGGCATCGCCATGGTGAAGTGGAACCTGTCGTTCGACTTCGGGGCGAATCCGCCGGGCAGGGACTTGGCGCTGTCGGGAGTGGCGCTCGGCGTCTTCGGCGGCGCGGGGGCCGGCTGCTCCTGCGCGGAATCCTCGGCGGCGTCCGGCCGGTCGCCGTCGTCGTTCTTGTCGCTGGAGGGCTTGGCGTGGCCCGCCGACGCCTTGCCGCCCTTGCCCGCCGACTTGGCGCCCGCCGCCTCGTCACCGTTGAGGGCGAAGGCCAGCACCGTGCCCAGGACCGCCAGGACGACGATCACGGCGGCGATGATGAGGGTGCGGCGCGGGACGACATCGGTCACCGAGGCTCGCGGGACGGAGGGCCGGCCACCGTCACCGGGTCTGGAGTCGGGGCGCGCCGCGGCGGAGGCGGCGGCGTTGCGCACCGCCCGCAGGGCGCCGCGCATCCGCTCCTTCGCGGCCTCCGTGTCGAATGCCGGACGGCTCGGCGAACGGTCCGCGCTCGCGGCCGGGCGGCCCTCGGCGACGCCGCCCGAACCGCTGCGGGCGGGCGCCGTCTTACGGCCGGCGGCCTCGGCCGGCCTCGCGGGCGCGGCGGCGGCGGCCGGCACCGGCGCCTCGGCGCCGCCGGACGCCGCCCCCGGCTTCGCCTTGGGCGTGCGCGGCCCCCGCGCCTTGACGGCGGCCTTCGGCTTCGCCGGCCTGGCCGGTGTCCGCTCCTTGGGCGCCGAGGGCAGCACCATCGCGCGCGTGGCGTCCATGGCGGGCTCGGGCGGCTGCGGGCCGGTGTCCTGCGGCGCGTGGATGACGTCCAGCAGCAGGGCCCGGGCGCCGGCGTCGTCGAGCCGGGCCGCCGGGTCCTTCACCAGCAGTCCGTAGATGACCTCTTCGAGGGCGCCGGCGTTCTTCGGCGGCTCCACGGGCTCGGTCATCACCGCCGTCAGCGTGGCGATCGCCGAGCCCTTGTCGTACGGGGGCACGCCCTCGACGCACGCGTACAGCAGTCCGCCCAGGGACCACATGTCGGCGGGCGGGCCGGGCTTTTGGCCGCGGGCGCGTTCGGGGGAGATGTAGGAGGGGGCGCCGACGAGCATGCCGGTCGAGGTCACGGAGGGGTCGCCCTCGACCTGGGCGATGCCGAAGTCGGTCAGGACGACCCGGCCGTCGTCCGACATCAGGACGTTGGAGGGCTTCACGTCGCGGTGCAGGATGCCCTCGCGGTGGGCGGCGCGCAGGACGTCCAGGACGGCCAGGCCCACCTCCGCGGCCCGGCGCGGGTCGAGTGCGCCGTCGTCGCGGATGAGTTCGGCCAGGGAGCGGCCCTCGACGAGTTCCATGACGATCCACGGCCGGTCGTCCTCGTCGACGACGTCGTAGACCGTCACGGCTCCGTTGTTGCGGATCCGGGCGATGGCCTTGGCCTCGCGCAGCGTGCGGGTGATCAGACGGCGCTTCTCGTCCTCCTCCACGCCGCCGGGGAAGCGCAGCTCCTTGACCGCGACCGTGCGGCCCAGCACCTCGTCGCGTGCCCGCCAGACCGTGCCCATGCCGCCACGGCCGAGAACATCGGCGAGCCGGTACCGGCCGGCGAGCAGCCTGCCCTCCTTGCCGTCCATCTCGACCTCGTCGCCCACTGCATCCCCTCTGCAATCCAGCCGAGTTGGCACCTTCGATTTCCCATCGAGCACCAAACTGGCCCAACTCGGACAACCCACCCTGGCAGAGCCTTCATTCTCCCTCATCCGCGGCCATGGGGAAGGCCCGGGTCCATACGGGACGGCGGCGCGCGCACCCGTCATGATGGCCCCGACGAACGGGAGTCCCGATGACGATGCGCTCACCCCGCGCCGCCTCGGCCCGCGGCACCGGCCCGGCACCGTGGCGGGCCGGGCGCCGCCGGCGCGCCACGTCCGGGGTGCGCGCGCTCGCCGCCCAGGTCACCCTGGCCGCCGTCGCCCTGACGGCCTGTACGGACGGGGACCACGTCATCCCGGTCCCGCCGGTGGGGAGCGTCTCCCAGCCGCCGGCCACCACGGTGGGGGCCCTGCGCCAACTGGTCGCGGACGGGGCGCCGGGCGCCGCCTCGCTGATCACCCGGGACGGCCGTTTCTCCGGCTCGCGGTTCTCCACGGCCGGCGTCGCCGACCTGCGCAGCGGGCGTCCGATGGGCCGCGACGACCGCTTCCGGGCCGGCAGTCTCACCAAGACGCTGGTCGCGACGGTCGTCCTGCAACTCGTCGCGGAGGGAAAGCTGTCCTTGCGGGACACGGCGGCGGCCCGACTGGCGGCCGGCGCGCCGACCACCGGAAAGGGCGACCTCGACGATCTTCGAAATGTGACGGTCCGCCAGCTACTGGACCATACGAGTGGTTTGTTCAACTACACCGAGGACGGCCGGCTCGCCCAGGAGCTGTACGGCAAGGGCTTCGGCGCCCACCGCTACGACCGCCACACCCCGGCCGAGCTGCTGCACATCGCCCTGCGCCACCCGCCGGCGACCGCTCCCGGCGCCGGGGAGGGCGGGGCGGGCGCCGTCTTCGCGTACTCCAACACCAATTACACAGTCCTCGGGATGATCATTGAGGCGGTCACCGGCCGCCCGTACGCCGAGGAGATCCGGCGCCGCATCATCCGCCCCGTCCAACTCACCGGCACCTCCTTCCCCGGCACGGACCCGGCGCTGCCCGCACCGCACGGCCGCGCCTACTCCCGGATCGGCGACCGGCGGGTGGACACCACGTCCTTCGACCCCAGCCGGGCGGGCGCGGCGGGCGAGATGATCACCACCCTCGGGGACCTCAACCGCTTCTTCTCCGCCCTGCTCGGCGGCAGGTTGCTGCCGCCCCGCCAGATGGCCGAACTGCGCAGTGAGAAGGGCACCGGCGGCTCCTACGGGCTGGGGCTGTTCGCCACGGAGCTGCCGTGCGGGGTGACGGTGTGGGGCCACAACGGCGACATCAACGGCTCCTTCGCGCAGGCCGCGGGCACCGACGACGGGCGGCATCTGGTCAGCTACCGGGTCAACACCGACGCCCTGGCCGACCCCGAGGACGGCACCGACGTGCTGGCCGCGGAGTTCTGCGCGTGAGATGCCCTGACATGCCCCGGCCGGACGGTCCGGCCCGGGCGCGCCGTCACAGCGGCACGATGTCCGGCGCGCCCAACCGGGCCGCGTCCGCCGTCAGATCGTCCGGCTGCCGCTGCGATTCGCGCTCCGCCTCGACCCGCTTCTCGTAGTGCGCGACCTCCTTCTCGATCTGGTCGCCGTCCCAGCCCAGCGCGGGCGCCATCAGTTCGGCCACCTCGCGGGCGCAGCGGGTGCCCCGGTCGAAGGTCTCGATCGAGATGCGGGTGCGGCGGGTCAGCACGTCGTCGAGGTGGCGGGCGCCCTCGTGCGTGCAGGCGTAGACCGCCTCGGCCCGCAGGTAGTCGTCCGCGCCCGTCAGCGGTTCGCCCAGTGAAGGATCGGCCACCACCAGCTCCAGCAGTTCCTCGGTCAGCGCGCCGTAGCGGTTCAACAGGTGCTCGATGCGCGCCACATGCAGTCCGGTACGCGCCGCGATCCGGGCCCGCGCGTTCCACAGCGCCTTGTAGCCCTCGGCCCCGACCAGCGGCACGTCCTCGGTGACGCACTCCGCGACCCTGCGGTCCAGCCCGTGCACGGCCTCGTCCACGGCGTCCTTGGCCATCACCCGGTACGTCGTGTACTTGCCGCCCGCGACGACGACCAGCCCCGGCACCGGATGCGCGACGGTGTGCTCGCGCGACAGCTTGCTGGTGGCGTCCGACTCGCCGGCCAGCAGCGGCCGCAGGCCCGCGTAGACGCCCTCCACGTCGTCCCTGGTCAGCGGCACGGCGAGCACCGAGTTGACGTGTTCGAGCAGGTAGTCGATGTCGGCGCTGGACGCGGCCGGGTGCGCCTTGTCGAGATCCCAGTCGGTGTCCGTCGTCCCGATGATCCAGTGCCGCCCCCAGGGGATGACGAACAGGACGCTCTTCTCCGTCCGCAGGATCAGCCCGGTCGTGGAGTGGATCCGGTCCTTGGGGACGACCAGGTGGATGCCCTTGGAGGCGCGCACGTGGAACTGCCCGCGTTCGCCGATCAGCGCCTGCGTGTCGTCGGTCCACACACCGGTGGCGTTGACGATCTGCCGGGCCCGGACCTCGTACTCGCCGCCCGCCTCACCGTCCTGCACCCGCGCGCCGACCACCCGCTCGCCCTCGCGCAGAAAGCCCACGACCCGTGCCCGGTTGGCGACCTGCGCGCCGTACGCGGCGGCGGTGCGCACCATCGTCGCCACATAGCGCGCGTCGTCCATCTGCGCGTCGTAGTACTGCAGCGCGCCGACCAGGGCGTCCTTCTTCAGGCAGGGCGCCACCCGCAGGGCGTGCTTGTGCGACAGGTGGCGGTGGAGGGGAAGGCCGCGGCCGTGGCCGGAGGAGACCGACATGCCGTCGTACAGCGCGACACCGGAGCCGGCGTACCAGCGCTCCCAGCCCTTGTGCTGGAGCGGGTAGAGGAACGGCACCGGCCGGACCAGGTGCGGGGCCAGCCGCTCCAGCAGCAGCCCGCGTTCCTTGAGCGCCTCTCTGACCAGCGCGAAGTCCAGCATTTCCAGATACCGCAGTCCGCCGTGGATGAGCTTGCTCGACCTGCTGGACGTGCCCGAGGCCCAGTCGCGGGCCTCGACCAGGCCGGTGTCCAGCCCGCGGGTCGCCGCGTCCAGTGCCGTGCCGGCGCCGACGACTCCGCCGCCGACCACCAGAACGTCCAGCTCCCGCTCGGCCATTCGGGCGAGCGCCTCGGCACGCTCCGCCGGTCCCAGTGTCGCTGTCTTCACCACTGCCTCCCGCTGTGATCGGGGCCACACCCCCCGTCCGTCGATTGTGTCCGCGCTACGTGCCCGTATCCACCCTTCGCCCAGTGCGGGCAACACCCCGCCACCTTGATCGACCAATCCCCATTCTGGGTCAAATGTCGGCTTAGTCTACTTATGCGCCATCCGGAATCGCTCGGGAAGGACGGCTGCCGCCATGCCCGCAGACCTCGCCGTCATCGGACTCGGCCACCTCGGCCTCCCCCTCGCCCAGGCCGCCACCGCCGCCGGCCTTCGCACCATCGGATACGACCCCGACCCCCGGGCGGCCACCCCCTCGGGCGGCGGGCCGCTGTCCGCCGCCGAGATCCGCCGCCTGCTCGCCGCCGGCTTCCGCACCACCGCCGACGCCACCGCGCTCGGCAAGGTCCGTACGGCCGTCATCTGCGCCCCCACACCCCTCGGCGACGACCGGGCGCTCGACCTGACCGCGCTCGCCGACGCGGCGCGCACGCTGGCCGCGCGACTGCGCCCGCACACCACGGTCATCCTCGAATCGACCGCCTACCCGGGCACCACCGAGGAATTCCTGCGCCCCCTCCTCGAAGCGGGCTCGGGCCTGACCGCCGGCCGCGACTTCCACCTCGCGTGCTCCCCCAGCCGGCACGACCCCGGCAACCGCACCCACCGCTACGGCAACACCCCCAA
This sequence comes from Streptomyces sp. NPDC031210, assembly GCF_055570395.1. Classification (NCBI taxonomy): domain Bacteria; kingdom Bacillati; phylum Actinomycetota; class Actinomycetes; order Kitasatosporales; family Streptomycetaceae; genus Streptomyces; species Streptomyces sp. NPDC031210. The sequence goes on from NZ_JBVIHH010000005.1 coordinate 396,566, forward strand.
GGTCATCGGCGGCCTCACCCCCGCGTGCACCGAGGCGGCCGCCGCGTTCTACAGCCGGCTCACCGACAAGGTCGTACGGGCCCGCGGCCCGCGCGAGGCGGAGACCGCCAAGGTGCTGGAGACCAACTACCGCCACGTCAACATCGCCCTGATGAACGAGATGGCGGTCTTCTGCCACGACGTCGGCGTCGACCTGTGGGACGTCATCCGCTGCGCCGAAACCAAACCGTTCGGCTTCCAGTCCTTCCGCCCCGGCCCCGGCGTCGGCGGCCACGCCGCCCCCGTGGACCCCAACTACCTTGCCTACAAAGGCCGTTCGCCCGGCTACCCACTGCGCATGGTGGAACTCGCCCAAGAGGTCAACGGCCGCATGCCGCGCTATGTCATCCAGCGCTGCGCCACCCTGCTGAACGAACACGGCAAGTCCGCCCGGGGCGCCCGCGTCCTGCTCCTCGGCGTCACCTACAAACCCGACATCGGCGACCAGGAAGGCTCCCCCGCCCGGGAGATCGCCTCCCGCCTCATGGAGCTCGGCGCCCACCTCACCTACCACGACCCCTACGTCCCCCAGTGGACCGTCCTGGACCGCCCGGTCCCCCGCGCCGACTCCCTCTACGAGGCCGCCGCGGCCGCCGATCTGACGCTCCTGCTCCAGCCGCACCGCACGTACGACCTCCAGGGCCTGTCGGTCAAGGCCCAGTTGCTCCTCGACACGCGCGGCGCCACCCCCACGGGCGCCGCCCACCGGCTGTGAAACCCCGCCGAAGGCTTCGAACAGGTCACGGTCCGCAAAGACGTTGTGAGCATGCCAGGGCACGCTGCTACTTTTGGCCCCTCATCCACGCTTCTTCCTCGGGGGACCACTATGAGCCAGTCCATGCCGCCTTCACCCGCGCAGCCGCAGGACGGCACCGCCGCCACGGACTTCCCGGCACCGCCGGCCCGCACCGGCAAGCCCGGGCTCGGGATCGCCGCGGGCGTCGTCGTCGCCCTCGTCGTCGCCGGTGTCTACGGCGCGATCCTCAAGGCCACCGACGGCGCCTCGATCGGCTACGCGGCCCTGATCATCGGCGCGGCGATCGGCGCCACGATCGGCAAGCTCGGCGGACGCGGCCCGGCCCTCCCCGTGATCGCCGCGGTCCTCGGCCTGCTCAGCTTCTACCTCGGCCAGATGCTCGGCATGGGACTCCTGCTCGCCGAGGCCGGGCACACCACCGCCACGGCCGTGTTCCTCGACCACTTCGACGCCGTCAACACGCTCTGGAAGACCTACCTCGGCCCGATCGACGCGCTCTTCTACATCCTGGCCGCCGTCGGCGGCTTCAGCACCACCAAGAAGACGGCCGAGTAAGCGGCACAGCACGGCGGAGGGGGGGGGGGGGGGGGGGGGGGGGGGGGGGGGGGGGGGGGGGGGGGGGGGGGGGGGGGGGGGGGGGGGGGGGGGGGGGGGGGGGGGAGGGGGGG
>NZ_JBVIHH010000006.1:0-10477 GCF_055570395.1 Streptomyces sp. NPDC031210
CTTAGTCCACCCTCTCCCCCCCCCCCCCCCCCTCCTTCCCCCCCCCCCCCCCCCCCCCCCCCCCCCCCCCCCCCCCCCCCCCCCCCCCCCCCCCCCCCCCCCCCCCCCCCCCCCGGTACCGGGGCCGGCTCAACTGCCGGCAGTGAGGGCGAAGCCGAGGGCCGGGCTGATGACGAACGCGCCGAAGAGCGCCGCCGCGGCGGCGCTGAGCACGATCTTGCGGGTTCGGGTGCCGGCGGTCACACGCCACGCCGCCCACTGCTGGGGGATCGTGCGAGTGGTTTCACCGAAGCGCGTGAGCCAGGAGAAGAGCAGCACGGGGACGATGAAGAGGAGACCGGCAAAGCCGGTGGAGAAGTTGCTTATGGCCGCTCCGCGACCAGCGGTGGTGTAGGTCGCGGCGGACAGGATACTGAGAACGGCACTGTCGTTGTGCCCCTGGACCGCGAGTTTGAAGCCCGGGTCGTACTCGGTGTCGAGGCTGCCCAAGGACGCCTTGTTGTCCACGACCTTCCCGTCGTCCGAGCGGAAGGTGCCGTCACAGTCGTAGTCGTGCTGGGCCGTGGAGCGGTGACTTGTGCTTTCACGGGAGCACTCCTTGACCGTGAATGTTCCGTGTGTGCCCGTGAGGCCCGCTGCGGTCAGCCCTTTGATGAAGAAGACGGTAAATATTGCCAGGGCGACAGCAAGGAAGAAAATGTGGCCGCATAGCGTCTTCAAAGGCGTCTTGCCGGACATCTGCGGAGAGTTGGACATGGCAGTTTTTCCCTTTCGTGGTCGTCGGCCGGGAATTCGGTAGGCGCAGGCGTCGGCTACCGTACGACATAAGCTTTAGCGGACTCTTATGCAGCCGAGAACGAGGGAGACCCATGGCAGGCTCCGGATATGACGTGGATCCGGCCGTCCTCAAGTCGCAGGGCGGTGCCTTCAAGGACATTGGCTCCGATTTCAGCGACGCCGCCAAGAAGTTGAAGGACACGCTCAAAGACGCTCAAGAGTGGGGCGATGACGATCTCCTCAAGATTTTCATGGACATCTACACGCCGGTGAGCGACGGCATCGTCGAGTCGATGCCCACCCTCGGTGAAGGTCTCTCCAAGATCGGCGAGAACCTCGAGACGATGGGCGCGCATTACGACAGCACCGAGCAGGATCAGCACGACGGCATCACCAAGTATGCGGCGAGTCGCCCCGAATTCGCGAACTGACGTTAATTCAACTCGGCGATATCGCCCCACGTACGCCTCATACATCACCGAACATGCGCTTCCCGGGGGAGTGATTCACCGTGGCCACCATCATGCTTCCTGTCGAGGTCGACTGGGTCCTCGATCTGCTGGGCTTCCAATGGCCCAATATCGACGAGGACAAGATGCGCGACGCCGCCGAAGCCTGGAGCAGCTTCGCCGCCTCCGCTCGCTCGGCCGCGCAGCAGGGTGACAGCGCCACCCAGGCGGTGCGCGGCGCCAACTCCGGTGAAGCGATCGAGTCGTTCGAGAACAAGTGGAAGAAGTTCTCCGGCGACGGCTTCCTCGATGAGGCCGCCGAGGCCGCCGAGGCGCTCGCCGTGGTGCTCCAGATCGTGGCCACGATCATCATGGTGATGAAGTTGGCGGTGATCGCCCAACTCATCGCGCTGGCCTTCGAGTTCGCCGCGGCCCAGGCTGCCGCACCCGTCACCCTGGGTGCCTCCGAGGCCGGGGCCGCCGCTGCCACGGCGACCACCAGGGTGATGGTTCGCGAGATCATCAGCAAGGCGAAGACAGAGGTCATCCAGGCCATCAAGGACGCTCTCGCGCAGAAGGTGAAGCGGTCGGCCAGGGAGATGGCGGTGGACTTGATCAAGGAACTCGCCATGGACTCCGGCAAGAAGGTCGCCGGGAACCTCGCCACGCAGGGGATCAAGAGCCACTTCGGGGCGCAGCACGGGTTCGACTTCAAGGCTGCGGGTGAGGCCGCGGCCAAGCCCGTCGTCGACAAGGGGAAAGAGGTCGTCGACGGCGCCAAGGGTGTGGGCGAGGTGGGCCAGGGTCTCGGAAAGATGGCGACGGGCGATTTCGCCGAGGGCGCCAAGCAGGCCTACGAGGGGGAGCAGAAGGCCGCCAAGGCCGCCAAGAGCGCCTATGGCGTGGCCTATAAGGACGCTGAGCCGGCCGCCTCCGGTGAGGGCACGTCGTCGGAAGGCGGCGACGGCGGCTCCTCCGAGGGCGGGTCCAGCTCCTCCTCGTCCTCGTCCGAGGGCGGCTCCGGCGACTCGTCCTCCAGCAGTGGCTCCGACGGTGCGAACTCTTCCTCGGCCACCCCCGCGAGCGGAGGTACGAGGCCCCGCCCCACCGACACCGACACCGACGGCCAGGACGAGGCCGCACGCGTCCGCAACGCCTTCGGCTGACGCAGACCCGTACCGTCCTACAAGGGAGCCCTGCCCCATGACTGGCAACAACGCCTTCACCAACCCCGGCGACCGCGAATACCCCATCGAGGAGAAGGACCTTTCCGAGGAGCAGAACGAGCACCTCACCTCCGCCCTGCGCGCCGTGCGCGACAACGCCAACGCTCCCTCCGAACTCCAGGACATCGCCCGCAAGATGCTCGGCGGCCGGCTGGAGCTCAAGGACGTGCTGGACGACCCGTCCGGGTACCGGGTGCTGACCGATGGCATCTCCGGGATGCGGGAGAGCTGGCGGTCCATGTCCCCGCAGGACCGGCAGGCGGTGCGGGCGCACGTCGAGGAGAAGGCCGAGCAGGCGGAGGCCGAGGGCGTCGGTGCCACCTACCGGCCCCGCGAGGCGTAACGGCGCTGCGGAGCACCGTCCCCGTCAGCCGGCCCCGGCCGGCACCCGCAGACGGAACAGCGCGCCGCCGCCCGGGGGCTGTTCGGCGGTGAGGGTGGCGTGGTGGGCGTGGGCGATCTGGCGGGCCATGGCGAGGCCCAGGCCGGAGCCGGGGAGGGCGCGGGCGGCCTTCGCGCGGTAGAAGCGGTCGAAGACGTGCGGGAGGTCGGCGGTCGCGATGCCGGGGCCATGGTCGCGTACGGTCAGCTCCAACGCGCCGGGTGACGCGGTGAGCCGGGCTTCGACGGGGCCGCCGGGCGGGGAGAACTTGGCGGCGTTGTCGAGGAGGTTGGACAGCAGCCGGGTCAGGCGGGCCGGGACGCCGGGGACGGTGGTGCGGGCGGCGTCCGGGGCGATGGCGGTGGTGAAGGTGAGATCCGGCCAGTGCCCGCGGGCGGCGCTCACCGCGTGCTCCAGGAGGGCGGCCGGGCGGACCTGTTCCACCAAGGGCTGCGGCTCCTCGTCCCGGGCCAGTTCGATCAGGTCGTTGACCAGGGTGGTGACCTCGCGCGACTGACGGCCGAGCGCCGCGGCGGCCCGGTCGCGCTGGGCGTCGGTCAGCCGGTCGGCGCGGGCCAGGAGTTCGGCGTTGGTGCGCAGCGCCGTCAGCGGGGTGCGCAGCTCGTGGGAGGCGTCCGCGACGAGCCGGCGCTGGGCGGCGACGGACTGTTCCAGCTCGCCGAGCATGATGTTGAAGCTGGTGGCGAGCCGGGTGACCTCGTCCTCGCGGGAGGCCGGCCCGGCCGGCAGGTCGATGCGGTGCCGGGCGTCGCGGGTGGCCGCGATCCGCTCGGCGGTGGCGGTGAGCCGGGCGACCGGCGCCAGGCCCGTACGGGAGACCCAGTAGCCCAGCGCGGCGGCCAGCAGGACGCCCGCGCCGCCGACCGCGAACAGGACCCGGGCCGCCTGTCCCACGCCGTGCTCGACGGTGTCGGAGCGCAGCGCGACCTGGAGCGCCTCGTCCCGTCCGGGCAGGCGGGTGGTGAACATCCGCACCGGCCGCCCGGCGACCGTCTGCGCGCTGTAGTACGCCGCGCGGTGTCCGGCGGCGACCTGGCGGGTGGCGTCGGCGACCGGCAGGCCGTACGGCTCGCGCGGGTCGCGGGCCGGATCGGCCGGCACGATCTGCACGCAGGGCACGGCCTGGTACCGGCAGGAGGTGTCGCCGGCGGTCGGTCCCCAGCCGTGGGTCTGCCGGGTGACCTGGGTGGCGGTCTGGGTGAGGTTCAGGTCGAGTTGGCGGGTCATCTCGTAGCGGATGAGGACGAACGCGGCCGCGCAGACGCCGAGGGCGACCAGCGCCACCGCGGCGGAGGCGGCCAGCGCCAGGCGGGTGCGCAGCGGCCGGCGGCGGTGCCAGGGCGCACCCGGGCCGCGGCCGCCGCTCACGCGCCCTCCGCGTGGCCCAGGCGGTAGCCGACGCCGTGCACGGTGTGCACCAGCCGCGGCTCGCCGCCCGCCTCCAGCTTGCGCCGCAGATAGCCGATGTAGACGGCCAGGGAGTTGGAGCCGGGGCCGAAGTCGCGGCCCCACACGCGTTCCAGGATCACCTCGCGGGGCAGCACCTGCCCCGGGTGCAGCAGCAGCAACTCCAGCAGCGCCCACTCGGTGCGGCTGAACTCCAGGGGCCGGCCCGCCCGGTGGCCGGTCCGGGTGGCCGGGTCGACGACGAGGTCGGCGAAGGAGAGCCGGGTGTCGTCGGCGGCGGGGGCCGACGCGCGGCGCAGCAGCGCCCGCACGCGGGCGACCAGTTCGTCCAGCGCGAAGGGTTTGACGAGGTAGTCGTCGGCGCCCGCGTCCAGGCCGTCGACGCGCTCGCTGACGGAGTCCAGCGCGGTCAGGACCAGGAGGGGGGTGCGGTCGTCCAGGGCCCGCAGCCGCCGGCAGACGGCGAGTCCGTCCAGGACCGGCATCATCACGTCCAGGACGAGGGCGTCCGGCTGCCAGGTGGCGACCTCGCTGAGCGCGGCCAGGCCGTCGGCGGCGCCGCGCACCTCGTAGCCCTCGACGGCGAGTCCGTCCTCGACGGCCGCCCGTACCTCCGGTTCGTCGTCGACGACGAGGATTTTCGCGGGGGAGGCGGGGCCGGTCGCGGACGAGGGCGGGGGGTGGGCGGAGCCCGGGGGCGTGGACGGCATGGCCCCAGGCTGCCAAAGAGTTCTCTCACATTCCTCTTAGGCGGGCGACGCGCTGGGCGGGGGACGAGCTTCTCCGGGCCGGTGACGCGCGTGGCGGCGCGGGCCGGCGCGCCGCCGCGGACGGGGTGGCGCGAGGCCTCGGACCGTCAGGCCAGGCCGCCCAGGCCCTGGAGCAGCACGGTGGACAGTTGGTGGGCCCACGCGCCGTCGACCGGTTCGGCGGTGACCAGGGTGCGGTGCACGATCGCGCCGGCGATGACGTCGAAGATCAGGCCGATGGCCTGCGCGGCGGCCCGGGCGCCTTCGGTGCCGGGGGCGTCCGGCGGGAGTTCGCCGCGGGACTGGGCGCGTTCGCGGCCGAGGACGACCAGCCGCTTCTGGCGGTCGACGATCGCCGAGCGGATCCGTTCGCGCAGCGCGTCGTCGGCGGTGGACTCGGCGACCACGGCCATCAGCGCGGTCTTGGTCTCGGGCCGCGCCAGCAGCGCGCCGAACTGGAGGACGACGCCCTCTATGTCGGCTTGCAGGCAGCCGCGGTCGGGGAGTTCCAGCTCGTCGAAGAGGACCGCCACGGCGTCCACGACCAGCTCGCTCTTGTTGGCCCAGCGGCGGTAGAGGGTCGTCTTGGCGACGCCGGCCCGGGCCGCGACATCGCCCATGGTGAGCCTTCCCCAGCCCAGGTCGACGAGCGCGGCACGGGTCGCGTCGAGGATCGCGCGGTCGGTTTCCGCGCTGCGCGGGCGCCCGGTGCGGCCTTTGCGGGGGCTGGCGGAGTGGTGCATGCGGGCGACCATACCGGCCGGTAAGGAGGAGGGTGGGGCGGCTCGTGAGGGAGATCACGCCGTGCGGGGCCGGGGGTGGTTGCGGAGCGGGGGCGGTGGGCAGTTACGCTACGGGTCGTAGCGAAAGAGTGATGACCACTGGCCGTGGGTGGGGACCCATGGCCGCACACCGGCTTCCCGCGAGGGTGCCGGACTCGGGCGACGGGCCCGTCGTACGCCGGCATTCCGGCGGAGCGTACGGACGGGTGCGGGGCCCCGCGGGGAATCCGGCGGCGCCGGAGCGTAATTTCCGCATCGCTTTCCGGAACGGACCGCCCAGGGGGGAGGATGGACTCATGCAGCCACGCAACATGTCCATGAGTGGAGTCGTCGACCTCGCAGCGGTGAAGGCGGCCGGAGAAGCGAAGCAGAAGGCGGAGCAGGCGCGGGCCGAGGCGGCCCGTACGGGCGGCGTGCCGGTGACCGGCGCCGGCCTGGTGTTCGACGTCGACGAGGCGGGGTTCCAGCAGGACGTCCTGCAGCGTTCCACCGAGGTCCCGGTCGTCATCGACTTCTGGGCCGAGTGGTGCGAGCCGTGCAAGCAACTGGGTCCGCTGCTGGAGCGCCTCGCGACCGAGTACGCCGGCAAGTTCGTCCTCGCCAAGATCGACGTCGACGCCAACCAGATGCTCTTCCAGCAGTTCGGCGTGCAGGGCATCCCCGCGGTCTTCGCCGTCGTCGCCGGCCAGCCCATCCCGCTGTTCCAGGGCGCGGCCCCCGAGGCGCAGATCCGGCAGGTGCTCGACCAGCTCGTGCAGGCCGCCGAGCAGCAGTTCGGCATCGTCGGCGCGCCGGTCGACCCGCAGGCGGCGGGCGAGCAGGCGGCCGCCCCGGCGCCCGAGCCGGCCGGCCCGTACGACGCGCTGCTGGAGGCCGCGAACCAGGCGCTGGACGCCGGCGACCTGGGCGGCGCCGTGCAGGCGTACAAGAACGTGCTCTCCGACGACCCGGCCAACGCCGAGGCCAAGCTCGGCCTGGCGCAGGCCGAACTCCTGCGGCGGGTGCAGGATCTCGACCCGCAGGCCGTGCGCAAGGAGGCCGCGGAGAATCCGGCCGATGTGCAGGCGCAGATCCGGGCCGCGGACCTGGATCTGGTCGGCGGTCATGTGGAGGACGCGTTCGGCCGGCTGGTCGACGTCGTCAAGCGCACGTTCGGGGACGACCGCGAGGCCGCGCGGGTGCGGCTGCTGGAGCTTTTCGAGGTGATCGGTACGGAGGATCCGCGGGTGACCGCGGCGCGTACCGCCCTTGCACGCGTGCTTTTCTGACCCGCCCACTTTCACACCGTCTCCACCTTCCGTGAGCCTTCGTGGCAAACGAACAGCGGCCACCTTTACCAAAAATTGGTAAAGGTGGCCGCTGTTACTTGGAGTAAATCCAGGCGGCCCTCTTGTGGCGCTCTGCCCGTAAATGCCCCATGTTTCGTCGGCGTGTGGTACGACCCTGCGTACTCGGCCGATACCAGCCGGTCGCGGCTCGGTTATGCGCCCGTTACCCGCAAGTAACGAGCCTCTTGTGTAGCCGACGTGAATGGACCACGATCGGCCTCGCTCGGTCCCTTACCGCAGCCCGGCATCCAACCGGCGCCGCGAAGCGCGAGGGGTCCCCACCGAGTGGCCGGCGGCAGTGACGCCGGTCTTGGACAGGGGGGTCTTCGTCCTCATCGGCGGAGCCTGTCCGGAGGTTGCGCGAGAGCGTGGCCAGTGGTTGTCGCTCGGGGGTGATCGCCGGAATTCGGAACGCACTTCGCCTCCGAGCACGGCGCTCTCCTTCCCGAGGACGTAGCACTTCTCCCATCCCAGGTGCGGTCGTCGTCAAACCGACGCGGCCGACGCCGGAGATGTACGTCCGAGAAGGAGGAAAGTCATGGAGTCCCTGGCTCGTGGCGGGACCAGATGGAAGCGGTTCGCCGTCGTCATGGTGCCCAGCGTCGCGGCGACCGCCGCGATCGGTGTGGCACTTTCGCAGGGTGCCCTCGCGGCGTCGTTCAGCGTGTCCGGCCAGCAGTTCAAGGTCAGCACCGACCGCCTGGACGGCACCGGCTTCGTGCAGTACGGAGCCGTTGACGCCCTGAAGAACGGCAAGCAGGTCCCGGTGGCGGTCTCGGGGTTCTCGAACGCCAAGATCCGAAACCTGTGCCAGTCGGTCGTCGTGCCCGTCCCGGTGTTCGGTGACGTGTCGATGAAGTTGTCGGCGGGTGGCGGTGACACGCCGGTCACGGCGAAGAACCTCTACATCGACCTCGACCAGCTCGACGCGGACGCGTCCTTCACCAACATCAACATCGGTGTTGCGGCGGGCTCGACGTCCAAGGGCCCCGGCATGAAGAAGGGCGATGCGGCCGACCCCGGTTCCTTCGCCCAGGAAGCCGACTCGGCTGTCCTGACCCACGTCAAGCAGCGCGCGTGGGCCACGACCGCCGGTACGTTCAAGCTCAGCGGCCTGAAGATGAGCGTCGCCCGGGGCAAGAACGAGTGCTACTGAGGCACTGAGCGTACGGGCGCGGGGGCGGCGCCGCGCGGCGGCATCCGCCGCTCCCCGTGCCCGTACGCATCCGGCGCCTTATGGCACTCCAGCTCAGAACCACCGATTTGCCAGTCCCGAGGAGCTGTACGACATGAGCGAGAGTCGTGTGGGGGTCACCCCGGCCGGAGGCTGGGGGAGAATCATCGACAGGTGCGCGCGGCGCGAATATGAGCCCGCCGACCGTAGGGAGGCTGGCGCATGAGCGCCGACACGCGACCCCAACTGATCGAGGGCATCGGACAAAAGCGCATCACGTTCCGGGAATGGCGCGGACAGCGCCCGTTCTGGGGCGGGATGCTCACTGTGCTGGCCGGTCTCCCGATCATGTACATCCCTTATGCGAATCTCACGATCGGTTCCCTGACCGTCCGCATGGCCACCACCGCCGGCGCAGGCTCGCTGATCATCGGCGTCCTGCTGGTCGTGCTCGGTCTGACCATGTGGTTCCAGCCCGCCTCCCGCGTCTTCGCCGGAGTCGCGGCGATTTTGCTCTCGCTGGTCTCCCTGGTCGTCTCGAACTTCGGTGCCTTCCTGATCGGCTTCCTGCTGGGCCTCATCGGCGGCGCGCTCGGGATCGCCTGGGCGCCGGCCAAGACCGGTGGCGGTGAAGCCGGTGACCCGGCCCGACCCGCGGCCGGCACGCCGGCCGGCGACGCCGCACCCGCCGCCACCGGAGCGGACGACCTGTCAGGAACGAGCCCGACCAACGACGGGAGGCACCGTGCCGGGTGACGAGCTGCACCAGAACGCAGCCGCCGGGGCGAAGAGCGGGCCCAGACACGCGGCCCCCAAGAAGCCGCTGCTGACACGGCTCCACGTGCCCGCGGGCAAGGCGATAGCCATCGCCGCGATGCCGTCCGCCGTGCTCATGGGCATCGGCATCACGCCCCAGTTGGCGATGGCCAAGCCCATGCCGAAGAGCCCGTACAACGACGGCCCGTGCGTGAGCGCTCCGGACAAGCAGGAGCAGGAATCGCGCGACGCCAAGGCGGGCGAGGCGGCCAAGAAGAAGGCCGCCGAACAGAAGGCCGCTGAGGAAAAGGCCGCCGAGGAGGCCGCCCGGGAGAAGGCGGAGGCGGACAAGCCGGACGCCTCCGACGAGGCGGACAAGGGCGCCACCCCGTCGCCCGAGCCCTCCGCCTCGAAGGACGCCGAGCCCGCACCGTCGTCCCCGAGCTCCGAACCGTCCACCAGCCCCTCTCCCTCGGAGTCGGCGGACGAGGAGAACCCCTGGTACGACCCCCTGGGTGTGGGCAAGAAGGTCACCGACGTGCTCACCCCGGACGACGAGGAGCCGGCCGGCGCCTCGGCCTCGCCGAGCCCCTCGCCGTCGGCCACCTCCAGCGGGTCCGGCGCGTCCGAGGACTCCGGTTCCGCCCTCGACAAGGTCACCGAGCCGGTGAAGGACACCGCCGGCAAGGTGGGCGAGACCGCCGAGGACGCCAAGGAGAGCGCGGACAAGGCCACCGGGGACGCGTCGGACAAGGCGGCGGACGCCCTGCCCGCGCCGTCGCCGAGCGGTTCGGCGGGCACGTCGGACGGCAAGGAGCCGTTCCCGTGCGTCGTGGAGAAGAAGTCCGACGGCACCGACGAGCAGCCGCCGGGCACCGTCCCCAACGACCCCTGGCAGTTGGAGTCCAGCGCGCTGACCCTGCGCGAGCTGGACTACAAGGGGGTGGTGAACCTCAAGATGCCCAACGGCAAGACCAAGCAGGCGCTGAAGTTCACCGCCGGCAGCGTCGACATCGGTGACCTGCACCAGATCGTGCAGGGGCCGGGCGGCAGAAAGTACCACGTCGAGGCGTCCAAGGGCTCGACCTCCACCATCCGCGGCGGGACGGTGACGATGTACACCGAGCGGCTGCAGGGCAACCTGTTCGGGCTGATCCCGATCGTCTTCGATCCCGAGCACCCGCCGCCCGTCAACGTCCCCTTCGCGTACTTCACCAAGGTGAAGATCACGCAGGCGGGGCAGTTCGGCGGCACGCTCACCGTGCCCGGCCTGCACCAGACCATCACGGACTGAGCCGGCCGGAACCAGCGGTCCGATCCCTTCCGGGAGCCGCGTAAAACGGCGGTGGGGGGGGGGGGGGGGGAGGGGGGGGGGGGGCGGGGGGGTGGGGGGGGGGGGGGGAGGAGAGGGAGGGGGGGGGAGAGG
>NZ_JBVIHH010000006.1:10487-206306 GCF_055570395.1 Streptomyces sp. NPDC031210
CTCTTTCTCCCACTCCCTCCCTCCACGAATCCCAACCCCAAAACCCCGCCCCCCCCCCCCCCCCCCCCCCCCCCCCCCCCCCAACCCCCACCACCCCCCCCCCCCCCCCCCCCCCCCCCCCCCCCCCCCCCACCGCCGTTTTACGTCTACGGGCGCGTCAGGGGCGCTCGTTGCCCAGGTGGTGCACCCGGACCATGTTCGTGGTGCCGGGGACGCCGGGGGGCGAGCCGGCGGTGATGATCATGGTGTCGCCCTTGTTGTAGCGCTGGAGCTTGAGCAGCTCGGCGTCCACCAGGTCGACCATCGCGTCGGTGTTGTCGACGTGCGGCACCACATAGGTCTCCACGCCCCAGCTCAGCGCGAGCTGCGAGCGGGTGGCCGGGTCGGTGGTGAAGGCCAGGATCGGCTGCACGGTGCGGTAGCGCGAGAGGCGGCGGGCGGTGTCACCGGACTTGGTGAACGCCACCAGCGCCTTGCCGTTGAGGAAGTCGGCCATCTCGCAGGCCGCGCGGGCCACCGCACCGCCCTGCGTACGCGGCTTCTTGCCGGGTACCAGCGGCTGGAGGCCCTTGGACAGCAGCTCTTCCTCCGCGGCCTCGACGATCTTCGACATCGTCTTGACGGTCTCGATCGGGTAGGCGCCGACCGAGGACTCGGCGGAGAGCATGACCGCGTCGGCGCCGTCGAGGATGGCGTTGGCGACGTCGGACGCCTCGGCGCGGGTCGGCCGCGAGTTGGTGATCATCGACTCCATCATCTGGGTCGCGACGATCACCGGCTTGGCGTTCCGGCGGCACAGCTCCACCAGGCGCTTCTGCACCATCGGGACCTTCTCCAGCGGGTACTCCACCGCCAGGTCACCACGGGCGACCATGACGGCGTCGAAGGCCATCACGACCTCCTGCATGTTGGCGACCGCCTGCGGCTTCTCGACCTTGGCGATGACCGGGACCCGGCGGCCCACCTCGTCCATGACGCGGTGCACGTCCTGGACGTCCTTGGCGTCGCGGACGAAGGACAGCGCGACCATGTCGCAGCCCAGGTTCAGGGCGAACTTCAGGTCGTCGATGTCCTTCTCGGACAGGGCCGGGACGTTCACCGCCGCGCCGGGCAGGTTGATGCCCTTGTGGTCGGAGATGACGCCGCCCTCGATGACGATGGTGCGCACGTTCGCGCCGTCGACCTCGACGACCTGGAGTGCCACGTTGCCGTCGTTGATCAGGATCGGGTCGCCCTTGGAGACGTCACCGGGCAGACCCTTGTAAGTGGTGCCGCAGATGGTCTTGTCGCCGGGCACGTCGTCGGTGGTGATGACGAACTCGTCACCGCGCACCAGCTCCACGGGGCCGTCGGCGAAGGTCTCCAGGCGGATCTTGGGGCCCTGGAGGTCGGCGAGCACGCCGAGGGCGCGGCCGGTCTCCTCGGAGGCCTTGCGGACGCGGTGGTACCGCTCCTCGTGCTCCGAGTGGGTCCCGTGGCTCATGTTGAAACGGGCCACGTTCATGCCGGCCTCGAGCAGCGTCTTCAGCTGGTCGTAGGAGTCGACGGCGGGGCCCAGGGTGCAGACGATTTTGGAACGGCGCATGGGCGGAATCCTATCGGTTTGTTTCGGAGCGGAATATTTCAGGTGGCAGAAACACCAAGCCCTAGCCGCTGACCAGGGCATATGTCTGCTGAGCGATCTCCAGCTCTTCGTCGGTGGGGACAACGGCGACCGCGACGCGGGCGTACTCGGGGGAGATCAGCCGGGCCTCGCCGGACCGTACGTCATTCAGGGAGGCGTCCACGGCCATGCCCAGCTCCTCCAGGCCCGCGACGGCCGCGGCGCGCACCGGGGCGGCGTTCTCGCCGACGCCCGCGGTGAACGCCACCGCGTCGACCCGGCCGAGCACCGCGCTGTAGGCGCCGATGTACTTCTTCAGCCGGTGGATGTAGATGTCGAAGGCGAGCTGGGCCCGCTCGTCACCCTCCTCGATCCGGCGGCGGATCTCGCGCATGTCGTTGTCGCCGCACAGCCCGAGCAGGCCGCTCTTCTTGTTGAGCAGCTCGTCGATCTCGTCCGCCGACATCCCGGCCACCCGCATGAGGTGGAAGGTCACCGCGGGATCGATGTCACCGGAGCGGGTACCCATCACCAGGCCCTCCAAAGGCGTCAGCCCCATGGAGGTGTCCACACAGCGGCCGCCGGCCACCGCCGACGCGGACGCGCCGTTGCCCAGGTGCAGCACGATGACGTTGACCTCGGCGGGGTCCTTGCCCAGCAGCGCGGCCGTGCGGCGCGAGACGTAGGCGTGCGAGGTGCCGTGGAAGCCGTAGCGGCGGATCCGGTGCGCGTCGGCGGTCTCGGTGTCCAGGGCGTAGCGGGCCGCGTGCTCCGGCATCGTGGTGTGGAAGGCGGTGTCGAAGACCGCGACCTGCGGCAGGTCCGGGCGCAGCGCCCGGGCGGTCTTGATGCCGGTGATGTTCGCCGGGTTGTGCAGCGGCGCGACCGGCACCAGCCGCTCGATCTCCGTCAGCACCTCGTCGTCGATCACGGTCGGGGCGGTGAACCTCAACCCGCCGTGCACGACGCGGTGGCCGATCGCGGCCAGCTCGGGGGAGTCCAGCCCCAGCCCGTCGGCGGCCAGCTCCGCGGCGACGGCCTTCAGCGCCGCCTCGTGATCGGCGATCGGGCCCTCGCTCTCGCGCCGGTCCCCGCCGGCGGCCAGCGGGGTGTGCACCAGGCGCGAGGTGTCCTCGCCGATCCGCTCGACCAGGCCGGCGGCCAAGCGGGCGTCGTCGGCCATGTCGAGGAGCTGGTATTTCACCGACGACGAGCCGGAGTTCAGGACGAGGACGCGGGTGGGGTTGGCAGTCATGAAGCGCTTTCCGGTGGGGTGGGGGAGGGACGGGGGCGGGCGGGTCAGCCGGTGGGGCCGGCGCCGGGGCGGTCGCCCTGCGCCTGGATGGCGGTGATGGCGACGGTGTTGACGATGTCCTGGACCAGCGCGCCGCGCGAGAGGTCGTTGACCGGCTTGCGCAGGCCCTGCAGGACCGGGCCGACGGCGACCGCGCCCGCCGAACGCTGCACCGCCTTGTAGGTGTTGTTGCCGGTGTTGAGGTCCGGGAAGATCAGCACGGTGGCCTTGCCGGCGACGTCGGAGCCGGGCAGCTTGGTCTCGGCGACCGCCGCGTCCACCGCCGCGTCGTACTGGATCGGGCCCTCGACCAGCAGGTCGGGGCGCCGCTCGCGGACCAGCTCGGTGGCCTTGCGGACCTTGTCGACGTCCGCGCCGGAGCCGGAGGTGCCGGTGGAGTACGACAGCATCGCGATCCGCGGCTCGACGCCGAACCGGGCGGCGGTGGTGGCCGACTGGATGGCGATGTCGGCCAACTGCTCGGCGTTCGGGTCGGGGTTGACCGCGCAGTCGCCGTAGACCAGGACGCGGTCGGCCAGGCACATGAAGAACACCGACGACACGATCTGGGCGCCCGGCCGGGTCTTGATGATCTCGAAGGCGGGCCGGATGGTGGCCGCGGTGGAGTGCACCGCGCCGGAGACCATGCCGTCGGCCAGGCCCTCCTGGACCATCAGCGTGCCGAAGTAGGAGACGTCGGCGACGATGTCGTAGGCCAGCTCCTGGCTGACGCCCTTGTGCGCCCGCAGTTGCGCGTACTGCTCGGCGAACCGCTCGCGCAGCGGCGAGGTCTGCGGGTCGATGATCTGCGCCCCGGACAGGTCGATGGCGAGGTCCGCGGCGCGCTTGCGGATCGCCTCCTCCTCGCCCAGCAGGGTCAGCTCGCACACGTCGCGGCGCAGCAGCACGTCCGCGGCGCGCAGGACGCGTTCCTCGGTGCCCTCGGGCAGGACGACGCGGCGGCGGCCGGAGCGGGAGCGCTCGATCAGCTCGTGTTCGAACATCATCGGCGTGACGCGGCCGGAACGGGCGACGGAGATACGGTTCGTCAGCTCCGTGGTGTCCACATGCCGCTCGAACAGGCCCAGGGCGGTCTCCGCCTTGCGCGGCGAGGCGGCGTTGAGCTTGCCCTCGATGGCGAACAGCTCGCCGGCGGTGGGGAAGGACCCGCCGGGCACCGAGACGACCGGCGTACCGGGCGCGAGCCGGCCGGCCAGCGCCATGATGTCCGGGCCGGGCCGCTCGTCGAGGGTCAGCAGTACGCCCGCGATGGGCGGGGCGCCGGCGCTGTGCGCGGCGAGCGAGCCGATGACCAGATCGGCCCGGTCCCCGGGGGTGACGACGAGGCAGCCGGGCGTCAGCGCCTTGAGGAACCTCGGCAGCATCGCGCCGCCGAAGACGAAGTCCCGGGCGTCCCTGGCGAGTCCGGAGGTGTCGCCGAGCAGCACCTCGGCGCCGAGGGTGTGCACGATCTGCCCGACGGTCGGGGCGGAGAGCGAGCCGTCTTCGGGCAGCACGTAGCAGGGCACGGGCAGGCGGGCGGAGAGCCGCTCGGCGATGGCCTCGCGGGTCTGGGGGTCGACGCGGTTGACGACCATGGCGACGACATCGCAGCCCAGCGAGTGGTAGGCGCGGTAGGCGTTGCGGGCCTCGGCGCGGACCGTTTCCGCTTCCTGGCCCTGGCCGCCCACCACGGCGATCACCGAGGCGCCGAACTCGTTGGCGAGCCGGGCGTTGAGGTTCAGTTCGGCCGGCAGGTTGGTGGCGGCGTAGTCGGAGCCGAGCACCAGGACGTATTCGTACTCCCGGGCGACGCGGTGAAAGCGCTCGACGAGCCGGGAGACCAGCTCGTCGGTGCCGCGTTCGGCCTGGAGGGTGCCGGCTTCCTCGTACCCGATGCCGTATACGGTCTCGGCGGTCTGGGTGAGGCGGTAACGCGCCCGCAGCAGATCGAACAGGCGGTCGGGTCCGTCGTGGACCAGCGGGCGGAAGACCCCCACCCGGTCGACATGGCGGGTCAGGAGCTCCATGACTCCCAGCTCGATGACCTGGCGGCCGTCGCCGCGGTCGATCCCGGTCACGTACACGCTGCGCGTCACGCGTGCTCTCCGATCCATTCCGTTGCTCGCACGGTCAAATTACCCTTTATGGTGGGCTTGCCCCTCTTGACAATACCCGCGCTTGTGGATAGGCCGCTCTCCCAGTTTCCCCTGAACAGCCTGTGAGGAGACAGTAGGGGTCCCCCTCGCGTGAGGGCCGGGCCGGTCCGCCCGTGAAACAATCGGACCGGCTCTCACGAACCGACAGCGAGCACAGGAGACACAGCACGATGCGTATCGGAGTCCTCACCGCAGGCGGCGACTGCCCCGGCCTGAACGCTGTGATCCGGTCTGTTGTCCACCGCGCCCTCACCGGCCACGACGACGAGGTCATCGGCTTCGAGGACGGTTTCCGCGGCCTGCTCGACGGCCGCTTCCGCAAGCTCGACCTCGACGCGGTCAGCGGCATCCTCGCCCGCGGCGGCACCATCCTCGGCTCCACCCGCCTGGAGCGCGACCGGCTCCGCGAGGCGTGCGAGAGCGCCAAGGACCTTTCCAAGGACTACGGCATCGACGTCCTCATCCCGATCGGCGGCGAGGGCACGCTCACCGCGGCCCGGATGCTCTCCGACGCCGGGATGCCGGTCGTCGGCGTCCCGAAGACCATCGACAACGACATCTCCTCCACCGACCGCACCTTCGGCTTCGACACCGCTGTCGGCGTCGCCACCGAGGCAATCGACCGCCTCAAGACCACCGCCGAGTCGCACCAGCGCGTGATGGTCGTCGAGGTCATGGGCCGGCACGCGGGATGGATCGCGCTGGAGTCGGGGATGGCCGGCGGCGCCCACGGCATCTGCCTGCCCGAGCGCCCCTTCGACGTCAACGACCTGGTCAAGATGGTCGAGGAGCGGTTCGCCCGCGGCAAGAAGTTCGCGGTGGTCTGCGTCGCCGAGGGCGCGCACCCGGCCGCGGAGACCATGGACTACAAAAAGGGCGCGATCGACCAGTTCGGCCACGAGCGCTTCACCGGCATCGGCAACCACCTCGCCACCGAGCTGGAGAAGCGCCTGGGCAAGGAGGCCCGCCCGGTCATCCTCGGCCACGTCCAGCGCGGCGGCACCCCCACCGCCTACGACCGGGTGCTCGCCACCCGCTTCGGCTGGCACGCCGTCGAGGCCGCGCACCGCGGCGACTTCGGCAAGATGACCGCGCTGCGCGGCACCGACATCACGATGGTGCCGCTGGCCGAGGCGGTCACCGAACTCAAGACGGTGCCCGCGGACCGCATGGACGAGGCCGAGTCGGTCTTCTAGCCCGGCTCCGCTCCCGCGTACGTCGACGGCGGCGCGCCCTCCCCCGGGTGGGGGAAGGCGCGCCGCCGTTGTCATGCGCCGTCACTGCGCGCCGATGGCCTCCAGCATGTTCAGCCGGGCGGCCCGGCGGGCCGGCCACAGCGCGGCCAGCACCCCCACGACCAGCGCGATCAGCGTGAACAGGCCGAGCCGGCCCCACGGCAGCACCATCTCGTACGCCGGGAACGACGAGCCGACCATGCTGCCGCCGGCCCAGGCCAGGAAGACGCCGACGCCGATGCCGAGCACCGCGCCGAAGAGCGAGAGGACCACCGACTCCAGCCGGACCATCTGCTTGATCCCGCCGCGCGAGAGCCCGATGGCCCGCAGCATCCCTATCTCCCGGGTCCGCTCGAACACCGACATGGCCAGGGTGTTGACGACGCCGACGACCGCGATGACGACGGCCATGCCCAGCAGCCCGTAGACCATGTTCAGGATGGTGTCGATCTGCCCGGCGTTCTCCTTGCGCAGATCGTCGTGGTTCTGGATCTTCAGCAGCGGGCTGTCGCCGAGGGCGTGCCGGATGTCCTTGACCAGCGCCTCGGAGCCGCCGTCTGCCGCCTTGACCAGGAGTTCGTCGTTCTTGATCCGGTTCAGGTGCGGGTCCACCAGCCGGGTGGAGGCGAACGACTCACCCAGCACCGGGTTGTCCTCGTAGACGGCGGCGATCTTCAGCTTCGTCGTCTTCTTCTCGTCGAACTCCACGCTCACCACGTCGCCGGCGTGCCAGCCGTGCTCCTTGGCCCCGGTCCGGGAAACCGCCACACCGCCGGCCCGGACGCCGGCCAGCGAGCCTTCGCGGAAGGTGAGCCGGGTGACCTTGTCGATCTGCGCGAGGTCGGTGCCGCGTACGTAGCCGAAGCCGCCGCCGGTCTGGAAACCCGCCCCGCGCAAGGGGGCCACCGCCTCGACGCCCGGCACCTTCGCGACCTTCTCGGACAGCTTCGGGTCCAGCCCGACGTAGGTGGACGTCTTGACCTGGTAGTCGGCCGTCAGGCCGGTGGCGGCCATCTTGTCCATGGCCACCTGCGCGGAGTGCCCGACGACCGTCATGCCGGTGATAAGGGTGAGGCCGATCATCAGGGCCGAGGCGGTGGCCGCGGTACGGCGCGGATTGCGCAGCGCGTTCTGCTGGGCCAGCTTGCCGCTGACGCCGAACAGCCGGGTGGTGAGCCGGCCGGCCAGCGCGACCAGCGGCCGGGACAGCAGCGGGGCGAGGATGATCACGCCGACCAGGGTCAGCATCGAGCCCGCCATGGCGATCGGCAGATCGTCACCGGACGTCAGGGTGGAGACCCAGAGCATGACGGCCACGCCGGTGCCGGTGACGACCGCGCCGAGGGAGTTGCGCAGGACCAGGCCGCGCGGCGCGGGCGGCGCCTCGGCGGAGTTGAGCGCCTCCACGGGGGCGATCCTGGCCGCCTTGCGGGACGGCAGCCACGCCGCGAGAACGGTCACCACGACGCCCACCCCCAGCGCGGAGAGCACCGCGGCCGGGCTGATGACGAGGGGCCCGTCGGGGAAACCGGCGCCGTTCGCGTCCAGCACGGCCCGCAGTCCCACCGCGATGCCCGTGCCCAGCGCGAAGCCGACGACGGAGGAGATCAGCCCCAGCAGTCCGGCCTCCGCCAGCACCGAGCGGACCACCTGGCGGCGCGAGGCGCCGACCGCGCGCAGCAGCGCGATCTCGCGGCTGCGCTGGGAGATGAGCATGGTGAAGGTGTTGGCGATGATGAAGACGCCGACGAACAGGGCGATACCGGCGAAGGTCAGCAGGGTCTTGCTCAGCGCGCTGTTCTGCATGGCGATCATGCGGCTCTGCTCGGCCGCGAGTTCCTGGCCGCTGACGGCGTGGGCACGGCCCTTGGGCAGCACCTCGCGCACCTTCGCGGTCAGCGCCCGCTGGTCGGTGCCCGGTGCGGCGGCCACGACCAGCTCGTCGAACTGGCCGGGGTGCAGATACAGCTTCTGCGCGGTCGCGGTGTCGAACAGCGCGAGGCTGCCGCCCGCGGTGACCTGCGGGTCGTCGGTCGCGACGATGCCGACCAGTTTCTTCTTCAGCACCGGACCGTCGATGGCGAACCGCACGGTGTCACCGAGGGAGTAGCCGGCGGCCCGCGCGGTGGTCTCGGCCAGCGCGATCTCACCGGGGCCGGCCGGGCCGCGGCCGCGCACCAGCGGGTAGCGGCTGTCCGTGCCGTCCTTGCCCGGCTGGTAGTTGGCGGCGCGGTTCTGCCAGCCGTTGCCGATCGGCTGGTCGTCGGTGCCGGCCAGGGTCGCCTGGCCGGTGACGTCGGAGCGTACGGACGCGACGCCCGGCAGCGCGCGGATGCGGTCCGCCAGCTCGTCGTCGAGGGCGGTGGCCCGCTTGCCGTCCTCCTCGGCCGCCGGGCCCTCGTCGTCGGAGAGGGCCTCGACGGAGACGGCCACGTCCTTGAGGTTCTTGGCGGAGGCGGATCTGACCGCCTCGCCGACGGTGTCGCTGAAGATGAGGGTGCCGGAGACGAAGGCGACGCCGAGGAGGACCGCGAGCGCGGTCATCATCAGGCGGGCTTTGTGCGCGAGGACATTGCGCAGGGCGGTTCGCAGCATGGTGGTGGTGTCAGTCCTGGAGTCCGGGGCGGGAGAGGCGGAAGGGGGCGGCGGGCGTCGCGCGCGAGGGCCGGGGCCCGGCGTCAGCTCGTACGGCCCTTGGAGTCGAACAGCCGCATCCGGTCCAGGACGGCGTCGGGGGTCGGCTCGTGCAGCTCCTCGACGATCCGGCCGTCCGCGAGGAAGACCACCCGGTCCGCGTAGCTCGCGGCGACCGGGTCGTGGGTGACCATCACCACGGTCTGGTCCATCGCCCGCACCGATTCGCGCAGGAAGCCCAGGACCTCCGCGCCGGAGCGGGAGTCGAGGTTGCCGGTCGGCTCGTCCGCGAAGATGATCTCCGGCTGGGCGGCCAGCGCCCGTGCGACCGCGACCCGCTGCTGCTGGCCGCCGGAGAGCTGCGCGGGACGGTGGGCGAGCCGGCCGGACAGGCCGACGGTCTCGATGACGGTGTTCAGCCACTGCCGGTCGGGCTTGCGGCCCGCTATGTCCATGGGCAGCGTGATGTTCTCCAGCGCGGTCAGCGTCGGCAGGAGGTTGAACGCCTGGAAGACGAAGCCGACCTTGTCGCGGCGCAGCCGGGTGAGCTGCTTGTCCTGGAGCGACGCCAGCTCGGTGTCGCCGATCCGCGCGGAGCCCGACGAGATCGAGTCCAGCCCGGCCATGCAGTGCATCAGCGTCGACTTGCCGGAGCCGGACGGGCCCATGATGGCGGTGAACCGGGCCTTGCCGAACTCCACCGAGACGGAGTCCAGCGCGACCACGCGGGTCTCCCCCTGGCCGTAGACCTTGCTCAGGTCCGTGGCGCGCGCGGCGACGGCCGCGGTGGCTCGGGCGGGGGCGGGGGAACCGGGGAAACCTTCAAAGGCTGCCGCGTGGGACACGGGGGACTCCTGGAGAGGGACGGACGTGGTGACGTTCCCATTCTCGAACGCGCAGGTCAGCCCGTCCTCAGCCGCAAGGACCGAAACCGCACCGGCCGGAAGTCGCAACCGGGGCCGCGCCGTCATCCTCTGGACGGACGCCCGTCCGACCTGTGACCGACGGCGGTCCTCAGGGTCCGGCCGGGCTCAGCGCTGCCCGGCCCGCCGCCAGAACTCCTCCAGGATGGTGTCCAGGAAGACCTGCCCGGCCTTGCCGGACACGTCGGCGCTCTCGCCGCCGCCCCAGTTCAGGGTCGCGGTCATCGTCGCCTGATAGTCGCCGTGCAGCCCCTGGAGGATGTCCTGGAGGTGCTCCTTGGGCAGCGGGACGAGCTTGCCGACCGGCCGCACGTACGCCTGCCAGCGGGTGGTCGCGGCGCTGGTGAGCAACTCGGTGAGCTTGGCGTCCTGGCCGGTGAAGCGGACCAGCGCGGGCATCGGCAGGCGCAGTGCCTCGGCGAGCGCCGCGGCCTGCCGGTCGTTGCCGCTCCAGCGGCCGCCGGCCTCCAGCCGCTCGTACGCCGCGGGGTCCATCCCGATGCTCATGGCCAGCTCGGCGGGGGCGAGACCGAGCGCGAGGCGGTATTCGCGCAGCGTGCCGGGCGCGCCGAGGAGTTCGGCGGGCGCGCACCACAGGGCACCGGCCAGGGCGGTCAGCTCCGCTTCGGTGGGAGCGCTCTCGCCCAGTTCCCACGACGCCACCGTCGAGGGGGAGAGGCGGATGCCGTAGGCGGCCCAGATGCCGTAGGCGACATGGGCGTGGGTCATGCCGAGGGCCTCGCGGAGCCGTCGGGCGGCCTCGGCGTCGAATGGGGGCCTGTGCGACTCCCCGGCGTGCGTGTTCACCGGCATACGGTAAGTGACGAGTCGCTCATACACCTATGGTGCGTACGCCCAAGTCTGAATGTCGTAGGAACCTACGGACGGGCCGGTTTTGCCGCGGTTGCCGGAAATCCCGGTCCGGGGCCCGGAACCTCAGGCTGCCCAGTCGACCGCCGTTCAACCCTTCACCGCCCCGCCGAGCGCGAAACCGCCGCCCAGCCGCCTGGCGATCAGCAGGTACAGAAGGATCACCGGGGTCGAGTACAGGATCGAGAACGCGGCGAGCTCGCCGAACGCGACGGCGCCGTGGTTGCCGAAGAACGTGAAGACGCTGACGGACGCGGGCAGCCGCTCCGGGGAGAGCAGCAGCATGAACGGAACGAAGAAATTCCCCCACATCATGACGAAGGTGTAGATCGTCACCACGGCGAAACCGGGCCCCATCAGCGGCAGGATCACCCGCAGCAGAGTCTGCCCCCAGGAAGCGCCGTCCGTCCAGGCCGCCTCCTCCAAAACCCTGGGCACCCCGTCCATGAAGTTCTTCATCAGCCAGATGGCGAAGGGCAGTTGGGTGGCGGCCAGGAAGAGCATCGTGCCGTGCGGGGTGTCGATCAGATCGACCCGCACGAACAACCCGTAGACCGGGACCATGAGCGCGGTGATTGGCAGACAGGTCGAGAACAGGATCGTCAGCAGGTACGGGCGGCTGAAGCGGGCCCGGAAGCGGGAGAGCGGATAGGCGGCCGGCGCCGCGCACGCCACCGTCACCAAGGTCCCCCCGCCGCACAGCAGCAGGCTGTTGAGCATCGGCGTGAAGGTGATCCCGTCGGTCCAGACCGCCGAGAAGTTCGCGGTCGTCGGCGGCGCGGGCAGCCGCACCCGCAGCGTCGCCTCGGCGTTCACCGAGGCCAGCACCAGCCACACCAGCGGGACGGCGAACGCCGCCGCCAGGGTCAGCAGCGCCGCGTCGGCGGCCAGCCGCCGGCGGGCGCGGCGGCCGGGGACCGGGCGCATCACACCTCCTCGCGCATCAGGCGCAGATACAGCCCTCCGAACAGCGCGCCCACCACCAAAAGCAGCAGCGCCACCGCGGTGCCGTAGCCGATCAGCGACTTCATGAACGCCTGGTCGTACATGAACACCGGCAGCGTCTGGCTGCGGTTGCCGGGACCGCCGCGGGTCATCGCCCAGATCAGCCCGAAGACGGACAGCGTCTGGAGGGTGTTGAGCATCAGATTGGTGCCGACGGACCGGCGGATCATCGGCAGCGTGATGTGCCACAGCCGTTTCAGCCCGCCCGCGCCGTCGACCGCCGCGGACTCGGTGATCTCCCGGGGAACGCCGGAGAGCGCCGCGGAGTAGAGGAGCATCGAGAAGGCGGTGCCGCGCCAGACGTTGGCGAACGACACCGCCAGGATCGGCAGGCTGAACAGCCAGTCCTGTGCGGGCAGATGCAGCCACGCCAGGACGGCGTTGAGGGTGCCGCGCCGCTCGAAGAAGGTGTAGAGCAAGAAGCCCGCGACGATCTCCGGCAGCACCCAGGCGGTGATCACCACCGCGCCGGTCACCGTGCGTACGGGCCGCGAGGCGCGCCGCATCAGGGCGGCCAGCGCCAGACCGAGGGAGTTCTGGCCCACGAGCGAGGACAGCACGGTGAACACCAGCGTCAGCACCACCGCGTGCCGGAAGGCGGCGTCGGCGAAGGCGCGCCGGAAGTTGGCCAGCCCCACGAACGACGCGGCCTCCTGACCGGTGAGCTGGGTGTCGGTGAAGGCCAGGTAGAGGCAGTAGCCGAGCGGGCCGGCGAGGAAGAGCAGCAGCAGGACGGTGGCCGGGACCAGCGGCGACCAGCGCGCCAGGCCGGTGCGGACGGCGGTGCCCCGCCCGCGCGGCCGGTGTGCGGGGCCCGTGGCGACGCGGGTCATGGCTTGGCGACGACCTGGCCGTCCACGAGGGACCTCAGCCGCTCGTCGTAGTCCGCCGCCGCCCGCTCCGGCGAGGCGTCCCCGGCGGTGACGGCCTCCATCGCCTCACCGATCGCCGAGGAGACCTGGGGATAGGCGGGCAGCGCGGGCCGGTACCGGCTGACCTCGACCAGCCCCGTGAAGAAGCCGATGCCCGGCACCGACTTCAGATAGCGCGGATCGCGGGCGACGTCCTTACGGACGGCGATCTGCGCACCGCGCACGCACCATTCCAGGGCGTTCTGCCGGGTCTGCAGCGTCTCGATCAACTTCCAGGCCAGATCCGGCCGTTGGGACTGCCGCGGGATGGACCAGGTCCAGCCGCCGGCGAGGCTGACCCTGCCCGGCGCCGCGCCGTGCTGGGTCGGGAAGGGCGCCTGCCCCAGCGTCGAGGACCACTCCGGCCAGGGGCGTCCGCCTGTCTTCTGCCACTGCTGGCCCAGCCAGGAGCCGTCCAGGGCGATGGCGAGCTTCTCCTCGGGCAGCAGCTCGGCCATGACGTTGGTCTGGATGTTGGGACTGAGCGCGTCCGGAACCTCCGGCCCCAGCTTCTCCTTGTAGACGGTGTCGATGAAGCGCAGGCTGTCGCGGAAGCCCTTGCTGCCGGTGACCCACTTCTTCGCGGCCGGGTCGTAGAGCGGGTGCGCGCCGGTGCCGTACAGCAGCATCTCGAAGCCCTGCATCACCGCCGCCTCGCCCGCGCCCTTGCCGGTGAGGACGTTCAGCGGGATGACGCCGGGGACCTTCCGTTTGATCGCCCGCGCCGCGCCCAGCACGTCGTCCCAGGTCCTGGGCCGCCAGTCGAGCGGCAGACCGGCCTTGTGGAAGAACTTCTTGTTGAACCACAGGCCGCGGGTGTCCGTGCCGTCCGGGACGCCGTAGGTCCTGCCGTCCTGCGCCCGCGCCGCGGACTTCGCGGTCGCCTCGAACCGCGCCCAGTCCGGCCACCGGCCGAGGTAGGCGTCCAGCGGGCGCAGCAGTCCCGCCTTGATGTCGGAGTTGATCAGGAAGGTGTCCTCGTAGACCACGTCGGGTGCGGTCTTCGGGGAGCGCATCATCTGCTGGATCTTGGCGTAGTAGTCGTTCTCGGACGCCTGGATCGGGATGAGCCTGACCTTCTTGCCCGGGTTGGCCTTCTCGAACCTCTCGGCCACGAGGCGGACGTAGTCGTCCCGGACCGTGACCTTGTTGTTGGTGTCCTTGATGAAGGCGACCCTGACGGTGTTCCGCTCGCCACCGGAGCCGCCGCAGGCGGTGAGCGTGCCCGCGGCCAGGACGGCGGCGGTGAGGAGCATCAGCGGGGCGGTGGGGCGCACGGCACGACCTCCAACTAGCCGCGGTGGGCTGCCCGCTGAAAGTAAGTCACCGATCACGGTGGGTCAATGGCCCGACCAGCGGTAGCGCAGTTCCGGACGCCCCACCTGGCCGTACTGCGGCGCCCGCACGGCCCGGCCGCTGTGGACCAGATGCTCCAGATAGCGGCGCGCGGTGATCCGAGAGATGCCGACCTCGGCGGCCGTCTCGGTGGCCGTCAGCCCGCCCCCGGCGGCGCGCAGCACCTCGGTCACCGCCCGCAGCGTCGCCGCGGTCAGCCCTTTGGGCGGCGCGGCGGGCCGGGGCGCGCGCAGGGCGGCGATGGCCCGGTCCACCTCGTCCTGCCCGCTGGCCTCACCGGCGGTCGCGCGGAACTCGGCGTAGCGGATCAGCCGGTCGCGCAGCGTGGAGAAGGTGAACGGCTTCAGGACGTACTGCACGACGCCCAGCGAGACGCCCTCGCGCACCATCGCCAGGTCGCGGGCCGAGGTGACGGCGATGATGTCGGCGCCGTGGCCGGCCGCGCGCAGCGTCCGCACCAGCTTCAGCCCGTGCCCGTCGGGCAGATAGAGGTCGAGCAGCAGCAGGTCGACGCCGTGCTGGTCGAGATGGCGGCGGGCGTCCGCGCCGGAGTGCACGACGGCCGAGACGGTGAAACCGGGCACCCGCCCGACGTAGAGGGCGTGCGCGTCGGCGGCGACCGGATCGTCCTCGACGACGAGGACCCGGATGGCGGAGGGGGTCACCGGCCACATCCTCTCTCGGCCGGACGCCCACCGGAACCGGCCGGACCCCCACCGGAACCGGCCGGACGCCCACCCGCGCCGCTCATGCGGACACCCCCGCGCCCAGCGGCAGCCGTACGGTGAACCGCGCGCCGCCCCCCGGCGCCCCGTCCAGGGCGATCGTGCCGCGATGACGCCGTACGGCCTGCTGGGCCAGCGCCAGGCCCAGGCCGCGGCCCGGGGCGGCCCGGTCGGCGGACGGTTTGGTGCTCCAGCCGCGCCGGAAGATCGCCACCGCGTCGTCCGCGGCCACCCCGGGGCCGTTGTCGGCCACGCACAGCAGCAGCTCACCGCCGTCCGCGCGGGCGGTGACCCGCACCCGGGGCGGGTCGGTGACCCCCGGTGCCTGAGGCGGCGCGGCCGCGTCGATGGCGTTGTCCAGGAGGTTGCCCAGCACCGTCACCAGGTCGCGGGGCGGCAGTCCGGGCGGGATCAGCCGGTCGTCGATCCGGCTGTCGGGGGTCAGGGCCAGCTCGACGCCGCGCTCGTTGGCCTGCGCGGCCTTGCCGAGCAGCAGCGCGGCGAGCACCGGCTCGGCGACCGCGCCGACGACCCGGTCCGTCAGCGCCTGGGCCAGTTCCAGCTCGGCCGTCGCGAAGTCCACGGCCTCCTCGGCGCGGCCCAGTTCGATCAGCGAGACAACGGTGTGCAGCCGGTTGGCGGCCTCATGGGCCTGCGAGCGCAGCGCCTCGGTGAAGCCCCGTACCGAATCCAACTCACCGGACAGCGCCTGGAGTTCGGTGTGATCGCGCAACGTGACGACGCTGCCGCGGCGCTCCCCGCCGGAAATCGGGGCGGAGTTGACGACGAGGACCCGCTCGGCCGTCAGATGCAGCTCGTCGACGCGCGGGCCGGGCGACCCCAGTGCCTCGGTCAGCGGCTCCGGCAGCCCCAGCTCGGTCACCAGCCGTCCCACCGCGTCGCCCGGCAGCCCGAGCAGCTCCCGGCCGCCGTCGTTGATCAGGGCGACCCGCCGCTGCCCGTCGAGCATCAGCAGCCCCTCGCGTACGGCGTGCAGCGCGGCCTGGTGGTAGTCGTGCATCCGGCTCAGCTCGGCGGCGTTCATGCCGTGGGTGTGCCGCCGCAGCCGGGCGTTGACGACGTACGTCCCGGCGCCGCCGAGCGCCAGCGCCGCCGCCGCGACGCCGGCCAGCGCCAGCACCTGGTCGCGCAACTGCGCGCTGATCGTCTCGATGGTGATGCCGGAGCTGACCAGCGCCGTGATCCGGCCGCCGCGCAGCGGGTCACGGACCGGCGCGACGACCCGCACGGACGGCCCCAGCACCCCCAGATGCGTCTCGGGGAAGATCCGCCCGCGCAGCGCGGGACCGATGTGCCCGAGATACTTCCCGCCGATCGCGGACGGCTGAGGGTGCGTCCAGCGCGTCCCGTCCGGGGCCATCACCACCACGAAGTCGACCCCCGCGTCCCGGCGCAGCCGCTCGGCGTACGGCTGGAGCGCGGCCGTGGGGTCCTTCGCGCGGGCCGCCGCCACCACGGCGGGGGAGTCGGCGACGGCGGTGGCCGCCGCGGTCGCCTGCCGCCGCGCGGTCTCCTCCGCCTGCCGGCCCGCGCTGAGATACGCGAAGACGGCGCAGCCCACGACCACCGCCGCCACCAGCACGACCTGCATCGCGAAGAGCTGCCCGGCCAGGCTGCGGGGGCCGCGCAGCCGCGGGGACGGCCGGTTTCGGGTCAGGCTCATGCGTAACAGTCTGCACGGTCACTTTTATCGTGAACGAAATGCACGCAAGGGTGACGGGCGCCACACGGGCGTGCATAGTCGCCGGGACCTGTCGTGCGTCCCGGCCGTGGAACAAACGGAGCCGCACAGCCGCAGATCAGCAGCGCAGAACCGTATACCGAGGAGGCAGCCGTGGCTGCACAGACCCCGCCGTCCGGGGGGACCACCGAGGCAACCGCCCCCAAGAAGCGCGACCGGACCCCCTTTCTCTATCTCGCCGTGATCGGCGCGGTGGTGCTCGGCATCATCGTGGGCTTCGCCGCCCCCGGTGTCGCCGTGGCACTCAAACCGCTCGGCACCGGGTTCGTGAACCTCATCAAGATGATGATCTCGCCGATCATCTTCTGCACCATCGTGCTGGGCGTCGGATCGGTGCGTAAGGCCGCCAAGGTCGGGGCGGTGGGCGGCCTGGCGCTCGGCTACTTCATGGTGATGTCCACCGTCGCGCTGGCCATCGGCCTGGTCGTGGGCAACCTCCTGGACCCCGGCTCGGGCCTGCATCTGACCGACAGCGTGCGGCACGCGGGCCACGCCCAGACCGGGGGCGACGCCAAGAGCCTGCCCGAGTTCCTGCTCGGCATGATCCCGACCACGCTGGTCTCCGCCTTCACCAAGGGCGAGGTGCTCCAGACGCTGCTGGTGGCGCTGCTGGTCGGCTTCGCCCTCCAGGCGCTGGGCACGGCGGGCGAGCCCGTGCTGCGCGGTGTGGGGCACCTCCAGAAGCTGGTCTTCCGGGTGCTGTCGATGATCATGTGGGTGGCTCCGGTGGGTGCCTTCGGCGCCATCGCGGCGGTGGTCGGCGAGACCGGTCTGGGCGCGCTGAGGTCCCTGGCCGTCATCATGGTCGGCTTCTATGTCACCTGCCTGCTGTTCGTGCTGGTCGTGCTCGGCGCGCTGCTGCGGCTGGTGGCGGGCGTGAACATCTTCCTGCTGCTGAAGTACCTGGCGCGGGAGTTCCTGCTGATCCTGTCCACCTCCTCCTCGGAGTCGGCGCTGCCCCGGCTGATCGCGAAGATGGAGCACCTGGGCGTCAGCAAGCCGGTGGTGGGCATCACCGTCCCCACCGGCTACAGCTTCAACCTCGACGGCACCGCCATCTACCTGACGATGTCCTCGCTGTTCGTGGCCGAGGCGATGGGCCGGCCGCTCGCGCTCGGGCAGCAGATCTCGCTGCTGGTCTTCATGATCATCGCGTCGAAGGGCGCGGCGGGGGTGACCGGCGCGGGCCTGGCGACGCTGGCCGGCGGCCTCCAGTCGCACCGTCCGGAACTGGTCGACGGCGTCGGCCTGATCGTCGGCATCGACCGCTTCATGAGCGAGGCGCGGGCGATGACCAACTTCGCGGGCAACGCGGTGGCCACGGTCCTGGTCGGCACCTGGACCAAGGAGGTCGACAAGGCGCGGGTCGCCGAGGTGCTGGCCGGCCGGGCGCCGTTCGACGAGGAGACCCTCACCGACGACGCGCACGGCGAGGCGCCCGGCGCGCAGGCCACCGAGCCGCGCGAGGATAGCCCGAAGGAGTCCGCGGGCGTCTGAGATCCGGCGCGCGGAAAGACGGCGCGAAGACGGGGGGCGGGCGCCGCGCGGCGCCCGCTCCTCCGTCATCCCGCCACCCCTCCGGACGGCCCCCCTCCACGCCATCTGACCTGCTGTTTCCCCTGCTGATCGATCGTCACCGGCCGATTGTCAGTGCCCCCTGGGAGCATGTTCTCAGCGGCGGAAAAGCCGCCGCTGACAGGCCGTGCGCGGCCCGAATGAGGGGTGGTAAATGCGGACACCGGGGGATGCGTTGGTGCGGGGGATGGGGGCGGCCGGGGGCCGGGCGATGGCGGCCGGGGAGGACAGCCACCGCCCTTGAGCCCTACGGGCCATGAGGTGTACGGGCCTTGCGTTCACGGGCCTTGAGCCCTACGGGCGGACCGCTCAGGCCGGTCGCAGCCAGAGCGTCGCCAGCGGGGGAAGCACCGGCGCGATGGAGGCGGCGCGGCCGTGCGCGGACACCGGTTCCGCCTTGAGGGGCTCGGGGTTGGTGACACCGCTGCCGCCGTAGCGCGGCGCGTCGGTGTTGAGGACCTCGCGCCAGGCGGGGATGTGGTCGGGGACGCCGAGCCGGTAGGCGTGGCGGACGACGGGGGAGAAGTTGGTGACCGCGATCAGGGGAGAGCCGTCGGCGGCGAAGCGGAGGAAGGAGAAGACGTTGTCCTCGCTCGCGCCGCCGTCGATCCAGGAGAAGCCGGCCGGATCGGTGTCGCGCTCCCACAGCGCGGGAGTGGCGGTGTACTCCCGGTTCAGATCGCGGACCAGATCGCGCACGCCCCGGTGGTCCGGCTCGGCGTCGTACGCCGGGTCCAGCAGCCACCAGTCCGGACCGTGGCTCTCCGACCACTCCGCGCCCTGCGCGAACTCCTGCCCCATGAACAGCAGTTGCTTGCCGGGGTGGGCCCACATATAGCCGAGGTAGGCCCGGTGGTTGGCGCGCTGCTGCCACCAGTCACCGGGCATCTTCGACACCAGCGCGCGCTTGCCGTGCACCACCTCGTCGTGGGAGATCGGCAGCACGTAGTTCTCGGAGTAGGCGTAGATCATCGAGAAGGTCATCTCGCCGTGGTGGTACTTGCGGTGCACCGGCTCCTTCGACACATAGACCAAGGAGTCGTGCATCCAGCCCATGTTCCACTTCAGGCCGAAGCCCAGGCCCCCGAAGCCGTCCGGTCCGACGTGATGCGTGGCGCGGGTGACGCCGTTCCAGGCCGTCGACTCCTCGGCGATGGTCACGACGCCGGGGCAGCGGCGGTAGACCGTCGCGTTCATTTCCTGGAGGAAGGCCACCGCGTCGAGGTTCTCCCGGCCGCCGTTGATGTTCGGCGACCAGTCGCCGTCCTCGCGGGAGTAGTCGAGGTAGAGCATCGAGGCGACGGCGTCCACACGCAGCCCGTCGATGTGGAACTCCTCGCACCAGTAGACCGCGTTGGCGACGAGGAAGTTGCGCACCTCGGTGCGGCCGTAATCGAATTCCAGGGTGCCCCAGTCCGGATGCGCGGCCCGCGAGGGATCGCCGTGCTCGTACAGCGGGCGCCCGTCGAACTCCGCCAGCGCCCAGTCGTCGCGCGGGAAGTGCGCCGGCACCCAGTCCATCAGCACGCCGATGCCGGCCCGGTGCAGCGCGTCGACGAGGTACTTGAAGTCGTCCGGGGTGCCCAGCCGGGCGGTCGGCGCGTAGAAACCGGTCACCTGATAGCCCCACGAGCCGCCGAAGGGATGCTCGGCGACCGGCATCAGCTCGACGTGCGTGAAGCCCATCTCCTTGACGTACTCCGGGAGTTGGACCGCCAACTCGCGGTAGGTCAGGCCCGGGCGCCAGGAGGCGAGGTGCACCTCGTAGACGGAGAACGGCGCCTGGTGCACGGGACGTTCACTGCGCCGCGCCATCCAGCCGTCGTCCTGCCACCGGTGGTGCGACTCGGTCACGATCGAGGCGGTGGCCGGCGGGCACTCCGTCCGGCGCGCCATCGGGTCGGCGCGCACGGTGTGCGAGCCGTCCGGCCGGGTGATCTCGAATTTGTACAGCTCGCCCTCGCCGATGTCCGGCAGGAACAGCTCCCAGACGCCGGAGGAGCCCAGCGAGCGCATCGGATGGCCGGTGCCGTCCCAGTAGTTGAAGTCGCCGACGACCCGGACGCCCTGGGCGTTGGGCGCCCAGACCGTGAAGCGGGTGCCGGTCACCCCCTGGTGGTCCATCGGCCGGGCGCCGAGCGCGTGCCACAACTGCTCGTGCCGGCCCTCGCCGAGCAGGTACAGATCCAGTTCACCGAGCGCCGGCAGGAAGGAGTAGGGGTCGCGCACCGTCAGGGTGGTGTCGGCGTAGACGATCTCCAGCTCGTACCGCGGGATCTCACCGAGCGGCAGCAGCGCGGCGAACAGCCCGTCGCCCTCGGCGTGCAGCGGAGTGCGCGCGCCCTCGGTCAGGACGGTGACGCGCCGGGCGAACGGGCGCAGGACGCGGATGACCACGCCCTCGGGCACCAGGTGCGCGCCGAGCATCCCGTGCGGGTCGTGGTGGGCTCCGGCGAGCAGCCGGCCGCGGTCCTCCGCACCGAGCGGGGGGACGCCCGGGGCGCCGGCGGGGCGCGGCTCCACCGGCGGCGGGTCCGCCCGCCGGGCGGTGCCCGGCGCGGTCGCCGGTGCGGTGTCCGCGGTGCGGGGCGCGGGCGGGCGCGGAGCCGCCGGGCGTCCGGCGGCGGCACTCCCGCCGGTGGCGGGGGCCCCGGTCGCCGCGGCGGTCTCGGCGGCGCCGGGCCCGGCGGCCGCGGCCGGCTCCGCCCCGGTGGCGGGCTTCTCGGCCGGCGGCCGGGATGCGGGGGCCTTGGCGGGCACGGAGCGGGGATTCGTACGGCGGGACGGACGGGCGGTCACGTGAGGAGCCTCCTCGGGCGGATCAACGGTCGGATGTCGGCGGGTTGTGCCGGCGGACGGGCCGGCGGTGTGGCGGTCTCGGCGCGGCGGACCGGCGCGAGGGACCGGGGCGGCGTGCGGTCGGCCGGCGGTCGGCCTCGGCTCCCCTCACCCCGGCTCGTCGCCCCCGGCCCGCTCCCCCTCCCCTTCCGCGCCCCCTCCGGTCCGGCCCGTCCGCTGCGCGCCCGCCGCCAGCCGCCGGACGGCGGCCATCGGGACGGACAGCCAGTCGGGCCGGTGCCGGGCCTCGTACAACACCTCGTAAACGGCCTTGTCGGTCTCGTAGGCACGCATCAGCTCGGGCGCGGAGCGCGGGTCGAGGCCGCCCGCCTCGGCGTATCCCAGGCAGTAGGCGTCGCGGGTGCGGCGCGCCCACTCCAGCGCCCAGGGGTCGCCGCCGGCCGGGCCGCTGCGCGCCGCGTAGTCGAAGGAGCGCAGCATCGCCGCGACGTCGCGCACCGCCGGCTGCGGCCGGCGCCGTTCGGCCAGCGGCCGGGCCGGCTCCCCCTCGAAGTCGATCAGCGACCAGCGGCCCTCCGCGGCGGAGCGCAGGGTCTGGCCCAGGTGCAGATCGCCGTGGATGCGCTGCGCGGCCCAGCTCCGGCCGTCGTGGCCGACGGCGGCGAGCGCGTCGAAGGCGGTCCGCAGCCGCGCGCGGTAGGGCTGGAGCACGGGCACCGCGCGGGCGGTGGCGTCCAGCCGCTCGTTCATCTCGGCGGCGATCACCTCCAGCTCCGGGCGGCGCAGTTCGGTGGTCGGCAGCGTCTGGGCGAGCGCGGTGTGCACCTCGGCGGTGGCGTGGCCCAGTGCCCGTGCGGAGCCGGTGAAGTCGGCGCGCACGGCCAGCGCGTTGAGCGCGAGCTGCCAGCCGTCCGCCGAGCCCTGGAGGAACGGCTGGAGGACGCCGAGCGTGGTGGCCTCGCCGCCGTCGTCCGCGGCCGCCGTCTCGAACCACGCGGCGGGCGCCGGCACCCGCGCGCATTTGGCGTCGGCCAGGGCGCGCGGGAGTTCCAGATCGGGGTTGACGCCGGGCGCGATCCGCCGGAAGACCTTCAGGATGAACGTATCTCCATAGACGATCGAGGAGTTGGACTGCTCGACGGCGATGGGCCGGGCCGGCAGCCCGGAGGGGATGTCGCAGTCCGGCTCCCGGTGAAAGCGCAGCCCCCCGATCCGGCCGGGCACCCGCAGCCGCTCCAGCAGCAGACCGCACAGCCGGTTGTCCAGCAGCGCGTCGTAGATGGTGCGGCCGCGCAGCGGGCCGCCGCCGGGGCGGCCGATCGCGGCGGGCGCCAGTTGCGGCGGCAGGGCGGGGTGCACCCCGAGCAGGAGTTGGTAGCAGTCGCCGACGGCGGGGGTGTGGCCGGCCGGCGCGTGCTGTTGCGCGCGGACGAGCAGTTGGAGCAGGCCCGGCGCGGTGCCGTCGGCGGTGCACGGCAGCAGCTCCGTCGCCGAGAGCAGCGTGAAGCCGGTGACCAGCCGTCCCTTTCCGGCGAACCAGCGTTGTCGTGGCACCCATTCGGCGAGCAGGGGTGCCAGCGAGGACAGCAGATCGGGTGCGCAGACGAGCGGGCGGTCAGGGGTGTTTCGGGTGGCACGGGTCGAGGCGGTGTCCGACATGGCGTCGCGTCCTTTCCCCGGGCACAACGACAGGTTAGGGCAAATTGTCCCGGAATGCGGCCTTGACTGAGCGGCGGTGGGCGGGGTCCCCCAGACGGAGTCCGTCAGGAGTGCCGGGCGAGGATCGTCCCTACGGCGGAGAAGTTCCCGGTGTCTGTCGCCCCGCCGTATGACGGTCCCTCCGGTCGGAGGGACCGACGATGGCCCACCCGGCCCGTGCGGTAGTAGAGGGAGAGTGCCCGAGCGAAAGGTCAAAAAACGCCCGTACGCGCCGTCCGGCCGCGTACGGGCGGATTTCTGGGAACCCGCGCCCGGTCGGGTTCCTGGTGGGGACCTGCTCTAGGCGGGATTGGGGCGCAGGCGGAACCAGTAGAACCCGTGGCCGGCGAGGGTCAGCAGATAGGGCAGTTCGCCGATCGGCGGGAAGCGGACGCCGCCGATGAGTTCCACCGGATGGCGGCCGCTGAACGACTGGAGGTCCAGCTCCGTGGGCTGGGCGAAGCGCGAGAAGTTGTGGACGCACAGCACCAGGTCGTCGTCGCCCCCGCCGCCCGTCGGGGCCTCCCGCAAGAAGGCCAGAACCGCCGGGTTGGTGGACGGCAGTTCGGTGTAACTGCCGAGTCCGAAAGCGGGGTTCTGCTTACGGATCTCGATCATCCGACGGGTCCAGTGCAGCAGGGACGACGGCGAACTCATCGCCGCCTCGACGTTGGTGACCTGGTAGCCGTAGACCGGATCCATGATGGTCGGCAGGAACAGCCGGCCGGGATCGCAGGAGGAGAAGCCGGCGTTGCGGTCCGGCGTCCACTGCATCGGGGTGCGCACCGCGTCGCGGTCGCCGAGCCAGATGTTGTCGCCCATGCCGATCTCGTCGCCGTAATACAGAATCGGCGAACCGGGCAGCGACAGCAGCAGGGCGGTGAAGAGCTCGATCTGGTTGCGGTCGTTGTCCAGCAGCGGGGCGAGCCGCCGGCGGATGCCGATATTGGCGCGCATCCGCGGATCCTTGGCGTATTCCGCGTACATGTAGTCGCGTTCTTCGTCCGTGACCATTTCGAGGGTCAGCTCGTCGTGGTTGCGCAGGAAGATGCCCCACTGGCAGCCCGAGGGGATGGCGGGCGTCTTGGCGAGGATTTCCGAGACCGGGTAGCGCGATTCGCGGCGGACGGCCATGAAGATCCGCGGCATGACCGGGAAGTGGAACGCCATGTGGCATTCGTCGCCGCCGACGCCGTAGTCCCCGAAGTAGTCGACGACGTCCTCCGGCCACTGATTGGCCTCGGCCAGCAGCACCGTGTCCGGATAGTGCGCGTCGATCTCGGCGCGGACCCGCTTGAGGAAGGCGTGCGAGGCGGGCAGGTTCTCGCAGTTGGTGCCCTCCTCGGCGTAGAGGTAGGGCACCGCGTCCAGCCGGAAGCCGTCGATGCCCAGGTCGAGCCAGAACCGCAGGGCGGAGATCATCTCCTCCTGTACGGCCGGGTTCTCGTAGTTGAGATCCGGCTGGTGGGAGAAGAAGCGGTGCCAGTAGTACTGCTTGCGCACCGGATCGAAGGTCCAGTTGGACGCCTCGGTGTCGACGAAGATGATCCGGGCGTCGGCGTACTGCTTGTCGTCGTCCGCCCAGACGTAGTAGTCGCCGTACTGCCCCTGCGGGTCCGCGCGCGACTCCTGGAACCACGGGTGCTGATCGCTGGTGTGGTTCATCACCATGTCGATGATGACGCGCATGCCGCGCTGGTGGGCGGCGTCGACGAATTCCACGAAGTCGGCGAGGTCACCGAATTCCGGGAGCACCGAGGTGTAGTCGGAGACGTCGTAGCCGCCGTCGCGCAGCGGGGATTTGAAGAAGGGCGGCAGCCACAGGCAGTCCACCCCCAGCCATTGCAGATAGTCGAGTTTGGCCGTGATGCCCTTGAGGTCGCCGACGCCGTCGCCGTTGCTGTCCTGGAACGAGCGCACCAGGACTTCGTAGAAGACGGCTCGTTTGAACCAGTCGGGATCGCGGTCCTTGGCCGGGGTGTCCTCGAACTTGTCGGGGACGGGCTCGTTGACGATCAATTGGGTGACCCTCCGATCGGTGAGGACGGTCGCAGCGACAGCACATGAGCGGGCGCGTGAGAGCGGCCCGGCTCAAGGCGCACATAGTTGTCCCTGCCCCAGTGGTAGGTGTCGCCGGTGAGCTCGTCGCGCACCGGGAAGGACTCGTGCCGGCCGAGGCCGAGTTCCGGCATGTCCAACGACACCGTCGCCTCGTGGGTGTGGTGCGGGTCGAGGTTGACCACCGTGAGTACCGTGTCGGCTCCGGCGCCCTCGCCCACGCGCTTGGAGAAGGCGATGACGGCGTCGTTGTCGACGTGGTGGAAGTGCAGGGAGCGCAGTTGCTGTAGTGCGGGGTGCCGCCGGCGGATGCGGTTGAGCGTGGTGAGGAGCGGCGCGATGGTGCGCCCCTCACGGGCCGCGGCTTCCCAGTCGCGGGGCCTTAGCTGGTACTTCTCCGAGTCCAGGTACTCCTCGCTGCCGGGGTGGGCGGGAGTCGACTCGCACAGCTCGTATCCGGCGTAGACGCCCCACGTCGGAGAGAGGGTGGCGGCCAGCACGGCGCGGATCTCGAACGCGGTCCGGCCGCCCTGCTGGAGGTAGGCGTGCAGGATGTCGGGGGTGTTGACGAAGAAGTTCGGCCGCAGGTAGGCGGCGCTGTCACCGGAGAGCTCGGTGAGGTAGTCGGTCAGCTCCTGCTTGGTGTTACGCCAGGTGAAATAGGTGTACGACTGGTGGAAGCCAACCTGGGCGAGGGTGTGCAGCATCGCCGGACGGGTGAACGCCTCGGCCAGGAAGAGCACGTCG
Source organism: Streptomyces sp. NPDC031210 (assembly GCF_055570395.1). Lineage (NCBI taxonomy): Bacteria > Bacillati > Actinomycetota > Actinomycetes > Kitasatosporales > Streptomycetaceae > Streptomyces > Streptomyces sp. NPDC031210. Next base: position 35,842 of record NZ_JBVIHH010000006.1, read on the forward strand.
GGATCGGTGCGGCCCAGGTCGCCGATCACCTTCTCCCAGAACTGGACCGGCTTGGTGTGCGGGTTGTCGACCCGGAAGATGCGCACGCCCTTCGCCATCCAGAAGCGCAGCACCCGCTTCGTCTCGCGGACCAGCCCGCGGAAATCGGCGTCGAAGTCGATGGGGTAGATGTCCTGGTACTTCTTCGGCGGGTTCTCGGCGTAGGCGATGGAGCCGTCCGCGCGGTGGTGGAACCACTCGGGGTGGCGCTGGACCCAGGGGTGGTCGGGGGAGCACTGCAGGGCGAAGTCCAGGGCCACCTCCATCCGCAGGTCACGGGCGGTGCTGACGAAGTGTGCGAAGTCCTCGAAGGTGCCCAGGTTCGGGTGGAGCGCGTCATGGCCGCCGGCGGCCGATCCGATGGCCCAGGGGGAGCCGACGTCGTCCGGACCGGCGGACAAGGAGTTGTTGGGGCCCTTGCGGAAAGAGGTGCCGATGGGGTGGATGGGCGGGAGATAGACGACGTCGAAGCCCATCGCGGCGATGGCGGGCAGCCGCTCGGCGGCGGTGCGCAGCGTGCCGCTGACCGGAGTGCCGTCCGGCGCGGTGGTCGCCCCCTCGGAGCGCGGGAAGAATTCGTACCAGGAGCCGTACAGGGCGCGGCGGCGCTGGACGACCAGCGGCAGCGGGCGCGAGGTGGTCAGCAGCTCACGCAGGGGATTGCGGTCCAGCGCCTGGGTGACCTCGGGGGCCAGGGCCATGGCCAGGCGGGTGGCGCCGGGCAGGGTGGTGTCGCGCAGCGCGTCGACGGCGCCGAGCACCGCCTCGCGGCCGTCGCTCTTGGGCACCTCCGCGGCCGCCCGCTCATGGAGTTCGGCGCCCTCGGCGAGCACCAGTTCGGTGTCGATCCCCGCCGGGATCTTGATCGCGGCATGCCGCCGCCAGGTGGTGACCGGGTCCGACCACGCCTCGACGGTGAACGTCCAGCGGCCCTCGACATCCGCGCTGACCTGGGCGACCCACCGGTCGGTGCCGGACTGCGGCTCGCGCATCGGCGTCCAGGGGCCGCAGCGGCCCGCGGGATTGCGCAGCACCACGTTCGCGGCGACCGCGTCATGGCCTTCTCGGAAGACGGTGGCCGAGACTTCGAAGGTCTCGCCCACCACCGCCTTCGCCGGGCGGCGGCCGCAATCGATCTGCGGGCGGATGTCCAGAACAGGGATGCGACCGATCATGGGCTCACCTGAGGCTTGTAATGCTTTGCAGGGTTCCGTCCTTTGTATCCGTTCCATGGCAGGGGTACGGGGTCCGGGCAGGGGCGCTCCTGTCCGCTTTCACTCGGTTGGCGGCGGTGCGGCGGGCCCGGCCGGTGCGAGCGGAAGGTGTGCGAGGAACGGCGTACCCGTAGAGCCTTCCCTCGGACGGCGGCCGGGAAATCCGGTGGAACGTGAACTACTGGTACGTAACCCGGGTCCGCCGCGCGTCGGCCGGCCGGTCGGCGACACCTCACGGGCGGGAGACGCGCTGGTGACACGCTCGACGCTCGCCTCCTCAACTCGGTGGAAAAAAAGCGGAGTTGCGGTACGCGGATGTCCGGTGCCGCGCCGGGGCCCGCGGCGCACCCCGCAGCCTGCCGCCAGGAGCGAGTCCGTACAAGAGCGCATCAGGGGGTGGAATCGGCCATATCGGCGGACGCGCCGGTACGAACGGCCACGCCGGAGCGGTGTGGTGGTTGAAGGGCCGCCCCACCGTTACCGTCGAGGAGTGAAGGCCATTCGTCGTTTCACCGTGCGTCCCGTCCTTCCCGAGCCCCTACGACCCCTCAGTGACCTCGCGCGCAATCTGCGCTGGTCATGGCACCCGGAGACCCGAGAACTCTTCCAGGTCGTCGACCCCGACGGCTGGCGGCGGGCGGGCGCCGACCCCGTCCGACTGCTCGCCGCGGTGTCCGCCGAACGGCTGACGGAGCTGGCGGGAGACCGCCGCTTCCTGCGCCGCCTGACCGCGGCCGCCGACGATCTGCACGACTATCTCGACGGCCGCCGCTGGTACCAGAGCGCCGGCGAACGCGGCCAGGAACCCGGCCGCGCGGGTGACCGGCCCGCCGCGATCGCCTATTTCTCCCCCGAGTTCGGCATCACGGCCGCCCTGCCCCAATACTCCGGCGGCCTCGGCATCCTCGCCGGAGACCACCTCAAGGCCGCCAGTGACCTGGGCGTACCCCTGATCGGCGTCGGCCTCCTCTACCGCCACGGCTACTTCCGGCAGTCCCTCTCCCGCGAGGGCTGGCAGCAGGAGCACTACCCCGTCCTCGACCCCAACGAGCTGCCCCTGACCATGCTGCGGGAGGCCGACGGCACGCCCGCCCACATCGCCCTCGCCCTCCCCGGCGGCCGCCGGCTGCGCGCCGCCGTCTGGCAGGCCCAGGTCGGCCGGATTCCGCTGCTGCTGCTCGACTCCGACGTCGAGGGCAACGGCTCCGGCGAGCGCGAGGTCACCGACCGGCTCTACGGCGGCGGCAGCGAGCACCGGCTGCTCCAGGAGATGCTGCTGGGCATCGGCGGCGTACGGGCGGTGCGCGCGTACTGCCGGCTCACCGGCCACCCGGCCCCCGAGGTCTTCCACACCAACGAGGGCCACGCCGGCTTCCTCGGCCTGGAGCGCATCCGCGAACTGTCCGCGGACGGGCTGGAGTTCGGCGCGGCCCTGGAATCCGTACGGGCCGGCACGGTCTTCACCACCCACACCCCCGTCCCGGCCGGCATCGACCGCTTCGACCGGCAACTGGTCGCCCGCCACTTCGGTGACGACGGCGAACTGCCCGGCATCGACTGCGACCGGGTGCTGGCGCTGGGCACCGAGTCCTATCCCGGCGGGGAGCCCAAGCTCTTCAACATGGCCGTGATGGGACTGCGGCTGGCCCAGCGCGCCAACGGCGTCTCCACCCTGCACGGGCGCGTCAGCCGGCAGATGTTCGCCGGTCTGTGGCCGGGTTTCGACGCCGAGGACGTGCCGATCACCTCCGTCACCAACGGGGTGCACGCCCCGACGTGGGTGGCGCCCGAGGTCCTGCGGCTCGGCGCCCGCCAGCTCGGCGCCGGCCGGGCGGAGGACGCGCTGTCGGTCGGCGGCTCGCAGCGCTGGGACGCCGTCTCCCGCATCCCCGACGCCGCCATCTGGGAACTGCGCCGCACCCTGCGCGAACAACTGGTGGCCGAGGTCCGCGAGCGGCTGCGCGCCTCCTGGCGGCACCGCGGCGCGGGCAGCGCGGAACTGGGCTGGATCGACCAGGTGCTCTCGCCCGACGTCCTGACGATCGGGTTCGCCCGCCGGGTGCCCTCCTACAAACGCCTCACCCTCATGCTGCGCGACCGCGACCGGCTGCGGGACCTGCTGCTGCACCCCGAGCGGCCGGTGCAGATCGTCGTCGCGGGCAAGGCCCACCCCGCCGACGAGGGCGGCAAACGGCTCATCCAGGAGCTGGTGCGCTTCGCCGACGACGCGCGGGTCCGCCACCGCCTGGTCTTCCTGCCCGACTACGGCATGGCGATGGCGCAGAAGCTCTATCCCGGCTGCGACGTGTGGCTGAACAACCCGCTGCGGCCGCTGGAGGCCTGCGGCACCTCGGGAATGAAGGCAGCGTTGAACGGCGCGCTGAACCTGTCGGTGCGCGACGGCTGGTGGGACGAGTGGTACGAGCCGGACTTCGGCTGGGTCATCCCGACCGCCGACGGGGCGGCCACGGACGAGGACCGGCGCGACGAGCTGGAGGCGAACGCCCTCTACACCCTGCTCGAACAGCAGGTCGCGCCGCGCTTCTACGACCGCGGTGACGCCGGCATCCCGCGCCGCTGGGTGGAGATGGTCCGGCGGACCCTGGCGACCCTGGGACCCAAGGTGCTCGCCGTGCGCATGGTGCGCGAATACGTCGACCGGCTCTACACCCCGGCCGCGCACGCCCACCGTGCCATGACCCCCGACGCGGCCGCTGAACTGGCCGCCTTCAAGGCCCGGGTGCGCGCGGCCTGGCCCCGGGTGTCCGTGGACCACGTGGAGACGACCTGTCCGCCGACGGGGCCGGCGGGCGGCAGCGGGGAGCTGGGCACCGCGCTCGACCTGCGGGTGCGGGTCTCGCTCGGGGATCTGTCCCCCGACGACGTCGAGGTGCAGGTGGTCGCCGGCCGGGTCGACGGCTCCGACCGGATCACCGACCCCACGGCCGTACCGCTGAAGCCGACCGCCGGACCGGACCTGACGGGAAGTCACCTCTACGAGGGCCCGCTGGCGCTGGACCGTACGGGCTCCTTCGGCTACACCGTCCGCGTCCTGCCCGCCCACCGGCTGCTGGCCACCGGGGCGGAGCCCGGCCTGGTCGCCGTCCCCGCCGAGGCGGCGGAGGCGACCGCCCGGCAGGTGCCGGGGGTGCTGCTGCGCTGAGCCGGCGCCGGCCGCGCGGCGGCCGGGCGCACGACGATCGCCCCGGGGCGGCGGACCCCGGGGCGATCGGCTGTGTTCAGGCGCCGGTGCGCGCTGCCGTTACTTGACGGCGACGCCCGTCCAGGCGGCCTCGACGCCCTTGACCTCGGCGCCACCCGCGCCGTAGAGGTCGGTGGCGGCCTTGACGGTCGCCTCACGGGCGGCCTTGTAGTCGGTGTTCGACGTCATGTACTCGGTCAGGGCCTTGAACCAGATCTTCTCGGCCTTGTCCCGGCCGATGCCCTCGACCTTGGAGCCGTCCGCCGTCGGGCTGTCGTACTTCACGCCACCGATCTCCTTGGCGCCGCTGCCCTCGGACAGCAGGTAGAAGAAGTGGTTGGCGACGCCCGAGGAGTAGTGCGGGTCCAGGCCCCCGGTGTTGGAGTCCCAGTTGTCCTGCGACTGGCCGTCCTTGGAGGGCTTGTCCATGTAGCGCAGCGGGGTGCCGTCGCCGTTGATGTCGATCTTCTCGCCGATGAGGTAGTCGCCCGGGTCCTTCTCGTTCTTGGCGTAGAACTCGGCCGAGGTACCGAAGATGTCCGAGGTGGCCTCGTTCAGACCGCCGGACTCACCGCTGTAGGTGAGGTTGGCGGTGGCGGAGGTGACACCGTGCGACATCTCGTGGGCGGCGACGTCGAGGGCGGTCAGCGGGGCCTTGTTGCCCTGGCCGTCGCCGTAGGTCATGCAGAAGCAGCTGTCGTCCCAGAAGGCGTTGACGTAGCTGTCGCCGTAGTGGACCCGCGAGGAGGCGCCCTTGCCGTCGCCCTTGATGCCGCTGCGGCCGTGGACGTTCTTGTAGTAGTCCCAGGTCACACCGGCGCCGTAGTGGGCGTCGACGGCCGCGGTCTGCGGGTCGTCGGGCTTGCCGGTGCCCCAGGCGTCGTCCTCGTCGGTGAACGCCTTGCCGTCGCCGGACTCGCCGTTCTCCAGGTTGCTGGTCTTGTGACCGCCGCGGCCGCCGTCGGTCAGCGTGAAGCCGCTGCCCTCCTTGGAGGTGCCCAGCTCGACGCTGCCGCTGTACTCGCTCTCGCCCTTGCCGGTGTGGATCTCGTCGTACTGGAACAGCTTCTTGCCGCTGTTGGCGTCGGTGATGACGTGCAGTCTGCTGGGCGTGCCGTCCTTCTGGACGCCGCTGACAACGGTGTCGTACGCCAGTACGGGCTTGCCGGAGGCGGCCCAGACGACCTTGCGGGGCGCCGGCGCGTCGGCCTTCTTCGCGCTGATGCTCTTCGCCGCGGTGCCCTGCGCGGACTTGGCGGCGGCCTGCGGCGCGATCTTCGCGGTGGTGGAGGCCACCTTGACCGACGTGTCGGTCGCCTTGGTGGTGCTCTTGACGGCGCCGCCCTTGGCGGTGTGCACGATCAGGTCGCCGCCGAGGACCGGCAGGCCGGCGTAGGTGCGGTCGTAGCGGGTGTGCGTGGTGCCGTCGGCGTCCTTGATGACGTCCTTGACGACGAGCTTCTCCTGCGCGCCGAGGCCCAGTTCCTTCGCGGTCTGCGCCTTGGTGGCGCTCGCGTCGCGCAGCAGTTCGGCGCGGTGCGAGGCGCTGAGCTTGAGCGGCGAACCGCCCTGCGGGGTGGCCTGTGTGGGGGAGGCGCCCGCGGTGCCCGCGGTGATGCCGGCGGCCAGGAGGGCCGCGGCGGCGAGGGCGGTACCGGTGACACGGGTCTTACGGGATATGTGGGGGGTCACGCGTGCTCCTTCAACTTTGCCAAACGGTGGGGGTGCAAAGCGATGCGGGTGTGACGTGCGTTCGAGGAAGAGTGCCATTTCGAACGCGTGCATGTCAGGAGGGTGTTCACAGGTTGGCCGAAAATCGTCCGTAGAGCGAAGATCGCTGTTCATATAACGGAGAGGGGCGCCGCCCCCCGGGTTCCGGGAGCGACGCCCAACTTCCTTACTGACTACGGCTGTTGTGGGACAGCGGCGGGCTCTCGACCGCCACTGTCACACGGAGGTGACGCCCGGGTGGCCCGGGGTGGTCAGAAGGTGAGCTTCCAGCCGTTGATGTAGCCGGTGTCCACGCTGTAGACGTCCTGGACCCGCAGCTTCCAGGTGCCGCTCGCCGCCTTGGATGAGGCGTTGACGGTGTACGTCGCCTTGACGTCGGCCGCCGAGTCCGACGCGTTCGCGTTCTTCAGCCGGTAGGCCGTGCCGTCCGGGGCGACGAGGTCCACGACCAGGTCACCGCGGTAGGTGTGCACGATGTCGACCGTCACCTGCAGACCGCTGGGCGCGTTGCCGCTGCGGCTGACGGTGATCGGCGAGGTGACCGCCGCGCCCGCGTCCGGGATGCGCACGTCGTCGGCGTTCTCGAAGACGTTGCCGCCGCCGGCCGGGTTGACCGTCCAACTGAAGGTGGTGGTGCCGGTCTTCTTCGCCGCGTCGGTGACCGTGACCGTGACGCTCGTGGTCCCGGTCGCCGTCGGCGTACCGGAGATCAGACCGGTGCTCGCGTTGATCGACAGCCCGGCGGGCAGACCGGTCGCCGCGTAGGTCAGCGCGCCGGCGGTGCCGCTGGTCGCCTTGATCTGGAGGCTCGCCGCCTGGTTCACCGTGCTGGTCTGGTTGCCCGGGTTGGTGACGGTGACCGCGCCGGAGTCCGGGACGCGGGAGCCGACGTTGACCGCCGCCCAGGTGTTGGCGACCGTGTTGTACGTCGCGCTGCCCTGGCCGAAGAGGTCGGCGGCCGCGCTCAGCGTCGCGGTGCGCGCCGCCGCGTAGTTGGTGTTGGCGCTCATGTACTGGCTGAGCGCCTTGAACCACACCTTCTCGGCGTTGGCCCGGCCGATGCCCGGGACGGGCAGGTTGTCGTAGGTCGGGCTGTCGTAGTGGACGCCGTTGATGTCCTTGGCGCCGCTGCCCTCGGACAGCAGGTAGAAGAAGTGGTTGGCGACGCCCGAGGAGTAGTGGACGTCGACGTTGCCGATACCGGAGTACCAGTAGTCCTTGGACGAGCCGTCCTTGCTCGGCTTGTCCATGTACCGCAGCGGCGTGCCGTTGCCCCGGATGTCGATCTTCTCGCCGACGAGGTAGTCGCCCACGTCCTGGGGGTTGTTGGCGTTGAACTCCACGGCGGCCGCGAAGATGTCGCTGGTGCCCTCGTTGAGGCCGCCGGACTCACCGCTGTAGGTGAGGTCGGCGGTGGCGGCGGTGACACCGTGCGTCATCTCGTGCGCCGCGACGTCGATGGACGTCAGCGGCTTGACGTTGCCGTCGCCGTCGCCGTACGTCATGCAGAAGCAGCCGTCGTCCCAGAAGGCGTTGACGTAGTTGTTGCCGTAGTGCACCCGGGTGTAGGCGCCGACGCCGTCGCCCCGGATGCCGTTGCGGCCGTGCACGTTCTTGTAGTAGTCCCAGGTCAGCGCGGCGCCGTAGTGGGCGTCCACGCCGGCGGTCTGGGCGTTTTGCGGGGTGCCGTCGCCCCACACGTCGTCCGGGTCGGAGAACAGCGTCCCGGTGCCGGACGAACCGTGGTTGAGGTTGTACGTCTTGTGGTTGCCGCGGCCGGTGTCGGTCAGCGTGTACGAGGGCGCGGTGCCCAGCGTGACCTTGCCGCTGTACTGGCTGTTGCCGGTGCCGTTCTCGATCCCCTGGTACTCGAAGATCTTGGCGCCGGTCGTGGCGTCCGTGATGACGTGCAGCTCGTTGGGCGTGCCGTCGTGCTGGAGCCCGCCGACCACCGTCTCGTACGCGAGCACCGGCTTGCCGTCGGCGACCCAGACCACCTTGCGGGGGTCCTTGGCGGCCTCGGTCTTCTTCGACCCCTGGGCCTGCGCCGACTTGACGGCCTTCGCCTCGGCGGCGGCCGGCTTGATCTTCGCGGTGGTGCCCGCGACCTTGAGCTGCGAGCGGATGGCCTTGGTGACGCCCCGGAGCGCGCCGGCCTTGCTCTCGTGCACGACGAGGTCACCGCCGAGGACCGGCAGTCCCGCGTAGGTCCGCTCGTAGCGGGTGTGCGTGGTGCCGTCGACGTCCTTGGAGACGTCCTTGACGACCAGTTGCTCCTTCGCGCCGAGCTTGAGCCGCCGCGCGGTCTCGGCGGTGGTGGCGCCGGCTTCCCGTATCAGCTCCGCACGCTGGGACGGGGAAAGCTTCGCCGGAAGTGCGCCGGGGTCGGGCTTGGCGTGCGCGGTGCCCGGGCGCGGGGTGGCCGCCGTGCCGGTGCCGGCCTGTACGCCGACTGCCAGCATCGCCGTGACGGCGACCAGTGCGCCGGTCGCGACGGCGCGGTTATGGGGGGTGCGTCTCACACTGACTCCTTCTGCGGTGGCCGACATGACGGTGCGGCCGAGGGGGACCGGGGCGGCGAAGGGCCGTCCGGGCAGATCGAGGCAGAACTCATGGAGCGTGTGGGGGGAAGACGTGCAGGTGGAACGGGTGGAACGGGGAACGGGCGGCCACCGGACGTGGTGCTGTGGGGATCCGTGTGGCGGCTGCCGGGAAGAGTCCCACTACCGCCCCGGGATTGTCAGGATCTCCTCAACTAATTGGCCGGAAACCGTCCGTTGCGCGAAATCCGTGTCCGGAAAACGGACGGGCGCGGGGGTTTGGGGGCCGCGCGGGGGCCGTGAGGGGGCCGAAGCCAGCCCGAGCCGGGGGCTTCGGGATGCCGTCGAGGGCTGCGGCGCCCGGGTCCGGCGGCGTCGTCGCCCCGCCCGATATCACGGCGTGCCGGTACGCCGACACCACGCGCGCCGGCGCCGGTCGCCGGACCTGGCGAACCGTCCGGGCGGTGGCCACCCGCCCCCGGTCCGGTGTCCGACCTCAGGCCGTCACCCCGGCACCGCCCGGAACAGCAGCACCGACCGCCCCGGAACGGTCAGCGTGCCGCCCGCCGGGTGGACCGTCTCCGTGTCCGCCGCCCACGGCTGTTCGTCCTGTGAGGTGTCGACCAGGAGGACGTACTCCCGGGCCCAGGGCGGGCCGGGGAGGGTGAAGGGCAGCGGCTCGTGGTGGGCGTGGAGGACGACGAGGAAGCTGTCGTCGACGACGCGCAGGCCCTGCGCGTCGCGCTGGGAGATGTCGTTGCCGGAGAGGTACATGCCGAGGGTGGCCCCGGGGGCGTACCAGTCCGGTTCGGTCATCTCCGTGCCGCCGGGGGTGAACCAGGCCAGGTCGCGCAGGCCGCCCTGGCCCTGCGGGCGGCCGGAGAAGAAGGCGCGTCGGCGCAGGACGGGATGGGCGCGGCGCAGGGCGATCAGGCGGGCGGCGAGGTCGGCCAGGGAACGCCACCCGGGGTCGTCCAGGAGCGACCAGTCCAGCCAGCTGAGGGCGTTGTCCTGGCAGTAGGCGTTGTTGTTGCCGCGCTGGGTGCGGCCCATCTCGTCGCCCGCGACCAGCATCGGCACGCCGGTGGACAGCAGGAGGGTGGTCAGGAGGTTGCGCAACTGGCGGCGGCGCAGGGCGTTGACGGACGCGTCGTCGCACTCGCCCTCGGCGCCGCAGTTCCAGGCCCGGTTGTCGTGGGTGCCGTCGCGGTTGTCCTCGCCGTTGTCGTCGTTGCGCTTGTGTTCGTAGGTGACCAGGTCGCGCAGGGTGAAACCGTCGTGGGCGGTGATGAAGTTGACCGAGGCGTAGGGGCGGCGGCCGCCCCAGGCGTAGAGGTCGCTCGATCCGGAGAGGCGGTAGCCGAGGTCGCGCACATCGGCCTGGGCGCCGCGCCAGAAGTCGCGGACGGTGTCGCGGTAGCGGTCGTTCCACTCCGTCCACAGGGGTGGGAAGGCGCCGACCTGATAACCGCCCGAGCCCACGTCCCAGGGCTCGGCGATCAGCTTGACGCGGCGCAGCACCGGGTCCTGGGCGATGACGGCGAGGAAGGGGGAGAGCATGTCGACGTCGTGCATGGAACGGGCCAGCGCCGCCGCCAGGTCGAAGCGGAAGCCGTCGACGCCCATCTCGATGACCCAGTAGCGCAGCGAATCGGTGATCAGACGCAGCACGTTGGGCTGGACGACGTGCAGGGTGTTGCCGCAGCCGGTGTAGTCGGCGTAGCGGCGCGGGTCGTCCTGGAGGCGGTAGTAGCCCCGGTTGTCGATGCCGCGCAGGGAGAGGGTGGGGCCGAGTTCGCCGGCTTCCGCGGTGTGGTTGTAGACGACGTCGAGGATCACCTCGATACCGGCGTCGTGCAGCGCGCGCACCATGCGTTTGAACTCGCCGACCTGCTGCCCGCGGGTGCCCGTGGCGGCGTACCCGGCGTGTGGCGCGAAGTAGCCGATGGAGTTGTAGCCCCAGTAGTTGCGCAGCCCCCGGCGCACCAGGTGGTCCTCGTGCGCGAACTGGTGGACGGGCAGCAGCTCGACGGCGGTGACCCCGAGCCGGGTGAGGTGCTCCAGGGCCGCGGGATGCGCCAGGCCCGCGTAGGTGCCGCGAAGGCGTTCGGGGATGCCGGGGTGGCGCATGGTGAAGCCGCGCACGTGCAGCTCGTAGAGCACCGAATCGGGCCAGGGCGTCTTGGGCCGGCGGTCGTCGCGCCATTCGTCGTCCGCGTCGCCGCCGGTGTCGTCGCCGACCACCACGCCCTTGGGGACGTACGGCGCCGAGTCCTGGTCGTCGCGCACGGTGTCGGCGATGTGCTGCTGCGGCCAGTCGCGCACGTGTCCGTAGAGCTGCGCGGGCAGCGCGGGCGGCCCCACCCCCGCCGCGCCCGCCGGCAGGTCGCCGAAGTCGCCGTCGACGGCCCGCGCGTACGGGTCCAGGAGCAGCTTCGCCGGGTTCCAGCGGGCGCCGGTCCACGGGTCCCACCGGCCGTGCACCCGGTAGCCGTACCGCTGCCCCGGGCGCACGCCGGGCAGGAAACCGTGCCAGATCTCGTGCGTCAGCTCGGTGAGGGGATGGCGGCTCTCACGCTCCTCGTCGTCGAAAAGACACACCTCCACGGCCTCGGCGCCGCCCGCCCACAGGGCGAAGTTGGTGCCCGTGACGCCGTCGGGTCCGGTGCGGTGACGGGCCCCGAGGGGCGTCGGGCTGCCGGGGCGGACGGCGGCGGGCGGGACGAGCGCCGGGGCGGGCCCCGCGCCCGGCAGCGGCCCGCGCCGCGCGCCCGGCCCGCCGCTCCCGCCCGGTCCCTCCTCCGGTCCGTCCTGTACTGCCTCCTGCTCGGGTGCGCTCGACACGTGCCGGCCTCCTGCGGCTCATGGCTCGGTCGGGCGGCGGCCCGTGCAGGGGGGACCTTCCAGCATGAGCTGGGGGAGTCCCGGCCGTGCGTGTGTCTCCGCCCTCGGTGTTGTTCTTCCCTCAACCGGGCGTCGCCTCACGTTTCCGGCCCGGTCGGCCGAGCTTTGCCCCGCGCGGGACATACCGATCCCGACATACCCCTTTGTTGACGGTTCATCAGTGACAATTCGGTGCATGACCGTCCATGAGCAGCGCCGAGCGAAGAACCGAGTGACGGACCGGGCGCCCGGCCCCCGTACCGTCCTCGTGGTGGTGGCCGTCCTCGCGACGGCGGTCGCGGCGGCCGGCTGCGGGTCCCGCGATGTGTTCATCGGGGGCAAGCCGCGCTCCCCGGAGGAGGCGATCCGGGTGATCCCCCACAACGGCGCGCGCGACGTACGCCCCACCGGGCGGTTCGAGGTGCGGGTGCCGGACGGGCGGCTGGAGCGGGTCGAGGTCCGGCGGGCCGGGGACTCCGGGAAGGAGGTGGTGGCCGGCCGCCTCTCCCGGGACGGGATGACCTGGCGCCCGGCCTCCGGCCCGCTCGCCCTCGGCGCCAAGTACACCGTCGACGCGGTCGCGCTGGACGGCGCGGGCCGCCGCTCGGCCCGCCACACCACCTTCACCACCCACGTGCCCGCGCACCGCTTCATCGGCTTCTTCACGCCGGAGAACCACACCACCGTCGGCACCGGCATGATCGTTTCTCTGGACTTCAACCGCACGATCGCCGACCGGGCGGCCGTCGAACGCGCCATCACGGTCACCGCCGAGCCCGCCGTCGAGATCGCCGCCCACTGGTTCGGCGCCCGGCGGCTGGACTTCCGGCCCCGCGAGCGCTGGCGGCCGGGCACGAGGATCACCGTGGACCTGCGGCTGCGCGACGTGAAGGCCGGGCCCGGCGCGTACGGCACGCAGCGCAAGACCCTCCACTACCGGGTCGGCCGCGACCAGGTGAGCGTCGTCGACGCCGCGCGGCACACCATGACGGTACGCCGCGCCGGCCGGGTCCTGGCGACCCTGCCGATCACCGCGGGCAACGCCGGCAACCCCACCTACAACGGCAAGATGGTGATCCTGGAGCGGCACCCGGTGACGCGGATGGACGGCGACACCGTCGGCTTCGGCGGCGAGTACGACATCCCCGACGTGCCGCACGCGATGCGCCTCACCCGGTCCGGGACCTTCGTGCACGGCAACTACTGGGCGCGGGCGGAGATCTTCGGGGGCGCCAACACCAGCCACGGCTGCGTGGGGCTGAAGGACATCAAGGGCGGCGGCCCGGACACCCCGGCCGGCTGGCTGTTCCGGCAGTCGATGATCGGCGACATCGTGGAGGTGCGGAACTCCCCGGACCGTGTGATCGCGCCCGACAACGGTCTGGGCGGCTGGAACATGCCGTGGGAGAGGTGGCGCGCCGGGAGCGCGCTGCGCTGACCCTCGCGCCCCGGACCGGGCGGTCGGCGCGCCGGGTCGAGGCGCCGAAGGGGCGAGGGGCACCGCCACTCCGTCACCGCCCGTACGCTCCCGCACCACCCTCGCACTTGGGACTAAACGGTGACATGGGCGGGGAGTTCACGACTCGCCGCGGTGTGGTTATCTAACGGCGAGCGCGCGGCTGCCGGGCATCCGCGCGCGGGGAATCGCGGGCCGTGTGTGAGGGGAAAAGGGGCCAGTCGTGAAGGTGCAGCCGATATCGGGGGAGCCGGTCAGCCGGCGTTGGTCGCGCAAAGGCGGGGGGTCGCTCGCGTTGCTGCTGGGTTCCATGCTGCTGCTGGTGACCGCGTGCGGCGGTGACGCCGACGAGAGGTCGCCGTCGGGCAGGACGGGGGCGGACCGGGGCGCCTCCCGGGCCGCCGTGACGATAGCGCCGAAGGACGGCGCGGACGACGTCGCCACCAGCGGCGCGTTGAAGGTCACCGCCCAGAAGGGCAGGTTGAAGTCCGTCAAGGTCAAGGACGGCAAGGGCAACGAGGTCGACGGGAAGATATCCGGGGACGGCGCCCGGTGGCAGCCCACCGGACACCTCGGCGCCTCGACGAAGTACACCGTCGACGCCGTCGCCGTCGACGGCCGGGGCCGGGAGGCGGCCGAGCACTCCGCGTTCACCACCCTCGTCCCCAAGAACACCTTCATCGGCCAGTACACCCCGGAGAACGGCCAGCGCGTCGGCGTCGGCATGCCCGTCTCGCTCCGCTTCACCCGCGGCATCACCGACATGAAGGCCGTCGAGGACGCCATCGAGGTCACCGCGAAGCCGTCGGTCCCGATCGAGAGCCACTGGTTCGGCAACGACCGGCTCGACTTCCGCCCCGAGAAATACTGGGCGGCGGGCACCAAGGTCACCCTCAAGCTCGACCTGGACGGCGTCGAGGGGCGGCCGGGGGTCTACGGCACCCAGTCCAAGGAGATCTCCTTCACCGTCGGGCGCGGCCAGGTGAGCACCGTGGACGCCGAGGCCAGGACGATGACCGTGGTCCGCGACGGCAAGAAGATCAAGACCATCCAGATCACCGCCGGCGCACCCGGCACCGAGACGTACAACGGCCAGATGGTGATCAGCGAGAAGCACGTCGTGACGCGGATGAACGGCGACACCGTCGGCTTCGGCGGCGAGTACGACATCAAGGACGTGCCGCACGCGATGCGGCTGAGCAATTCCGGCACCTTCATCCACGGCAACTACTGGTCGGGCCGGGCGACGTTCGGTTCGCGCAACGCCAGCCACGGCTGCGTGGGCCTGTTCGACCAGCGCGGCGGCGGGGACCCGGACACCCCGGCGGCCTGGTTCTTCGCCAACTCCGTCGTCGGCGATGTGGTGATCGTCAAGAACTCGCACGACGAGACGATCCAGCCGGACAACGGCTTCAGCGACTGGAACCTGTCCTGGGAGCGGTGGAAGGCCGGTCGGTAGACGCACCGCGGGAGGGGGCGGGCCGGGCCCGGCGCACTGTGACCGAGCGCACCGGGCCCCGCGCCGTTAACGCGTACTAACCTTCGGCGCATGACTGTGAATCTCGAGGTCGCCGAGGGCGTCGGCACCATCCGCCTGGACCGCCCCCCGATGAACGCGCTGGACATCGCCACCCAGGACCGGCTGCGCGAGCTGGCCGAGGAGGCCACCCGCCGCGACGACGTGCGCGCCGTCGTGATCTGGGGCGGCGAGAAGGTGTTCGCGGCCGGCGCGGACATCAAGGAAATGCGGGCCATGGACCACCCCGCCATGATCGTGCGCTCCAAGGCCCTGCAGGACGCGTTCACCGCCGTGGCCCGCATCCCCAAGCCGGTGGTCGCCGCGATCAACGGCTACGCGCTGGGCGGCGGCTGCGAGTTGGCCCTGTGCGCCGACTTCCGCATCGCGGCCGACGACGCCAAGCTCGGCCAGCCCGAAATCCTGCTGGGCCTGATCCCCGGCGCCGGCGGCACCCAGCGGCTGGCCCGGCTGGTGGGCCCGGCCAAGGCCAAGGACCTCATCTTCACCGGCCGCCAGGTGAAGGCCCCGGAGGCGCTCACCCTCGGGCTGGTCGACCGGGTGGTGCCGGCCGCCGAGGTCTACGAGCAGGCGCACGGGTGGGCGGCGCGGCTGGCGACCGGACCGGCGCTGGCGCTGCGGGCCGCGAAGGAATCCGTCGACGCGGGCCTGGAGACGGACATCGACACCGGCCTGACCATCGAACGCAACTGGTTCGCGGGGCTGTTCGCGACCGAGGACCGCGAGCGCGGCATGCGCAGTTTCATCGAGGAAGGGCCGGGCAAGGCCAAGTTCCTCTGATACGCGAGGTGTTGCCGGGGCGCCTGAGGATTGGCCGGTCAGCGATGCCTCGTGTGGGCGAATTGCCGAAAACTTAATGGCACCTTAAGGCAACCTTTTCCGCGATGCCCGACGCGCCGCCGCGCGCTCGAAGTCACCGCAGGTCACAGGGGTGGGGAGGGAACCCCGACCACCCTCGGCCCGGGTGTGGCAGGGGGCGGGAACCGACGATTCCGGACAGTGGATTCCGTTGGTTCCACCCCCGGGGGTGCCTGGTTACGGCCATGATGGACGACATGGCGGGCCTCGAAGGAATGGAGCAGCCGCGGCCGTGGAGCGGCACGGCCGCCGCACGCCGGGCCACCCCCGGCACGGACGCGCGGGCGGTGCCGCCGCCCCGCGCCGCGGTCTCCGGGCCGCCCGATCCGGTCGGCGACTTCAGCCTCGACGAGGTCCGGCTGCCCTCCCGGCCGCAGTCCGCCGGCACCGCCCGCCGGCTGACCGCCGCCGTCGTCCTCGCCCAGTGGTCCCTGACGCCCCAGCTCGCCGAACACGCCGTGCTGCTGGTCTCCGAACTCGTCGGCAACGCCGTACGGCACACCGGCGCGCGCACCTTCGGGCTGCGCGTCCTGCGCCGCCGCGGCTGGATCCGCGTCGAGGTGCGCGACCCGTCGCGGGGGCTGCCGTGCCTGATGCCCGTCCAGGAGATGGACACCAGCGGCCGCGGCCTGTTCCTCGTCGACAAGCTCTCCGACCGCTGGGGCGTCGATCTGCTGCCGCGCGGCAAGACGACCTGGTTCGAGATGCGGATCGCCGACCGCTGACGGCGGCCGCGCGAGCCGGCGGAGCCCGCCCGGGCAGGGCGCGGGCGGGCGGTCCGTAGGATGGGACGCTCACGCTCGCGCCAGGCACCGGGAGGAGGGACATGCGTCACGTGCGCCGCTCGGCCCCTTTGACCCTGCTGCTCCTCCTTGCCGTCACCTTCGGCCCGCTGCTGTGCCGGACCGGCGGCGACCAGGCGAGGCCCGCGAGCCGGGCGGCGACCGCCGCCACCGCGCACCCGCTCGCCGCCGCCACCCACCAGATCGCCCTGGCCGAGGCGCCGAAGCGCTGCTCGGGCCGGCACGCGCCGAGCCCGCAGGAGTCGGCCCCGCTGCCTGCCCCGCACCGCGGCGAGCCGCTCGCCCCCACCGCCACCGGACCCGCCCCCCTGGCCGCCGACCCGGCCGTCCAAGGGGCCCTCGCCCGGCCCCCGACGGGCCGCGCGCCCGCCGCCGACCCCACCCCACTCCAGCCCGTACTGCGGATCTAGGCCGCCGAACCGCCCCGCACGCACCGGCCCTGCCCTTCCTTCCGTACGACTGGAGCTTCCGCATGCCCGCTTCCGCCTCCCCCGCCCGCAAACTCGCCGCGATAGGCGCCGTCCTGGCCCTCGTCGTGGCCCTGATCGCGCTGGCCGTCGCCGTCGGCAAGGCCGTCGAGGACGACCGCGCCACCGGCGGCCCCCGAGCCGCCTCGGCCGCCGCCCCGCGGGACGACGCCCAGGAGAAGCTGTACGACGACCTGGCCGAGCGGACCAACCGCCGCCTGGCCGGCGACCCGCTCGCCGTCGGCCGGAAGGACGCCCCGGTGGTCCTCGTCGAATACGCCGACTACCAGTGCTCGTTCTGCGGCCGCTTCACGCGCGAGACCCAGCCCGAACTGATCGAGAAGTACGTCGACGCGGGCACGCTGCGCATCGAGTTCCGCAACTTCCCCCTCTTCGGCGCCGACTCCGAGCGGGCCGCCCGCGCCTCCTGGGCGGCGGGCCGGCAGGGCAGGTTCTGGCAGCTCCACGACGCGCTGTACGCCAAGACCCGCAAGGGCGGCGCGCTGGCCGAGGACAAGCTCGTCGAACTCGCCCGCGACAGCGGCGTGCCGGACCTCGACACCTTCCGCACCGACCTCAACAGCGCCGCCGCCGGGCGGGCGGTGAAGAAGGACCAGGACGAGGGCTACCGGCTCGGCGTGCAGTCCACCCCCTCCTTCCTGGTCAACGGCCGCCCGGTGGCCGGCGCCCAGCCCACCGAGGTCTTCGCGCGGGCCGTCCAGGACGCGGCCAAGACCGCGGCCGCGCGCACCGGAAAGGCCGCCAAGTGACCGACATCGGCTACCTCGCGGCGTTCCTCGGCGGCGCCCTGGCACTGCTCAGCCCGTGCAGCGCCCTGCTGCTGCCCGCGTTCTTCGCGTACTCCCTCGCCCACCCCGGCCGGCTGCTGGCCCGCACCACGGTGTTCTACCTGGGCCTGGCCACCACGCTCGTCCCGCTCGGCGCGGCGAGCACGGCGGTCAGCCGGCTGTTCAACGGCCACCGCGAGCTGCTGATCACCGCCGGCGGCTGGGTGGTCATCGCGATGGGCCTCGCGCAGATCCTCGGCCTCGGCTTCGCCTCCCGGCGCGCCCAGGCCGCCGCCGGCCGGATCACGCCCCGCTCGGCGCTCTCCACCTTCCTCCTCGGCTGCGTCTACGGCCTCGCGGGCTTCTGCGCGGGACCGATCCTCGGCGCGGTGCTGACCGTGACGGCGGTCAGCGGCTCACCGGTGTACGGCGCCTCGATGCTCGCCGTCTACGCGTTGGGCATGGCGCTGCCGCTGTTCGTCCTGGCTCTGCTGTGGGACCGCTGCCGGCTCGGCAGCCGGGGCTGGCTGCGCGGCCGCGAATTCACCGTCGGCCCCCTGCGCGCGCACACCACCTCCGCGGTGTCCGGTCTTTTCTTCGTCGCCATCGGCGTGCTTTTCCTGCTTTTCAACGGAACGAGCGCGCTGCCGGGAATTCTCGACGCGGACGCCGAATTCCATGCCGAGCAATGGGTGGCGCGCATCGGGAACGGCGTGCCGGATCTCGTGCTGATCGCGCTGGCCGCACTCGCCGTCGCCGTCGTGCTGGGCCGTTTCGCGCTGCGGCCGGAGAAGAAAACGCGGGAGCGATAATCCGCCGGAAAGCGCCCGCCGGAATCTCTTCGGGCGGGCGCTTTCCGCCGGGCGCCGGCCGCGCCGGCCTCAGAGCCACACGTTGTCGTTGACCGACCCCAGCCCCGCGCCGGACAGCCGCCGGTGCAGGGCCAGCGCCTGGTCCTCGGTGAGCGACGCCACATGGTCGGCCGCCGCCCGCAGCCGGTCACCGTGCAGCGCGAGCTCCTCGGCCCGGTCCGGCGGCAGCAGCTCGGGCGCGTCATGACTCCAGCGCAGCAGCTCGCCGACCACCCGCCGCTTGCCGTGCTGCTGGGTGGCGAGCGCCGGCCGGTCGATGACGTAGCACCACACCAGCTCCTTCAGCAGATCGCAGGCCGCGCGGCGCTCCGCCGGGATCACCAGGCGCGCGCCGTACCGGATCGCCGCCGCACCACCCACCTCCAGCTCGATGCCGCGCGTGAAGTACGAGATCAGGTCGGCGGTGCGCCGGTTGACCGCCACCGCGTCCTCGTGGCTGCCGCTGTACGGGGCGTGCACCGCCAGCCGCTTGCCGATGTCCGCCATCAGCACCAGCGCCTCCGCCCGGTCGAACGCCGCGCCCGCCCGCGCCCGCTTGGCCTGCACATAGTCCAGGAAGCGGCCCATCTCCCGTTCGGTGTCGGCACCCGCCGAACCGTCCGGCGGGAACAGCGCGGCCAGTGGGATCAGCCCCGTGCGGTAGAAGTCCTCGACGTCATGGCAGGCGTAGGTGACGTCGTCCGCCCAGTCCATGACCTGCTCCTCGACCGGTACGGCGGTGTCAGCGCGGCCGGCCCGCACCCACGCGAACGCCTCCCGGTCGGCGACGTACACCCCCCACTTCACATGCCGCGCCGGATCCTGGTCGGCCGGTGTCCGCTCCCACGGGTACTTGGTGGCGGCGTCCAGGCAGGCCCGGGTCAGGTGCAGGCCCCGGTGGCCCGGGTATTTGTGGGCGGCCAGGAAGGTGAGCACCCGCAGCGTCTGGGCGTTGCCCTCGAAGCTGTCCAGCGAACCGTCGGCGAAGCGCAGCTCGTCCATGGTGTCGCGCAGGGCCAGCTCGCCGGCGTGCCCGAACGGCGGATGGCCGATGTCGTGCGCCATGCAGGCCGCCTCGACCAGGGCCGGATTGGGGCCGCCGTAGCGGCGCTCCAGCCGCTCCGCCATCCGCCGCCCGAGCTGGGCCACCTTCATCGAATGCGTCAGCCGGGTGTGGTACGCGCCCAGCTCAGCGCTCGCCACCACCTGGCTCTTGCCGGCCAGCGCCCGCCACTGCGTCGAATACAGGATCCGGTCGACGTCGTGCTCGAAGCCCGACCGCTGCCCGTCGTCGGCCACCCGGCGCCGCAGGGAGTGCTGCTCTAGGTCCTCGTCGCTGTATCTGGCAGGTCGCATGGGCGGATGGTAGTCCCGCCGGGCCCGGCGCCAGGCGCGGTCAGGCGCTCAGCCGGCGGCGGAGCGGGTGCGGGCGGGGCCGGGGCCGGGGATGGGGGTGCGGATGGTGGGCGTCGGCCCGGCGCCGGCGGTCGTTGCACAGCAGGCATTTGCCGTAGCCCGCCGGCAGCGGATCCTCCGGGTCGCCGTACAAGGGGTCGACCGCGCCGTGCGGGTGCAGGGCGCAGCCGGTCGGGCCGGTGTCCGCCAGCGAGCTGGCGGCGGTCAGCGCCTGCCGGAGGACGTCGACGAGCTGGTCGGCGTCCCGCCGGGTCGGCGCGGTCTGGAGGGCGGAGGCAATGTCGGAGGCGGTGGTCAGCGCGGTCTGGAGTTCGCGCAGGTCTGCGTAACCCATGCCTCGGAGCGTATGCGGCCCCACTGACAGTTGATCTTGCGATCGCACTTCGCGGCTTCCCATGGCCGCATGCATGCCCCCTCCCGCCCACGATTTAGCACCCCGGCGGTGACCGACCCCTTACCGGCGCATGACAGGTACGTGAGGGCGCGGTCGTACGTGGTGGGGCCCGCGGGGCGGGGACGCACGAGGGCGGGCGGGGGCTCCTGGATCAGGGAGCGATCGGCAGGACGCGCTTGTGCTCGGTGAGGCGGTAGCGGCGCACGATGGCCTGGAAGGCGGTGTCGTGGACCGGCTTCCCCTCCAGGAAGTCGTCGATCTGGTCGTAGCTGACGCCCAGCGCGTCCTCGTCGGGCTTGCCCGGGTCGAGGGTCTCCAGATCGGCCGTCGGGACCTTCGTCACCAGCTCGGCCGGGGCGCCCAGGGCCGCCGCCACGGCGCGCACCCGGCGCTTGGTCAGCCCGGTCAGCGGCACCAGGTCGGCCGCGCCGTCCCCGAACTTCGTGAAGAAGCCGGACACCGCCTCCGCCGCGTGGTCGGTGCCCACGACGAGGCCGTCATGGGCGCCCGCGACCGCGTACTGCGCGATCATCCGCTGGCGGGCCTTGATGTTGCCCTGCACGAAGTCCTGGTGATGGGCGTCACGGAAGACGACCCCGGCGTCCACCGCGGCCCGCAGCGCCGCGTCACTGGCCGGCGCGATGTCGACGGTCAGTTCCCGGTCGGCGCGGATGAACTCCAGCGCCCGCTGCGCGTCCTTCTCGTCCGCCTGGACGCCGTACGGCAGCCGCATGGCGAAGAACGTCGCCTCGTGGCCGGCGGCCCGCGCCCGCTCCACGGCGAGCTGGCACAGCCGGCCCGTGGTCGTGGAGTCGACGCCCCCGCTGATGCCGAGGACCAGGGCGCGCAGGCCCGTGGTGGTCAGCCGCTCCGCGAGGAAGGCCACCCGGCGCTCGATCTCCCGCTCGGCGTCGAAGGACGCGGACACCTGGAGATCCCGGGCGATCTCCTGCTGCAGGGCCATGGACGCCGGGTCGGTCACGGCTGCTCCTCTTCGTCACGCTGTCCGTGTGCTTATCCGTCTGCTGGCAGCCAACCTTATGACGGGTGCGCCCACTTCTTGAGGGCGGCCTTGCTCGGGAAGTCCGCCACGTCCTTGTCCAGCGGCCGGTCGGTGTACTGGTGGATGCGCCACTTCGCCTTGATCCGCGGGTGCCCGGCGGAGACGTAGTCGGCGATCCACAGCCCGTCGGCGGCGTAGGAGGTGGTGTCGTGGTGGAGCCAGAAATCCCTGTTGCAATAGAGCATCACGCGGTGCGTGGGCCGCAGTTTCTTCACCTCCCGCAGAAACTGGTCCTTCTGCGCGTTGCTGGCGTACGTGCCCTCGCCGGTGCGCTCCCAGTCGGCGGCCAGAATGTCGCCCTGGATGGACGCGCATTTCTCGACGAAATACCTCGCCTGGGCCGCGATGTTCCCCGGCCACAGGAAATGATAGAAACCGACGACACAGCCCGCCTTACGGGCCTTGGCCGCCTGCGCGGACTGATGCGGATTGATGTAGGACCGACCCTCGGTGGCCTTGACGAAGACGAAGTCCAGCCCGGCGGTCGAGTACGAGGTGTTGTACGAACTGACATCGACACCATGCAGCATGAGCGGCCTCCTGCCGATCGGCCCTGCGACGTGGGGGCGTCGTCCGTCTTCCAGCAGTTCAGCACGCCCACGACCGGAGACGCCAGATCGCTGCCCGTAAGTTCCTTACCCATAAGGGGAGTTGGTGACGCGAGGGAGGCGGGGCCCGTCGGGTGGCGGGTGGGGTGTGAGGGGCTCGGGGGACGGGGGAGGACGTCGGTTCCGCGACCGCCCGGTCGCGCTCCGGAGCGGCTTGGCAGACTTGCCGGGTGACCTACGCCGTACTGCTCGCCGAGGACGACCGCCCCATCCGTACCGCACTTCAGCGCGCCCTGGCCTGGGAGGGATACCGGGTCACGGCCGTCGCCGACGGCATACAGGCGCTCGACGCCGCGCACCGCGAGCGGCCGGACGTGATCCTGCTGGACGTGATGATGCCGGGGATCGACGGACTCCAGGTGTGCCGGGCGCTGCGGGCCGAACAGGACCCCACCCCGATCCTCATGCTGACCGCCCGGGCCGGTACGGCGGACCGCATCGCCGGGCTGGACGCCGGTGCCGATGACTACGTCGTCAAGCCGTTCGAGGTCGAGGAGGTCTTCGCCCGGCTGCGGGCGCTGCTGCGACGGGCGGCGCGGCCGGGGGAGCCGGCGGGGCCGGGCGCGGCGGAAGGCGCCCGGGGCGGGCGCGGTCCCGACGGCGGGCGCGAGGCCGGTGTGACGGACGGGCCGGAGGTGGCGGACGGGGCCGAGGCGGCGGACAGCGCCGTCGTCGAGGTCGCCGATCTGCGGATCGACGCCCGCTCCCGGCGCGCCTGGCGCGGCAGCCGCGAACTGGAGCTGACCCGCACCGAGTTCCAGCTTCTGGAACTGCTCGCCCGCAACGCCGGGATCGTCCTGGACCACTCCACCCTCTACGACCGGATCTGGGGCTACGACTTCGGCCCCGGCTCGAAGAACCTCGCGGTGTACGTGGGCTATCTGCGCCGCAAGGTCGACCTGCCGGGCAGCCGGCCACTCCTGCACACGGTGCGTGGCGTCGGCTACGTCCTGCGCGAGGACTGACGCGCCCCCGAGCCGCGGCACGCCGCCGGGGCCGGAAGCGCGGCGCGGGGCGTCGACTCCGGTCCGGAACGGCCCCCTGCCGTCATTCGTCCATATTCGTCTACAGTCGTGTGGACCATCTGCGTGACTGTGGCCGGTCGGGCCGTCCGCACGGCGCTGCCGAAACCCATGATGAAGGCGCCCACCGACATCGCCCGGCCGCCGCGGACGCGGGTGAGAGCTCTTGCCCGGGCCGTACGGCCGCCCGGCCGCCGCGCGGGGACGGCACCATGGAGCCGGCACACCGTGCGGCCACCCGCCAAGGAGAACCCCGTGACGCACCTCGCCTTCGACGCAGCCCAGGTCGACGGCGGCCTCTACACCTGGATCACCGAACTCGCGCAGCGCGCCCCGCGCCCGCTCAACACCGTCCTGTCCTACTGGACCGACTACGGGCTGTTCCTCTTCGCCGTGCTGATGCTGATCGGCTGGTGGCGGGCGCGATACGCGGGCACCGGGGAGATGGCGAGGGCGCTGGCCGCCCCCCTGATCGTGGCCGCCGCCTACCTCGCCAACGTCATGGTCAAGGGCCTCGTCCACGAACAGCGGCCCTGCCGGACGCTGCGCACGGTCACCGTCGAGACGTGTCCGGGGCCCGCCGACTGGGCGTTCCCGAGCAACCACTCGGCCATCGCCGCGGCCGCCGCCGTCGCCCTCCTCCTGGGCGGCCGGCGACTGGGCCTGCTCGCCGTGCCGACCGCGCTCCTGATGGCCGCCTCGCGGGTCTGGGTCGGCGCCCACTATCCGCACGACGTCGTCATCGGCCTGGCCATCGGCGTACTCGTCGCCTGGCCGCTGACCCTGCTCACCCGGCTCGCGGAACCCGCCGTGGAGCACCTGCGCGGCACGCGCCTGCGGCCTTTGGTGGCCGCGAGGTGACGCGGCCGGTCAGGGAGTCCCCGATGCCCCACCCTTCCCCGGGCGCCCGCAGGCCCGGCCCGGTCCTGGCCGTGGCGGCGGTGTGCGCGGGCCTCTTCACCGCCCTGGCGCTGGTCCTGGCCGTACGCCACGGAGCGCCGCTCGCGCCCGAGAGCGCCGCTCACGACTGGGCGACGGCGCACCGCGGTGAGCCACTGAGCTCCCTGGCCCGGGCGCTGACGGTGACCGCCGCCGGGCCCGTCCCCTACCTCATGGCCGTACTCGCCGGACTGCTCGCGGGCCGCGGCACGCTCGGCCGGCTCCGCACGGTGGCCTGCGCCGTGGTCGTCCTGACGGTCGGCCAGGCGCTCCGCTACGGCCTGATGGAACTCCTCGCCCGCCCCCGGCCCCCGATTGCCGACTGGACCGCCCGCGCCGTCGACCACGCCTTTCCCTCCGGCCACGCGACCAACGCCGTCCTCGCGGCCGGGGTGCTGGCCTGGGGCATCAGCCACCGCGCCCGGCCCTGCACGGCCCGCCTGTGGTGCGCGGCGCTCGCCCTGTGGGCCCTCGCGGCCGGCGCCACCCGTGTCTACCTCGGCGTCCACTGGCCCGCCGACGTCCTCGGCGGCTGGCTCCTGGCCGCCACCTGCCTGACCCTGGCCCTCCTCGCCGAGCCCTTCGCCTTCCGCCACCCCGGCCCGCCGCCCTCGCCGGCACCGGAGCGACACTGAGCGGCCCCGCCCCGCCGGTTCGGCGAGCGCCCCTCTCGGCCGGCCCGGCAGCCCACGCATCGATGACGATCGCCCCGGGTCCCCCAGGTCTCCCCACGCCTTCCCCACGTCTTCCCCAAGAGCGCTCGACGTCTTCCCCAAGGAGGCGCGACGTCTTCCCCAAGAGGGCATGGACGCCTCCCCCACCGAGCAGCCCTTCCCTGAGCGCACGCACCACCCAGGGGGAGCACCGATGGAGAACCCACCCACCCACCTGCCGGCCCCGACCCGCGCACCGGTGGCGCCGGCCGCGCCCGGCCGCTGCCCGGCCGCCGCCCCCAAGGACCCCACCCCGTGCGAGGGCCCGCCCGACGCCGCCACCATCGTCGACCGCCACGGCAGGGAGGCGGCGGGCTGCCTCCACCACTGCGCCCGCCTCCTGGCCGGCCTCGAAGGCGCCCGCGTCCACCCGTTCGTACCGGCGCCCCACGCCCTGGAGATCTACTCCCGCGCCCGCGAACTCCCGCCGTTCGCCTGGGAGATAGGCAAATAGCGGGCGCCCGGCGAGCCGTTCCAGGTCGCGGGTCCGTACGACAGCGCCGCTTCTGTCGTCCCGACCCTCGAAGCCGGGGTCGGCGAGGGCGACCACCCCTGCGTGCCGGTCAGACCTCGACCATGCGGACGCCGGGTCCGCACAGCATGAGGAGGTCCTCGGGGTCCGAGGTCAGGACGGTCACAGGGGAGGGCGAGGCCAGCGCGGTGGCGGCCACGATTGGGGGATCGCCGATCCGGCCCTGACAGCGCCGAAAGTCACGAACACGCTGATCAGGGCCTTCGACCTACAACCTCAGCACTCGATGATGTTCACCGCGAGCCCGCCCCGCGCCGTCTCCTTGTACTTGACGCTCATGTCGGCTTCTTTTGTTCATGGAGTTGACCTGGTGTTTTGGCGTGCTAAAAGCGGCTCGCGTGGCACCGGGACTTTTCGGGGACTTCTTGTGGACGCTTACCTACAAGGTATCCAGGGGCGCTCGACATCCGTTGCGCAGGGCGGAACCAAGAACAATGTTGACGTCCAGGCGAGCATTCGCCCGAGCCGATGAACCGGCGTACTCGTAATGCGTAGGTCTCGGGTTCGAATCCCGAAGGCGGCTCTGTAGAAGCCCCAGGACTCACTCGCCGTGACCTGGGGCTTGTGCTTTGCCCGGGGTGCCGCAGAGGTCGTTACTCCCCCTCGCTTCGTGCCACCGAATCCAAGGGGTGCGCGAGGGGAGCGCATGAGCGCAGCGCGTGTGCGGAGGGGTGCGCGGCGGGCAGCGCGGCGGCGCTGCTGATCGGATCGGCGCGGCTCCTCGGAGATCACGCCGGTTTTGTGGAAACGCTCCAACCCCTGCTTCTACGCTGGGCACTGTGACAGACCCAAAGGACACCCTCGCGTTCAAGACGCTCGTGACGCAGTCGAGCGCCGTGCTGCTGACCCCATGGGGTCGAGGTAGAGGCGACGTCGGTGCGGGGCGTCGCGGACCACCTCGTTGGGGTCATGGCTCAGCAGGTGGGCATGGACCACGAGGAAGCCGTCCACCTGGTGACCCCCGAAGCCGTCGCCGAGATCATCATGAAGGCGGCGACCGAAGGCAACCGGGGAGCGTCTGTCGGCCCGCATGCGATGCGGCCGGTAAGGATCGACGACGGCACGGTCAGCGTCTCCGTCGAGTCGCTGGGCCACCTGGTCATGGCCGCATCGCAGGCCGGCAAGTACGCCGGCATCAACGACGACGGGTCAGCGGCGGCCCACCTTCTGGACCTCGCTACCGAGATCGGCGCCGCCTTGGTGAAGCAGCACGACGACGGAGCCGCCGACGTCGCGGTGGGGGTGCTCGACGAACTGGCCGAACTGGTGGACGCCGTGGCCGACCGCATCGAGGGCGACGGCTGGAGCATCTGCCCCTGCGGAGAGGACCACGACCAGGGGAAGGTCGACGTCGGCACCCTGCCGGTCATGCGTTGGCATGCCGCGCTGGCCCGCGGCCTTGGCCACCAGGTAGATGGATAGCGTCGGCTCGCTCCACCCCTATCCTCGTCTTCACTTATGAGATGAGGGGGGCGTCAGGTCGATGTCCATCAGTCCGTTCGGCCCTGCGGCAGACAAGGCCCGCTCTGAAGAAACTCACGCCGAGTTGGATCGTCTATTGACAGCGATCGACGAATCGGGCAAGCAGGGCAAGCAGCTCGTCGAGCTCTACTAGAAGGAAGCAGCCAAGTACAAGCGGCTTGCTGAGATGGAGCGAGACCGGCGCCGCGAGGTCGAGGCCCAGTTGCGGGCCTGTACCCAGATGCTCGACAAAGCGCCGGAAGCTCAACTCCTTGATCCCCGATCTGGTACGAACAGCAGCGAGCCTTCCGCCGCCGCCTTAGGTCTCCGAACTTCAGGCGCAGCTTGAGGCAGCGGAGAAGGACCGAGACACGTTCGCCGAGTTGCTGGACACCGCGACGAAGGAACGGGACGCGGCCCTGCGCGCCCGTGACGCCGCTATTGCTCGGCTGCAGACCCGCCAGAACGACGAGCAACCCCCAGGAGAGGCGGAGGCGTTGAGAGCACGGCTGGACGCCCCCACTCTCCGTGGCGTGCTTGAACAAGCTCAGTGGCACTGCTCGTCGCTCGTCATTACCGCAGACCTGGACGAGACGAAGAAGCTGGAGCATCACCAGAAGGCTCCGCACTGGCGGAACCGTCTGGCCGCCACGCTGGCCACCATGCAGGCGTACGCCGAGACCAAAGACCTCGCGCGGGCGCGCGGCGGCAGGGCCGGCCCTGAGCTGGCCAATCTCAAGGCGTACTGTGCCAGCCAGCCGTTCCCGCTGTTGGCGGAGGGCAAGGTGGTCGTCAGCGAGGGGCAGACCGCCAGCAGCAGCCCGCGAGGCAAGGCCCAACGAACCCTCTCCGTCCCTGAGCACGTGCTGGGCGTCATGAGCGGCGGCGTGCTCGCGGCGGAGCCGCGGAAGGCGCGGGGTCCGGCGAACCTGCGTGTGCCGGACCGGCGCTCCCGTGCGGGGATCGGGAACGGGGCCGCCTGGGCGCGGCGACCGTGCATAGGCGACGTCCCGGTGGATGCCTCGCGTTCGCGCTCCCCGGATCGCAGATCCGCATCACCCGCTCGGTGTCGAGCGTCCCGTCTGCGAGGGTGCCGCGACGCCGGGTCTCCCACAGCACGGTCAGATGGTCGATGGGTTCGCCGCGATGGTGCAGGGCCCCCAGCGCGCGGTAGAGCTGCTGATGGCCCGGGTCGGCGAAGTCCGCCGGGGCGGAGCCACCGCACCAGGCCGAGCAGCTGCTCGGGGCGGGCGGTGAGGCAGCCGAGGAGGAACGCCTCGTCGGCGAGGACCTGCTCGCCCACCGGCTGCGGGCGCTCGGCCTGGGGTGCGTACGGGGTGGGCGGCTGCACGGGACGTGCCTCGGTGCCCCAGCCGCGCGCCAGGTCGGCGAGTACGTCGGTCAGGACCTGGGCGTGGTGCAGCGTCTCCTCCACCGTGCCAGCCCGGCCGTCGGCGAGCGCGGCCTGGTGGAGGCGCGCGGCGTGCTGGGCCACGCTGCGGTGGATGGCCCCCTCCAGGACCATCCGCCCGTACACCGGGGCGTGGTCGGGGCGCGGGCACGCCGACGCGAGGGAGTGCAGATACGAGGCGGTGAGCCCGCGGGTCCGTGGGCTCGCCTCCCGCAGCGTGTCTGTCACCCAGGCCAGCGGGACGGGGAAGCCGGCCGTTGTGGCTGCCGCCGGGTGACCGTCGGTCTTGAGCTGGAGCATCGCGGCGTAGATCGCCGTGTGCGCGGGGCGGGAGAAGTGTTCCGGGCGCAGCCAGGGCGAGAGCCTGTCGAGTTGGCCGGGCTCTAGGAAGATCGCGCCCAGCACGGCCTGCTCGGCGTGGACGAGCGGGGTCACGGCCGTGCCTTGCGCGGGGGCTTGCCCTGGGCGCGGATCTCGGCGACTGCACGGTCGGCCGCGGCTAGGTCGGCGGCGAAGCGGTCCAGTTCACCGGTGAACGCGGGGTCTGAGGCGAGCAGAGAGCCGGACGTGGACACAAGCCACCAGCCGGCGCCGCGCCGTACGACGGGTGTGCCGGCGAGGCGCTCGGACCGGCGGATCGAAGCCCAGGACGGGGCTGGGTGGGACATGGGAGTACCTCAAGGAGATGGGGGCGAAGGCCCAGGGACGCGACGTTGGGGGCGTGCACCGTTGCGTCTCGCCAGCCGGGCACCTGGCAGCACCGGGGTCGTGCGGCCGGACCGAAGTCGTCTCGGCGCCGGCTCTTGGCCAGCGCGCGCTCGGTGATCGCCGCGGTCGCCGTGGCGGACGCGGCGCCGAGCCGGTCGGCGTCCGGCTCCCGGTACCAGGGCTTGAGGTCGAGGAGCGCGGGGCGGATGCCGGTGGCCAGCAGCAGGGCGGAACCCTTGCGCAGGGCGCGGATCGCATCCGCCGGCAGCACGCGCTCCTGGCGCATGGAGACCGATGTGGACTTGCCCGACTCGCTGGTGGAGACCGAGACCGTACGGACGTCGTGATCGCCCACCAGGCGGCTGAGTTTGTCCGCGAAGTCGGCGTCGTCGATGCCCGAGCCGACGAGTTTGATCGTCGCGGCGGACCACAGGGCGTAGATCCCTGCCTCGCCCCAGACCCGGACGCCCTGGCGGTAGGACTGTAGGACCGTGATCGGGATGACGCCGCGGGAGCCGAGGTGCGAGTACAGGTCCGGCAGGTCGGCGATCTTGCACACGTTGGCGGCCTCGTCGAGGATCGCGAGCAGCGGGGCGTCGAGCCGCCCGCCGTCGCGCTCGGCCTGGATGACGGCCGCGCGCATCACCGCGTCGGCAGCGGCGGTGGTGATCGCCGAGGCGGAGCCGCCGCCGTCCTTCGACAGCAGGAACAGGGTGTCCTTGCTGGTGGCGAACGCCTCCGGCTTGAACTCGCGGATCTTGCCGAGGCCGCTGGGCGGCGTGACCCAGGCGGCGATGGCCGGGTCGAGCAGGCAGCTCGCGTACTGCCGCGCGGTCTCGAAGATGCCGTCGCGGGTCTCGACGGCGCCGGCCACGGTGCCCTGGAGCTGGGCGGCGACCGCGTCGAGTCCGGCGTCCTGGAGCAGGTCGATGGGGGAGCGGTCGGCCGGCGAGGCGAGCCAGGCCAGGACGTCGGTGATCGGCCGCCGGTCGCGGGCGGCGGCGAGGAACAGCGCGGTGACCGTGTTCGCGGCGGCGGTGGACCAGAAGTCGCCCGCGTTCGACTCGTCCACGGAGGCGGTCACGAAGTGCCCGGCCAGACGGCGGGCTCCGGCGAGATCGCGGGCGTCCGCGAGGATGTCCAACCACATCGTTCGGGGCGCGTGGGCGATCTGCTGCGGACCGAGCGTCCACACCGTGCCGGCTTCGGCGCGGGCCGCGAGCGTGGCGGTGTAGGCGTCGCGGGCCGCCTTGTTGGAGGTCAGCAGTAAAAGAAGCGGGGAGCCGGCGGACCGGCGTTCTTCTCGATCGCCGCGGTGATCTGGCGAGCGGCCTGTGGGGGCCAGGAAAGGGCAGCCTCGGCGCGTGTCGACCGGACCGGCTGCGCACGGAGCGGTCGGGTCGGTGGCGCGGGCGGCGCCTTGTCGGCGCGCGCGATGTCGACGAGGACGCCGGCGTTGTCCATCCAGGTCAGGGAGTAGTGCCAGCCCCCGGCGTTGCGCATGGCCACGGCGTCCGCGAACACCGCCTTGGAGCGAGGATGGTCGGGCAGGAGCGCCTCGGCGATCACTTGGAACTCGGCCTGCACCCGGGCGCCGCCGTCCAGTGCCTCGCGCAAGGCACGAAGCCGGTACGGCCAGCGCCCGGCCGCACGCTCCGCGGGATCAAGGAGAGGAAGCTTTTCCTCGGCGTGCGCGACCAGGGTGGGACCGTGCTCGAGGAAGGGAGCGAACTGCGCCCACATTTCCGCGTCCCGTACCTGTTGGCGCAGGCCGTACCGCTCGTCGAGCGGCCAGTGATCGGCATCGCACAGGCTGTCCGAGACCGCGTCCCATTCGGCCAGAACGCGCTGGCCGGCAGCCACCGACTTGGCGACTTGGCTGAGCCGGGTCTCGCGGACGGCCTCCTGGTACCGAGGCAGCAGGCGGGTTGTCACTCAGGAGGCCGCTCGCACCGGGTCGGTACTCACGACGATGCCGTTAGGTGTCCTGGTGGTCGTGTCGAACCCGCTACCTCGTGGCTCGAACGCGGCGACCAGGAACTCGTGCTTGCGCAGGGGGCGATCGGTGACCAGGAGCTCGATGCCAGAGTCACTGGTGAGTACGGCGCTTCGATGTGGGGTGAATTCGGAGAGGGCCCAGCTCACGTGGCCGTAATCCCAGACCCGCTCGCTGAGCGGGATCTGGCCTTCCTCCGCAGTGTGTTCATGGACGGCGGCAGACCAGGAGCCGGGGAGCCGGCCCGACAGTTCCTCGGCGAACTCCGCGAGATCGGCCCGCGAGTCCGGCCGGCGCGGTGACGGGGTCGGAGGGTGCGCGGGCTCTGAACCACGGGGCGGCGCCGGGTTGGTGGGCATGGGACCGTCGAGCGAGGCGTCGTCGATGGCGACGTAGTGGCTGGCCACAGCGCTGTAGAGCTGCTGAAGCGTCGCCCGGACCTCGTCCCGACGGCTGTCGCCGAGGACATAGGTGAAGTCGGGATGCCCGGTGGAGAATCCGGCATCGAGCAGCAGCCGGTTCGCGGAGCCGAAGTCGTCGTGGATGGTGGCGGCGGTGAGGCCGAGCTGCGGGTGCTTGCCCAGCGTGATCCATGCCAGCTCAACCATGGCGGGTCTCGCCCTCGTCGTGCGCGTCAGGGCGCCGGTCGGTCCCTCGCCGTGTCGCGTCCACGGGATCGCACGGGCTGAGGGTTGCGGAGGCATGGCCGTGTGCGGTTTGGGCGCGGGCGGCGTCGGCGAAGAGCTGGACGAGGCGGCGCAGGCCGCGACGGATCGTGCGCTTCAGGTGCATGGCGGGGCGACTTCCTGTGCGGAGGGCGTGATGTGACGACGGGCGAGGGGGAGCCGGGGCGGCGCGGGCCGGCTCCCCCGGGGCGTGAACGGGAGCGGACGGCTCAGGTATGCATCCGGGCGTCCGTGTCGAACAGCTCGCGCTCGTGCGGGTGGAGCAGATGCTGAGTAATGAACGACCGGCCCGCGACCTTCCACAGGCCGCGCCCCTTGGTGAGGGCGGAGACGGCCTGGGTCTCGACGCCGGTGAGGCCCAGCAAGGCGGCTGCGGAGCCGAGTTGGTCGGCTTCCTGGCGGTAGATGATCCGGGTGGAGCAGTCGGTGAGCAGGCCCTCGGCGAGCGCGCGGCCCCGGGAGCCGGCGTCGCCCGCGGTGAGCAGGTCGCTGAGGCGGTGGATGACCATCATGTTGGCGACGCCGAGCCCTCGGCTGAGCTTCCACTGGCTCTGCATGCGCTCCAGCAGGGCGACGTGCCGCATCACGCGCCATGCCTCGTCGTAGATCACCCAGCGCCGTCCGCCGGTGGGGTCGGCGAGCGCGGACTCCATCCACGCTGAGGCACAGGTCATCGCCAGGACGAGCGCCGTGTCGTCGCCGGCGCCGCCGAGCCGGAAAAGGTCGATGGAGAGCATCGGTGCGGCCGGATCGAACGCGACGGTGCTCGGTGCGTCGAACATGCCGGCCAGGTCGCCGTGCACCAGACGCCGCAGTGCGTGGGCCAGGTCCTCGGCCGCCCGTCCGAGGCGTCCGGACAGGTCACCGAGCGCGATGTCGAGTCGCTCGGGCGAGCTGAGTACGTACGCCACGTCACCGAGCAGCGGGGTGGTACCGGCCGCTTCGGCGCGTACGACGGCCTGGGCGAGTGCCACGTCCAGGGCGGTGTGCTCCATCGGGTGCAGGTCGCGCCGCAGGACCGTCTTCGCGAGCGAGCCGAGGAGAAGCAGGCGCCGCTTGCGGACCTCGCCCGCCCAGTCGTCGTCGCTGACGCCGTACGGCCTGGCAGGGGCGTCCAGCGGATTCAGCCGGCCGGGAAGGTCGGGACCCAGGGCGATGGTCTGCCCGCCCAGCGCCAAGGCGACAACGGCCCACTCGCCCTTGGGGTCGCAGGGCACGTAGATGCGGTAGCCGAAGGCCACGGCGCGTACGGCGAGGGATTTGGCCAGGGCGGACTTGCCCATGCCGATGATCCCGGCGAGCAGGATGTTCGGGTTCGTGAAGCCGTCGAGCCGCCCGTACAGCGCGAACGGGTCGTAGGTGAAGGCGGCCTCCGCGTGCACGTCGCGGCCCACGTAGATGCCCTGGGCGCCCAGGCCGCCCTCGGCGAGGAAGGGGTAGGCGCCGGACGCGGTGGCGGTGGTCATCCGGTGGGCGGGGAGCTTGAGACGGCCGCCGCGGGCGGAGGCGGGACCCGGTCGGCCGGCGGCCGGGTAGGTGGCGCGCAGTTCGGGATCGATGCCGGTCGCGGTGTGGCGGGTTTCGGGCCGGGCGGCGGTCGGTCTTGCGGGGGACGAACAGCGGACTGGCGCTCACGCGGGTGGTTCGGTTGGGCATGGCGGTGGTGCTCCGGTGGTCAGTGGCGGGTGAGGCCGGTGAACGGGTCGCGCAGGTCGGCCGGGGTGTGGTAGCGGCGGACACGAGCGGCGGTGGCCAGGTGGCGCTGGCACACGGTGAGGTCGGGTGCGCCCTCGGGAAGGCGGGCCCGGCACGCCTCCCGCGTGGGGAGGCGGCCGGTGACTCGCTGCGAGGCCGCGTGATAGGCGGCGTGGAGGTGCTCGGCTGCCTGCCACAGCCGGACACGGCAGGCCCTCAGGTGATCGCCCTCGACGCCGGCCACCGGGGCGGTCCGCGCGGCGTGCGCATCCAGCAGCCGTACAGGGCGACCAGGTGGGCGTGCAGGGAGTCCAGTTCGGTGCGCCTGGCGGCGAGCGGGGCGACGGGCATGTTGATGGCCCGGTGGAAGTCGAGCGCGGCGGTGGCGAACGGGACGAAGTCCGAAGCCAGTTCTGGCAGGGGCTCGGTCGGCATGGGGTGCCCTTCGGTAGAGCGCGGTCGGTGGTTCTGGGCTGCGCTACGGGCGGGCGAGCGGCAGAGCGGCGTTGGTGAAGGCTTCGGCCTGCTGCCAGGTCAGCAGGCGCGGGTCGATGAGGGCGGCGACGGCCGCGGTCTCGACGGCGGCGCAGGCGGCGTTGAGCTCCTCGCGGGTGTCCGCGCTCACGGTGAGCAGGCCGGTGAGGGCGACGTCGGCGTGTCCGGCGATGAGCTGGCGCTCGCGCTGCTTGATGTTGGCGTACTCGACCGAGTCCTCCTCGGAGTCGACCTGGCCCTTGCGTGCCGGCTCGGCGGCGTCCGCGATCACGGTGGCTTTCTTGCGCTGGACGTCCTTCAGGGCGGCGTCCAGTTCCTTGGGCTCGTAGGTCAGCGAGAGGGTGCGGCGCACGCCGGTGGTGAACAGGAGCTGGTGGAGGAACCCGGGGCTGGTCTCGATGCGCGGCCAGTTCTCGATCCAGAACGTGGCGTGGTGGGCCGAGTCGGTCTGGATACGGTCGGCCTTCTCGACTAGGACGACCGGCCCGCCGGCAGCGGGGTCGGCCTGCGGACGGCCCGAGTCGGACCACCGGTCGAGGGCGGCCGACGCCTTGGGGTCGTAGGCGGTACGGATCACGGCGGCGATCTCGCGCGCGGGCAGCCAGCCATACGGTGTGAGCCCGGAGGTACGGGCGGACTGGTCGAAGGTGGAGGCGAGCTGGGCCAGTACGGCGAAGGCTCTGGTGAGTCCGCCGCCAGCCTGGTTGATCAGGCGGCGGGCGGCCTTGAGGTCGAGGGCGAGGGCGACGTACGCCTCGTGCGGGGCGGCGGCGGGGCCGGCGGCGGCCAGCAGGTCGCCGTAGATCGGACCGGCGAGCGGGGCCTGGGGTGTTGCCGTGCTCCTGCCAGTAGCGGTTGAGCGCGTTGCCGGAGTCGGGGACAGTGCGCTCCAGTACCTGGACGCGGGCGATGTGCCCGCTGCGCGAGAGCGCGGCCAGCGTGCGGCCCCAGCCGGAGACGTTGCCCGCCTGCGCGGCCGGGTCGAGCAGGGCGAAGGCGCGGGAGGACACCTTCACCACGGCCGTGAGGGTGCCGTGGTGCGGATCGTGCACCGCGCCGAGGCGGCCGTCCGATGAGGACACCACCCGCAGGGACGCGGCCGTGCCGGGCAGGTGGAGCAGACCCTTCCGCCGTGGCCGGGTGGACGGCCGGGCGAGCCAGACCAGCTGCCCCCGGAAGCGCCGGAGCGCGTATCGGATCGCGATCGGCGCCCAGTCGGCGAGCGCCCGTCCGCGGTGGCGGATGAAGACCGCCGCGAGGACGACGGCCCACAGCGGTACGAGCTGGAGCGCTCCGGTCACACCGGAGGTGAGCAGCACCCCGAGCAGGAGCAGACCGCAGACCGCGACGGCGATCAGATGAGGGGCCGACAGGCCGAGCAGCACGCCCCGCCGCGAGCGGTGAGGGAACTTGACGGTGGCCGGACCGTCGGGGTGAGAAGCGTCAGAGAGCATGGCGAAGCCGTCCTTGGAACATGAGGAGAAAGAAGAAGAGGAAGACGGGGTGAGCCGGGCGGGCCTCAGCCCACCCCGTCAGCTCCGGGCTACGAGCCCGAGCGGTCCGCTGGCCCGGGATAGATCCACCGCTGCGGGGTGGCGCCACCCTGCGGAGGAGGACCGCTGCGCCGCGGTGCCGGCGGGTCCAGGTGCGTGACCTGCGGCGCCGAGACCGAGGCGCCCTGTGGCGTAGGTCCGGAGACCGCTGGCGCCGAGTCAGATGCCTGGCCCCCACCGGGGCGCTGGATGAGCAGGACTCCGCGGTCGCCGTCCGTGGGAGGACGGCGGATCAGCGCCCGGCCCTTGTCGCCGGTCGCACTCGGATCCTCACCGAAGCGGAAGTGGGTCTGCTTCGGCTTGGCCTCACCACCGGATCCGCCCGTCGGATCGATCCCGGAGGCGACGCCACCGGAGCCCTGGCCTGGCACCTTCGCCGGCCCCTGCGGAGCCCGCATTCCCGTGCCGGCCTGGACCGCGAGCTGCCCCGCGGTCTTCGCCGCACCCGCGGCGACCGCCATGCCGGCGACACCGGTGCGGTGCAGATCGTCGTGGCCGCCGCCGTCGGCCGCCCAGTGCACGAACTTGTACGTGGCGTAGGGGCAGAGCAGCACCAGGACCATCACGACGATGCCCGCGATCGCGTCCAACAGGGCGCTCAGCCCGTCGCTCGCGTCCGTCTTGCCCATGGCGGAGACACCCAGCAGGAACACGATCGTCATCAGGAGCTTGGAGACGATCTGGTGCTGGTCGCCTCGATCCAGCCACGCCGCCAGCGCCGCGCGACCTCCCAGCCGCCGCCGGCCCCGGCGAACACGGCCAGGGTGACCAGGACCAGGATGCCGACCTTGCGGGCGACCATCACCGCCCAGTAGAGGAAGGCGCCCACCGCGCAGCCGAGCGCGACGATGGCGGGGACGCCCCAGCCCAGGCCGTACATCGCCCCCAACTCGTTGACCTTGATGATGCGGCGTACCGCGTCGTCCACGGAGCTGTTGGTGGCCTTGAACAGGCCGGCGCTGAGCGCGTCGACCACAGTGATCGCGACGGTGGTGCAGGCGATCGCGGCAAACGCGAACAGGACGCCGGCCACTGTTCCGTATACCGCCTGAGCGAGGGCGCGTTCGTCCCGGCGCCAGGCGGCGCGGGTGAGCTGGAGGCAGAACGTGCCGACGGTGAGGATGAGGCCGATGGGCAGGATCAGCTCGTAGTTGCTCCTGAACCACTCGGCGTTGAGATCGATGGCGGTGGTCTTGTCGACGGCCTTCGAGGCCAGGTCAGCTGCGGCCTGGACCATCTCGCCCATCGACTTGGCGATCCAGGCGCCGATGCCGTCCGTGTCGGCTTCGCCGGTCGCGCCGACGACACCGCCTACGGTGTCGCAGACCGTACTCATCAGAGGAAGGTCGCAAGCCCCCATGAGGGTACCTCCTTACACAGGTTGAGGGCGATCACGGCGCGACGTTCGGCAGGACGCCGACGAGGGCGCAGTCGCGGTCCGGTCGGCACTGGACGGCGAGGGTCGTCGAGCGGGACTCGGCTCCGGCACCGGAGCCCTTCCAGGCGATGGACTGCTTGCCGGTGACCGTGACGGCGTAGACGTACGCCTCGGTGATCGCGCCGGGGTCCTGGGCCAGGGCGGTCTTGAATGCCTGCGGGAAGTGGCCCTCGCCGACCGTGGCACCGGCGTGTTGCCCGTTGTCGTGCATCCGCGACCACAACACCGGGCTGGGCACCTGGTCCGAGACCGACTTCCAGTCCGCGTACTTCTTCTCGCTGGTCATCCACTGCTTGAGACCGGCCAGGTGCTCGGTCTGCGAGAACGACCGGGTGTCGTACGTCCACAGGACCTTGGTGGCGGCCTTGGCGAACTCGATCGGATCCGTCGTCCTGGGCGGCGCGACCACCGCCACCCCGGCGTGCGTGGTGGCGGCCGGGGAGGGCGACGTCGAAAAGGGCGCCGGCGCGGGGGTGGCCTTCGGCGTGGCCGGGCTCTCTGCACGGGTGACGTACGCGACCAGACCGGCGACGGCCAGCAGGACAGCGAGGACGATGCCGCCGATCGAGGCGCGGCGCAGAACCGAGGACGGGGCTCCGTGCCTCCGCCCCCTGGCGGAAGGGAAACGATTCTTCGACATCAGTGACCCTGCGTCCCCATCGCCGAGAAGAACGCGACGACGCCGTTGGCCGCGCCGAGCAGGAGGGCGCAGCCAGCGGCGACGACCGTGCCCTTCTTGCCGTTGGCCTCGGCCTGGTGGCCTCCGCTGTGGTGGCCCCAGGCCCAGACGATGGCGGAGATGGCGACGGCGCCGACCGTGGCGATGATGCCGAAGAGGTTGATGCTGCCCATGACCTTCTTGAGGACGTCGAGGCCGGGCAGGCCGCCCTCGCTCGGTGTGACGCCAGGGTTGTACGCCGGCATCTGGGCGTGCTGAATGAGCTTCATTGGAACTCCATTACGAATATGGGCGCGCGAAGGCCCGGAAGGGGAGGAGTGAGAGGGGGAGAGGGGGACCGGTCAGACGATCCGGCGGGCGGCGAGCACGTCCGGCCGCCAGTCGGCGAGGGTCGAGATCTTGACCACGTCACCGGTACGCGGAGCATGCAGAATCAGGCCGTCGCCAATGAACATCCCTACCCGTTCCGGGACTTGGGCCGTGCCGCGAGTGAAGAGGAGATCGCCCGGCTTGAGGGCATCGACGCTGACCGCCTTGCCCTCCTTGACCTGCGTGTACGTGGTCCGGGAGATCGAGACGCCCCCGGCCTTGTACGACATCTGCATCAGGGACGAGCAGTCGCAGCGGTCCATCGGGTCCTGGCCGCGCGGATCGGTACACGTGCCACCCCACTGATACGGAGTGCCGAGCTGACCGAGACCCCAGCGGATGGCGGTGCGGACCGCCTTGGGCGCATCAGCCGGGATCTTGTAGTCCTTGGGGACGGAGCCTGCTGGGATCGGACCGAACTTGGCCCCGCCCTCACCGGTGCCGCACCCGCCGGGAGCCGCATCCGTCTGCTCGCCCTCGTCGCCTCCGTCGGAACTCGACTCCTCCGACAGCGACGTGGCGATGGCCTTCTGCAGAGCCGTGCCCAGCGGCTCCCACTTGGCGTAGGCGTCAGGAAAGCCGCTCTTCTGGACCGCCTGTGCCGCCTGCGTGACGGTCATGGACTGCCAGCCTGGGACCTTGAGTAGAGCCTCGTAGAACCTCGTCGAGGCGTGCACGGGATCGCGGACCTGCTGGGCCGTTCCCCAGCCCTGGCTTGGGCGCTGCTGGAACAGGCCGAGCGAATCCCGGTCGCCGTAGTCCAGATTCCGCAGCCCCGACTCCTGCAGGGCCGTGGCGAGGGCCACGACCTGTCCTCGCGCCGGCACCTTCATGGCGACGCCGGTGGCCTGGATCGTCTTGGCGTTCGGGATCTGCTCTGCGGGATCGTCCAGCCCCGGGACCGACACCGTGGCCTTGCCGCCGCCTTTGAGGATCGACTCCACCTGCTTGGCGACCGCCGCAGTATCCACAGCCTGTGCATCGCCGCTCGCACAGGCGGCCTAGGCGCTGCTCGCGCCAGCCAGAGCCATCGCGAGCGGGGCAATCAGCAGCAGTGGGCCCAGAGCCACGGACCCGACTATTGCCGCGCCCGCCTTCACGGCCGCGGGCCGTCCGCCGAGCGGAGGTCGCAGGAGTCGGACGTCGGGGAAGGGCGTGCCTGGGCATGCTGCATCAGCAGCTCCTTACTCGTAGGCAGCGCGGCACCAGCGTTCTCGTCGAAAAGGTCACCGGCACCGCACCGGTCGGGAATTTGCAACACCTGAGATCAGGGAATAGAGATTCCATGGGTCGGGAGCGGCTAACTCCCGACCCATGGGAAGACCGTTACTGGAGAGCGGCAGTCAGCCGCGCTCTTAATCTCACACGCCACACGGAGAATCCCTCGCCGAAATATCAGGTCGTTTCGTGAGTGCTGCCGTGCCGCCACCTGGACGAGGTGACACGCATCAGCACAGCTCAACAGGGCGGGAGCAGGGCCCCGTCCGTCGAACACGGCGAGACTGTAGAGACGAATTCCGGCCGCACCAAACGACGCCTCGTCTGGCAGTCGGGGCCCGTGATGTGGCGACAGAGCGTCATTAGGTGCGGCCGGGAATGGTGGTTACTCTCCAGCCCATCGCTCTCCTCAGGCGGCTGCTTCTGTGGCTTCCGGGAGCGAATCAAGCCGACGTGCGCGGTATTCCGGGAACGCGGAATCCCGCACGACCGTCCTCGCGGAAAGAGAGAACCGCACCATGCCGTACACCCTGCACCGAGGCGACGCGCTGACCGCGCTCGCCAGCATCCCCGACAACAGCGTCGATGCCGTGATCACGGACCCGCCCTACAACAGCGGTGGCCGAACCAGCGGCGAACGAACCGGCCGCAGTGCCCGCGCGAAGTACACCTCGGGCGACGCTGAGCACGACCTCGCCAACTTCCCCGGCGAGAACCGCGACCAGCGCTCGTACGACTTCTGGCTCACCCTCCTGCTCACCGAGTCCTACCGGGCCACCGCCGAGTCGGGCGCCGCGCTCGTCTTCACCGACTGGAGGCAACTGCCCACCACGACCGACGCGCTCCAGGCCGCCGGCTGGACCTGGCGCGGCATCGCCTCGTGGCACAAGCTGGTCTCCCGACCGCAGAAGGGCCGACTCAAGCAGTCCTGCGAATACATCGTCTGGGGAACCAAGGGCCCGGTCGACCCCGACCGGAACCCCGTGTACCTGCCCGGCCTCTACACCGCGAGCCAGCCCCGGAAGGAACGCGTGCACATCACGCAGAAGCCCGTGGAGGTGATGCAGGAGCTGGTGAGGATCTGCCCGCCGGGCGGAACGGTCCTCGACCCCTTCACCGGCTCCGGCACAACCGGCGTCGCCGCCCTGCGCGAGGGGCCGCAAGTTCGTCGGCGTCGAACTCTCGGAGCACTACGCCGACATCGCCGAGCGAAGGCTCCAGGTGGAGCTAACCCGGGACGATTTCGTCCTGGCCGGACCGGAGGCGTGACACCATGAGACCAACCAGACCGAGGCCGACGAACCGCAGACACAAGAGGGCGGCTGGTACATCGAGAATCCGATGTATCAGCCGCCCTTCCCGTTACGTCAGGCCGCCTCGAACGCCCGCCGGATCAGCGGGCCCGCCTTCTCCAGGTCGGCCGCCGACGCGATCCGCACCTCCAGGTCGCCCGTCCCGAGGTGGCCGATGTCCCGCATGTCGCGGGAGAAGCCCTCCTCCAGCTCGACCGTGTCCGGGTCGACCCTGAGGTAGACCAGGATCGCCTCGTGCTTCGGGCGGAAGATGACGGAGGCGACGTTCACCATCCGGCGGTAGGCGATGTAGTGCCGAAGCTGAGCCACCTCGACCTCGCCCCAGGCGGTGAGGGCCTCGTCCAGCTCGGCGTACAGGTCCTGCAAGCACGCCGGAGCCGCACCCGGGGTCGCCTGGATCGAACCGACGCCGGCACCGGCCGCGACCTCCCTCTGCCGGCTTTGCCGCCGAGCCGGAGCGGGGCTGGGCGACCCAGATGCGGCCTCGATCAGCAGCAGGCTCAGCAGCCCGCCGTCGAAGACGCGGTAGCGCACCAGGTCGACCCGCTCGTGTAGGCGCTTTACCGCGACCCGGTCGTGGTGCGAGAAGCTGGCCGCGATGCAGACCGTCCGCGGGTTCCGCCAGTCGATCGACTCGGCGGCCTCGGACCCCAGCTTCTCCTTGACCAGCGCCTCGAACTCGTGACGGGCGGAGTCCAACCACGACAGGTAGGACAGCCTGCGACAGGACACCGGTATCGGGGCCCTTCTTGTATTCGATCAGCGCAGGCGTGCCGTTCTCGTCCAGGCCGAGCGAGTCGATACGGCCACGGTGCCACGGCCCCGTCGGGTACTCGGACGCGAGGAAGCGGATGCCGAGCATGGCCTCCATGCCGGACTCGATCCGGCGCTGCAGCTCGACCTCCAGCGCCACCGTCGAACCGCGCAGCTCGACGTCCCGGCCGGCGGCGTCGAGCCGGAACAGCTTCAGTTCGCTCACCAGCGTCCCCCTCCGTGATCACTACAGGAGGAGCAATCGAAACCGACCTGCGGGTATTCCGGTGAGTAACTGGACGTGATGCGTTGTCGGGGGCTTCTCGTTGCTGTCGGTGGGTGGGGCCTCCTCGCAGGCAAGAGCGAACCTGGCGAACCGATCAGCGAAACCGCTGTGCGAGTTGCGAGAGGGCCGGCCTGACCGTGAAGGCGGAGCCTGAAGGCCGCCCACATCATCTACGCGCTTGGGAGTCGAAGCACCCAACGGCTTCCTCACCGTCGCCTCCCGTGAATAGACCGGCGAACCCGAAAACCACGAACCCCGCAAGCACGCTCGGGTCCGCTGGGCGAGGCAGATGCCATTCGCGAGGAGTTCGTGGACACCACGGCCAGGGCCTTTACGTGCGTGCCCTGCGAACGTGGGGGACAGCCCTCCACAGAGATCACCTACGCCAGACAAGCCCCTTTCGGTACCATGCTCCGAACGGGGGGATTTCGGCTGGCGTGGGACGAGTTGCAGCACACTCACCGCACGGGTCTCGAGAAGTCCTGCCACATGCCGCTCTGCGGAGCACACAGACGAACTGACCGCACAGGACTGACCGGGTACGGAGCGTGAAGATGGACTTCGACGTCGCCGCTCCCGACCCTGCTGGCATGGTGGCGTCGCTCAGTTCGCTCGGCTACTCGCTTCCCGCCGCAGTCGCAGACCTCGTGGACAACAGTGTCTCGGCAGAGGCCAAGAACATCGACGTCGACTTCACGTGGGACGGACACAGCTCCTGGATCGCCGTGACTGACGACGGCCGGGGGATGACGGAGCCCGACCTGGTGACCGCCATGACGGTGGCGGCCCGCGGTCCGTCCGCCGAGCGGAGTGCCACGGATCTCGGCCGTTTCGGTGTAGGGCTGAAGTCCGCCTCCTTCTCCCAGTGCCGCAAGCTCACCGTAGCCACGGCCAGGGACGGAATTTGGCACGTTCGGACATGGGACCTCGGCGTCGTGGAGCACTACAAGGAGTGGCGGCTCCTCCGTGACCCCGGCGACACGACCACCACCCTCCTGCGTCGAATCGCGGGAAGCATGCAGCATGGGACCGTCGTCCTGTGGGAGCAGCTCTCCGGCTACCACAACACCGCCGTGACCAGCGACGACGAAAAGACGCAGGCCCAGTTCTATGCGGAGGCGGAGCGCACCGAATCCCACCTCTCGATGGTCTTCGCCCGTTTCTTGCAGCGTCCTGCCCGGTGCCGGATCCGGGTGCGCGGCTCCGACCTCTCCCCGTGGGACCCGTTCCTGTCCACGCACCCGTCGGTACAGCGGATCCCCTGGGAGCCTCTGCCGCTGGGATCGGAGTCGGTGCGTGTGGAGCCCTTCGTCCTCCCGACAGCACAACGGCTCTCGGAGGCTGACTACGAGTCGGCTGCCGGGCAGAAGGGATGGCTGGGGCAGCAGGGGTTCTACGTCTACCGGCGTGACCGCTTGATCCTGGCCGGTGACTGGCTGGGGATCCGCGGCCTGCGGCGCGAGGAGAAGTACAACCTCGCGCGGATCGCCGTGGACATCCCTGCGGAAGCCGACGCCGACTGGGGCGTGGACGTGCGCAAGGCGAGCGTGGTTCCCCCCGTCTCCTTGCGTCGTCACCTGGAGAGGATCGCCAGGTACACCCGCGAAGCGGCTTCCCGTTCCGCACGACAGCGTGGTCAGGTGGTGTCGCGGGCGCACGGTGACCCCCTGAAGTTCGCCTGGAACGTGAAGCGTCACGACGGCCGGATTGTTCTGCGTATCAACAGAAAACACCCCTTGGTGAAGGCAGCGATGGACGGCCAGGGCGGCCACCCGGACATCGTCCACTCGTTGATCCGCCTCCTTGAGGAGACGGTCCCGGTCACGGCCCTCCGGATGCTCCACGAGACCGACACGGTCGACGACCCCGAACCCTTCGGCGGTCCAGGGCCGGCCGCTCCGGAGACCGTCGACATCGCCCGCCAATTGTACGAAGCGCTCTTGGGCCAGGGCCGCTCCCCTGAGGACGCCCGGGGAGTACTCAGCTCCATGTCTCCCTTCGACGAGCAACAAGGTTTCTGGAACTCCTGACCCACCTGATAGTCCCCCACCCCGAACTGACCCGGCCGCTGGAGGTCGCTGTGAGCACCGCCCCCGAAGACAGTCTCGAGAAGGCCGAGCAGACCGCGGTGCTGCTCCTGCCTGGCGACCGTCAGGCAACGCCGGCCGAAGTCGACTTCGCCGTGAACACCGCGGTCAGCATCCTCGCTGCTCAGGGCATCACCGTGGAGCGGGACCAGGTGCGGAAAGTGCTCGAGGCCCGGGCCTCCGTGTTCCAGGCTGATTCCTCCGCGATGAAGAACGACGAGGGCCACGTGCCCTGGCTCGCCGATGCGAAGGCCGACCGGAAGTGGGACTTCTGGGACCGCTACCGGCGCTACCTCCTGAGCGTCTCCAAGCTTCCGACGCAGGTCGTGCGCCGACTCGACCAGAGCACCGACGACGTTCTCGGTGAGCTGGAAGACCCTCAGCGGGAAGGCGCCTGGCGCCGGACCGGGCTCGTGATCGGACAGGTCCAGTCTGGCAAGACAGGGCAGTTCATCGGGCTCGCCGCGAAGGCAGCCGACGCGGGCTACCGGCTCATCGTGGTGTTCGCCGGGATCCACAACGACCTGCGCAGCCAGACCCAGCTCCGTATCGACGAGGGGCTCCTCGGGTTCGATACCCAGTATCAGTTCCGTTCGGACGATGACGCGCATCGTCATATCGGTGTCGGCGCGATGTCGCACGGCAAGCGTCTGAAGGCTGCGTCGCTCACCACCAGTCACGAAAAAGGGGACTTCGCCCGGAAGACGGCGGTCTCCGCGAACGTGCCGGTGGGCAGCGTCCCGGTGGTCCTCGTGGTCAAGAAGAACCGTCGGATCATCGACAACCTTCGGGACTGGGTGATCGACAACCACGGCGTAAAGGACCCGGAGACCAGCCGGATGGTCGTACCCGACCTCCCCTTGTTCGTAATCGACGACGAGGCCGACAACGCCGGGGTGAACACCTCCAAGGACCCCGACACCAACCCGTCGGCGATCAACAAGGCCATCAGGCGGTTGGTCAACAGCTTCACGAAGGCGTCCTACGTCGGCTACACCGCGACCCCCTTCGCGAACATCTACATCAATCCCGACACGGACCACGACGAGCTGGGCCCCGACCTCTTCCCGGAGAGCTTCATCCGCACCCTGCGGGCGCCGTCCAACTACCTCGGTCCCGAGCGGGTCTTCGGTCTGCAGACCGACGGCGACGAGGAGGACATCGAGCCACTGCCGCTCATAAGGCATATCAAGGACACAGACCTCTGGGTGCCGGACAAGCACAAGTCCTACCACCAGGTTCCCGACTTCCTGCCCGAATCTCTGCAGCGCGCCCTCCGGTCCTTCGTCCTGACCTGCGCAGCACGCCGAGCGCGCGGGCAGGTCGCCGTGCACAACTCCATGCTGGTGCACGTGACCCGCTTCACCGCCGTACAGCAGCAGGTCCGCGACCAGATCGACGCCCACGTGCGTCTACTCTTCGACGTTCTCAAGGACCGGTTCAGCAGTGCCCGCGAAGAACTCGAGGAA
The DNA here is from genome assembly GCF_055570395.1 of Streptomyces sp. NPDC031210. Classification (NCBI taxonomy): domain Bacteria; kingdom Bacillati; phylum Actinomycetota; class Actinomycetes; order Kitasatosporales; family Streptomycetaceae; genus Streptomyces; species Streptomyces sp. NPDC031210. The sequence continues at coordinate 80,515 of NZ_JBVIHH010000006.1, forward strand.
GAGCTGCGGCAGCTCTGGGAGGACGACTTCGTCCCCTGCACCGAGGACATGACCGGGGACAGGCTTGACTGGGAGGACGTGGAACCCCATCTCCACCCCGCCCTCGCGAAGATCACCGTCATGGCCGTCAACGGAGCGGCGAAGGACGCCCTCCAGTACTACGAGCGCCGGGAGACCGGCCTGTCGGTCATCGCCGTAGGCGGCGAGAAGCTCTCCCGCGGTCTGACCCTCGAAGGGCTGTCGGTCAGCTACTACCTGCGTGCCTCCAAGACCTACGACACCCTGCTACAGATGGGTCGCTGGTTCGGCTACCGTCCCCGCTACGAGGACCTGTGCCGGCTGTACACGACACGTACGCTGCAGCGCCAGTACGCGGAGATCACCGCGGCCACCGACGAACTCCGGCGCGACGTCGAGGAGATGGCTGCGGTGGGACTCACCCCCAGCGAGTACGGTCTCAAGGTCAGGACCTCGTCGCTCGGCCTCGGCATCACGGCCTCCAACAAGATGAGGCAGGGCACGCGCGTCCGCCTCAGCTACTCCGGTGAGCTTCCCGAGACGACCATCTTCGACCTCTCCGAGAAGGTGGTTCGCAACAACCACGAGCTCCTCGAGTCGTTCGTCGCGCGCCTCGATGCGCTCTCCGCCGGGAAGGTGGACGAGCGAAGCGGGAGCATCACCTGGAGTGGCGTCGCAGCCTCAGACGTCACCGAGGGTTTCCTCGACTCCTACCTCACCGACCGGCAGGCCCAGCGGGTGCGGCCGGCCTTCATCGCGGAGTACGTACGCCAGTGCGCCAAGCAGGGCGAGCTGGGCAACTGGTCGATCCGCCTCGCCAGCCGACTGCCCGAGGGAGCGGCGGCCGAGTTCGCAGGTCATTCCGTCGGCCTCATTACGCGCAGCCACTCCAAGTCCTCGGAGGTCGTCCCCGGCCGCTACACGATCAAGCGCGTGCTCAGCCCCGCCGACGAGCTCTGTGACCTGACCAAGGAACAGTACGACCGTGCGCTGAAGGACACGAAGAAGGCGGCGAAGGGGAAGCTCAACAGGAAGGGCGACCCGCTCGATCCGGACACCCCCCGCGGTCGGCCTCTGCGTCACCAACGCCGCCCTGACCAGCCGTTGCTTCTGCTGTATCCCCTCAGCCCTGCCGAGGTGGCCAAGTCGTCGGGGAACCCCGGGCCGGCCGCTCCGTTGGTCGGATTTGCCATCAGCTTCCCGTTCTCCCGCCACCAGTTGAAGACCGAGTACGTGGTGAACGACATCTGGTTCAAGCAGGACATGGAGTTCGACGACTTCGAGGACGAAGAGTGATCGACGAGAGTGTGTGGCAGGAGCTGGAGGCCCACCAGCAGACCCCGGGCAGGTCCACCCGGCGGCTCCACCCCGACTCCCCGCACGACATCCAGGTGTCGGTGACGCACCCCGCCCTTCGGCGGATGCTGCTGCTCGGCACGGACGCCAGGACCGCCGACACCGTACGTCAGGAGATCCACGAACTGCCGGCCACCCGTGGCCTGCAGCTGAATCTGTCGTCGGTGTCCGGCAACCACTACGAGCTCCAGGTCATGCTCACTGACGACGAACTCACGGAGGTGTTCACCCCGCTCGTCTCCGACATCGCAGAGGTGGTGCGGGACGCACCGACCACCGAGACGGCGGCGGAGGCCGTGGTTCGCCGCTACGTCCGGTGGCAGCAGCTGCTGCGCTCCGTGTCGCGCGAGGGCCTGTCCCGACAGGCCCGGTGCGGCCTCTTCGGCGAGCTCCACTTCCTCCTCGAGTACGTGCTGCCGGCTTTCGACCAGCACACCGCCGTCAGCTCTTGGACCGGACCGAGGCAGACGAACCAGGACTTCCAGCTGCCCGGTGCCGCGGTCGAGGTGAAGGCGACCACGGCCCGCTCCCCCCGGACGGTCCAGATCGCGAGCGAGCGGCAGCTGGACACGGCCGACTCGACGCCCCTCGCACTGGCCCACCTCGTCCTCGACGACCGGCAGCGGGGGCTCGGCAGGAGTCTGAACGCCTTGGTGGACGAGATACGGGCCCGTCTGACCTCACCGTCCGCCTCTCAGCGCTTCGAGAGCCTGCTGGTCCAGGCCGGCTACCTGCCGAACCAACGGGATCTCTACGACCACGATCGCTACACCCTGCGGCGCAGCGAGTTCTGGACGGTCGGGGAGGGTTTCCCCCGGATCGTCGAGGCCGAACTGCCGCCCGGGGTCGGCAACTGCACCTACACCATCGATGTGTCGGCCCTGGCCACCCACAGCGTGACCGCCGAAGCACTGGTCGACCTGATCCGAGGAACCCATGGCTGAGCACGACCTCCACGAGTACTCCCGCGCGCTGGTTACCGACATCCAGGCGCTGGCGGACGCCGAGGGCGGCTCGATCCCGAACACGTTCACCCAGCACGTACTCGAGATCCTCGAGGAAGCCGGTGTCGTCACCGACGCGGCACTCGCGTACCACTCCTCCCGGGGACTGGAGATCTACGGCTACGGCCTGCCCGAGGACGGGTCCAGCCTCGACCTCTACACCACGGACTTCAACCTGACCCCGTCGAGCAGCAAGCTGACCAAGGCCGAGTCCGACAGGCTCTTCCGCAGGCTGTTCGCGTTCCTGGGCAAGCACGGGGCCATCCGCCCCAACCAGGAGGACAACACCGACGTGCACGACATGTGCGTCGGTGTGGAGAAGGCGTTGTCGAACGTTCCGAAGATCCGCCTCTTCCTCCTCAGCAACCGGGTCAGCACGACGAGTGCCCCAGAGCCCACGGAGTTCGAGGGAATCCCCGTCACCTACGAGCTCTGGGACCTCGCGCGGCTCCACAGGCACGAGACCTCCGGGAGCATCGGCGAGCCCATCAAGGTCGTCTTCGAGCGCCCCCTTCCCTGCCTGGCGGCTCACAGTGACGAGCCGAACTACTCGGTCGTCCTGGCCGTGATTCCCGGTCGGCAGCTGGCTGACCTGTACAAGGAGCACCGGACCCGGCTGCTCGAACTCAACGTCCGGTCCTTCCTCCAGACCCGCGGTGCCGTGAACAAGGGCATCCGCGACACCCTGCTGAACGCCCCGGGCAAGTTCCTCGCCTACAACAACGGTGTGACCGCCACCGCCTCGGACGTGGACTTCGAGACTGACGAAGCCGGAAGCCCCGTCGCCATCAGGAGCATGACCGGCCTCCAGATCGTCAACGGCGGCCAGACCACCGCCTCGCTGCACCACGTCCTGACCCGTGACAAGCGGGACCTGGACGGGGTCCACGTGCAGATGAAGCTCACGATCGTCGATCCTGCGTACCTGTCCGAGATCGTTCCGAAGATCTCGCAGTACTCCAACACCCAGAACAAGGTGACACTGGTCGACTTCAGTTCGAACCACGAGTTCCACGTCGCCTTCGAGCGTGTCTCCCGCAGCCTGTGGGCTCCTGCTGCCGACGGCAGCGGCCAGGAGACGCGATGGTTCTACGAGCGGGCACGGGGCCAGTACACCGACAAGTCCGCCGAGTACGAGACTCGCGCGGCCCAGCGCAAGTTCAAGCTGATCACGCCGACGCGGCAGAGATTCAGCAAGTCCGACCTGGCCACCTTCGTGCACTCCTGGGAGCAGCTCCCGTACTGGGTGAGCCGCGGCGCCCAGAAGAACTTCGCCCACTTCATGGAGCGGATCGAGGAGTCCGATCCCGTCGTGGACGTGCAGTACTGCAAGCGCGCCATAGCCACCGCCCTCCTCTTCCAGGCTGCCGACCGGATCGCCCGGACACACTCGGCCGGCAGCCACAAACGGCTGATCACGACCTACACGGTCGCCCGGCTCTCGCTGGCAGCCAAGAAGCGGATCGACCTCGACAGGATCTGGAGCGAGCAGGGCACCACGGACGCCCTGAGGGACGCCCTCGACGAACTCTGCCCCTTGATCATGGAGACGGTGATCTCCAGCGACCGGCACGTGTCGGAGTGGGCGAAGAAGCCCGACTGCTGGGACGAGGTGTCCCGCATCCCGTGGACGCTCCCCGACGCGCTGGCCGCCGAGCTCACGGCCGAGCCCTTCGAGATCGCCTCCCCCGAGAGCACCGAGTCCGACGAGGCCGAAGCCGCCGTCGAGGACATCCCCAGCGAGGAGTGGCAGGCTCTCGCGGACTGGGCCCGCGAAGGCCGGGTCCTGCGCGCCGTGGACAGGCAGCTCGCCGACCGTGTCGCGCAGCGTCTGTCCCAGGGGCGACGGGTCACCGGGGCCCAGGCCAGGCAGGTGATGGAGGTCTACGAAGAGGCCCTGCGGCATGGATTCCACCCCGTGCCCGTCGGCCTCGACCACGGGACTGCGTGATAGCGGCAGTCCCGGACAGCCGGGGCTGCCGCTACAGGGTTCCCTCGCCCAACAGGTCGTTGATCGCGTCTTCTGCACGCCTCAGCACGATGCGCCCGTCCCCGTCACTGAACACGAGCAGCTTGGTACCCGGGCTGATGCCTGCTTCGGCGAGGATCCCGAGGGGGAGCTCCACACGGCCTGCCTCGTCGACGTCGAGTTCTGCGGGTTCTCGGATCATCTAGGCAGTCTGCCATCCGGAGCACCCCCACGGCGCGGCCGCCCAAGGTGAAAGCATGGCTTTGTGAGCACACACGAAGGATGGGTGAGCACGCCCTGGAGTGCACAGCTCCGAGGCCGCCGCATACGGGACACCGAACCGGAAAAGACTCTCAGGAGCGCAGTCCACGCCCTCGGGCTCCGCTTTCGACTGCACCGTAAGGTCGCTCCTCGCTGCACGGCCGACTTCGTACTGCCCCGGCACTCCGTCGCGGTCTTCGTCGACGGCTGCTTCTGGCACGGCTGCCCCTCCCACGGCACACGGCACTTCCGCGGGCCGAACGCCTCGCGCTGGGAGGCCAAGATCACGGCCAATATGGAGAGGGACGCTAGGAACACCCAAGCGGCGACAGACGCCGGATGGACCGTGGTGCGCATCTGGGAGTGTGAGGTCAGGGCTGACGCCGGGCGGGCCGCCCAGCGCGTCGCCGATGCCGCCCACCCCAGCGTCCCTGTTCTCCCGGGAGGGCCCTGTCAGCCTGTGGTTACCGCAACATCCAAGGTGGCTTCGGCTCCCTCGTCCTCCAGCGGACGGGTCGGGCAGTAGTCGCTCAGCGGGCAGCTTCCACAGACGGGCTGCTTGTCACGACACAGGTTCTCGCCGATAAACCTGATGGCGGCCATACGCACCGGTGCGTCACGGCCAGCGCCGAGAAGCTTGATGAGGTTGAGCCGGCCCTCGGTCAGTCGGTTGGTCAGGTGCGATTCGTTCTGCTGAACCCTCGCAGCCACCCGCAACGCACTCTGGCCGACCAGCATTATGTCGCCGCCGGCCAGCAGCCTGAACAACGCGAGCTCAGCCGGCTTGAGCCCCATCACCTTGCTGTGATCAAGAATCGAATCCGCGTTCACCCAGACCTCGGGCTTGTCGACGACCGGACTGAGCCTGTCCTCCAGACGCTTGCGGAGTGCTGTTGTCGGCGCCGCGTTCACGAGGGCGAGATAGACGTCCTGCGTCAGTTCCCTGTGCCCAGCGACCTCGTCCATCACGTCGGAGAGCTGCTTCGGGTGCAGCTTGCTTCCTGAGAGCACCGCCATGACGAGAGCCCCGAGCGGCTTCATCTTCCGGCCACCGGGGAACTGGTACCACTGCTTGCCCGCACGCTGCTCCTTGGCCCAGTGGGTCAGTTCCTCACGTACCTTCGGCCACTTGTCCGCGGCCTCGTCCCCGGCGGGAACATCTTGCGGCAGGAGAACCCTGGCCGCGGCTTCGCCCAACAGCGGGGGAACCGCGTTGCCAATCTGGCGGAAGGCGTCGCTCCGCGTACCCGCGAACCGAAAGCGGTCCGGGAAGGTCTGGATCCTCGCGGCTTCACGCACGGTCAGCGTCCGCGCCTCTTCAGGATGGATGTACCAGTAACCGTCCTTGGCGATGTGCGCGGTGATGGTGCGGCTCAATTCCTTCCAGTCCAGCTTCTTGTACTTGTCGGTGAATTGCTCCGCGTCGTACCTCTGGAAGTCCTTCTCGTCCTCTTCCAGTTTCTCTTCAAGCTCGGAGTAGAGGGTTTTGGAATCCATGACCGTGAAGATCCTGAAGTCGTCGTTACGAACCCGCCGCGTCATGTGGTCGTGAATTACACCCTTGTCCGCCCTTCTGCGCATCTCCTTGGCGAAGGAAGAGGGCTTCGGCTCCTGCTGCTCGTCGTAGTCGCCGACTCGGGCACCTACCGCTTTCAAAGGCTCCGGATTGAGTGCAGGAAGGTCGCCGATGGCATCCCGAAGGGTGGTCTGTTTCTTCGGCTTGCCCCACGCGAAGCCGCCACCGTCTCTCCGTGCGAGGAGGATCAGACGCTTCCTGTGCTGCGGCACGCGATAGTTCCACGCATCGACGAGACGGACCTGGGTCACGTACCCAAGACTCTCCAGCTTTGCCTCGATGATGCGGATCACGCTGAAGTCATCGCCGAGCCCCATGTCGGGGACGTTCTCCATGAGGACGGCGCGTGGAAGGAGCCGCTCCACCACATCGACGTAGGCGCGCCAGAGTTCCTTACGGAGATCGTGCGGGTCACGGTTGTGGTACTCGACCAAGTGCCGGATCTTGCTGCGTCCGGCACGACTGAACGGCTGGCAGGGAGGACCTCCCGCGACGATGTCGATCTCGGCGCCAGAGTCGAGGATCCGCTGAACGAATTCGCCTCGCTGACTGTCATCCCCGAGGTCGACGCAGAGACTCATTCCCGGAAAGTTCGCTGCATGCGTCTCGCGAGCCCGCTCGTCGAAGTCCACGGCCGCAGCGGTGGTCCATCCGGCCCGTTCAAGGCCCAGGCTCAGCCCGCCGGCGCCCGAGAAGAGGTCGACAGCCAGGCGCTTATCTTTTCCGAAACCGGACAGGACCCATTTCCTGAAATCGTCCGGCTCACAGTGGTGCCTGTGCTTGTCCAGTTTGAGGTAGTCGCTCCGCTCCAGGGGCACGCCATACGTGCTTTTTGCCCCCTTCTCCTTCGCCACGACCAACTCCTCCGTACCTGACGACCTGAATGACCTCCAGGAGATCACGCACGACGCTGCGGAGGCAAGGCTTCCGGCCGGTCCACGCCGCCGCAAAGCCTCGTCTGTCACGCGGGTGACCTGCCTGGTGAACACTGCTGTTCACTCACCGTGTCCCATTGGTGGCTTGAAGCAGTGTTCTACTCTTGAGCCACCCCATGTTAGAGGACACCTCCTGGGCTACTCCTCGGGACTCCCCCGTTCCGGTTGCGATACGTCCACGAACGTCACCTGTCTCAACGAACCCCTGAACCAGAAGACACGTTCGATCACAGGGCTGTGCGCCCTTCGTCGGGTGTCGTAACCACCGTGAACCCCCGTCCCGGCACACGTGCTGCCCAAATCTCCTGAGCAGCGTTTCCAGAGCCCTCCCCGCCGTTAAGATCACAGCTGGTACTCCTCGGGCGGGGGTGCGGGTGCGAAGCAGTCAGAGGGGCGAGCGTGGACTCCGAGAACACACAGACGTTCCTACGTCCCCGTGCGCGCCTGATGAGCACACTCGGTGAGGAGCTGATCAGCAACGAGCGGGTGGCGCTCACCGAGCTGGTCAAGAACGCCTACGACGCCGATGCGAGCCTGGTTGTGATCAGGTTCAACGGGCCGTTGGAGGAGGGCTACGGTTCCATCGAGGTGTGGGACGACGGGCACGGTATGTCCCCCGAGACCGTCCGGGACACCTGGATGGAGATTGCCACGCCGTTCCGGCACCGTGCCCCGCGCAGTGAGCAGTTCGGGCGACGGGTTCTTGGCGCAAAGGGAATCGGGCGCTTCTCCGCAGCCCGCCTCGGCGCCGTGACCGCGATCAAGAGCCGCAAGGCTGGCGGCTCCGAGGTGAACATCCGGCTCGACTGGAGCGACTTCGCCGCCGAGAACGCCTACCTCGACCAGGTACCGGTCCAGTGGAACGTTGGCGCTCCCGAGGTGTTCGCAGACAACGGCCAAGCGCGACGCCTCTTCGACGAGGTGACAAGTGCTTTCCGTGCAAGCGAGAAACAGTCCGCATGGACGGGCTCTCATGGCACCCTCGTCCGGCTCGAAGGGCTTCGGCAGGACTGGGGGGCCGAGTCGGTGGAGAGCCTGAAGCGGTCCCTGTCCCGACTCCTTCCCCCTCCTCCTCCTGCGGAGCTGGACGTACCTGACCAGCCGGAGTTCGCGATCTACCTCTCGCTTCCGGCTGGGCCGTTGGACCACCACACCGGTTTCGTCGGGGCCAGCGAAGCTCTGGCGCATCCGCACTACCGCCTCATAGGGACCATCGACGAAAACGGTCTCGCCGACCTGACCATGACCAACCTCACGTCCGGGCAGTCGGAGACCCTGAACCAGTACCTCTTCCCGTCGCACGGGAAGGCACCCAAGTGCGGTCCCCTGAAGCTCGACCTCCGTACCTGGGACCTCGACTCGGCCTCCCTCAAGGAGATGCTCAACATCGACCTCGGGGCCCGCAACATCACCGAGGTCCGTAAGTTGATCAAAGACAACAGCGGTGTCGCCCTCTACCGGGACGGCTTCCGGGTGCAGCCCTTCGGAGAGGTCGACTTCGACTGGCTGGGCTTCGACCTCCGCCGCGTGAACAACCCCACCATGCGGTTCTCCAACAACCAGGTCGCGGGCTTCGTGTACATATCGGCGGACGGTAACCCCGGGCTTCGGGACCGGTCGCACCGGGAAGGGCTCATCGACTCGCCCGAGTACGAGGACCTGAAGGGCGTCCTGACCCAGGCCGTGAGTCGCCTCGAGACCTGGCGCTACGGGCTGCGCCGCCCGAGGAGAGAGGGCCGCGAGTCGGGTCCGATCACGGTGGATGCCCCCTCCGGTGCTGGAAGCGACCGCCACGGCCTGTTCCAGAACTTCACCCTCTCGCCCGTCCGGGACGTCGTCAACGCGAAGTACCCGGACGACACCGAGTTGAGCCGCGCACTGGAGGAGGCTCAGGAAACGATTGACGAGAGCGTCGAGAAGGTCCAAGAGGTCCTCTCGCAGTTCTCCCGCCTCGCGACTCTCGGAGCGCTGGTCGACGTCGTACTGCACGACGGTCGAACGGCGCTGACCCGGATCGCCTACGTCCTCCGCCGGCTGAACAAGCTGGCAGGCCGCAAGCGCGACGAGGACGAACAGCTCGCCTCCGCTCTCACGAAGATGCACGTCGACCTCACCGTGCAGGAACAGGCTCTGGACCGGCTCTTCACCCGCGTCGAGCCGCTGAGCGGCCGGCGGCGAGGCCGCCCCCGCGCCCTGTCCCTCCAAGCGGTGATCGACGAGGCCGTCGCGGTCCACGAGGGCACGCTGGAGAAGAACGGCATCAGCGTCACCGTCAGCGGCGAGGACGTGACAGTGACGGCTGACCCCGGTGACATCTCGCAGGTGGTCCACAACCTCGTAGGGAACTCGATCTACTGGCTCTCCACCCTGCCCGAGGGGAAGGAGCGCACCATCCTCATCGAGACGAGGCGGACGCCCGAGGACGAGGTCGACATCGACGTGAGCGACAGCGGCCCCGGAGTACGTGAGGAGATCCAAGAGATGATCTTCGACACGTACTTCAGCGACAAGGAGGACGGCATCGGGCTGGGCCTCAGCATCGCCGGCAGCGTCGTGAAGGACTTCTACGACGGCGACCTGTCCCTGGTGACGCCAGGGCCCCTCGCCGGAGCCACGTTCAGGGCAAGACTGAGAAGGAGAGTTGGGTGACGGACGGGGGCGCGGTGTACCGGGTCTTGATCGTCGAGGACGAGGTGGACATCGCGGAGGAACTGTCCGAGATGCTTGTCGAGGAGCTCTCGGATCTCGGAAGGCTCGACATCCACGTCGAGAACGATTTCGACAAAGCCGAACGCCTTTTGGAATCCCAGGCGTTCGATCTGGTCGTGCTGGACGTCAGGGACGCGACACGTGGTGGCTCCCCCGCGCACCCGAACCTGCAGGGCCGTGAACTGTACGACCGGATCGCCAAGACCCGTTGGGTGCCGGTCGTCTTCTGCACCGGCCTGGCGGAGCAGGTGAGCGACTTGGCGCAGCCACCGCTCATCCAGGTGGTTCCGAAGAACCGGCTGGACGACGCCGTCACCGCAATACGGGACGGCCTTGAGTCCGGTGTCCCGGCCCTCACCCGGCACATCACCGCCCTCGTAGACGAGCACGTGCGCGGATTCCTGCGGGACGAGATCGCCACGAACTGGAACCGGCTCGAGGCTGTCGACCGCAGCCAGATCGCCCCCGCCCTCGTGCACCGCCTGGCAGCCTGGCTGAAGGAGAACGCGGTCGAGGCCCTCGGAGCAGCACTCGGTTCCTCCCAGGACCGTGTGATGGGACACGCGTCGACCGCCCGGATGTACTTGATGCCGCCGGTCACGAAGCACGTGACCGCCGCAGACGTTCTGCGGGACTCCCAGGACGGCTGGTGGGTCGTCCTCACGCCTGCGTGCGACCTCTACGAGGACTTGCCCTCCGGTGGCAATCGTGCGGCCAAGGCCGAGTACGTGCGTCTCGCCAAGGCGGTTCCGTTGAGCGAAGCACCCTTGATGGCTCGTTGGGTCAAAGCCGGATCCCCCGGCAAGGGGAAGGAGCGGAACGCGGCTCTGGAGATGTTCCGCGGCAACAGCGCCCGTTACCGGATTTTGCCCAAGTACCTCGATATCCCGGACCTTCTGGTCGACTTCGAGATCGTTCAGTCTGTTCCGTTGGCAGAGGTCCGCTCGTGGACCCGCGTCGCCACGCTGGACAGCCCGTTCGCCGAGGCCATGCTGACCTCGCACGGGCACACGGTGGCCAGGATCGGCACCCCGGACGTCGACTTCGAGAACATCAAGCAGTCCCTTGGACTGGACGGAAAGGAGAAGGCTGCGGACCAGAACTCGGTACCGAACCCTCGTACCACGACGAAGGACGCCAAGAAGCCCTGATTCCCGGGCTGGTTGATCAGCACGTCAGCCGTCCTCTCCGAACGTGCGTGCTCGGGTTGCGCAGCGCGCTCACGAGGCGGACAACGTCACGAGCGAATGAAGCGATGGCGCCGAGCCCCTGCTCGCATTGTCCGATGGTGACAACCCGGCTGCAGGTTGGGAGTTGGGGTCGCTGTCCGGGACTGGAGCGTCACCGGTGGCGACGAGGGGAGCGCAAGGGGAGCGCGGATGCCTTTGGACGGTGCAGCATGGGATGCGAGCAGCGGGACCGTGACATGTGCTCTGATCTGGGAAAACGGGATCTGACACGATCACGCGGTACAGCCCGGCATGATCACTAGCGGGCTCGTAATGCGTAGGTCTGAACTGACCGATGGTGGCCGTTGCGACCCTTCATGGCTTTGACCTGTCCTTTTGCCACATCCTGGCGGCTTGCTTTGGCCCGATGCGTTCGACGTGGTGGCCGGGTGGTGGCCAGGCGTGCAGCGGCCGTGCGGATGGCACCCTGGTCAGCCCTACAGCCGCAGTCGTGCTGGGTCACGAGAGTTGTGCGATCCGGGCAATCGCGCGATCAACGCTTTCTCGAAACTGGGGTCGACACTTCAGGCTTCGGGAAGTCACATTCGGGTGGACAGGTAGGGCAGCGAGGAACGAGCACAATCAGATAGCTCCCACGTGGGGTGTTGGCAAGAAGTGTCGTCGTGGGGAAGCTTCATTGGATCGATGGCATTTCAGGGTGTGGCTTGGATGCGGGCGACCATTTCCCGCACGGTGGTGAGCGTTTCGGCGGGGTGGTCGAGGTGCACGTGGTGTGTCGTTCCGCACCAGCACACAAGGGGCGCGCCGAACGCGGCGGCAAGCCGAGCGTGGGCGCGCCTGCGGGCGTTGCGCGGCTTGCGCCGAGCAGCCGAACGGTTCCTGAGGTTGTGCGGTCGGCTCGGGGCGCGGTGACGAGGTTGCCGTCGTTCCGTTTCCCCGAGCCGCCGACCCGAACCGGACGTGCGTACTCCACGCATCCGGCTCTCCACGTGTCTTGCCCTGCGGTCAGCCGGTTCCGGCTGCCGAGTCGATGGTCCACGGAGTCGGGATACGTGCTCCGCGGTAGCGATAGCGTTCGATCATGACGCTGGATGCGCCGAGGAACGCGATCTCGCCGTCGGCGAACCGCCACCCCTGATCACAGAATCTCTTCAACTGGCTGCCGGGGATGCTGCGTTTACGGCGGAGCCAGATCGCAAGACGGCGCCACGTGTGGTGGTCGACCGTGTTGAAGGTCCGCTTCGCCGAGCCGTGGTGGAAGTAGTACGCCCACCCTCTCAGGGTCCGGTTCAGTCCGGTCAGGAGCTGGGCCAGACTCTGGTTCTGGGGTGTTTCTGTAGGTCCGCTTCGAGACCCGGTCCTTGATGGCCTGCACGGCCTTCTTCGAGGGCCGGGTGTAGACGTATCGCTTGTTCGTGCCACGTTTCCGCTGGCGGCGGATGTGGTGGCCGAGAAAGTCGAAGCCGTCGTCGATGTGGACCACACGGGTCTTCTCGGCGGAGAGCCGCAGTCCGAGCGGGTCCAGGACCTCGGCGACCTGCTCGCGCAGGACCTCGGCCCGCTGGGACGGACCGCTGACCAGGACGACGAAGTCGTCCGCGTAGCGGATCAGGCGTCAGTTCCCCGTGCCCGTCTTGCGGCGCTTCTCCCGCTGGTACTTGCCGCTCATCAGACTCTGCCACTGGGCGTGGAAGTACTCGTCCAGCGCGCCGAGCGCGATGTTGGCAAGCAGCGGGGAGAGAATCCCGCCCTGAGGAGTGCCGGTGAGGGAGTCCTTGGCGATGCCGTGGTGCATGACCCCGGACTTCAAGAACGCCTTCACCAGATCCAGGACGCGTTTGTCGGAGATCCGGGCTCGCAGCCGGTCCATCAGCGCGACGTGATCGATGTTGTCGAAACACGCCTCGATGTCGGCCTCCAGAACCACTTCGTAGCCCCGTTGAGCCAGGTAAACGATCTCTGCGATCGCGTCATGAGGCCGGCGGTTGGGCCGGAACCCGTAGGAGACCGGCAGAAAGTCGGCCTCGAAGACGGGTTCCAGGACCGCCTTGAGCGCGGCTTGCACGACCCGGTCCTTGACGGTCGGAATGCCGAGATCACGCATCTTCCCGTTGGACTTGGGGATCTGGACCCGCCGCACCGGCGCGGGACGATACGTCTGCGCCTTGAGCTCGCCCTGATCTCCATCAGGAACGGCTGCACTCCCTGACCGGTCTCGATCGCGGCCGCAGTAGGCCCGTCGATGCCGGCCGTCTTCGCCCCGGTGTTACCCGCGACCCTGTGGCAGGCGTCGATCAGGTACCCCGGGTCGCAGACCAGGTTGTACAGGTCATCGAATCGGCGCGTGGCATCAGCCCGCGCCCACTGGTGCAACTTGAACTGCATCTTCCGGTCCGGGATACCCGGCCGCCAGCCGGTGGCCGTCCCGGCCCCGGTATTCACCGGGGCGTCTTGGGACATTGCAGTTCCCTCCTTGTCTGACACGCTGCCGTACTTCCCCGTGTGACCGGCTCTCCCGGCCTAGGAGTACTACGGCGGCTCCGCCCCGTCCACGCCCTTCGGCCGGCAACGCGCCTATCCCATCCCGCACCGCCGGCGGCGGCCCGGACTGGGAGCGGACATGGACGGTTCCCACGTTCACCGCTGATCGATCGACGGGTGAGGTGCCCGGCTATGCCCCTGCGGCCTCGCCACGACTACGCCGTAGACCTTCGTCGTGGCCTCCCGGACCCAGCAGGGGAAACCGGCCCGGAAGTTCACCGACAGTCACCGCCCTGGTGGGGCGGGGAGCCGTCGGATACGCGCCGCCAACCAGCCCGTATTCACCGGATTGGGTGAGCTGGCACGCTATCGAGAGGCGTAACAACACCGGTTCCTCGCGTACACCTTCCCGTCTCGCTCACCGGGCCCGGCCCATCCGGCGATACTGAACCGGCCCGACTTCTTCACGACTGCTTGCCGCCCTACCCGGCGTTCCTCCAGGTCAGGCTGTCGTCAGCTTCTCCTGCCCGCTACGACGGGCAGGCGGCGGAGTCCTTTCACCTCCGCTCGATCACACGGCGCCTCGTGGCGCACCCCCTCGTAGCGTGGAGTCCGTGACAGCAGGGGATGTTGGTTGTCATGGCGGAGAAGCGTCGCAGGTTCCCGGCAGAGTTTCGTGAGGGGGCGGTACGCATCGTGATGGAGACCGGGAAGACGGTCCCTGAGGTCGCGGAGGACCTGGGGATCAACGAGGCGACGCTGGCGAGCTGGGTCTCGCGGGCGGAGCGGGCCGAGAAGGCCATGCCGGAGGACAAGGATGCGTTGATCGCCCGGCTGACCGCGGAGAACGCGGCGTTGAAGAAGGAGAACAAGGAACTGGGGATGGAGCGAGATGTCCTCAAACGCTGCATGGTCCTGTGGGTGAAGTAGCTGCGGCGGACCCGGCCGCCGTGGCCGGGGTGATCAGCGACAACAGGACCGAGCACGGTATCCCGCACACCGTCTCGTGCCGCGCCCTCGGCGTGAGCGAGTCATGGTTTTACAAGTGGCGCGATCGCCCACCCACCGGACGTGAACTGCGGCGCCAGCGGCTGATCGGTGAGATCAAGGAGATCTTCACCGAGTCCGGGGGTACCTACGGATCACCGAAGATCTTCCGTGCGACCTGCTCTCCCGGCGCCTGCTCGGCTACGCGATGGGCGCCCACCACGACGCGGACCTGGTCGTGGCCGCGCTGAACATGGCAGCGGCCACCCTCGGCGGTAACGTCCGCGGTGTGATCTTCCATTCGGACCGCGGTAGCGAGTACGGCTCGCGGAAGTTCGCCCGTGCCTGCCGTCGACTGGGAGTGACGCGGGCCATGGGCCGGGTCGGCTCATGCTTCGACAACGCCGTCAGCGTGGGGGTACCTCCCGGCCGAAGGCTGGGGGAGCGTTCAACAGCGTCCTCAAGGTCGAGTACGTCCACCGTCACACTTTCCGTACCCGCACCGAGGCCCGGATCAGGGTCGCTACCTGGATCGCCGACTTCTACAACACCCGCCGGCTACAAAGCGTGTGCGGGTTCAAGAGCCCGATCGACTACGAGAACGAGTACGGGGCGGGCCTCACCGTGGGACTGGCTGCATAGGAAGTACTCCACAGTTCGAGGGGATTGACACGAGCTCGGCGTCCGCGCGGGCGGAAGTCTCCCAGGCCACCACTCGCCGCGAGAGCGCATCCCGGATCGCCGACAGCCACAGTGGGCCCTCGCCGGTGGGGATCATTGTCAGGTCGGTGATCCACGGCCGGTTCGGCGCGGGCGCGGTGAAGTCGCGGCCCACAAGGTCCGGGGCGAGGGTGGCCTTCGGGTCGCGGCGGGTGAAGCTACGACCCTTGCGGCGTGGGCTGGTGCCCGCGAGATCGCCCTCGCGCATCAACCGCTCGACCCGCTTGCGGCCCACGGCGACACCCTCACGCTTGAGGACGGCATGGACGCGTGGCGAGCCGTAGATCCCGCCGAAGTCCGCGTGGACCTGCCGGATTTGCTCGGTCAGCTCGACATCCTGCCGGCGCCGCCTGCACGGCTCCTTCTCGGCACGACGCCAGCGGTAGTAGGTGGAGGAGGGGATGTGCAGTTCCCGGAGAACAGGCTCGCCCCCCAGATGCGGGTGCTCGTCGAGGAGAGCGGTCACCTGGGCCGGGTCGGGTCGGTGAAAGTCGGCCCGGGGCGCGGTTCCGGCCTTTCGACCGGCCCGTTTCCCCGGACCGCTTCCCGAACACGGCGGGCACCTCTCAATGCACCGGGCTCTCCACAAGTCCCGAAAGAGGCTACGTGTTGGATATTCTCATACGGTGGAAGGCGAGGGTGCCGGGATAACGGATCCCCGATAGCGGTAACGGGTTGTGCTTACCTTCTCGGGATCGAACAGCTCTCTGTTTTCGCTGACGGGCCACCATCCGCCGCTGCAATAGCGGTTGCGGAGTTCCTTCCAGGTGGACTGGCGGTGTTTGCGTCGCATCCATCGCCATACCGTCTGCCACACATAGTGGCTCAGATAGGCGAAGGTCGCGGAGGACACCCCGGGCCGGAAGCAAGCGCGCCAGCCCCGCAGCGCCATATTCAATCGGCGCAGCAGGTCATCCAACGGTTGGTTCACTTCAACCTCTCGGCATAGCGCCTTGACCTTCCACTTTACAGCCCGAACGGCCTTCTTGGCGGGGTAGGTATAGACGTAGTGCTGACTGGTTCCTCTCTTGCGGTGGCGCTGGACGTGCCACCCGAGGAAATCCAGCCCTTCCTCGATATGGATGATCAGGGTCTTTTCCGGCGACAGGCGCAGACCCATCGGGGACAAGACCTCTGCGATCTCCTCGCGCAGGGCGAGTTCCTCACGCTCGGCGGTGCTGAGCCGGTCGTCGCGCTCGCCGGCGTCCGGCTCAGCCTGGCGGATCCAGCCGCGCAGGGCCTCAGGATGCACACCAAGCTCGATAGCCAGCTGCTCGATCTGCGGCTTGGGGTCGGAGTCGCGATACATCCGCACCGCACGCTCACGCAACTCCAGCGGGTACGTTCTGGGAGCCGCCATGGTCACAAGTCCTCTCATGAGTCCCACCTGACCTGGCGTCATCTTCCCTCGCATCTCGGGAGAACCTCACCTCCTCGGTGGCGGACGCTGAGGCGTACCGGGACATGGGCGAACGCCGCGCGATCGAGGCGCTGCTCGACCCCTGAGCCGAAGGGCGGCCCATCCGGGGTTCATCTTCATGACCCAGCCATGCCCGGTCGGTTTGGCGGCGGGTGCCACGCCGCCGCTGTCGTGTGTGGGGGCATGGCCAACCGACTCGCCCAGTCCCAGTCTCCCTACCTCCGGCAGCACGCCGACAACCCGGTCGACTGGTTGCCCTCGTCGCCGGAGGCGTTCGCCGAGGACAGACGACGGGACGTGCCCATCCTGTTGAGCGTGGGCTACGCGAGCTGCCACTTGTGCCAGTGTTGAATGCATAAAGCCAGGTAGCCCCACCACCGCAGCCGATACAGGTATGGCGCGAAGGGCTATCGTGCGCCTTCACCCACATCAGGATGCCGCTTCCCTCGTCCCGCTCCCCGGACGCCTTGGCGATACCGATCGCCGCGACCCGCTCCACGAGCTCCGGGCCCTGCTCGCTCTCTTCAGCTTCCGCGTCCGCCATGGAAGGGTTCCCCTTTCCATTGTGCCGTCGTACAAGGGGCGCCCGCGCAAGGGGCCACGGGGGAAGGCGAAATCTGACCGGCGTGCTCTACGGCGGCAGGGCAAGGCCCCGCAACAGTCCCTGCACCAGACTGACCTACGGGCTCACAGCCCGAACGAGTTACCCGAGTCGGCGAGCGGGCGCCAAGATCACGTTTTCACGCCGGCAAGGCGTCCCCGCAAGGGCCAGAAGGACTGACGCTTTCCCCATCGGTGGCCCTGGCTGGAAGCCCTGGAGGCCCCTGGACAGCCGTCGGCCACCGCCTGCGCTCCTAACCCACTGGATCAACTGCCCGCCCACGACTCGAAGGACCTCGGGGAACCCGCCACCGGACCGGCCATCCAGCAACCAGACCTGCCAGAAACCCGAAAAACCATCCGACAACCAAGCAACAAGCCCGATCAGCATTCACGCCGTGAATCCAGGCTCAGAGGTCACCGGGCCAGTCGGCGTCCTCGCTTAGTAGGGCGCGGGCCAGGGACCGGTAGAAGAGGAGGACCCCGGGCTCCTTGGGGGAGAGGTGGCCCCGCTCGGCGAAGCGGGACCCGGCGCCTCGCTGGACCGCCTCCAGGCCCCGGCGGTCCTCGCCGTTGATCACTGCGGCGTAGGCCTCCGCCTCCTTCCGTACGGTCTCCCGGTCCTGTCCCTCGATCATGGCGGCAGGCATCAGGACCCCGCCCCGGACCGTGGTGCGGTCGATCGCCGAGGGGATGAGACTGAGCCAGATGACCATGTCGCCGGAGGCGGCGAGGCTGCCCGAGGGGAAGACGAAGAAGCCGTACAGATGGGCCCGTTCCTCCTCGGTGAGGTCCAGGGCGACGGGCTCCAGCGGGGCTGAGTACCGCACCCGCATGCTGTCGGCCCACGGCGAGTCCGCCCGGACACTCGTCTCCGCGCCGCCGGGCGTGGTCGGCTGCAGGGTCTCCGAGTGGAAGCCCATGACGTGGTAGTTCTCGTGGGCGTTCTCGACGGCGACCTTCCAGTTGCAGCGCCACTCCTCCGTCCACCCCGCGACCTGGGTCAGCTCCGGCAGACGGTAGTTGGCCAGGTCCTCGTCGATCCGCCGCAGATGGGGACCCAGGGGCTCAGCCGAGGCGTCGAGGTTGACGAAGACGAATCCGTGCCACTCCTCCACCGCGAACCGCGGCAGATGACACGCCGACGGATCGAACGCCGGGTTCCGCTTCATGTGGGTGGCTCCGACGAGCCGGCCGTCGAGCCCGTACCGCCACAGGTGGTACGGACAGGTGAACACGTCCGTACGGCCCGAACCCTCTTCCACCACCGGCATCAGCCGGTGCCGGCAGACCGGCGACATCCCGCGCAGCGCCCCGTCCTCGCCGCGGACCACCACCACCGGCTCGCCCGCGACCGACAGGGACACATAGGCCCCGGTCTCCGCCAGCTCGTCGGCGTGCGCCACCAGCACCCAGGAACGTCCGAACACCCGCTCCCGCTCCACCTCCCACAGCCCGGGCGAGGTGAACGCAGCGGGTGGCAGGCTCAACTCCTCCGCGTCCGGCCCCAGATACCGCTCCAGCTCCGCCACGATCTCCCCGACGTCCACGTCGGCCCTCCGCTCGTTCCGGCTCTCGTCCCGGGTCTCGTTCCGGTCCGGCCGAGGGTGACCGCGCGTCCTGGTGAATCGGTCGCCACCCAATCGACACGCCGTCGCCGCCGTCTCCACCCGTCCTGGGCGATTTCTCCAGCGCCCCTTCCGACGATCCGTCCATGTACGGCGCTGACCTCACCGAGATCCACGACCTGATCCACGAGAGCCGCGGCAAGGACTACGGGGCCGAGGCGCACGAGCTGACCCGGCGCGTGCGCCGGCTACAGCCCGACGCGCGCTCCCTCCTCGACGTGGCCTGCGGCACCGGCGCGCACCTGCGCCACTTCGCCGGGCTCTTCGACGCCGTCGCGGGCCTCGAACTGTCCGAGCCCATGGTCCGCGCCGCGCGCCGGGCGCTGCCGGACGTCCCCGTGCACGTCGGCGACATGCGGGCCTTCGACCTGGACGCCCGGTTCGACGTGGTCACCTGTATGTTCGGGTCCCTCGGCTACGCGACCACCAAGGCCGAACTCCACGCCACCCTGGCTGCCTTCGCCCGGCACGTGACACCGGGGGGAGTGGTGGCCGTCGACCCCTGGTGGTTCCCCGAGACGTACCTCGACGGGCACGTCTCGGCGGACGTCACCACTGTGGCGGGCCGTACCGTCGCCCGGGTCTCGCACTCCGCGCGCGACGGGGAGGCGTGCCGGATGGACGTGCACTACGTGGTGGCTGACGCCCACGCGGGCGCCCGGCACTTCACCGAGACCCACCGCATCTCCCTCTTCGCCCGTACGGCCTACGAGGCGGCGTTCCGGGCCGCCGGGCTCGCCGTCGAGTACGTCCCCGGTCCGCACTCGGGCCGGGGCCTCTTCCTCGGAACCGCCCCGCAGGACCGGACCTCGTGAAGTCCGGGCCCGCCGGGCCCGGCCCCGGGGGACCGGTCCCCGAGAACCCCCGCAATCCACCCGACGACACCTGCCTGGGGGCAGCATGCGCGTACTGTTCGTGACTTCTCCGGGCCTCGGCCACCTCTTCCCGACCGTCCCCCTCGCCCAGGCCTTTCGCGCGGCCGGCCACCGGGTCCGGTACGCCACCGGCGGGCTCAGCCTGGCCGCCGCCGAGGCGGGGTTCGACGTCGTGGACGTTACCCCGGGCCTCGACTACCTGCCCGTCTACGTGCCCCAGGAGCCTGGGGCCGACAGCACGGCCGACCACCCCATGTTCGCCGAGGACCCCGAGGACGCCGAACTGGCCACGCTCTTCGCCCGGGTCTCCGGGGTCATGGTGGACGGTGCCCTGGCGGCGGCCCGGGAATGGTCCCCCGACCTGGTGGTCGCCCCGCCCCTCCAGGGCACCGGCCGGCTGCTTGCCGCCGCGCTCGGCGTGCCCCTGATCGAACCCCGGCTCGGGTCGTACGACAGCGGCGCCCGGCTCCGTTCCCTGCTCCGGGCCGGGATGGAACCCCACTGGGCCCGGCACGGCGTCACCGGCGAACCCCCGGAGACGGTCCCTCTGACCGCCCTCCCACCGAGCCTCACCGCCCTCCTTCCCGAGGACCGCAGGACCCCCGAGGCCCGGCCGGTACGCCCGCTGCCCTTCAACGGCGGGGCCGTGCTCCCCGGCTGGCTCGCGGGGACCCCCCGTCTGCCGCGCATCGCCGTCACCCTCGGCACCATCGAGGCCCAGTGGGGCGGCCTCGCGATCCTGGGGCCGCTCATGGATGCGGCCCGGGGTGTGGACGCCGAGTTCATGGTCACGCTCGGCGGCGGCGACCCGGCCCTGCTGGCCGACGTACCGCCCAACGTCCGGCTGGTCGACTGGGCCCCGCTCGACCTGCTCCTCGACACCTGCGCCGCGATCATCCACCACGGCGGCAGCGGGACCATGCTGACGGCCGCCGCCGCCGGACTCCCGCAGTGCGTCATCCCGCGCGGCTCCTACCAGCAGACGGGCGCGGACCTGCTGCCCGCCAGGGGCATCGGGATCGTGGCCGAGCCGGGCACGCTCGGCGCCGCCGAGTGCCGGACGCTCCTCAAGGACGAGCGCCTCCGCGACAACGCCCACCGGGTCCGGGACGAGATCCTCGCGATGCCCACCCCGGCCGAGACGGTCGACGGGATCGTCGCGTCCCTCGGATGACCGCGCTCCCGCGGACCCCCACGCCGTCCCGCACGGCTTCCCACACGACCACGCCGTCCCGCACGGCCATCCGCACTGCCTCCCACACGACGAGGAAAGACGATCACATGCTGACAACCTCCGACCTGACGGAGAGCGGCCTGCCGACCCAGGAGACCCTCCGCCGCTTCCACGACCAGGGATTCGTCCACCTCCGGGCGGTGCTCTCCGCCGAGGAGGTCGCCGGTTTCCGGGCCGCCGCCGAGGAACTCCTCGCCAAGGACGGCCCGGAGATCTGGGGCGCCTCCGAGGACGAGACCCAGGTCCACTACGTCGAGGCCGCCTGGCGCAAGCACCCCGGCCTGCGCGGGCTGGCCCTGCACCCCGTGGTCACCCGGGTGGCCGAGCACCTCGCCGGCGGACCGTTGCGGCTTTACGGCACCGACGTGCTCAAGAAGGACCCCGACGTTCATCTGCCCACCGTGGTCCACGACGACGAGCCCGGCCTCCCGCTCGCCGGTCTGACCCGGACCCTGACGGCGTGGGTCCCCCTGGTGGACGTGCCCGCCGACCGGGGCTGCCTGATCTACGTCCCCGGCTCGCACCGGAGGCCCCTCGAACACCGACAGGTCCACCTGGCCGGGTTCCAGGACTACCGGCCGATGGAGGAGATCTGGCCCGACTTCCCGTTCAGCCCCCGGGTGGCCGTTCCGATGCGCGCTGGTGACGTGGTCTTCCACGACTTCCGCACCGTACACCTGGCCGGGGTCAACACCGACGGGGAACGCCGGCTGGCGTTCGCCTCCGTCTACATGGACTCCGACGCCACATACCGGCCGGGCGTCCAGGACCATCCTGTGGCTCACCTGACGCCCGGCGCGCCTGTCGACGGGGACCTGTTCCCGCTGATCGTCGCCGGTCCCGGCGCCACCCCGTGACCGTGGAGCCCATGGAGCCGGGGGAACTGGCGCGGCTGGGGGAGCGGTTGCAGCGCGAGCACGGGACGCTGTGGCTGCACCGGCTCAAGGGCGACCCGTTCGCCGCGCTGCTCTGCGACATCGACGAGGACCCGGGGCCCCTGCGCGAGCGGGTCCGGGCCGCCGGGCCGCTGTGGCGCTCCGGGCCCGGATCCTGGGTCACCGCCGACCTGGCCACGGCGGCCGCGCTGCTCGCCCACCCGGGCATCGGGCACGTGCCCGCCCTTCCGGGGGAGGCCGCCGTGACGGACGTGCGGGTGCCGGACGGTCTCGGCTCCCTCTGCGCGCGGCTGCTCGACGCGGCGGGGCCCGAGTTCGACCTGGTCACCGACGTGGCCGAGCCGCTCGCGGCGGGCGCCCTCGCCGAGGTGTGCGCGATCCCGGAGACGGACCGCGACCGGTTCGCCGAGGCCCTCGTGGCCTGCGCCGCCGCCCAGGACGCGGTGGTCTGCCCGCAGCGGCTCGCCACCACCCGGCGGCTGCGGACGGGCCTCGACGAGCTGCGGTCCCTCCTCGACGGTGCTCCCCCCGACGCGCCGGGCCCGGCGACGGTCGTCGTCGCCGCCCGTACCGGCGCCGACCTCGTCGTCCGGACCGCGCTGCGGGCGCGGTTCCCGCTCTCGGCCCGCGAGGCCGGGCGGACGGCCGTGGCCGCCCTGAGCGACGAGCCGCCCGGGTGGGTCGTGCCCCTGGTGGCCCATACCGACTTGGAGGTGGCGGGCGCACGGATCGCCGCGGGCGAGCGGCTCGCGATCCTGCCCGACGGCGGTCCGGGAGCGGTGACGGCTCCCGCCCACCGCGTGCCCGCCCCGTTCCACCACGCCCTCGCCGAGGCCGTCCTCGCCGCGCTCGCGGACCGGTACGCCCGACTGCGCCCCGTCGCGCCCGTGGTGCGCCGCGCCAGAGCCCCGCTGACCAGGGGCCCGGCCCGTGCCCTGGTCAGGGCCACGACCGCCCCGACGGCCCTGACAACGGCGGCCACTGCGACCGCCGGCCGCGGAGCCGCCGAGACGACCACCCCGACGACGGCTGACCGCAGGGCGGCCACGACGACCACCTCGACGGCTCCCCCGAGGGCGACCGCGTCCCTGGCGGCGGCCGCCCTCGAGGCGGGAACAGGAGGAGCGCGATGAAGGTTCTGTTCACCTCGCTGGAGGGCAGCCACTTCCAGCTGCTAGCCCCGCTGGCGTGGGCGCTGCGCACCGCCGGCCACGAGGTGCGCGCCGCCTGCGTCCCCGGTGTGGTGGAGACCGTCACCCGGTCCGGGATCACCGCCGTCCCGATCGAGAGCCCTCCGTGGTACGAGTCGCTGGGTGCGTTCCACCAGGACGCCATCGCCCACTTCGGCACCGCCGACCAGGACCGGGAGCCGGACCGCGAGGAGACCTGGGAGGAGCAGCTCGGCTACGAGAGCGTCATCGTCCCCGCCCTCAACTCCCGCCTGAACTCGGACACGATGATCGACGAGCTGGTCGCCCTCGCCCGGCACTGGCGGCCCGACCTCGTCATCTGGGAGACGCTCTGCCTGGCGGGCCCGGTCGCCGCCCTCGCCGTGGGCGCGGCCCACGCCCGTCTGGTCTCCGGGCCCGAGCTGGCCATGCAACTGGGCACCCGGCGCACCTTCCTGCGGCTCGCCGCCGAGCAGGAGCCCGAGCACCGCGAGGACCCCACGGCGGAGTGGCTGGACTGGACCCTCGAACGCCTCGGCGCCGGGGCCCGGTTCGACGAGTCCCTGCTCACCGGCCAGTGGACCGTCGACACCCGGCCGGCGAGCCTCCGCGAGGACCTGGGCATCCCGACCGTCCCGGCCCGCTACATCCCGTACAACGGCCGTGCGGTCGTGCCCCGTTGGCTCCGCGAGTCGCCTCTGCGGCCCCGGGTCTGCCTGACCCTGGGGGTGAGCATCGACAGCGGGTACGGGCTCTGGGACCTCGACACGGTCCTCATCGGCATGCTGGGCGCGCTCGGCGAGCTCGACGTGGAGGTCGTCGCCGCGCTCTCGGCGCGGCAGCGCGCCCATCTGCCGCCGCTCCCGGACACCGTGCGGGTGGTGGACCACGTACCCATGCACGACCTGCTGCCGACGTGCGCGGCCGTGGTGCACCACGGCGGGTACCAGACCAAGGCCACCGCCGAGTTCCACGGCGTCCCCCAGGTCCTGCTCACCGGCTGGGAGTGGGTCACCGAGTCCATGGGCGTCGACTACGAGAAGCAGGGCAACCTCCTGTCCCTCCCGCTGCGCGAGTTCACCGCCGACCGCTTCCGCGAGAAGGTCGCGCGCGTCCTAGCGGAGCCGTCGTTCGCGGCGCACGCGCGACGCCTGCGGCAGGAGATCGAGGAGATGCCGACACCCAACGAGGCCGTCGCCGAGATCGAACGGTTCACGGCCCGGCACGGAAAGGAACGGCGAGGAGCATGACGCTCACGGATCTCGTGGCGGAGCTGGCGGAGTACCTGGAAGCGGACGCCCCCGAGGTGAGCCTGTCCCCGGCGGCCTTCACCTCTCCCGAGTTGTGGGAGGCGGAGCGGGAGCGGGTCTTCGGACGGACCTGGCTGCTGGTGGCCCACACCGACGAACTGGCCCTGCCCGGGGCGTCCTTGACGGTCGCGCCGGGCGGCCGGCCCGTCACCGTGTCTCGAGGCGAGGACGGGGCGCTGCGCGCGCGGTCGGCCCTGGGCCTGCACCACCCGGCGCCCGCCGTGGAGGAGTGGCGGGGGTTCGTCTTCGTCAATCCCGACTCGGACGCCGAGCCGCTGGCGCCCCACCTGCGGCGGACCGGCGAGGAACTCGACGCCTACCGGCTGCCGGAGATGACGCGGATCGCCGGCTGGACCGAGGAGTGGCAGTGCAACTGGAAGATCGCGGTCCAGAACGCCCACGAGAACTACCACGCCATGGGACTCCACCCCACCACCGTGGCGCTCATCACCCCGCCGGGCGGTGCCATGGAGGTGCGCACCGAGTCGCCCTGGGTGACCCGGCTCCTCAGCCCGTTCCGCGAACCCCTAGCGGCCACCGAGCTGCCGCTCTCCGCCGAACAGCGGGCCACCATGTACAACTGCGCCGTCTTCCCGTGCAGCAGCCTGGCGGCCTTCGGCGACTCCGTCGTCTGGATCAGCATGATCCCGCTGGCCATCGACCGCATCGAGGTCCGCGGCGGGGTGGTCATGCACCCCTCCGCCCTCGACGGCCAGGACCGCGGCGCGCTCCGCGAGCAGAACGAGGAGAGCGCCGCGGTGGTCAACCGGGAGGACCGGCTCGGCATGGAGGCCGTGCAGCGGGTGGTGAGCTCCCGCTTCGCGGAGCGCGGTCACCTCTCCCCGAAGGAGCCGGGGGTCACCGCCTTCTACCGGAGTCTCGCCCGCGCGCTCGTCACCGGCTGACGCCTCCCGCCGCTTCGCGGCCCTGGTTGTCGAAGGCCACCGGGTCGAAGCCGCCGACCCCCGCCAGCGGGATGATCTCGAAGCGGAGGTGCGGGCTCAGAGGGTTCCCGTACAGCAAGGAGTTCAGCTCCTCGTGCGAGTCCACCTCGTAGATCAGCAGGCCGCCCGAGGCGCCGACGCGGATCCAGTTGTGCAGGACGACTCCCTTGTCGACCAGTTCCTTGACGTACGCGAACCCCTCCGGCAGCCGCCGCCGGAACTCGTCGGCGGGGATTCCGGTGGGGGACTGGGTGGCGAGGACAGCGAACAGCGCCATGGTTCCTCCAGCGTTCGGGATCTCGAGGCCCGAGTCTCGGCCGCCCCGGTCACCGACCGGTCGACGACCGATGGAGCCGGTCGCGGGCCGCGACCAGGGACCGTCGTCGGATGTTCGACCCGCGCCGGACAGGCTCGGTCCCGTGAATCTCCTGGTCACCGGAGCGGCCGGCTTCATCGGCTCGGCCTACGTCCGCACCCTGCTGTCCGAGGATCCGGCCGTCCACGTCACCGTGCTGGACCGCCTGACCTACGCGAGCACCATCGACAACCTCGACACCTCCCACCCCCGACTGCGCTTCGTGCACGGGGACATCTGCGACCCCGTCCTGGTCGACCGCCTGATGGCCGCGGCCGACCAGGTGGTTCACTTCGCCGCCGAATCGCACGTGGACCGCTCCATCTCCGGCGCGGACCCCTTCGTCCGCACCAATGTGCTGGGCACCCAGACGCTGCTCGACGCGGCCGTGCGCCACGGCGTCGGCCCCTTCGTCCACGTCTCGACCGACGAGGTCTACGGCTCCATCCCCGAAGGGGCCTGGACCGAGGAGTGCCCGCTGAGCCCCAACTCCCCCTACGCGGCATCCAAGGCCGCCTCCGACCTACTCGCCCTGGCCCAACACCGTACGCACGGGCTCGATGTACGGATCACCCGCTGCTCCAACAATTACGGGCCGCGCCAGTTCCCCGAGAAGCTGATCCCGCTCTTCGTCACGAACCTGCTGGACGGCGAGCACGTACCGCTCTACGGCGAGGGCACCCACGTACGCGAGTGGGTGCACGTCGAGGACCACTGCGCCGGCGTCGACCTGGTCCGCACCCGGGGCCGGGCCGGGGAGGTCTACCACCTCGGCGGCGGCACCGAACTCACCAACCGCGAACTGACCGGGCTGCTCCTCGGCGCCTGCGAGGCCGGACGGGACCGCGTCCTGCGGGTGCCCGACCGCAAGGGCCACGACCTGCGCTACGCCCTCGACGACGGCAAGGCCCGCGCCGAGCTCGGCTACCGGCCCCAGCACGTCTTCGCCGACGGCCTCGCGGCCACCGTCGCCTGGTACCGGCGGAACCGCGACTGGTGGGAACCGCTCAAGCGTCGCCTGCGCGAACCGCTGGACGCGGCGGGCCGGACCGCGCGATGAGATGGCTGGTCACCGGCGCCGGAGGGCTCCTCGGCCACGAGGTGACGGCGGCGCTGGCGGCCGAGGGTACGGACGCGGTCGGCCTGGACCGGCGGGCCCTGGATGTCATCGACCCTGACGCGCTCGCCGCCGCCTTCGCGCGGCACCGCCCCGGCCTCGTGGTCAACTGCGCCGCCTACACGGCCGTGGAGGTCGCCGAGACCGACGCAGACCGGGCCTTCCGCGTCAACGGCGACGGCCCCCGCCACCTCGCGGCCCTCTGCGCCCGCCACGGCGCCCGGCTGCTGCACCTCTCCACCGACTACGTCTTCCCCGGCGACGCCGACTCCCCGTACCCCGAGAACCATCCCACCGCCCCCCGCAACGTCTACGGACGGAGCAAACGGGCGGGCGAACGGGCCGTCCTCGGCCTCCTGCCGGACCGGGGCGCCGTGGTCCGCACCGCCTGGCTCCACGGGGAGCACGGACGCAGCTTCGTCCGCACCATGACCGAGCGGGCGCGGGGCCACGGACCGGTGGACGTGGTGGCCGATCTGGTGGGGCAGCCGACCTGGGCGGCCGACGTGGCGCGCTCCCTCCTCGCCCTCGGGCACGCCCCGGAAGCCAGTGGCGTCTTCCACGCCACTAACGCGGGCCGGGCCAGCTGGTACGAGCTGGCCCGCGAGGTCTTCCATCTGGTGGGCGCCGATCCCGACCGGGTACGGCCGGTGCCCGCCGCGGCCTTCGGTGGCCGCGCGCCCCGGCCCCGGTGCACGGTGCTCGGCCACGACCGGTGGCAGGAGGCGGGCATCCCGGCGCCCCGGCACTGGCGCGAGGCCCTGGCCGAAGCCATGGGCCGGATCGGCTGATCCCGCGCGGCTGATCCGGCGCGCTTGATCCGGCTCAGCCGCGCGATCGGTGACGTTTGGTCAGTTCCTCCAGGACCGGGACCAGTTCGGAGGGCGAGGGCGCGGCCCGGATCTCGTCCCGCAGCCGGGCCGCGTTCTTCGCGTACGAGGGCTCGTCGAGCACCCGTGTCACCAGCTCGCGCAGCTCCGCCGGGCGCAGCGGACCGGCCCCGGGCGGGCGCAGTCCGGCGCCCGCCCGCTCGATCAGCTCCGCCCGGGGTTGGATGTCCCACAGGTCGTTCGGGACGACGACAGAGGGGACGCCGTGCGCCAGCGCGTTCTGCGCGGTGCCGAAGCCGCCCTGGTGCACGATCGCGGAACAGAACGGGAGCAGCGCGTCCAGCGGCACGAAGTCCACCACCCGCACGTTCTCGGGAACTCGCCCGACCGCGGCCAGCTGCCCGGCGTCGAGGGTCGCCACCACCTCGGCGTCCAGCTCGCCGAGCGCCTCCAGGAGGGCCGGCACGGAGGCCTGGTCGCCGCCCATCACCTCGCGGAAGGACAGCCCGAGGGTGAGACAGACCCGGCGCCCGGCCAGCGGCTCGCGCAGCCACTCCGGCACCACGGACCGCCCGTTGTAGGGGACGTGACGGACGGGCACCCACGGCAGGCCGGTGGGCGGGCGCAGCGAGGCGGGGGTGGGGTCGACGGTCCACTGGCCGGTCACCAGATCCTCCGTGAACCCGCCGCCGTACCGGGCCGCCGTCCAGCCGAGCCACTCGGCGAGCGGGTCCTCCCGCAGCTCCGGGGGCCGTGCGGCGAGTGAGGCCAGGTGCCGCTCCCGCATCGTGCCCACCAGGTCGAGTCCGTAGAGGAGGCGTGCGTGGGCCGCCCCGGAGGCGCGGGCGGCGACCGCCCCGCCCATCATCAGGGTGTCCCAGACCACCAGGTCGGGGCGCCACCGCCGGGTCAGCGCCACCAGGTCGTCCACGGTCTCCTCGGCCGAGAAGTTCTGGAAGATGGCCGAGGTCATCACCGTGAACAGCCCGTCCAGGAAGTCGGGGGTCAGCCGCTCGGGCCGGTCCTCCGCCATCCGCATCAGTTCCTGGGCGTCCGGCGGCTCCGTCAGGCGCTCGGCGGCTTTCTCCTGCCGCCGCCGCAGCTCCTCGACGGACTCGTCCTGGGCGAGCCGGGGACCCACCGGGGTCGCGGGCAGCCCGGCGGCGGTGATGGTGTCCATGAGGTCGGGCTGACTGGCGACGCGCACCTCGTGTCCGGCGGTGCGCAGGGCCCAGGCCAGCGGCACCTGGACGAAGAAGTGGGGTGAGGCGGCCAGGGTTACGAACAGCACACGCATGGCGGCGAGGCTAGGGACCGTACCTCGACACGGCCTCGACTCCCGTTGGCACGCGCAGGGTCCGGCATGTGCGGGCATCGGTGCGCGCCGGGCGTCGTCACGCGTCGGGTCGTCGTCAGCGGGTGGGCAGCCAGGCCTCATCATCGGTGGCGTGTGCCAGGACGCGCTGCAGGAGGCCGCGTAGGGTCTCGGCCTCGCCCGGGGCGAGATCGCCGAGCAGCTCTGCCTCCACCTGCTCCAGCGGCCCGTCGATCCGGGGCAGCAGATAGTGCGCGGTGTCGGTGATCTCCAGCCGGCGCGAGCGGTCGTCGGCGCCCGGGCGTCGGCGTACATGACCGGCCTCGACGAGTTCGTTGACCAGCTGGTGCACCGACTGCCGGGCGATGCCCAGCTGGCGGGCCAGCTCCGCCATGGTCAGCTCGGGTTCGAGCGAGAGCTGGATGAGCAAACCGTACTGACGTACCGTCAGGTCGTACGCTGCCAGCCGCTCGTCCACCCGGCGCGTAGCGACGTTGCTCGCCACGGCTAAGAGATAAGGGATGTGTGTCCTCAAGGCGATGTCACCTCAACCGTCAAAGGCCGCAATCTTCTCGCTCCGACCGTATGTCATGCGCCGGTTGGGTGCGGGGATCGGTGGGCGGTCACCAGTCGTTCGAGGACTGGGACGATCCCGGCGGGCGTCGGCGTCCCGAGCATCTCGGTGCGCACCCGAGCCGCCGCGCGCGCGAACGACGGGTTCTCAAGCACCCGCGTCACCATCGCGCGCAACCGGCCGGCCGTGAGCCGCTCGGGCGGACACGTCAGGGCCACTCCGGCCGCCCGGGCCTGCTCCGCGCGCGGGGTGTTGCACCACATCCGGGCCGGGACGACAACCTGCGGCACCCCGTGGGCCAGGGCGGTCAGGAAGGTGCCCGCTCCGCCGTGATGGATGATCGCCGCGCAGCTCGGCAGCAGCTCGTTCAGCGGGATGAAGTCGACCGCCCGGACGTTCGGCGGCAGCGGGCCGAGGGCGTCGAGCTGCTCGGCGTTGAGCGTGGCCACCACCTCCACGTCCAGATCGGCCACGGCCTCCAGCAGCTCGCCGACCGACACCTGGTCCTCGCCGACCACCTCCCGGAAGGAGACGCCGAGGGTGAGGCAGATCCGGCGCCGCCCGGCGGTCTCGTCCAGCCAGCCGGGCACGCTCGCCGGGCCGTTGTACGGCACGTAGCTCACCGGAACCCGGGGGAGCGAGACCGGCAGGGCGAGGGAGGTGGGCACCGGGTCGAGGGTCCACTGGCCGACCACCAGCTCCTCGTCGAAGCCGCGGCCGGGACCCTCCAGACCGTGGCGCTCCAGGACGTGCCCCAGCCACTCCTCCAACGGGTCGTCCCGCAGCTCCGGCGGCAGCCGGTCGAGGGCGGCCCGGTACCGCTCGCGCAGCAGACCGATCAGATCGAGCCCGAACATCAGCCGGGCGTGCGCGGCGCCGCTGGCGCGGGCGGCGACCGGGCCCGCGTAGGTCATGGTGTCCCAGACCACCAGGTCCGGCCGCCAGTCCCGGGCGAAGGCGACCAGGTCGTCGATCATCCGGTCCGGCACCGTGTTGCGGTGGACCAGCGGCGTCCAGGCGGCGAAGACCCCGTGCAGGTGCTCGGGCGTCAGCCGCTCGGGGCGGATCTCACCCGGATCGAGGACCCGCAGCCAGGCGTCGTCGCGCAACTCCGCCACCACGTCCGCGTCGTCGGGGTTCATCTTGGCCGCGATGTGCAAGGGCTCGCCGACCGGCACCGCCGTCAGGCCGGCCCGGGTGACGTCCTCGACGACGTCCGGCTGGGTCGCGACCCGCACCTCGTGACCGGCCGCGCGCAGCGCCCAGGCGAGCGGGACCTGAGCGGCCACGTGGGTGGCTGCGGCGAACGGCTGGAACAGGACGCGCATCGGCGCTCCTCTCTCGGACGTACGGACTCTGTCGACGCGGGGGCGGGGTCGCCGGGCGGGACGGTGGAGCGGTCGGGGTCACGTCAGGGAGAGTCCGCCGTCCACCGGTACCACCGCCCCGTTGGCGTAGGCGGCCTCCGGCAGGGTGAGCTGCACGATCCACCAGGCCATCTCCTCGGGGTGGCCGACCCGGCCGCTCGGCGTCCGGGCGGCGATCCCCTTCAGGAAGTCCGTGTACGCGGGGTCGCCACCGTCCGGCCCCGGACCGGCGCTGATGTCGGTCACCCCGGGGGCGACTCCGACCACCCGGACGCCGCGCGGGGCCAGCTCGACGGCCCAGGTGCGGGTGAGGAAGTCGAGCCCGGCCTTGGCGGCCCCGTACAGGCCGTTGTCGGGCCAGGAGCGCAGGCCCAGGGCGCCGGACGAGCCGATGTTCACCACCGTGCCGGACCGTTCCGCCAGGGGTTCCAGTGCGGCCCGGGTGAGCAGGACCGGGGCCAGAAGGTTGGTGTGGAGCTGCCGTTCGGCCTCGTCCCGGTCCAGCGCGGCCAGCGGGCGGTATCCCATCGCGGCCGCGTTGTTCACCAGGACGTCGACCCGGCCGAGGACGCTCAGGGCCGTCTCGACGATCCGGTTGGGGGCGTCCGGCTCGGTGACGTCGGCGACGAGGCCCTGGATGTCGGGGTGTCCCTCGGCGGTCGCGTCGAGCGTGGCTCCGGTGCGTCCGACGACGAGCACCCGGTCCCCGCGCGCGGCGAACGCGCGGGCCGTGGCCCGGCCGATGCCGGTGCCGCCGCCGGTGATGACGATCCCGCGTGCGGCTCCGGCCCCGGGCCGGACCTCACTGTCGGTTCCTTCGGTTCGCGTGGTCATGCCCCGCAGGATCGGCAGCGGACCTCGTATGCGCCTCGACCTTCGCGCACCGGGATCCGCTGCTGGGGTTCGCCCCTTAGGCGCCGGTCGCCAGGGCCTCCAGCGTGGCGGCGA
Source organism: Streptomyces sp. NPDC031210 (assembly GCF_055570395.1). NCBI lineage: Bacteria > Bacillati > Actinomycetota > Actinomycetes > Kitasatosporales > Streptomycetaceae > Streptomyces > Streptomyces sp. NPDC031210. Next base: position 112,303 of record NZ_JBVIHH010000006.1, read on the forward strand.
GCGCTGCCGGCGTCGGCGTCTCCGCGACCTCCTCGCGGAGACGCCCGGCCGCAGCCCGATGGGCGTCGTCCTCGACCAGCCGCTCCACACCGGCCCGGATCGCCGCCTCGTCCGCGAGGTGCCCGGGGACGTGGAGCGCGGCCCCGGTGGCGGCCACCCGCTCCCCGGTCACCTGCTGCTCCGACGCGAACGTCGCGATGAACTGCGGCACCCCTGCCCACAGGGACGTCAGGGTGCTGCCGCTGCCCCCGTGGTGGACGACGGCGGCGGAGCCCGGCAGCAGGGCGGCCAGTGGCAGGTTCTCCACGACACGGACGGAGGACGGCACTGGGCCGAGCGCGGCCACGTCCCGGGCGGTCGCGGTGAGCACGACCTCGCAGTCCAGTCCGTCGAGGGCCGCGACGATCCGGGGGAGCAGATAGGAGTCGGGCCCGGAGACGGTGGACAGGGCGGTGGACCAGGTGACGCACACCCTGGGGCCCTCCGGCGGTCGCGCGGTCCACGCCGGGGCGGGCCCGGCCCCGTTGTACGGGACGTAGCGGACCGGCAGCCGCTCGGCCCCGACCGGCACTTTCAGGGACGGCGGGTTGGGGTCCACGACCCGCTCGATCATGGCCAGGTTGAACATCCCCAGGCCGTACCGGGCGAACGATCCGCTGTGATCGGTGGGGACGATCCGCATGTGCTCGGGGTCGTGCGGGCTCGCAGGACCCCAGAGACAGAGCGCCGACGGAGCGTCCAGGACCTTGGCCGCCAGCAGTCCTTCCAGGCTTCCCGGGTCGTGCAGGACCAGCTCCGGCCACCACTCCCTGGCGTACGACACGGCCGCGTCGAAGCTCCGGGCCGCCGACGCGTCCAGCTCCGGCGCGACCTCCCGCTCGAAGTGCCCGGTGTCGAACGCGTCGAGCCGGTCGAGCCGTTCGCCCGTCAGCGGGTGCGGAGGGAGCCACGGGTACGGCCAGACCCCGTCCACCGCTTCCGCGTGGTACTGCAGCCGCAGCCGGAGGACCTCCTCCATCCCCCCGAGGACCGGTACGGGCACCAGACCGGCCCGGCCCACCGCAGCGGCCTGCGAGGGGGCGCACAGCACCCGGACCTCGTGACCGGCCGCTTGGAGCGCCCATCCCAGCGGCACCATCGCCGCGTACTGGGTGGGCCACGTCGACACGGTGAACAGAACGCGCATGCTCGATCCCCTTCGTTCTCCCCGGCGGTTCACTTGGCGCCGAGGGCGGTCCACACGTCCGCGTCCATCCACGAGGGCAACGTGTCCTCCCCGTTCGTCCCCTTCTCCACGAAGACGATGTTGTGGTAAGCGTGCACCGCCGTGACGGTGCTCTGCGTCGGGGTGGGACGGGTGACGGCGGGCTCGCGGTGCTCCCGGTGGTGCAGGTCGTCAATCAGCGTTTTGACGAGCCCGAGCGAGGTGTCAGGACCCGCGACCCCGCCCGTACTGCCGCCGAAGTCGGTGAAGTAGGCGGTCTGGAGGTCCTCGATCACATAGAGACCGCCGGGACGCACGTACGGGAAGAGGGCGCGGAACGAGGTGCGCACGTGCTCGTTCACATGGCTGCCGTCGTCGATGACGATGTCGAACGGGCCGTGTTCCCTGGCCAGTTCGGTCAGGTACTCGGGATCGTTCTGGTCGCCGACCAGCGCCGTGAGCCGGGGCTCGGTCAGCGCCGTCTTGTCGTAGATGTCCAGGCCGAGGACGGTGCCCCGGGGGAAAAAGCGCTTCCACATCTTCAGCGAGCCGCCACCGAGGTCATCGTCGAACCCACCGATGCCGATCTCCAGGACCCGTACCGACCGGTCCCGGTACGGGGCGAAGTGGCGCTCGTAGTGGGCCGTGTACCAGTGGAAACTGGCCCACTTGTCAGAGCCGTACCGGATCGAGAGTTCGCCCAGGTCGGGGCAGCGGCCCGTGCAGCCGGCCATCAGGGTGGCGGTGGCCTGGGCCGCCGCGCGCAGCACCGTGTTCATCTCCCTCAGCAGCTCCCGCACCCGCTCCGGGTCCTCGGGCGTCGGCACGAAGGAGTTGTGGAAGTCCCCGGTCCGCGGGGAGTCCGCCGGCCCGAAGAGCCGGCGGACGAGCCCCGGCGCCGTGAAGGTCACCCGGGAGCGCACCCGCGCGGAGTCGTCCCCGACCACGCGGATCGGTTCGTCGCGCACCATGCGCAGGACGACGGCGTGCCGCTCCCCGCCGTGGGTGACGTCCAGGGCCACGTCGACGCGCGCGGTGTTGACCGGCTCCGGGCAGCGGAACAGCACCTCCTCGACGAGGACGCGTGCCACGTCGGTCAGACCGGCGTCCTTCAGCACGGCGTCGATCTCGTCGTCGGAGCCTGCTCCGGCCCGCACCAGTCGTCGGATCAGGGCGTTCTGTGCGACATCCACCATGAGGGCGTTTCCCATCGGTCCGCGAAGAGGGTCCCGACCACCGTCGGCGGACCGCCTGGAAACCCGCTCAACCGCCGCTGAACACCGCTGCGGCGCGGCCCGTCAGAAGTCCGCCCGGTGGTCGGCCACCCACTGCGCGAAGGTGCGGGCGGGCCGCCCGGTGACCCGTTCGGCGGTCGGGCCCACCGGCACGTCCACCGGGTCCTGGAGCAGCCAGTCGACCGCCTCGGCGGGCATGCCCTGCCCCAGCCACAGGGTGCGGGCGGCGTCCACGGTCAGCTCCTCGAAGCGAATCTCGCGGCCGAGGACCTCGCTCAGGACGCGTACCTGCTCGGCCTTGGCCAGGGACTCCGGACCGGCGAACGAGTACGCCTTCCCCGCGTGTCCGTCCTCCAGGAGGGCCGTCACCGCCACGTCGGCGACGTCGGCCTCGTGCACGGGGGTGCTGCGGGTCGCGCCGAAGGGGGCGCGGACCACGTCCTCGGCCCTGATCGAGGGGGCCCACCAGGCGAGGAGGTTGGACATGAACTCACCGGGCCTCAGATGGGTCCACTCCAGGCCGGAGGCCTCCACCGCCCGCTCCACCGCCGTGTGGTGGTCGCCGCTGTAGTCCCCGTCGGCGTACTCGGCCGCCACCGACGAGAGCACGACGATCCGCCGCGCCCCCGCCTTCGCCGCCCGCGCGGTGAACTCCTCCGCGGTCCCGGGCAGCGGGAAGAGGTACGCCCGGTCGACGCCCGCGAGGGCCGCGTCGAGGCTCGCCGGATCGCCGAGGTCGCCGCGAACCGTCTCCACCTCTTCCGGCAGCGAGGCCCGCTCGGGCGAGCGGGTCATCGCGCGGACCCGCAAGCCCGCCTCCAGCAGTCCCGCCACCACGTGCCGGCCCACGTTCCCCGTGGCACCCGTCACCAAAACGGTCATGGTCTCTTCTCCTTCGTCAGTCGTCTCGTGTTTGGTTCTCGTGTCCGGCAGGCCCGGTCCCGGACCCGCCGACATTTCCGGGCCGTTCTCTCGAACGGTTCGAAGCGTGGTGAACGCCGCCGGTCCACCGCCCGTCGAGCGCCCGTTGCCACCCTCGGGCCGCGTACGCACATCCGATGTCACGATCCGGGAGGGACCATGACCGGAACCGAAGGACAGGTCGCCGTCATAACCGGGGCGACCAGCGGGATCGGCCTCGCCGTGGCCCGCTCGCTGGGCAGGGACGGCCTGCGGATCTTCCTCTGCGCGCGGGACCCCGACGCCGTTGCCGCGACCGTTAAACTCCTGCGCGAGGAGGGCGTGGACGCCGACGGGCAGACCTGCGACGTCCGCTCCACCGAGCAGGTGGACGCCTTCGTGCGCGCCGCCGTCGACCGGTACGGCCCGGTCGACGTCCTCGTCAACAACGCGGGACGCAACGGGGGCGGTACCACCGCCGTGCTGACGGACGAGCTCTGGCTCGACGTCGTCGACACCAACCTCCACAGCGTGTTCCGGGTGGCCCGGGCCGCGCTGACCACCGGCGGCATGCTGGAGAACGGCCGGGGACGGATCGTCAACATCGCCTCCACGGGCGGGAAGCAGGGCGTCGTGCTCGGCGCCCCCTACTCGGCCTCCAAGCACGGCGTCGTCGGCTTCACCAAGGCCCTGGGCCTGGAACTGGCCAAGACCGGCATCACGGTCAACGCCGTCTGCCCCGGGTACGTCGAGACGCCCATGGCGGAGCGGGTCCGCGCGGGGTACGCGGCGGCGTGGGACACCACGACCGACGCGGTCCTCGAACGGTTCCAGGCGAAGATCCCGCTCGGCCGCTACACCACCCCCGAGGAGGTGGCGGGCCTGGTCGGCTACCTGATCACCGACACGGCCGCGCCCATCACCGCCCAAGCCCTCAACGTCTGCGGCGGCCTCGGCAACTACTGACCCCGGGAGGGCTCCCGCGCGTCCCGTCCGAACGCCCGCCGACGCGGGCCCGGTCACGCCGGATCGACGTCCGATCCGGTCACGTCCGGGTCCGGGTCGGCGGGCCTTCCCTTGAGTTCGTGGAACCCGGGGGTCCCGGCCACCAGCAGCGTCCCGTCCCACAGCCGCCCCGCCTCCTCCCCCTTCGGTATGCGGGAGACGACCGGCCCGAAGAAGGCCAGCGGGGGACGGTGCGGCTCCGCCGGATCCCCGACCGCCACCACCGGCGTCCCGGGCCGCGGGCCCAGGAGCCGTACGGCCTCCACGTGCGAGGCCCGCAGCTCCTCGTCGTAGGCGGTGGACGTGCCGGCCGCCGCCAGCTCCGTCGGCAGGCCCGCGTGGGTCAGCGCCAGGGCCGGATCGTTGATCCACTTCCTGGCGTTCCCGCCGCCCCCGCCGGGGGAGTCGAGATCGGCCCACAGCGAGGCGTGGAAGCGGCCCAAGGCCTCCTGCCCGTGGTGGTGCCGGACGGCGGTGCCGATCCGCACGGGCACCATCAGGTACCCCTCGGGGTCGTCCTCGGGATCGTCGTCCCGGTCCTCGTTGAGGAGGGTCAGGCTCATCAGGTGCCAGCGCGGCTCCAGCGGACGGACTGTGGCGGCCTCCCGCAGCCAGCGGGCGGTCAGCCACGTGTAGGGGCAGGCGGGGTCGAACCAGACGTCCACGGTGCGGGGTTCGGGACGCGGGGCGGCCCGGAGAGCTTCGGCGGTCATGGTGCGGTGCTCCTTCGCGTATGGAGTCGGACGTCGGCCGGTGGCGGTGGCGGCGGGCGGGTGCGGCGGCCGGCGCGTCACGCGGAGGCGTTGCGCATGCCCCGGATGCCTGCGAAGACCCCCAGTACCGCGATGGCCGTCGCCGCGAGGACCCCGTACAGCACGCTCATCTCGGCGAACCGGCCGTCGAACAGGGCCCGTTCGGCCTCGACCACATAGGTCGCGGGGTTGATCCGGCTCAGGAGGTACAGCCAGGTGGGGGCCGAGGACTGGGTGATGGGCAGCAGGACGCCGGAGAGCAGCAGCAGGGGGAAGAAGATCATCTGCTGCACCCCGTAGAACAGGGTCTGCTGCTTGCGGGAGTGGAGCGCCAGGGTGAAGGAGAGCGCGCCGATCCCGATCCCGAAGACGGTCAGCAGCGCCAGGCCCGCCAGGGCGCCGAGCGGCCGGAGCCGGAAGTCGGTCGGCAGCAGCAGGGCGAGGATCAACAGGGCCTGTGCCAGCAGGATCACGACCTCCTTGAGCGCCCGCCCGACGAGCATCGCGGCCCGGTTGAGCGGGGTCACGAGCATGCGCTCGAAGGCCCCTGAGGACATCTCGTTGAGTAGGGAGGCCCCGGCCCCGGCGGTGGCGGAGAGCGCCAGCAGGACGAGCATGCCCGGCACGAACCACTGCCAGGGGGAGCCCGTGCCCGTGTCCCCGTCCGCGGGGCTCATGCCCGAGAGCAGGGGAGCGAAGAGGGCGAGGAAGAGGAAGGGCTGCAGCATGGTGAAGAGCAGGCCGGCCGGCTGGCGCAGCTCGGGCCCCAGCTCGCGGGCGAACGCGGTGCGGGTGTCGTTGAGCACCTTCATGTTCAGGCTCCGTCGTGCGTGGTGGTCGGGGCGGTGGCGTCGGCGCTCTCCCGCAGGGTGCGGCCGGTCAGGCTGAGGAAGACGTCGTCGAGGGTGGGGCGGGTGAGCCGGGCGGTGAGCGCCCGCACCCCGACCGCCTCCAGGTTCCGCAGCAGGACCGGGAGTTGGGTGTCGCCGTGCGGGGTGCGCACCCGCACCTTGGTGCCGTCGGCGGTGACCTCGTGGACGGTGGGCAGGGCGCGGGCGAGCTCGACGGCCCGCTCGGCGTCGGCGCGGTCGGCGCTCCCCAGCGTGATGCGGTCGCCCGCCAGGTCGGCCTTGAGCTTCTCGGGGGAGTCGTCGGCGATCACCCGGCCGTGGTCGACCACCATCACCCGGCGGGCCCAGAGGTCGGCCTCCTCCAGGTAGTGGGTGGTGAAGACGATCGTGGTGCCCAACTCCTTGTGCAGCCGCAGCACGTGCTCCCAGATGTTGGCCCGGCTGTGTGGATCGAGTCCGGTGGTGGGCTCGTCCAGGAATAGGAGTTCCGGCTCGTGGACCAGGGCCATGGCGATGTCCAGGCGGCGGCGCTGGCCGCCCGAGAGGGTGCCCACCGTCCGCTTGGTGAGTCCCTCCAGTTCGAGCGCGGTCAGCAGGCGCTCCGCCCGGGCGCGGGACTCCGCGCGGCTCAGGCCGTACGCGCGTCCCTGGGTGATCAGCTCGTCGCTGACCCGGAAGTTGCTGCCGGCGCTGTTGCCCTGGCCGAGGTAGCCGATGCGGTGGCGGACGCCGGAGGCGTCGGTCAGCACGTCGTGCCCGGCGACGACGGCGGTGCCCGAGGTCGGCGGGAGCAGGGTGGTCAGCATCCGCAGGCTGGTGGTCTTCCCAGCGCCGTTCGGGCCGAGGAAGGCGACCACGGAGCCGGCTTCGATGTCGAGGTCCAGGCCGCGCACGGCCTCGACGGTCTCTCCTTTGGCCCGGAAGCTGCGGGTGAGCCCGCGGGTGTGGATCATGGGTCCTCCCATACGGGGTTCATGGGGACGAGTCAGGGGATTCACGGCCCGCGCCCGGACCGGCCGGCTCGGTTCCGGGGCAGGGTGAGGGAAAGCCAGATGTTCTGGGCTCTTGACTTCTTCGAGCTTAGAAGCGTAAATGACGTCTTTGTCAGTTTCCCTGACGGTCTCGAACGGTCCTTCGCACCGCCTTCGACCGGTTCGTCGAGCCGCCTTGCGAAACCGCCCGTTCCGGCCCGGCCGTCGCCGCCCGTACCAGCGCGACTCCACCGTCCTGCCAGCGAGGGCGCCCAGGCTGGCCGCCGACAAGGCAATCGGCCACGGGCCGGACGGGAAGGTCGGTGTCCCCATTGGCGCGACTCACACGCAGGCGGTTGCTGGAGCTCTCGGCGCTCTCCGGGGGCACCGCACTCCTCGGCGGCTCCGCCGCCGCCTCCACCCCCGGGGTGACAGGCCCTCAGGCCCTGGGACCGGTGGTGCTTGAGCCGGACGACCCCCGGTACGTCGAACTCACCACGCGCGGGTACAACGGTCGCTTCACCGGCTCCCCGGACGTGGTGCACCTGGTCGGCTCGGCCGGGCAGGCGGTCCGGGCGGTGGAGGAAGCGGCCCGAGCCCGCAAGCGCGTCGCGGTCCGCAGCGGCGGGCACTGCTTCGAGAACTTCGTCGACGACCCCGCCGTCCGGGTCCTGATCGACGTCTCCGAGATGACGGCCGTCACGTACGACCGGGACCGACGGGTCTTCGCCGTCGAGGCGGGCGCCACACTCGGACGCGTCTACCGCACGCTCTACCTCGGATGGGGCGTCACCTTGCCCGGCGGCGGCTGCCCGACGGTCGGCGTGGGCGGCCATGTGGCCGGCGGCGGCTACGGCGCGCTCTCGCGCCGGTACGGTCTGGTGGTCGACCACCTCCACGGGGTCGAGGTGGTGGTCACCGACCGGTCCGGCCGGGCCCGCCTCGTGACGGCCACTCGAGACTCCACCGGGGCCGAGCGCGAGCTGTGGTGGGCCCACACCGGCGGCGGAGGAGGCAACTTCGGCGTCGTCACCCGCTACCTGTTCCGGACGCCCGGCGCGACCGGAGGCCCGGGCGACCTTTTGCCCCGGCCGCCCGGCGCCGTGCGCTCGCTCTCCCTCGGCTGGCAGTGGCAGGATCTGGACCGCGCGGCCTTCACCCGCCTCCTGCGCGCCCACGGCGACTGGCACCACCGGCACGTCGGCTCCGACTCGTCCTACGGGGAGCTGTCGAGCGGACTCACCCTCGGCCACCGGGCGAACGGGCAGATCACGGTGGACGCCGCGCTCGACGCCTCCCGCCCCCGCGCCGCCGAACTCCTGGACGTCCTCGCCGCCGAACTGACCGGGGCGGCCGGGGCCCCGCCCACCTCGTCCACGGCCACCACGCCCTGGCTGAAGTCGGTCCTCGGAGGCGTGCAGTGGCCCGGCGGAGCCCGGTTCAAGTCCAAGTCCACACTGCTGCGCAAGCCCTGGGACGACCGGCAGATCGGCGTCCTCCACGACCATCTGAACCGTGGCGGACCGGAGTTCGCCACCGCCGCCGTCTACCTCACCTTCCTCGGCGGACGGGTCAACGATGTCCCCGCCGAGGCCACCGCCATGCCCCACCGTGACTGCCTCTTCAGCGCCGTGCACGAGGCCCTCTGGGGCGAGGAGGAGCAGACGGAGCGCCAACTCGCCTGGGTCCGCGGCCTCTACCGGGAACTCCACGTCGACACCGGCGGCGTCCCGGTGCCGAACGAGGCCAACAGCGGCGCGTACGTCAACTATCCGGACACCGACCTCGCCGACCCCCGGCTGAACACCTCGGGCGTGCCCTGGAGGACCCTCTACCACCGCGGCCAGGACGAGCGGCTGCGCCGGGTCAAGGAACGATGGGACCCCCTGGACCTGTTCCGCCACGCCCTGTCCGTCCGCCCGCCCGGCTGACGGCCGCCGGCGCGGCCCGACGCTGCCGAGCGGCCCGCGGCCGTCGAGAGGCTCGCGGACCTCCGGCACGCCGCCGGCCGTCCGGTGCCGAGCAGCCGTCGAGTCCCTGACCAGAGCGGGCGCGGAAGCTGAGCGGACCCATGAGAGCTGACCCAGAGCCGAGCTGGACGGAGGACCATGTCACACCCCCGAACCACCCACCACACCGAGCACACGATCACGGTGGCCGCCCCGGCGCGCCGCGTCTTCGACCTGATCGTCGACGTCGGCCGTTGGCCGGAGACCTTCCCGCCCACCGTGCACGTCGAACACGTCGAACGGAGTGGCACGGAGGAGCGCATCCGGATCTGGGCCACCGCCAACGGCGAGGTCAAGACCTGGACCTCGCGCCGCGAACTGGACCACGACCGCCTCCGCGTCTCCTTCCGGCAGGAGGTCTCCCAGCCCCCGGTGGCCGCCATGGGCGGGGAGTGGATCGTCGAGGCGATCGACGACACCCGCACCCGGGTGCGCCTCCTCCACGACTTCCGGGCCGTCGGCGACGACCCCGAGCACGTGGAATGGCTCGAGCGGGCGATCGACCGCAACAGCGGAGCCGAACTTGACGCCTTGCGCACGGCGTCCGAACGGGCCGGGGACGCCGACGGCCTCACCTTCACCTTCGAGGACACGGTCGAGATCCCCGGCGGCCTCAAGGACGCCTATGCCTTCGTCAACGAGGCGCGCCTCTGGCCCGAGCGGCTGCCCCACGTCGCCGCCACCGTCTTGGAGGAGGACGTCCCCGGCGTCCAGACGCTGGAGATGGAGACCCGGGCGCCGGACGGATCCACGCACACCACCCGCTCCGTGCGGGTCTGCTTCCCGGACGAGCGGATCGTCTACAAGCAGCTGCGCACCCCCGCGCTGATGACGGCGCACATCGGGCGGTGGCTCTTCGAGGAGGACGCGGACGGGGCGCGGATCACCTCTGTCCACACCGTGGTCCTCAACGAGGAGGCCGTCCCAGCGGTCCTTGGCCCCGACGCCACCGTCGCCGACGCCCGCGCCTTCGTACGGAACGCCCTCAGCCGCAACAGCACCACCACCATGGAGCACGCGGCCGCCCACGCCTGGGGGGACCGCTCCTAGGTCGCCCGCGGGGCACACAGGAAGGGGAGGGCCGGAGATCCCGGCCCTCCCCTTCCGTCGGTTCCGGTCCGGCTCAGTCCTTGGGGCCGCCCAGAGCCGCCTCCGAGAGCCAGTCCACCGCGTCGGGATAGGTGAAGGGGTGCATGAACGCGCCCGCCCTGACGTCCCGGTAGAGACGCGACAGCGGATGCGACCCCGAGTAGGAGGCGCCGCCGATCACCGTCACGCAGTCCGCCACGATCTCCGGCGCCAGCCGGTTGACAGTCAGCTTGGCCCGCTGGAAGTCGAACATCATGCGCCGGCCGCGCTCCAGCGGATCGCCGTCGAACTCGTACGCCAGATGGTCCGCCACCGTCAGCGTGCCCGCCGCCGTCGTCCTGAGCGCGTGCAACCGGGCCTCGATCTCCGCCAGCAGCGTGCGCGCCCCCGCCGCGGGCGCGCCGCCGCGCCGGGTCAGCTCGGCCACCACGTGGTCCCGCGCGGCCTGGGCCACCCCCACGTAGATCCCCAGCATGGTGATCGAACTGACGGTCTGCCCGGCCAGGGCCGCGTCATCACGCTCCCCGAGCGGCCCGCGCAGGAACACGTCCTCCAGACGGACCGGGCAGTTCTCCAGGAGGATGTCCACGCTGCCGGAGGCCCGCATGCCGAGGCCGTCCCAGTTGTCCAGGACGGTCAGACCCGGGGTCCGCCGGGGCAGTACGGCGGCCGCCGACCGCGTCACCCCCGCCACCTCCACGCGTGCCGAGACCACGAAGTCCGTGGCGATCGGTGCCATGCTCGCCAGCGTCTTGCGGCCCGACAGCACCCAGCCGCCGTCCGGCGCCGGCCGCAGCTGGGTGACCACCCGGCCCCCGCCCGCGTCCTTCACCGTGGTGCACACCACCGCCTCGCCCGAGCCCATCCCCCGCAGCAGCCGCTCGGCCAGCTCCCGCGCCCGCTCGTCGCCGTGCCGCCACTCGTGGGTGAGCGTCAGACCCCGGCTGAGCTGCATGTGCAGGGCGAGCGCGGTCGAGGCGTCCGCCTCGGCCACGGTCGTCAGGGCCAGACAGACGTCGTGCAGCGAGGAGACACCGAGCCCGCCGAGTTCCTCCGGCACAGTGGCCCCGAACACCCCGCGCGCGCGGAGCCCCTCGAACACCTCGACCGGGAAGGCGCCCTCCCGGTCCGCCTGGCGGGCCCCCTCCCGCATCCGGGGAAGGTGCTCGGTCAGCAGCGTGAGCAGCGCGCGGCCCGAGGCGGTCCTCGGGTCGCGCAGATCCGCCGTGACCGCGCGGTCCCTGTCGTGCGTCGCCATCGCGTTCCCCGCTTCCTTCACTCGACTCCGGTCGCTCGGTGCGATCGGGACGGCTCCGATGATGTCGACCGTGGTTCGACGACCGTTGGAAAGCCACTGTCCCCCGGGTCCACCACCAGTCATGCGTCCGTCTCGCGGAGATAACGGTCCAGGGCGAACCGGTGATATCCCGGCCCGAACACCGAACCGGCCGGCTCCGGTACCAGGGCCCGCAGCTTCTCCACCGACGGACAGTGCGAGAAGGCGCTCTCGCCCTCGCCCATCACCTCCTCCACGGCATCGAGACCGAGCCGCTGCTTGAGGTGGGCGACGACGTCGAGGACGTCCACGCAGTCCCCGGAGGCCACGTTCACCGTCTCGTCGCGCACCCCGGAGGCCAGCAGGCGGTCGACGAGCCCGACGAAGTCCGCGACGTGCAGCAGATCGCGCCGGGCCCCCGGATGCACCCGCACCCGCCCCGCGCGCACCTGCGACACCAGGGCGGGCACCAGCCGGAAACCGGGCCCGTTCGGCCCCAGCACGTAGGCGAGGCGCAGCACGAGATGGGCCGCGCCGGACTCCCGGATCGTGGACTCCAGGGCGAACTTGTGGCGGCCGTAGCGGGTGGCCGGGACGATCGGGTCGTCCTCGCGGCCACGGCAGCCGGGACCGCCGTACATGCTGGCCGTGGAGAAGAAGACCAGCAGTTCGCCCCGGCTCCGGCAGCGCGCGATCGTCTCCCGGACGAGCGCCGCCTCCCGCTCGTGCTCGGAATCCGGCAGGTGCTGGCGCGGAACGCCTGCCGCCAGCACCGTCACCCCGGGGTGCGCCTCGTGCAACGGCCGCAGATGCCGGGCGATGAAACCCTTGCCGATGATGTCCATGACCGCGTCACCCTAGGGGGCCGGTGCCACGCTGCCCTCGTGCCCGGCTCGACGCCCGGAGACAGGGAAAGTCGAGAGGGGGTCGAGGCGGCCTGCCTAGCGTTCCGGCCCATGGTGGCGAGCATGACCGACAGCGCGCTGGGACGCGTCCTGCTGACCCTGCGCGGCGTCCAGTGGATTTTGGGCACGAAGGGCGACCCGTACGCGCTGCTGCTGCGTGCGGCCGGAGACGACCGGGCCGAACTGGGCCGGCGCGTCCGCGAGCGGGGCCCTCTGTACTGGAGCAGCGCCGAGGCCTGGGTGACGGCCGACCACGCGGTGGTCGCCGCCGCGCTGGCCGACCGACGCCTCACGCCCCGGGCCCCCGACACAAGCGCCCCGCTCGGGGGACCGGACGGGGAACCCGCTCCGTGGGACGTGCCGGCCCTGCGGGAGGCACTGCCGCTGGCCGGGCTTCCGTCCGCCCTCGACCGGGAGGAGTACGAGCGACTGCGCGGATGGGCCGCGCCCGTGCTCGGCGAACAGGCCCTGCGCCGCCGGCACGCGGCGGCCGTCCGGGCCTACCGGAACCGGGCGGCGTCGGTGGGGGAGCGGTTCGACCTGATGGACGACCTGATCCGGCCCGCCACGGTGGACGCCGGGCGCGTCCTGCTCGGCGTACCGGCCCACCGGGCCGCCCGGTTCACGGAGCTCAGCGGACAACTCGCCGGCGCCCTGGACGCCACGCTCTGCCCCCCGCGCCTGGACACGGCCCGCCGGTACCGCGCCGCACTCCCGGAACTCCTGGCCCTCCTTGCGGAGACGCTGGAGACGCCCGGCGCGTCGGGCGCGGACGGCGCACCGGGCACGCCCAACCCACCGGGTACGCTCGTCACGGCGAGTACATCCGGCTCACCGGGCACGCCCGTCACGTCGAGTACGTCCGGGGCAGCGGGTACGTCCGGCGCGTCGGGCTCTCCCCGCACGGCGTCCCGTACGTCCCGCCCCCACGGCGCCCGCCGTGACGTGGGAGCAGGCCGCCGCGCCCGCTCCGGCCTCCCCCGCCGTCTCTCCGCCACCCCCACCCCCGACGGCACGCCCGCGCCCGAGGACGTCCTCACGGTGTGCGCCCTGCTGGCCCTGGTCGGCGTCGACGTCGCCACCACCCTGACCGGAAACGCCGTCGCCCTCCTCCTGGACCATCCCGACCAGTGGCGGGCCCTGCGCGAGGACCCCGGCCTCGCCCCGGCCGCCGTCGCCGAGACCCTGCGCCACACGCCCCCCGTCCGCCTGCACCGGCTGTACGCCCGCGAGGAGCTTGAACTCGCGGGGACCCGGGTGGCGGAGGGCGAGGAGGTCGTCCTGCTCACCGAGGCGGCCCGGCGCGACCCCCGGCATCACCGCGACCCAGACCGGTTCGACGTCCACCGGCCCGCCCACGAACGGCACCCGCTCCCCGAGGAGGGCAACGCCGACGGCCTCGTCGGTCCGGCGGCGCGCCTGGCCGCCGAGGCCGCCCTCCGGGGCATCGCCGCGGAGCTGCCCGGCCTGACCAGGACCGACGAGGTCTTGCGCCGCCTCCGTTCCCCGATCACCGGCGGCATGATCCGCTTCCCCGCCGCTCGCCAAGGAAACGTCCGGCGGTAGTTCCGCCCCGGACCTTATGAACCCGAGGAAGGCCCCATGTGCCGTGTCTGTGGAGGACCCGTCCGTCAGTTCTTTGACTTCGGGCGCCAGCCACTCTCCGACGCGTTCCTGGACCCCGACCGCGTCGACGACGAGTACTTCTACCGGCTCGCCGTGGGCAGATGCGAGTCCTGCGGCATGACCCAGCTCCTAGACGAGGTCGCCCGGGACCGGATGTTCCATGAGGAATACCCCTACCACTCGTCCGGCTCGGTCCACATGCGACGCCATTTCGAGCAGACCGCCGGACGGCTCTCCCGTGAACACCTGCGCGGCCCCGACCCCTTCGTGGTGGAGATCGGCTGCAACGACGGGGTGATGCTGCGGGCCCTGGCCAAGGAGGGCATCCGGCACCTGGGCGTCGAGCCCTGCGGCGGTGTCGCCGAACTCGCCCGTCAGCAGGGGGTCCGGGTCCTCAGCGAGTTCTTCGAGGAGGCGACGGCGGCCGGGATCGTGGCCGCCGACCGCCCGGCCGACCTGGTCTACTCGGCGAACACCATCTGCCACATCCCCTACCTGGACTCCGTCTTCCGGGGGCTCGACACGTTGCTCGCACCGGACGGCGCCTTCGTCTTCGAGGACCCCTATCTCGGCGACATCCTGGAGCGCACTTCCTTCGATCAGATCTACGACGAGCACTTCTACTTCTTCACCGTGCGCTCGGTGAGCACCGCCGCCGCCCGCTTCGGCTTCGAGGTCGTCGACGTCGAACGGCTGCCGGTGCACGGGGGCGAGCTCCGCTACACCCTGAAGCGGGCGGGCCGGGGCACGCCGAGCCCGGCCGTGGCCGAGTTGATCGCCGAGGAGGACCTCAGGGGGATCGGCACCCCCGAGGTCTTCGACACCTTCGCCGCTGGGGTCGAACGCGTCCGCACCGAACTGACTTCACTCCTGAGGGAGTTGCGCGCAGACGGCAAGGCGATCGTCGGTTACGGCGCCACGGCGAAGAGCGCCACCGTGACCAACTTCTGCGGCATCGGCCCCGAGTCGATCGACTGGGTGTGCGACGTGACCCCGGCCAAGCACGGGAAGCTCATGCCCGGTTCGCACATCCCGGTCCGCCCTACCGAAGCCCTGACCCACCCCTACCCGGACTACGCGGTGCTGTTCGCCTGGAACCACGCCGAGGAAATCATGGCGAAGGAGCGGCTGTTCCGGGAGTCCGGGGGGCGCTGGATCGTGTACGTGCCCGAGGTCCGCGTCCTCTGACCGCGGAACGCCGCCGGCCAGGCCGGCACCACCACAAGCAACCGAGGACGGTGTCATGCAGTCGCGACAGCTCGCCGTGGACGGCGCGTTCGAGTTCCGGCCGAAGATCTTCTCCGACGAACGGGGGCTCTTCGTCTCCCCGTTCCAGGATACGCCCGCTCGACAGGCCCTGGGGCACCCGCTGTTCCCCGTGGCCCAGACGAATCACAGTCTCTCCCGGTGCGGAACGATCCGGGGTGCCCACTACACCCTCACGCCCCCGGGCATCGCCAAGTACGTGTACTGCGCGCGGGGCAGGGCCCTGGACATCGTCATCGACGTCCGGGTCGGCTCGCCCACCTACGGCCGGTCGGAGACCGTCCTGCTCGACCAGGAGGACTTCCGAGCCGTCTACTTCCCCGTCGGCGTGGCCCACGCCTTCGTGGCGCTGGAGGACCGGACGGTGATGTCGTACATGCTCTCCGGGGAGTACGTGCCCGAGAACGAGCTGGCGCTCTCCATCTTCGACCCGGTCCTCGAACTGCCCCTGCCGACGGACTTCGAGCCGGTCATGTCGGAGCGGGACCTGGCAGCGCCCACCCTGGAGACGGCGGAGAAGTCCGGCACCCTCCCGGACTACCGCCGGTGCCTGGAGATCGAACGGGCGCTGTGCGGCGGCACGGCCCGATGACCGCCGGCCGGGAGCCCGCCGTTGCCGTGTTCGGCGCGACGGGCTGCGTGGGCCGCGCGGTGACCGCCGCGTTCGTCCGCGCGGGTCGGCCGGTCCTCGAAGTGGCGCGACACCGGCCCCCGTACGCGAACGGCAACCGTTTCCTCGCCCTGGACGCGGCCGCCGCTGACCAGGGCGAACTCGCCGGTCTGCTGGCCGCGGCCCGCGTGGACACCGTGGTCAACGCGACCGGCGGCTGGGTCACCGGCGAGGAGGAGAACGAGCGCGTCCATGTCCACCTCGTGGAGAATCTGCTCGCCGCGCTCGCCCTGGCGCCGGGCAGGACCCGCCTCGTGCAGATCGGATCCGTCCACGAGTACGGTCCGCTGCCCGCCGGTACCGCCGCCGAGGAGACCCGTCCGGCCCGCCCCGTCTCCGCCTACGGGCGCAGCAAACTCGCCGGAGCAGAGGCCGTCCTCCGTGCCACCCGGGCGGGCCTCGTGGACGGCGTGGTGCTCCGCGTCGTCAACCTCTGCGGTCCGGAGGCGGCGGAGGTCGGGTTCCTCGGCGCCGCCGTCCGCCGGCTGCGTACCGCCATCCCCGAACAGCCGGCCGAGCTGACCGTCGCCGACGCCCACCGGGACTTCCTGGACGTACGGGACCTGGCCGCCGCCGTCCTCGCCGCCGCGACCGCCCCTGTCGCCGGGCAGGTGATCAACGTGGGCCGCGGCGAGGCCGTACCGGTGGCGTACCTGCTCGACCTGCTCGTCGCCGCCGCCGGACCGCCCCCGGGTGCCGTCCGGCTCCGGGCCGCGCCCGTCGACTCGCGGGGCGGCGACTGGACCCGGGTCGACATCGGCCGCGCGGCCCGGTCGCTGGGATGGCGCCCGACCGTCGAACTGTCCGAATCGATCAAGGACATGTGGGACGCGTCCCGCGCGGACCACCCTGTGGAGCAGTCATGACCGAATCCCTCACACGCACCGCGAGCCGCCCGCGCGGCGCCGCGACCCCGCTGCGCGTCGCCGCGTCCGCGCGGGCCCGCGAGGGCCGGCGCACCTCGCACTCGGCGTTCCAAGACTGGTACGCCGAGGCCGCCGCCCGTACCTTCACCCGGGTCGAACGGGTCCCGCTCGACGAGCTCACCGGCTGGGAGACCGAGCCCGGCACCGGCAACCTGCGCCACCAAACCGGCGGCTTCTTCACCGTGGAGGGCCTGGAGGTGCGGATGCCCGCCGGGCCGGTCCCGGCCTGGAGCCAGCCCATCATCAACCAGCCCGAGGTCGGAGTCCTGGGCATCCTGGTCAAGGAGTTCGACGGCGTCCTGCACTGCCTGATGCAGGCCAAGGTCGAACCCGGCAACGCCAACGGCGTGCAGATTTCCCCGACCGTCCAGGCGACCCGCAGCAACTACACCGGGGTCCACGGCGGCCGCCCCGTGCCGTACCTGGAGCGGTTCCGCGACCCCGGCTCCCGGGGTTCCCTCGTCGACGTCCGGCAGTCGGAACAGGGCTCCGCCTTCCACCACAAACGGAACCGGAACATGGTCGTCGAGGCCGATGGGGAGGTGGAGGTCCACGAGGGCTTCCACTGGCTGACCCTCGGCCAGCTCCACCGGCTCCTCGCCGAGGACGACGTGGTCAACATGGACGCCCGTACGGTCCTGTCCTGCCTCCCCTTCGCCCACGCGGAACTCGCCCGGGAGCTCGGGGCGCCCGCCGACCCCTTCCGGGAGGCCCTCTTCCGCTCCTGCGACCCCTCGGCCGAGGCCCGGCACGCGCTGGGCGCCGTCCTCAGCTGGATCACCGAGGCCCGCACCCGCACCGAGGTCCAGGCCCGCCGCGTTCCGCTGGCCCGGCTGAACGACTGGCACCGCACCCCGGAGCGGATCTCGCACGCCTCCGGGGCCTTCTTCGACGTCATCGGCGTCCGCGTGGAGGCCGGCGGCCGGGAGGTCGCCCGCTGGTCCCAGCCGATGATCGAACCGCACGGCACCGGCGTCGTCGCGTTCCTCACCCGGTCCATCGACGGGGTGCTCCACGTGCTGATGAACGCCCGGGTCGAGGCGGGCTACATGGACGTGGTGGAGCTGGCCCCCACGGTCCAGTGCACCCCCGCCTCCTACGAGCACCTGCCGAGGAGCGCGCGGCCGCGCTACCTCGACGCGGTGGAGGGCGCGGATCCCGCGCGGGTCCGCTTCCGCTCCGTCCTCTCGGAGGAGGGCGGACGCTTCCACCACGCGCGCAACCGCTACCTGATCGTCGACACCGACCTCGACGTCCCGCCCGACGATCCCAACTACCGGTGGATGACCGTCCACCAGCTCGTCGAGCTGCTGCGGCACAGCCACTACCTCAACATCCAGGCCCGCAGCCTGGTGGCCTGCCTGCAGAGCCTGCTGATGCCGGGGGAGCCGGCGCCGACCGCGGAGAGGAAGATCCGGTTATGACCACGGAGAACCTACGGCCCGTCACCAGCTGCCGGGTGTGCGGCGCGTCGGACTGGCAGGACGTGGTCTCCTTCGGAGACGTGCCGCTGGCCAACGCGTTCCTGGAGCCCGCCGACTCCTACGAGGACGAGCCCGCCTACCCGCTGGGCGTGATCTCCTGCCGCTCCTGCCGGCTGATGAGCGTCACCCACGTCGTCGACCCCGAGGTGATGTACCGGACGTACAGCTACGTCACCTCCGACTCGGAGACCATCACCCGCCACATGGAGTTCGTCGCGACCACCTGCCGGGAGCGCGCCGGGCTCGCCGCCGGGGACCTGGTGGTGGAGCTGGGCAGCAACACCGGCCAGCAGCTGGCCGCCTTCGCCCGCAACGGCGCCCGGGTGCTCGGCGTGGACCCCGCCCGCAACCTGGCGGCCGTCGCCAACGAGCACGGCATACGCACCCTGCCCGAGTACTTCACCGAGACCGCCGCCGGGACCGTGCACCGCTCTCACGGCTCCGCGCGCCTCATCCTCGGCCGCCACGTCTTCGCCCACATCGACGACCTCGCCGGGGTGCTCGCCGGGGTGCGCGCGCTGCTCGCCCCCGACGGGGTCTTCGCCATCGAAGTCCCCTACGCGGTCGACCTACTGGAGAAGTATGCGTTCGACACCATCTACCACGAGCACCTGTCGTACTTCCTCGTGCGCACCCTGGACACCCTCTTCACCCGGCACGGACTGAAGCTCTTCGACGTGGAGCGGCTCCCGGTCCACGGCGGCTCCCTGCTGGTCCTCGTCGGCCGTCCCGAGGCCCGGCGCCCCGTCACCGGCACGGTCGGCGAGCTGATCGCGGCGGAGGAGCGGGCCGAGCTCGGTTCCGACGCCGCCTACCGGGAGTTCGCCCGGGGCGTCCGGGTCGTCCGCGAAGAGCTGCCCGTGCTGGTCCGCTCCCTCCTCGCGGAGGGCAAGCGGGTCGCCGGCTACGGGGCCTCGGCCAAGGGCACCACGATCCTCAACATCTGCGGCCTCGGGGCCGACGAGGTGGCCTACTGCATCGACACCACCTCGCTCAAGCAGGACAAGGTGCTGCCCGGCACGCACATCCCGGTCCGCAGCCCCGGCCACGCACGGAGCGTCCCGCCCGACGTCTACCTGATGCTCGCGTGGAACTACGCCGACGAGATCCTCCGCAAGGAGGCGGAATTCCTGCGTTCCGGAGGCCGGTTCATCCTGCCGTTCCCCAAACCCGCGGTCGTCTCCGCCGACACGGTCCGCTGACGACGCGGACCCGTACCACGCGCGAGGCCCGGTGGGAGGTCACCGCGACGTCCCACCGGGCCTCGCGCCGTTCCCCTCAGGGCCGGTCGTCGCGGGTCACGTACCGCTCGCGCACCCGCCACTCCCCGCCCTCGGCGACCAGGACGTCGTCGCACACGCACATCAGCAGCAGACGGGGCGCCTCGTCCCGTCGGGTCGCCACCACCTGCACGTACGACCGCACCCGCACCGAGCCGTCCGCTCCGGGGTCCTCCACCGCGGCCGTGGTCAGCAGGTGCCGACGCACCTCGCCCTCGGCGGCGAGCTCCGCGTGCGCCGATCGGACCCCCTCCGCCAGGGCGGCACGCCCGCGGACCGGCTCGGGCAGCGACGGCGGCGCGAACAGGCCGTCCTCGGTGAAGGTGGCGGCCCACGCCTCGGCGTCGCCCGAGTCCAGCAGCTGCATCTGCCGGGCGTGGAACCGCTGGATGTCGGCGCACAGCGACGCATACGGCGGGCTGACGGTCTCGCTCACGGATCTCCCTCCTCGCCCGCCGGTCGCGGGCCGCTGCCGCCGATGCTCGCGCGCGCCCTTGGAACCGAACTCGTGCCCCGACGGGGCCCCGGCCTCCAGCCCGGCTCGACCGTTGCTCCGGCCCCGGCCGGGAGGATGCCGACCCTGAACCCGGCTCCGACCCCATGGAGGTGCGCCGTGAGGCTCATCGATCTGTCCTCGGCGGTGGACGCGGCGCTCTGGGAACCCGACCCCGTGGAGCACCACGTCCTCACGCCTCGCGAGGGCGCCCTGCACATGAGCGAGGAGATGCGTACCCACTTCGGCATCTCCTTCGACCCCGAGGAGCTGCCCCACGGCGAGTTCCTGTCCCTGGACCGCGTCACGCTCACCACCCACACCGGCACCCACGTGGACGCGCCCTCTCACTACGGCTCCCGGGCGGGCTACGGCGACGGCGTGCCCCGGCACATCGACCAGATGCCGCTGGACTGGTTCCTGCGCCCCGGCATGGTGCTGGACCTGACCGACGCGCCCACCGGCGTCATCGGCGCGGAGCGGCTGGAGAAGGAGTTCGCCCGCATCGGCCGCACCCCGAGCCCGAAGGACATCGTCCTGCTGCGCACCGGGGCACAGCGCCACCGGGGGACCGAGCGGTACTTCACCGAGTTCGCGGGGCTCGACGGTCCCGCCGTCCATCTCCTCCTCGACCTCGGCGTCCGGGTTATCGGCACGGACGCGTTCAGCCTGGACGCCCCCTTCGGAGACATCATCGCCCGCTACCGGGCCACCGGGGACCGTGACGTGCTGTGGCCCGCGCACATGATCGGCAGGGACCGCGAGTACTGCCAGATCGAACGCCTGGCCAATTTGGAGGCGCTGCCCGGACCGTACGGCTTCCAGGTCTCCTGCTTCCCTGTGAAGATCGCCGGCGCCGGTGCGGGCTGGACCCGCGCGGTCGCCCTCGTCGACGAATGAGCCGTCCTGCACCCAGCCCACCCGCACCCAGCCCACCCGCACCCAGCCCACCCGTGCCCAGCCCACCCGTGCCCGGTCCCGGGCCCCTACCCGAAGGAGGCCGATGTTCGGCCACGACCTGGCGGACGTCTACGAGCTGGTCTATCGCGCCCGCGGCAAGGACTGGGCCGCCGAGGCCGCCGAGACCACCCGCCTGATCAGGAACCAGCTGCCCGCTGCCGACTCACTGCTGGACGTGGCCTGCGGCACCGGCGCCCATCTGGAGGCCTTCGACGGCCTTTTCGCCCACACCGAGGGCCTCGAACTCTCTCCGGCCATGCTGGAGCGCGCCGCCGCCAGGCTCCCCGGAGTGCCGCTGCATCAGGGCGACATGCGCGCCTTCGGCCTCGGGCGCACCTACGACGCCGTGGTGTGCCTGTTCACCGCGATCGGCTATCTGAGGACGGTGACTGACATGCGGACGGCGGTCGCCGCCATGGCCCGCCACCTGCGGCCAGGCGGGGTGCTCGTCGTCGAACCCTGGTGGTTCCCCGAACGGTTCCTCGACGGTTACGTGGCCGGCGACCTGGCGAGCGACGAGCACCGGACGGTCGCCCGGATCTCGCACTCCACCCGCGAGGGCCGGACGACACGGATGGAGGTGCGGTTCGTGATCGGCGAGGCCGGTGGCATCCGGGAGTTCACCGAGGTCGACCTCCTCACCCTTTTCACCCTGGACGAGTACCTGTCCGCCTTCTCCGACGCCGGGTGCCCGGCCGAGTACATCCGGCCGGAGTGGACGGCGCGGGGACTGTTCGTCGCGCGCCGTCCCTGAGACACCCGGGGAACCCTCACACGGAGGAGGGGTGCTCGCCGGCGATGGCCATCACGTAGCGGCCATAGCCCGAGTTCCCGAGCCGTGCACCCAGCCGGTGGCACTCGTCAGGACCGATGAAGCCCCTACGGAGCGCCACCTCCTCGACACAGGCGATCCGCACCCCCTGCCGCTCCTCCAGGGTCCGTACGTACTGGGCCGCCTGGAGGAGCGACTCGGGGGTCCCGGTGTCCAGCCAGGCGAAGCCCCGGCCGAGCTCCCGCAGCCGGGCCCGCCCGCGCTCCATGTACATGCGGTTCAGATCGGTGATCTCCAGCTCGCCGCGTGCCGAGGGGCGCAGGGCCGCGGCCCGCCCCACCACGTCGTTGTCGTAGAAGTAGAGACCCGTGATCGCACGGTTCGAACGGGGCCTCTCCGGTTTCTCCTCGATGGATATCAGAATTCCTTCCCCGTCGGTCTCGCCGACCCCGTACCGCTCGGGATCGTGCACCTCGTAACCGAACAGAAGGCACCCGTCCAGCTTCTCCCGCTCTTTCCTGAGCACTTCGGAGAAGGAATGTCCGTGGAATATGTTGTCGCCCAGCACTAGGGCCACGGAATCGTCCCCGATGTGGTCGGCGCCGATGACGAAGGCCTCCGCGATCCCGTTCGGCTTGGGCTGCTCCGCGTAGTCGATGCGCAGCCCCAGATGGCTGCCGTCACCGAGGAGGCGCCGGAACTGCGGCAGATCGTGAGGGGTGGTGATGATGAGGATGTCCCTGATGTCCGCTAGCATCAGCACCGAGAGCGGATAGTAGATCATCGGTTTGTCGCCGACCGGCAAGAGCTGTTTGGAAACGGCCAGCGTGATCGGATACAAACGACTTCCCGTGCCTCCTGCCAGAATGATTCCTTTCATGGACGCGATGTTATCCACGCGATATCGGCAGGCACAAGGAAGAGAATCCGGGGTCGAGTTGAAATCGAGCTGGATGCGAGTCCGATCCGCTGAACTCGGTGCCCATCCGAGCGGAAATGGAGAATACCTGTGACCATTCGTGTATGGGGATATCTGGACGAGTACGCGGCAGAACGGGAGGACATTCTCGACGCGGTGGACACCGTCTTCGGCTCCGGTCAGCTGGTCCTCGCCGACAGCGTCCGGTCGTTCGAGGAGGAGTTCGCCGCCCGGCACGGAGCCCGGCACTGCGTCGGCGTGGACAACGGCACCAACGCCGTCAAACTCGGCCTAGAGGCCCTCGGGGTGGGGCCCGGAGACGAGGTGATCACCGTCTCCAACACCGCCGCCCCGACCGTCGTCGCCATCGTCGGCACCGGCGCCACCCCGGTCTTCGTCGACGTGCGCGAGGACTACCTCATGGACGTCTCCCAGGTCGAGGCCGCCATCACCCCGCGCACCCGCTGCCTCCTCCCGGTCCACCTCTACGGCCAGTGCGTCGACATGGCCCCCTTGGAGGAGCTGGCCGCACGGCACGGACTTGCCGTCCTCGAGGACTGCGCCCAGGCCCACGGTGCCCGTCACCACGACCGGACGGCCGGGACCATGGGCACCGCCGCTGCCTTCTCCTTCTACCCGACGAAGGTCCTCGGTGCGTACGGCGACGGCGGCGCGGTCCTCACCTCCGACCAGGAGGTGGACCGCAGGCTGCGCCGGCTGCGCTACTACGGCATGGAGGAGCGCTACTACGTCACCGACCTGCCGGCCCACAACAGCCGCCTCGACGAGGTCCAGGCCGAGATCCTGCGCCGCAAACTCCGTCGGCTCGACGACTATATGACGGCCCGTCGGGAAATCGCCCGGCGGTACGCCGAAGGGCTCGGCGACACCGAACTCGTCCTCCCCGAGACCGCCCCGGGCAACGACCACGTCCACTACGTGTACGTGGTGCGCCACCCGCGCCGGGACGAGATCATCGAGGCGCTGCGGGAGCGGGACATCGAGCTGAACATCAGCTACCCCTGGCCGATCCACACCATGACCGGCTTCGCGCACCTCGGCTACCGGGAGGGCTCCCTGCCCGTCACCGAGCGGTTGGCCCGCGAGATCTTCTCGCTGCCCATGTACCCCTCATTGGCCCCGGAAGCGCAGGACAGGGTCGTCGAGGCTCTCCGAGAGGTCCTCAAGACCCTGTCCTGAACGGCTTCTTCGCCCTGCGTGGCGGCGGCTCAGACCTGCCGGGCCTCGGCTGCCGTCACTGACAGACGGGCGGTGAAGAGCCCGTTCTCGCTCCGGCTCAGCTCCCGCAGGGCCGCGGCGTGCGGCGCGAACCCGGGCTGCCGCACCGCCCGCTGGAACGAGGCCCGGTCGGTCCACACGGCGAGGTTCACGTAGCCGGCCGGGTCGTCCACCTCCCGCAGCAGGCTGTGTCGGACGAATCCGGGCTGGCGCGCCATGAAGGCGGACGTCCGGGCGAACACCTCCTCGAACTCCTCCGCCGTCCCGTGGACGGTGAACCGGTTGACGAAGGTCACCTCGGGACCGCGGCTGGCCGGACCGGCCTCGCTGACAACGTTTGACTCCTGCTGCTCGCCGCTCGACATGGGCTGGTCCACCCCTCTGTTCGTCGTCTCCGTCCGACATCCGCGGACGCGTGCCGGGGAGCCTGGCAGCGGCCCGTGGAGGACGTCTCGACACCGGCTGACCACCGGCGCGGAACTCCGCTCACCCGACCCCCACCTTCTCGGCCACGGGCGGCGCGGGGAGCGTCTCCTCCAGGCGCTCCTTGGCGTAGGCCCGGGTCAGCCGTTCGAAGACGTAGCGTCCGATGCCGTCGGCGCAACGGTCGGTGGCCAGCAGGTGGTTGTCGGCGAGGACCTCCAGGACGGACTCCAGCTCCCGCACCGGCTGGCTCAGCAGCTCGGCCGCCTGCGACGCGGTGAAGGGCGTCTCGCCCAGCATGCTGAGCAGCCGGAAGACCCCCTGCTCCTGGTGGCTGAGGCCCGCGTAGCTCGCGGCGAACCGGGAGCGCACGTCCAGCTCGCCGAGCCGAGCCACGTCGAGGATCCGGGGCGTGGCCTCAAGCCGGTCGGCGAGCGCCGACAGTGAGAGCCCTGGCCCGGCAGCGAGTCGACCGCCCACGCACCGTAGGGCCAAGGGATGCCGGCCGAGCAGCTCGACGGTCCGGTGCGCGGCCTCCGGTTCCCGGTCCACCCGCTGCCGGCCCGCCAGGACCGCGAGGATCTCCAGGGCCTCCTTCGGGGAGGGCGCGCCCAGCTCGACCCGCTCGGCCTCCACCAGGGCGGTCATCCGCCGGCGGCCGGTCACGAGCAGCGCGCAGCGCGGGTCTGCGGGCAGCAGGTGCCGGATCTGGGCCGAGGACGCCACGTCGTCCAGGAGCACCAGCACGCGGCGCCCCGCCGTACGGGACCGGAACAGCGCCCCGCACTCCTCCAGGCCCTCCGGGATGCGCGAGGTCGGGACCTCCAGGGCCCGCAGGAAGCCGCGGAGCACCTCGGAGGGGTCACGCGGCTCGGCGGCGGAGCCTCGCAGGTCCGCGTAGAGCTGCCCGTCGGGGAAGTGCGGGCGGAGCGTGTGCGCCAGGCGGACGGCCAACGCGCTCTTGCCGATGCCCGGGGGGCCGGTCACGACCCCTATATGAGCCGCCGTGCCGTCGGCTGCCGATCCGCCGGGCTCGCGCAGCGCCGCCTCCAGTTCCCTGAGGACGTCGTCACGGCCAACGAACCCTGCAAGCCCGGCTGGCAGTTGGGCTGGTGCCCCGATCGACTCCCGCACGGCGACCGGCGAGGGCAGTTGGGCGGGGACCTGAGCGTCACCGGCACCGGCACTGGGCACAGGAAGGTGTGGTCCGGGCAGTGCCGGGGTCATGGAGACGGGCGAGGGCGGGAGTACGGGCCTCGGCGCGGGGACGGGCGCGAGCGGAAGCTCCGGCGGTAGCGGGGGAGCGAGGGGTGCGGGGGCTCCACCCGCCGGGGCGTCCGTGTGCGCGAGGGCCGGGGTGGCCGGGGCAGCGGCAGGGCCTAGCGGCGCGGCGGAACTGGTCCTCGGCCGTCGCGCGGGCTCCTGGGGTTCGGCGGGCGAGTCGGACAGCAGGGTGTGCTGAAGACGGGCGAGTTCCTTGCCGGGTTCGAGGCCGAGTTCGTCGATCATCTTCTGCCGCAGAGCCTGGTAGACCTCCAGCGCCTCGTGCCGCCGGCCGGACCTGTGCAGGGCCACCATCAGGAGTCCGTGGAGGTGTTCGTGCAACGGGTGGGCCAGCACCAACGCCTTGAGCTCGCTGATGAGTTCGCGGTGCCGGCCGTTCTCCAGGTCGGCCTCGATCCGCAGTTCGAGGATGCGGAAGCGCAGCTCCTCCAGCCCGGTCACGTACGAGAGGAGCCGTCCCCCTGTCTCGACGTCGGCGAGCGCGGGTCCGCGCCACAGGGCCAGGGCCTGCTCGAAGCATGCCAAAGCCGCTGCAGAATCGCCCCGTTGGAGCAGTTCCTGGCCTTCCTCCGCTTTCCTCTCGAACAGGCTTACGTCCAGACTCGACGACGGAATGGTGAGGCTGTATCCACCCGGCTGGGTCTGGAGCAGGTTCCCGTGTCCCTGTTTCAGAAGGAGCTTGCGGAACTTGTAAATGTACGTCTGAAGGGTGGTCACCGCGCTCGGGGGCGGGAGCTCGGGCCATAACTCGTCGATCAGCTCGGACGACTGCACCACGGTGTTGTGCCGCAGCATGAGCAGGGATATGAGCTGACGCGGCTTGGGCGCGGTCGGCATGATGTTTCGACCCCCCGAGATGATTTGGACGGGACCTAAAAGCCGGAACTCCAAGATGTTTCCCCCGTTTCAACTGAGTCGCGCACGGCCTGTCATCGCCACGCCGTGCGCGCCCTCTACGTCGGCCGATCACCTCGACTTCACGGTAGATCCTTGAAAACGACTGGTCAATGTTGGGGCGGGGGACCGAAGGGGCCCCGATGGATCGCTGAAGAAAAGACAGAATGTCCAATCTGTCGGATCTTGACTCGCGGTCCGGGAAAGGTTCCCGTAAAGCCGCGTCCCATCGAGGAATGGCGGAGATTCGATCCCGCCACGGCCGCCCGCTGGGCCGGTATTCGACAGGCGTCAACTGGTGGGTTGCTGCTTGCGGCTTATACCGGGAACCTAATGCATGAGGCACCTTTTCCCGTCAAACTCGGCGGGTTCATCGCCCTCCGGAGCGCCCCCCGGTGCCGCCGGACGCCCCTCAGTCGTACGGACGATTCAGGGGGATCGGCCGATCCGCGCCCCGTCCGGCACCGCGCCCAACGTCCCGGCTCCAGTGTTCCTCCAGCGGGACTCCAACGGAGGGACCGCTCCGCGGCGTTCCCGGCCGGGTCGTCCGACACGCTTCCGCCGCCCGTGTCAACTCTCTCCGCTCCTCCAATCGCCATTGAGTCGAATGCGAGCTATTCCGCGCACGCTCACTCCGTGGACATTTCCGATGTGGTCGACACAGGGCTCTGCGTCGCAATGGACAGGGCTACGGGCACCGGTAAAGGGGGACGCTGATGAATACAGCGACGAATCGCTGTGTAGTCATCACGGGAATCGGAATCGTGGCTCCCGGTGCCATCGGTGTGAAGCCGTTCTGGGACCTTCTGACGGCGGGTCGCACCGCCACCCGCGCCATAACGGCTTTCGATCCCGAACCCTATCGTTCCCGAATAGCCGCGGAATGCGACTTCGACGCCTCGGCGGAGGGGCTCACACCCCGCCAGATTCGCCGAATGGACCGGGCCACGCAATTCGCGGTGGTCGCTGCGCGAGAGGGAATCGAGGACAGTGGGATCGACCGCGAGGCCCTGGACGGCTCCCGGATCGGGGTGGTCATCGGCAGCGCGGTCGGCTGCACCACGAGCCTGGAGAACGAGTACGCCGTCGTCAGCGACAGCGGCAGCCGATGGCTCGTCGACCACGCCTACGCCGTCCCGCACCTCTTCGACTACTTTGTGCCCAGTTCCATCGCCGCCGAGGTGGCCCACGACCGCATCGCGGCGGAAGGGCCGGTCTCACTGGTGTCGACGGGGTGCACCTCGGGCCTCGACGCGGTGGGCCGCGCCGCCGATCTGATCGCGGAGGGCACGGCCGACGTGATGGTGGCAGGGGCCACCGAGGCGCCCATCTCGCCCATCACCGTGGCCTGTTTCGACGCGATCAAGGCCACGAGCCCCGACAACGACCGGCCGGGCGAGGCCTCCCGTCCCTTCGACCGCACCCGCCGGGGCTTCGTCCTCGGCGAGGGAGCCGCCGTCTTCGTCCTGGAGGAGCGGGAGCACGCCCGCCGCCGGGGCGCCGAGGTGTACGCCGAGATCACCGGATTCGCCTCCCGCTGCAACGCCTTCCACATGACCGGTCTGCGGCCCGACGGACGGGAGATGGCGGAGGCGATCAGGGTCGCGCTCGCCACCGCCCGCACGGAGCCGTCCACGATCGACTACGTCAACGCCCATGGCTCGGGCACCAAGCAGAACGACCGCCACGAGACCGCGGCCTTCAAGGCGAGCCTCGGGGAGCACGCGTACCGGACCCCCGTCAGCAGCATCAAGTCGATGATCGGCCACTCGCTGGGCGCCATCGGCTCCCTGGAAATCGCCACCTGCGCCCTCGCCATCCGCCATGATGCGGTCCCGCCCACCGCCAATCTGCGCGTGCCCGATCCCGAGTGCGACCTGGACTACGTACCTCTGGAGGCCCGTTCCCTGCCGGTCGACAACGTCCTCACGGTCGGCAGCGGATTCGGCGGCTTCCAGAGCGCCATGGTGCTGTCCGGACCCGACGCACGGGGCCGGGGGGCGGCGTGAACGCGGACACGGTCATCACCGGGATGGGGGTGCTGGCCCCCACCGGCCTGGGCCATGACGAGCACTGGAAGAACATCCTGAGCGGCGCCTCGGCGATCGGCCCTGTCACCCGGTTCGACGCCGAGCCCTACCCCAGCCGACTCGCCGGCGAGGTCGCGGACTTCGTCCCGGAGGAGCACCTGCCCAGCCGGCTCCTGCCCCAGACCGACCACATGACCCGGATGGCCCTTGTGGCCTCCGACTGGGCCCTCGCCGACGCCGAGTTCGACCCAGCCCTGCTCCCGGAGTACGGGGTGGGCGTCGTCACCGCCGCCTCGGCGGGCGGCTTCGAGTTCGGCCACCGGGAGCTGCAGAACCTGTGGGACCGAGGACCCGAGTACGTTAGCGCCTACCAGTCCTTCGCCTGGTTCTATGCCGTCAACACCGGCCAGGTCTCCATCCGGCACGGACTGCGCGGCCCCGCCGGAGCCCTGGTCACCGAACAGGCAGGCGGCCTCGACGCTCTCGGGCAGGCCCGCCGGCAGCTCCGCCGGGGGCAGCCGATGGTGCTCGCCGGAGCCGTCGACGGATCCCCCTGCCCGTGGGGCTGGGTGGCCCAGCTCAGCACCGCCAGGATGAGCCGGGAGTCCGATCCCGCCCTCGCCTACCGGCCCTTCGACGCCGAGGCCGCCGGTTACGTGCCCGGGGAGGGTGGCGCCCTGCTCGTCCTGGAGAGCGAGGAGGCCGCACGGGCGCGCGGCGCACGCCGTCGGTACGGACGGATGGCGGGCTACGCGGCCACCTTCGACCCGCCGCCCGGCTCGGGACGCCCCGCGAACCTCGTACGGGCCGTCCGGGCCGCCCTCGACGACGCAGAGCTCAGACCCGAGAAGATCGACGTGGTCTTCGCGGACGCGGCGGGCACCCCGGAGGAGGACGCCGTCGAGGCCGACACGCTGCGCACCCTCTTCGGCCCCCACGGGGTCCCGGTCACCGCGCCCAAGACCATGACCGGCCGGCTGAGCGCCGGAGGCCCCGCCGTCGACGTGGCCACGGCCCTCCTGGCGCTGCGCGAGGGCGTCATCCCCCCGACCGTCCACGTCTCACGACCGCTGCCGGACCACACCCTCGACCTCGTGACAACCCCGCGCCGGGCCCGGCTCGCCACGGCGCTGATCCTCGCCCGGGGACAAGGGGGGTTCAACTCGGCCCTGGTCGTGACGGGCCCGCGCTGACCCCACCCGCCCCACACCCCCGCCCCCTGACAGGAGACATGGAGATCATGGACCGGCTGACGACCGACAGGCTCATGGAGATCATGCGCGAGTGCGCCGGTGACGGTGACGCGATGGAGACCGACCGCCGCCCCGAGGACGTCGAGTTCGCCTCGCTTGGCTACGACTCCCTGGCCATGCTGGAGACATTGAGCAGGCTGGAGCGGGAGTTCGGCGTGGCCATCGACGAGGAGGAGTTCGCCGGTGCCGTGACCCCGGCCGAGCTCACCACCGTGGTCAACCGTATCCTGACCGAGACCGTCTGACGGCCGGTGTCCCGGCCGGCCGGGACACCGGCCTCGAGAGCGGTCGAACCGGTCCAGATTCATCACCATGTTCGCCAGCATGTACTCCGCGGGCCTCCGGCCGGCTGAGGCCGTTGGGCTGACAAGGCCCGATGCTAGCTCCCTGACGAGGGGTGGGGGGCGCCACGCTTCACCGGACCCGGCCGACGTGGAGGAAGAAGCGACCCGCACTGGCCCCGGCCGTGCGACGATGCCGGTATGAATCGACTGGCTAGCGAGCAGTCGTCCTACCTACTCAGCACGCCTCCAATCCGGTGGATTGGTGGCCATGGGGAGAGGAGGCGATGACGGAAGCTAAGCCTCGATCCACCGGGTGACGGTTGGTCCAGTGTCCGGATGTGAAAGTGGAGATGCGCTCTGACTTGTGAGAATAGGAGTTCTCTAGGCTTCTACTCGACGAGTCCGGAGGTGCATCTCGGGGATGCGTTCTTCCATGCCGCCACGTGCGGTGTCCGCAGCCTTTGATGATTCCAACCTGGTCGCGGACGCCGGCCTGGCCCGGTGATGCGCTTGGCCGAGCGGGGCGGCTGTCGGAACTGGTCCGCGAGACCGTACGCATCAACAGTGCGGACAACGGTGGCGGTGCGAACGCGGCAGCGAAGGTGATGCCGCTGGTCGCGGCGATGTGCGCCGGGGCCGACAGCATCGATGACGCGCTGCGGCATGGAGCGGCGCGTGTTCGGTCCCGCCAAGCAGGGCGCCCAGGTCGGCCGGTTCAAAGGCTTCCGCACCCTGCACCCGCTGCTGGCCACGATCTGTACCCCGACCGCCCAGCCAGTCATCGCCGCGGTCCGGCTGCGTCAGGGCAAGTCGGCCGACTCCCGCGGCGCCGAACGGTTCATGACCGAGGCCCTGACCACCGCGGCCGAAGCCGGCTGCACCGGCATCCGTGTCCTGCGTGCGGACAGCCAGTTCTACAACGCCGACGTGGTAGCCGCCTGCCGTCGGGCCAGCACCCACTTCTCCACATGACGGGGATGAACCCCTCGATCAAGCGGGCCATCGCCGCCATACCGGAGGGCGCGTGGACACCGATCCGCTACCCGAGGGCGGTTGTCGATCCCGACACCGGCGAGCTGATCTCGGACGCCGAGGTCGCCGAGATACCTGCCTGCACCGCCTTCACCGGCCGCAAGAAGGCCGAGCAGGTCACCGCCCTCCTGATCGTGCGGCGGGTCCGGGGCCTGGCCAAACCCGCCACAGTCAGCGAACAGGGCGAGTTGTTCCCGGCCTGGCGCCACCACCCGTTCTTCACCAACAGCCCTTTCGAGACCCTCCAGGCCGAGCGGCAGCACCGCCACCACGCGGTCATCGAGCAGGTCATCGCCGACGGCAGAGCCGGGCCCCTGGCCCACCTGCCTTCCGGAAAGTTCAACGCGAATGCCGCGTGGCTGATCCTGTGGGCGACAGTCCACAACCTGCTGCGGGCCGCGGGGCGCCCTGGCCTCGTCCTTCCACACCAAGGCCACCACCTCAACCCTCGGCATCCCGGTCGTCTTTCACCAGTTACTCCTAGCCCGGCGGCCAGCCGGTGGCCGGACGCGTTTGGACGACGCAATTACAAGGCAGCACCGGCCAACCAGCCGCAAATGTTCTGATCAGGCAGAACGTCACTCAGCAGCACGAACGCTCACGGTCTCGTAATGCGTAGGTCTCGGGTGCGAATCCCGAAGACTTGGTCGGTCGACCAGGTCTGGTTCATGAGTATGTGAGGGCCGCTGCATTCCATGTGAGGGTGACGGCGTCGCCGTTGAGAAGCGCGTCTGCGAAGGCGGTGACCTACCGGACGACGTCGGTGAAGCGTTCGGGGTAGCTGGTTGGGGCGGGGCCTTGTCGGCGGCGCCCGGCGGCGTAGGAGGTCTGGCGACGCGGGCCGAGGTCGGTGATGGTGGCGCTGAGAGGTTTCAGGGGTGATGCCGCGGTGTGTGGCGGTGGTGGTCAGTGCCGTGGTGAGGGGCGGACTCACCGCACACGACGGCGCGAGGGGCCTGTGCGCATACGGCCAGCAGATCTGCGTGCGCCGTCTCTGGGGCGTCTGCCCCGCCGGTACACCCCACGGGACAGTTCGTCTGTCTCCCCTTCCGTGGCCGAGTACGCCAGATCCGCGGGGGGGGGGAGCAGGGCTTGACGCGCCTGCGCCGTCGCGAACGTGGGGGAGAGGTCGGCCAGCCGCTGCTCCAAGCGCGAGTTTTCCGCAGCACTCAGGTATCGAATGACAGTCCTCCAGCGATCTTGGAGGATCGATTTGATACATCCTGGCAGCGGCTGACGGTCAGGGCGGATCGGAACAGTGACCGAGGGTGCCACGAGCCCCCAGGCCAGGCGCCCATCCCGTGGGATGTCCCGGGGCTTTTCGGGGACTTTCCGCCGGGTAAGCAGGGAAGGCCCTGACAGCGCTGAAAGAAGCGAACGCGCTGGTCAGGGCCTACCACCTCAGCACTCGATGATGTTCACCGCGAGCCCGCCCCGCGCCGTCTCCTTGTACTTGACGCTCATGTCGGCGCCGGTTTCCTTCATGGTCTTGATGACCTTGTCGAGGGAGACGTGGTGGCGGCCGTCGCCGCGCAGGGCCATGCGGGCGGCGGTGATGGCCTTGACGGCGGCCATGCCGTTGCGCTCGATGCAGGGGATCTGCACGAGGCCGCCGACGGGGTCGCAGGTGAGGCCGAGGTTGTGCTCCATGCCGATCTCGGCGGCGTTCTCGACCTGTTCGGGGCTGCCGCCCAGGACCTCGGCGAGGCCGCCGGCGGCCATCGAGCAGGCGGAGCCGACCTCGCCCTGGCAGCCGACCTCGGCGCCGGAGATCGAGGCGTTCTCCTTGAAGAGCATGCCGATCGCGCCGGCGGCCAGGAGGAAGCGGACGACGCCCTCCTCGTCGGCGCCGGGCACGAAGTTGATGTAGTAGTGCAGGACCGCGGGGATGATGCCGGCCGCGCCGTTGGTGGGGGCGGTCACGACCCGGCCGCCGGCGGCGTTCTCCTCGTTGACGGCCATCGCGTAGAGGGTGACCCACTCCATGGCGTGGGCCAGCGGGTCGCCGTCCGAGCGGAGCTGGCGCGCGGAGTTGGCGGCGCGGCGGCGGACCTTCAGGCCGCCGGGCAGGATGCCCTCGCGGGACATGCCGCGGGTGACGCACGCCTGCATGACCCGCCAGATCTCCAGGAGGCCGGCGCGGATCTCGTCCTCGGTGCGCCACGCCTTCTCGTTCTCCAGCATCAGGCCGGCGATGGACAGGCCGGTCTCCTGGGAGAGGCGCAGGAGCTCGTCGCCGGTGCGGAAGGGGTGGGTCAGGGGGGTGTCGTCCAGCTTGATGCGGTCCTCGCCGACGGCGTCCTCGTCGACGACGAAACCGCCGCCGACCGAGTAGTACGTCTTCTCCAGCAGCGGCGCGCCGGTGCTGTCGTAGGCGAAGAGAGTCATGCCGTTGGCGTGGTACGGCAGGGAGCGCCGCCGGTGCAGGATCAGCTCGGTCGACTCGTCGAAGTCGATCTCGTGGGCGTCGCCTATCTCGGCCCCCATCAGCCGCAGCCGCTTGGTGGCGCGGATCCGCTCGACCTCCGCGTCCGCGGTCTCGACGTCGACGGTCCGGGGGGAGTGGCCCTCAAGGCCGAGCAGGACGGCCTTGGGGGTGCCGTGGCCGTGGCCGGTGGCGCCCAGGGAGCCGAAGAGTTCGGCGCGTACGGAGACCGTCTGGGCCAGGAGTCCGTCCTTCTTGAGGCGTCCGGCGAACATCCGGGCGGCGCGCATCGGGCCCACGGTGTGGGAACTGGAGGGGCCGATGCCGATGGAGAAGAGGTCGAAGACGGAGATGGCCACGGTGGCGGACTCCCTTGTCTGCTCGTGGTGGACGGTGGAGCAATGGGGCAGGAGGTGCGGCAATGGGGCAGGAGGTACGTTTCCGCACCGGCTGTCGAGCGTAACGCGGACGCGGCGCGGTGCCGCCGGACGGGAAGCGTCGGGCGGGCGGCGCCGGGCGGAACGGCGGAAGACAGCGGTGGGGGAGGGGAGGCGCTGACGGGGGCCGGTGGCCCGGGACAAGGCCCCGGGCCACCGGTGCGTTCCCGCGCGGCCCGGTCCGCCGGTCGTGTGCCGGGGACCGGACCGTCCGCACCTGGTGAATCGCGTCACAGGCGGCCGGGTGTCACCGGCCGCGCCGCACCGGACGCGAGGCGTCACGGCGACGCCCGCACCGCCTCGGCGACGTGGGCGCCACCACGGTGACGCGGAGGCGTCACAGCGACGGGTAGAGGGGGTGCTTGTCGGCGAGCGCGGTGACGCGGGCCTTGAGGGCCTCGGTGTCGTACGACGGCTTGAGGGCCTCGGCGATGATGTCGGCGACCTCACGGAAGTCGTCGGCCTGGAAACCGCGGGTGGCCAGCGCCGGCGTGCCGATGCGCAGGCCGGAGGTGACCATCGGGGGACGGGGGTCGTTGGGGATGGCGTTGCGGTTGACCGTGATGCCCACCTCGTGGAGGCGGTCCTCGGCCTGCTGGCCGTCCAGCTCGGAGTCGCGCAGGTCGACCAGTACGAGGTGGACGTCGGTGCCGCCGGACAGGACCGAGACGCCGACCTCGGTGACGTCCGGCTGGACGAGGCGCTCGGCGAGGATGCGGGCGCCGTCCAGGGTGCGCTGCTGGCGCTCCTTGAACTCCTCGGACGCGGCGACCTTGAAGGAGACGGCCTTCGCGGCGATGACGTGCTCCAGCGGACCGCCCTGCTGACCGGGGAAGACCGCGGAGTTGATCTTCTTGGCGAGCTCCTGCGTGGACAGGATCACGCCGCCGCGCGGGCCACCGAGGGTCTTGTGGGTGGTGGTGGTGACGACGTGGGCGTGCGGCACCGGGTTGGGGTGCAGTCCGGCGGCGACCAGGCCGGCGAAGTGCGCCATGTCGACCATGAGGTACGCGCCGACCTCGTCGGCGATGCGGCGGAACGCGGCGAAGTCGAGCTGGCGCGGGTAGGCGGACCAGCCGGCGACGATCAGCTTGGGGCGGTGCTCCTTGGCGAGGCGCTCGACCTCTTCCATGTCGACCAGGTTGGTCTTGTCGTCGACGTGGTAAGGCACGACGTTGTAGAGCTTGCCGGAGAAGTTGATCTTCATGCCGTGCGTGAGGTGCCCGCCGTGGGCGAGGTTCAGGCCCAGGATGGTGTCGCCCGGCTTGATGAGGGCGAACATGGCGGCGGCGTTGGCCTGCGCGCCGGAGTGCGGCTGCACGTTGGCGGCCTCGGCACCGAAGAGCGCCTTGATCCGGTCGATGGCGATCTGCTCGACGACGTCGACGTGCTCGCAGCCGCCGTAGTAGCGGCGGCCGGGGTAGCCCTCGGCGTACTTGTTGGTGAGGACCGAGCCCTGGGCCTCCATGACGGCGACGGGAGCGAAGTTCTCCGACGCGATCATTTCGAGGGTGGACTGCTGGCGGTGGAGTTCGGCGTCGACGGCGGCGGCGACGTCGGGGTCGAGCTCATGGAGGGAGCTGTTGAGGAGCGACATGAGGTCTTCCTGGAGGGGTCAGGCGGCGCGAAGCGCTTCCGCGTGGGCGGTGGCGGTGAGGAGGGCCGGGAGGCTCAGCCGCCGGAGAAGGCGGTGTACTCGTCGGCCGAGAGCAGGTCGCCCGGCTCGCCGGAGCTCTTCACCTTGAACAGCCAACCACCCTCGAACGGGGCGGAGTTCACCAGCGAGGGGTCGCTGACGACGTCTTCGTTGATCTCCGTGATCTCGCCGTCGACCGGTGAGTAGAGATCGCTGACCGACTTGGTCGACTCCAGTTCACCGCAGGTCTCGCCCGCCGTGACCGTGGTGCCGACCTCAGGAAGCTGCACGTAGACGACGTCGCCGAGCGCGTTGGCCGCGTGCTCGGTGATGCCGACCGTCGAGACGCCGTTCTCGGCGTCCGACAGCCACTCGTGCTCCTTGCTGTAGCGGAGCTGCTGGGGGTTGCTCATGGCTCGATTCTCCTGTACGCGAGGGTGTGATCGTGAAACGGGGTCTTGCACAGTGAGACGCGCCGGGCGCGCCGGTGGCACGACCGCGGTGCGCGGTGCGGTACGGGTGCTACTTCTGCCGCTTGTAGAAGGGCAGCGCGACGACCTCGTACGGCTCATGGCTTCCACGGATGTCCACCGCGACACCCTCGGTGCCCGGGGTGGCGTACGCCGCGTCGACATAGGCGATGGCGAGCGGCTTGCCCAGGGTGGGGGAGGGCGCGCCGGAGGTGACCTCGCCGATGACCGTGCCGTCGGCGGCCGCGACGACCGGGTAGCCGGCGCGCGGGACGCGGCGGCCCTGGGCGATCAGGCCGACGAGCTTGCGCGGCGGGCTGGCCTCGGCGCGCGCGGCGGCCGCCTCCAGCGCGGCGCGGCCCACGAAGTCACCGCCGTTGGAGGTCTTGTCGAACTTCACGACCCGGCCCAGGCCCGCGTCGAACGGCGTGGTCGCCGTCGTCAGCTCGTGCCCGTACAGCGGCATGCCCGCCTCCAGGCGCAGCGTGTCGCGGCAGGACAGGCCACAGGGCACGAGCCCGGCGTCCCGGCCGGCCTCGGTCAGCGCCTCCCACAGGGCGACCGCGTCCGCGGGCCGGACGAACAGCTCGAAGCCGTCCTCGCCGGTGTATCCCGTACGGGCGATCAGCGCGGGCACGCCGGCGACGGTGCCGGGCAGGCCCGCGTAGTACTTCAGGCCGTCCAGGTCGGCGTCGGTCACCGCCTTGAGGATGCCCGGCGACTGCGGCCCCTGGACCGCGATCAGCGCGTAGGCGTCCCGGTCGTCGCGGACCTCGGCGTCGAAGCCGGCCGCCCGCTCGGTCAGCGCGTCCAGCACCACCTGGGCGTTGGAGGCGTTGGCGACGACCATGTACTCGGCCTCTTCGAGGCGGTAGACGATCAGGTCGTCCAGGATGCCGCCGGCGGCGTCGCAGATCATGGTGTAGCGGGCGCGGCCGGTCTTGACGCCGCCGATGTTGCCCACCAGGGCGTGGTCGAGGAGGTCGCCGGCCTGCGGGCCGGTGACGGTGATCTCGCCCATGTGGGAGAGGTCGAACAGGCCGGCGCGGGTGCGGACGGCGACATGTTCGTCGCGCTCGCTGGCGTAGCGCAGCGGCATGTCCCAGCCGGCGAAGTCGGTCATGGTCGCGCCGAGCGCACGGTGCGTGGCATCCAGTGCGGTACGGCGGGGGGCATCAGTCATGGTTCCGGGCTCCCAGACATGGGTGACAAGACGAAGTCTCCCCATCTGTCATCGGAACCTGAGAGGTTCACCGGGATCCCGCGAACGGGCCGGTTTGCACCTTGGGTGGAACCGCACCGCTGCGGCTCGCTTTTCAGATCTGCCTCGCCCGCGCGGTATAGGGGCCTGAGAGATTCAAGGGAGGACTTGCTCCTTCGGCGCCCCGCCGTGGCGGCCGGGGACTCTCCCGCGCGGATTCAAGCGGCCGGTATGGAGTTGGCTGTGCACGGCTGAGCGCGAGTGTGCACGTGGCGCCGACATCATTGCACGACGTCGCCGGATGCAGCAGTCCCGGGCGCCCACCCGTTCACGGGCCGGACGGATCGGGCAATCGCCTTGATGGCCATTACCTTTCCTTGACACTCTGCGGGGAGGGGACGGTCGCGAGCCGGACCCAGCACAGGACCGGGAGGTCGATCACGGTGCACAGCGAAGCCGCAGGCGTGACCACCGCGGGAGCCACGCCCCCGCACACCGCCCGGGCGGGGCACACCGCCGCGGTGCCCGGGCGCCGCCGCCCGTCACCGGCCGTAGTCCGCCCGGGACGCGGCGCCGAGGTCCTGGACCTCAGGGGAGCGGGCACCGGCCGCCCCGCGGCCACCATGTGCTTTCCGGCCGGCGACCTGGTGGTCGTCTCCGGCCTGCCGGGCAGCGGCAAGAGCACCCTGATGCACCGCGTCGTGCCGCCGCTGGACGGGCGGGGCGCGGCGGTGCACCGCATCGATTCGCAGGACGTCCGCGCCCGCTTCGAGAGCGGCCGCCTGCGCCGCCTGCCCTACGGCCTCTACCGCCCGCTGGTCCGCGCCGCCCACTACCTCGGCCTGCGCCGCGCCCTGCGGTCGGGGGAGAGCGTGGTGGTGCACGACTGCGGGACGCTCGCGTGGGTGCGCCGCTGGCTCGCCCGGTCGGCCCGGCGCGGCGGCCGCGGCCTGCATCTGGTGCTGCTCGACGTGCCGCCCGCGGTGGCGCTGTCGGGGCAGGCGTCCCGAGGACGCGGGGTGTCGGGGTACGCCTTCGCGCGGCACCGCCGGGCGGTGGGCCGGCTGGTCGGCGGCGCGGAGAGCGCCGGGCTGCCGGCCGGGTTCGCGTCCGTGACGCTGCTGGACCGGCCGGCGGCGAGCGCGCTGGAGGCGGTCGCCTTCGGCTGACGGGCCGGGCCGGGCCCGCCGGCCGGCCGCTCCCGACCGCCACCCGCCGCCGCCTTCGACCGCCGCCTCCGGTGCCGCTAGGGTCTTTGGCCAGATAGCGCGGTTCGGAACGGGTGGGTGGACATGAGCATTCCTGACATGGGGATACCGCAGTTGGCGTGGCCTGCGAACGAGCTCGAAGAGGTGCTGGCCGCCGCCGTCGGCCACCCCGGCGCCGGTGGCCGGATCGTCGAGGTCCTGGGCCGCAGCCTGGTGTGGGTGCCCCTGCCCAACGGCGGCGGCCCCCAGAGCGCGGGGCCGGGCGCCGGCGGCCTGGACCTGCCCACCGTCGAGATCGGCGGGGAGGTCTACGTCCCGGTCTTCAGCTCCGAGCAGGAGTTCGCGCGGGTCGTCGGCTCGCACCTGTCCTTCACGGTCGCACCCGCTCGGGAGTTCGCCCGCGGCCTGCCGCCGCGGATCGGCATCGCGGTCAATCCCGAGGGCACGATCGGTGTCCCGCTGCCCCCGGCGGCGGTGGCGGAACTGTGCCGGGTGGGGCGCGGCGAGGCGGACGGCCCGGCGAGCGGCGGCCGGGTGCGGTTGTTCGAGCCCGACTGGCAGGACGAGCCGGTGGACTTCCTGGCCGCGGCCGGACTGGAGTTCTCCGGTGCCGGATTTGTCCTGACTGCCCGGCGTGCCCTGGCCAGTGTCGAGGGCGACACGCCCGCGCTGTTCGTCGGAGTTCAGGTCGCCACGACGCCCGCCGCGCTCCAGGACGGCACCGCCCGCGAGGCGGCCCTGACGGCCCTGGGACGTGCGCTCGGCGCCGTTCCGGTGCCCTGGCCCGTACAACTGGTCATGCTGGACCTCGCCCAGGGCGACCCGGTCGCCGACTGGCTGCTGGAGCGCGTGCGGCCCTTCTACTCTCGCGACCCCTCGTAAGCTGGTTGGATGACGGGCGGGCGCACCCCACGTGCCCTGCTGACAGAAGGGACGGACCACGTGAGCGCGGGTGCGCATCAGGGAGCGGCGGCGGCCGGACAGGTCGAGCAGATGCTGCGGCAGGTCTCGCCCGGTCGCTACGACACCTATGAGGCACTGCTGCACGCGCTCGCCGCGGGTCAGGTCTGGATGCTGCTCTGGCACGGCCGGGCCGGTATGCCCGACGCGCAGTACGGAAACATGGAGGTCGACGGCCTCGGCTACGCCCCGTGTGTGACCTCGGCCCCCGAACTCGCCGCCTCCGGCTGGAACCGCGACCACGAACTCGTCACCGGCCCCGAGATCGCCGCCGCCCTCTTCCCCGACCGCTGGGGCCTGTGGCTGAATCCGCACGCTCCCGGCGGCGGTGTCGGCATCCCGTGGCTGGACCTGCGCCGTATCGCGGGCGGCCTGGACCGCCTGCCCGCCGGGCCGCTGCGGATCAGCGAACCGGTCATCGAGATCCCGCAGTTCTACGCCCTCCTGGCGCAGAACGCCCACCGCACGCCCGCGGTCCGCTCGCTGCGCCGGGCCTGGGTGCAGCCCGCCCTGGGCGCCCCTTATCTGGCGATCGGCCTGGATCTGTACGACACCGGCCAACTCGCGGTGGAATCCGCCCGGTTGATGATCCAGCAGTCGATCGGCGCGGTGCCGGACGGGCTGCCGGTCTCGACCGTCGCGATGAACGACGAGTACGACCCCGTCGGGATGTGGATGCGCGCCTCGGCCCGCCCCTTCTTCGACCGCGACGGCTACGGCCAGGCGCCCGCCGCCGCGCCCTCCTACGGTTACGGATACCCGCGTCCGTACTGACCACGGCCGCCACCGGACGAGACCCTAACGCGCCGTTCTTGGCCTGAATTCGCCTCTTGTGGCCGCCGGTTGAGTCCCTTTTGCACCCTGGCGCGCTCCGCTCAGGCGCCACCGCTGTCCGTATAACGGAAGCCCGCTGACCACATCACAGTTACGCATCCATTCACCTCTGGGGCTGGTGAGTGATCGCGAATCGGATGAAGACTCCGGCTGCAGAGAGCTCCGGCTCTTTGTACGAGCGTCGTTCAGACCGGCGTCCGCGCGAACCTCCGAACTCTCCCCAACGGGAACGAGCGTGAGGCCCCGCCGATGCGTGCACCAGTGATGTGAATCAGGCCGCTACAGCGGCGGGCATGGGCCGGCCACCGTCGGCCGAGAGGGGTCAAGGGCACCGTGACCGCACCGATCGAGACCACCGGGGCGGCTGCCGAGGCGCAGCCGGAAGCGGTGCTGAAAGGCGTGGAGAGCAAGCGGATCGAGGGACGCTCGCTCGGCCAGATCGCCCTGTTGCGTTTTCGGCGCGACAAGGTCGCGGTGGCCGGCGCCCTCGTCGTCGTCCTGCTGATCGCCCTCGCCGCGCTCTCCCGCCCGATCCAGTCCCTGCTCGGCCTGGACCCCAACAGCCCCAACCAGTCGCTGATCGATCCCAACACGACGCTGCCCAAGGGCGACCTGGGCGGCATGAGCGCGGACCACCCGCTGGGCGTCGACCCCAAGTTCGGCCGCGACCTGCTCGCCCGGATCCTGGAGGGGTCCTGGGTGTCGCTGATCGTGGCCTTCGGCGCGACCCTGCTGTCGGTGGCCATCGGCACCGTGTTCGGTGTCGTCGCCGGCTTCTACCGCGGGCGGGTGGACGCGGTCATCAGCCGGATGATGGACGTCTTCCTGGCCTTCCCGCTGCTGCTGTTCGCCATCGCGATCTCCGCCTCCCTCCAGGGCGGCGCGTTCGGGCTGGAGGGGCTGCCGCTGCACATCTCCGTCCTGATCTTCGTGATCGGGTTCTTCAACTGGCCGTACATGGGCCGGATCGTGCGGGCGCAGACCCTGTCGCTGCGCGAGCGGGAGTTCGTGGACGCCGCCCGCGGCATGGGTGCGCGCGGGCCGTTCATCCTCTTCCGCGAGCTGCTGCCCAACCTGGTGGGTCCGATCATCGTCTACTCGACGCTGCTGATCCCCTCCAACATCCTCTTCGAGGCGGCGCTGAGCTTCCTGGGCGTCGGCATCCAGCCACCCCAGGCGTCCTGGGGCGGCATGCTCAACCAGGCGGTCAAGTACTACGAGGTCGACCCCCAGTACATGGTCGTCCCCGGCCTCGCGATCTTCGTCACCGTGCTGGCGTTCAACCTGCTCGGCGACGGCCTGAGGGACGCCCTGGACCCGCGCAGCCGCTGACGCCGCCGGGCCCGCCGACCTCAGAACTCCGCACCGTCCCAAGAGTTCCCACCAGCTCACCGTCTCGACAGCCCCCACCGTCTCGACACCCCGCAGCCTCACAGCCTCGATCAAGGGCTCCGTCTCTCGTCAGATTCCAGAGCTTTCCCGACCAACCGAAGGGGACCCCACCACCATGCGAAGGTCAGTTCCGGTCGCGGCAATCGCGGCCCTCACCAGCGCGGGACTCGTGCTGTCCGGCTGTAGCGGAGGTAAGGATTCCGGTGGCGAATCGGCCGGGGCGAACGCGGCGACGAAGGGTGTCGTGAACGCCTCGGACGAGAAGGGCGGCACCCTCAGCTACGCGCTGAGCGACGCCCCCGAATCGTTCGACCCGGGCAACACGTACTACGCCTTCGTCTACAACTTCAGCCGGCTCTACGCGCGCCCGCTCACCACCTTCAAGCCGGGCCCCGGCCCGAAGGGCAACGAGCTGGTCCCCGACCTCGCCGAGTCGATGGGCAAGCCCAGCGACGGCGGCAAGACCTGGACGTACAAGCTGCGCGAGGGCCTGAAGTACGAGGACGGCTCGGCCATCACGTCCCAGGACGTGAAGTACGCCGTCGAGCGCAGCAACTTCGCGCGCGACACCCTCTCGCTGGGCCCGAACTACTTCCAGCAGTTCCTCAAGGACAACGACGGCGGCTACAAGGGTCCCTACAAGGACAAGAGCAAGGACGGCCTGAAGTCCATCGAGACCCCGGACGAGCGGACGGTCGTCTTCCACCTCAAGAAGCCGTTCGCCGAGTTCGACTACCTGGTGAGCGCCCCGCAGACCGCGCCCGTACCGCAGGCGAAGGACAAGGGCGCGGACTACACCAAGTCCGTCGTCTCCTCCGGTTCCTACAAGTTCGAGAGCTACGAGGAGGGCAAGCAGCTCACCCTCGTGCGCAACGAGAACTGGTCGGCCAAGAACGACCCGCTGCGCAAGCAACTGCCCGACAAGATCGTCCTGAAGCTGAAGGTGGCCCAGTCCACCATCGACAAGGACCTCCAGTCCGGCAACACCATGGTGGACCTGGCCGGGCGCGGTGTGGACGGCCAGACGCAGGCCCAGTTGCTGACCGACTCCAAGGCGAAGGCCAACACCGACAACACCCTCGGTCAGCGCCTGATCTACACGGCGATCAACACCAAGATCAAGCCGTTCGACAACCCCGAGTGCCGCAAGGCCGTCCAGTACGCCATCGACAAGAAGGCCGTGCAGACCTCGCTCGGCGGCCCGATACGCGGTGACGTGGCCTCCACGGTCCTGCCCACCGACATCGACGGCTACCAGAAGTACGACCTGTACCCGCAGAAGTACCAGGGCGACAAGCTGGACCTGAGCGAGGCCAAGAAGCACTGGGACAAGTGCGGCGCGGGCAAGACCGACACCACCATCCTGGCGCGCAACGACCGCCAGGACGAGGTGGACGCCGCCACCACGGTCGTCGACTCGCTGAAGAAGATCGGCGTCAACGCCAAGATCCAGAGCTACCCGTCGAGCAAGTACTTCTCGGACTACGCGGGCGTCCCGAAGTTCAACAAGAAGAACAACGTCGGCCTGATGATGATGCAGTGGGGCTCGGACTTCCCCACCGGCTACGGCTACCTCCAGCAGATCCTCAACGGCAAGGCGATCAGCCAGTCCGGTAACACCAACCTGTCGGAGCTGGACGACCCGGAGATCAACCAACTGCTCGACACCGCCATCGCCAA
This sequence comes from Streptomyces sp. NPDC031210, assembly GCF_055570395.1. Classification (NCBI taxonomy): domain Bacteria; kingdom Bacillati; phylum Actinomycetota; class Actinomycetes; order Kitasatosporales; family Streptomycetaceae; genus Streptomyces; species Streptomyces sp. NPDC031210. The sequence goes on from NZ_JBVIHH010000006.1 coordinate 155,578, forward strand.
CACCGACAAGGCCGCGCGCGAGAAGGCGTACGCCGAGATCGACAAGAAGACGATGGAGCAGGCCGTGATCGTCCCGCTCACCTACTTCAAGGTCCTGATGTACCGCTCGCCCAAGGCCACCAACCTGGTGTCCACCTCGGCCTTCAGCGGTCAGTACGACTACCTCAACATCGGCGTCAAGAAGTAGCAGCCCTGGAAGGCAGGTGAAGGCATTGGTGTCCGCGGGCCGGTAGCCACCGGCCCGCGGCGCCGAGGCCGCATCCCCGTGTTCTCGTACATCATCCGCAGGTTGATCAGCGCAGTGCTCCTGCTGCTGATCGTCAGCGCGGTCACCTTCGGCATCTTCTTCCTGCTGCCGAAGCTCGCCGGGCAGACCACCGACCAGCTTGCCCAGCAGTACATCGGAAAGGCCCCCACGCCCGCGGACATCGCCGCGGTCAAGAAGAACCTCGGCCTGGACAAGCCCGTGTACGAGCAGTACTGGGATTTCCTCAAGGGCATTTTCGTCGGCGTCGACTACTCATTCGGTCCGGAAGCGGCCAAGTGCCATGTGCCGTGCTTCGGTTACTCCTTCAAGACGCACATCGAGGTGTGGCCGGAGATCCAGTCCCGGCTCCCGGTGACGCTGTCGCTGGCCGCCGGTGCCGCCGTGTTGTGGGTCGTCTCCGGTGTCGCCACCGGTGTGCTCTCCGCGCTGCGCCCCGGCTCCCTCTTCGACCGGCTGGCCATGGGCGTCGCCCTGGCCGGTGTCTCCCTCCCGATGTTCTTCACCGGCGCCCTGGCGCTGGCCCTGTTCACCTACCAGTGGCCGATCTTCGAACGCAGCGACTACGTGCCGCTGCTGGAGGATCCCTTCCTCTGGGCCCGGACCCTGGTCCTGCCCTGGGTGACGCTGGCCTTCCTCTACTCCGCGCTCTACGCCCGGCTCACCCGGGCCGGCATGCTGGAGACGCTGAGCGAGGACTACATCCGCACCGCCCGCGCCAAGGGACTGCGCGAGCGCGAGGTCGTCGTACGGCACGGCCTGCGGGCCGCGCTCACCCCGATCATCACCGTCTTCGGCATGGACCTGGGCCTGCTGCTGGGCGGTGCGCTGATCACCGAACAGGTCTTCTCGCTCAAGGGAGTCGGCGCCTTCGCCGTCGAGGCGATCAACGCCAACGACCTTCCGAACATTCTCGGCGTCACCCTGCTCGCCGCGTTCTTCATCGTCATATGCAACCTGGTGGTGGACGTTCTGTACGCCGCCGTCGACCCGCGGGTGAGGCTCTCGTGACCGACTCCTCCGAGGACAAGACCGAGCCGGCCGCCGACGCCGGCCCCGCCGCCTTCCTCGACGTGCGCGACCTCAAAGTGCACTTCCCCACCGACGACGGCCTGGTGAAGTCCGTCGACGGCCTCTCCTTCACCCTGGAGAAGGGCAAGACGCTCGGCATCGTCGGCGAATCCGGCTCCGGCAAGTCCGTGACCTCGCTCGCCGTCATGGGCCTGCACCGCGCCTCGCGCCGCCAGCGCGCGAACGTCCGCATGTCCGGCGAGATCTGGCTGGACGGCAGGGAGCTGGTGTCCGCCGATCCGGACGAGGTCCGCAAGCTGCGCGGCCGCGAGATGGCGATGATCTTCCAGGACCCGCTCTCCGCCCTGCACCCCTTCTACACCGTCGGCCAGCAGATCGTGGAGGCGTACCGCGTCCACAACGACGTCGACAAGAAGACCGCGCGCAAGCGGGCGATCGAGATGCTCGACCGGGTCGGCATCCCGCAGCCCGACAAGCGGGTCGACGACCATCCGCACCAGTTCTCCGGCGGCATGCGCCAGCGCGCGATGATCGCGATGGCGCTGGTCAACAACCCCGAACTGCTGATCGCGGACGAGCCGACCACCGCGCTGGACGTCACCGTCCAGGCGCAGATCCTGGACCTGATCCGCGATCTGCAGAAGGAGTTCGGCTCGGCGGTCGTCATCATCACCCACGACCTGGGCGTGGTCGCCGAACTGGCCGACGACCTGCTGGTGATGTACGGCGGCCGGTGTGTGGAGCGCGGCCCGGCGGAGAAGGTCTTCTCCGCCCCCCAGCACCCCTACACCTGGGGCCTGCTCGGCTCCATGCCGCGCATCGACCGCGACCAGACCGACCGGCTGATCCCCGTCAAGGGCTCGCCGCCCAGCCTGATCAACGTGCCGTCCGGCTGTGCCTTCAACCCCCGCTGCCCGTACGCGGACGTGCCCAAGGACGACGTCACCCGCACGGTGCGCCCCGAGCTGCGCCAGGTGGCGGGCGGGCACTCCTCCGCCTGCCACATGTCGCCGGAGGAGCGCGAGCGTATCTGGACCCAAGAGATTGCGCCGAAGCTGTGACCGAGACGACTGACGCCCAGAAGAAGATCCCGCTCCAGAAGGCGGAGAGCTCCCCAGACGCGGAACCGCTGCTGAGGGTCCGCGGTCTGGTCCGGCACTTCCCGATCACCAAGGGCCTGCTCAAGCGGCAGGTCGGGGCGGTGCAGGCGGTCGACGGCATCGACTTCGACGTCCTGCCGGGGGAGACCCTCGGCGTGGTCGGCGAGTCCGGCTGCGGCAAGTCGACGATGGGCCGGCTGATCACCCGGCTCGACGAACCCACCGGCGGTTCCATCGAGTTCGAGGGCAAGGACATCACCCACCTGTCGGCGGGCCGACTGCGGCCGATGCGCCGCGACGTCCAGATGATCTTCCAGGACCCGTACGGTTCGCTGAACCCGCGGCACACCATCGGCGGGATCGTCTCCACCCCCTTCCGCCTCCAGGGCGTCGAGCCCGAGGGCGGGGTGAAGAAGGAGGTGCAGCGGCTGCTGGATCTGGTGGGCCTGAGCCCGGAGCACTACAACCGCTATCCGCACGAGTTCTCCGGCGGCCAGCGCCAGCGCATCGGCATCGCACGGGCGCTGGCGCTCAAGCCGAAGCTGGTGGTCGCCGACGAGCCGGTCTCCGCGCTGGACGTCTCCATCCAGGCGCAGGTCGTCAACCTCATGGACGACCTCCAGGAGGAGCTGGGCCTGACGTACGTCATCATCGCCCACGACCTCTCGGTCATCCGGCATGTGTCGGACCGTATCGCCGTCATGTACCTCGGCAAGATCGTGGAGCTCGCCGACCGCAGGTCGCTCTACGACTCGCCGATGCACCCGTACACCAAGGCGCTGCTGTCCGCGGTGCCGGTGCCCGACCCCAAGCGGCGCACCGACCGCGACAGGATCCTGCTCACGGGCGATGTGCCGTCGCCGATCAACCCGCCCTCCGGCTGCCGGTTCCGCACCCGCTGCTGGAAGGCGACCGACGTGTGCGCCACCACCGAGCCGCCGCTGGTCGCGCTCAGGACCGGCCATCAGGTGGCCTGCCACCACCCGGAGAACGCGCCCGGGGAGACCGGCGGCGGGAGCGAGGAGCCAACGGGCGCGTAGCACATGACGAGTTGGCAAAGTCCCGGGTGAGACGGGGCGGGAGAGTGCAGAGTCAGCGCGGTTGTTCGATTTTATCCGTGTGTTCGAAAGGACGGCTCATGGCACTCTCCCGTTCCGGGCGTCGTACCACCCGCTGGCTCGCCCTGGCCACGGCGGTGGCCTCGGCCGCCACCATCGCCGCCGGGCCCGGGTCCTCCGCCGGCGCCCCCGGGGTCGGCGACACGTATTTCCCCCGGCTCGGCAACGGCGGCTTCGACGCCCTGCACTACGACCTCGGCGTCAGCTACCACCCCGGCTCCGGCCGCCTGGACGGCCGGACGACGCTGACCGCGAGGGCCACCGAGAACCTCTCCTCCTTCGACCTCGACCTCCAGCAGCTCAAGGTCGACTCGATACGCGTGAACGGCCGGCCCGCGCGGTTCACCAGGGACGGCGACGAGATCACCGTCACGCCCGGCTCCCGCCTGCGCCGCGGCCACAAGTTCACCGCCACCGTCGTCTACGGCGGCGTCCCCAAGGCGCTGAGCGGCCCGATCGTCTTCGGCTCCGACTACGGCTGGATGAAGACCAAGGACGGCGTCTTCGTCGCCTGCGAGCCGAACGCCGCCTCGACGTGGTTCCCCTCCAGCGACCACCCCAGCGACAAGGCGACCTACGACATCCGCATCGACGCCCCCAAGGGCCTGACCGGCGTCTCCAACGGCCGGCTGGTGGCCTCCGGCGAGGCGCACGGCCGCTCCTACGCCCACTGGCGCGAGCGGCGCCCGATGGCGACGTACCTGGCCACCGCCACCATCGGCAAGTTCGACGTCCGTACCGGCACCACGCCCGGCGGCACGCCCATCTACGTCGCCACCGACCCGACCCTGCCCACCGGCCAGGTCGACGTCTACGGCATCACCGCCGAGGCCACCGACTACTGGTCGAAGGTCTTCGGCCCCTACCCGTTCGAAGAGACCGGCGCCATCGTCGACGACATGCCGCAGGCGGGCTTCTCGCTGGAGGTGCAGTCCAAGCCGGTCTACTCCGCGGTCCGCAACGAGAGCACCATCGTCCACGAGCTGGCCCACCAGTGGTTCGGTGACTCGGTCTCGGTCAAGCGGTGGAAGAACATCTGGCTCAACGAGGGCTTCGCCACCTACGCGCAGTGGCTGTGGAGCGAGCACAAGGGCGAGCGCAGCGCGCACGACTCCTTCCTCGCGAGCTACATCGCCCGCCCGGGCGTCTCCGACTTCTGGAAGGTCAGGATCGGCGACCCGCAGCGCGACACGATGTTCTCCTCCGCCGTCTACCAGCGGGGTGCGATGACTCTCCAGGTGCTGCGCGAGCGGATCGGCGACAAGGCGTTCTTCCAACTGCTGCCGGCCTGGACCTCGCAGCACCGCTACGGCACCGCGGAGACCGCGCAGTTCGTCGCGCTCGCCGAGAAGATCTCCGGGCAGCAGTTGGACGATCTCTTCGACACCTGGCTGAACACCGACACCAAGCCGGCGCTGCCGGCGAAGTAGCGCCGACCCCGCCGGCGGCCGGGCGTCAGGCGGCGTCGCGCGGGCCCCGGCCGCCGAGCTGCTGCGGCCGGGGCAGGTGCAGCCCGAGGTAGACCGCCGCCATCCGCAGGGCGAAGACCACCCCCGCCGAGATCGCGGCGGCGGGGGTGGCGCCGGTGCCCAGGTGGTGCAGGCCCAGGTAGCAGCAGCCGCCGGCCAGGGCGGCGATGGCGTACACGTCCTCGCGCAGCAGCAGCGGCGGGAACTCCCCGCACAGCACGTCGCGGATGACCTCGCCGGCCACTCCCGTCAGCACGGCGAGGATGATCACGGCGAGCGGGGTGGCGCCCGCCGCGATGGCGGCGCGCGCCCCGATCACGGTGACCACGGCCAGTCCGACCGCGTCGACGACCAGCAGCGATTTATGCGGCAGCGACCAGAACCGCAGGTAGATGATGGTGCCGACGCCGACGCAGATGATCACCGTCAGCAGCACCCAGTCGTGCGTCCAGTACAGCGGCTGCCGGTCGAGGACGAGGTCGCGCAGCGTCCCGCCGGAGATGGAGGCGGCGAAGGCGAGGACCAGCCCGCCGAACGGATCCATGTTGGCGCGGTAGGCGGCCAGGACGCCGCTCGCGGCGAAGGCCGCGATGCCGACCAGGTAGAGCACGTGAAGCATGGCGCCATGGTCTCAGGCCCGCCGGCGCCGACTTTCCCCGGCGGTCGTCAAAACTGACACTACCGGTCGGTAACTATTCGGTGTAGCGTGCATGCCATGGCATTGGTGACCATAGGTAACAGTGAGTTCGACCGCGACACGGCGGTCACGCGTCGCGCCCCCGGCGTCTACGACGCGCACCTCTCCGCGGGCTGGACGATCATTCAGGCCGTCAACGGCGGCTACCTCCTCGCCCTGATGGGCCGCGCGCTGGGCGACGCCCTCCCGCACCCCGACCCCTTCTCGGTCACCGCGCACTACCTGACCGCCTCCGTGCCCGGCCCCGCCGTCATCCGCACCGAGACGGTCCGCACCGGCCGCACGATGTCCACCGGCACCGCGAGCCTCGTGCAGTTCGACGAGGACGGCAACGAGGTCGAGCGGCTGCGGGTGCTCGCCGCGTACGGCGACCTCGGCGCCCTGCCCGACGACGTCCGCACGACCGCCAAACCGCCCGCCATCCCGCCCTACGAACACTGCCTGGGCGCCGACAGCGCCCCCGGCGGGCGGCCCGCCATCCCCGGCAGCACGGCCATCGCGGCCCGGCTCGACCTCCGGCTGGACCCGGCGACCGCCGGCTGGGCCGTCGGCGCACCGTCCGGCAAGGGCGAGATGCGCGCCTGGTTCGGTCTCGCCGACGGCCGGGAGCACGACCCGCTCTCCCTGCTGCTGGCCGTCGACGGGCTGCCGCCCACCGCCTTCGATCTGGGCCTGTCCGGCTGGGTGCCCACCGTCGAACTGACCACCCACATCCGCTGCCGGCCGGCCCCCGGCCCGCTCCGCGTCGCCATCGCCACCCGCAACATGGCCGGCGGCTTCCTGGAGGAGGACGCCGAGGTCTGGGACTCCCAGGACCGCCTCGTCGCCCAGTCCCGGCAACTGGCGCGCTCCCCGCTCGGACGCTGAGGGCCGCCGGGTGCGGCGCCCGGGCAAGGAGTGACGCGAAAGCGCGGGCGGTGACCGGGTGCCGCGTGTCAGACTGATCGCCATGGGGGACGTGGCGCTGAGAATCGATGACGAGACGGTCGTATGGCTGCGGGCCGAGCCCGTCGGCACCGGGCCCGCCAAGCGGCGTGATCCGGAGCCGGACAGCCGCCAACACCCCGACGACGACGGGGAACTGGAACTCCCCGGGGGCTTCGGCTCCGCCCAGCCGGTCAGCGTGGACAGCCGCGCGGCCCGCGCGCTGACCCGCGGCGGCGAGGTCCTCGAAGAGGCGCTGCGCCCGCTCGGCGGCGTCCTCGGCCAGATCCACCGCTCCCTGGCGAGCGGCAGCCACCGCCCGGACGAGGTCACCGTCCAGTTCGGCGTCACGCTCGGCTCCGACCTGAGCCTCGGGGTCTTCTCCGGCAACGGCGAGGCGAGCTTCACCGTCTCCGCGACCTGGAACCTCGGCCGTGGCGCGGGTGAGGCCGGCGGGACACCGACGTGATCCCCGGCGCCGGCCCCGACACCCCGCTGCACCACTCCTTCGTCTGCGTACGCGACGACCGGCAGCCGGTGGGCGCGGGCGTACTGGTCGCCGAACGCCTCGTCCTGACCTGCGCGCATGTCGTCAACAGCGCCCTGGGCGCGGACCGTTTCTCCCAGGAGACCCCCGGCGGCGGCGAGACCGTCACCCTCCGGATGCCCCACGTCGCCCCCGGCCGGGACCTGACCGCGCGGGTCGTCCGCGAGATGTGGGTACCGCCGCGGGCCACGGCGGCCGGGCGCGAACCGGCGGTGCCCGGACGGCTGCCCTACCACGGCGACCTCGCCGTCCTGGAGCTGACGGACGGGCCGCCCGAAGGAGCCGAACCGGCGCCGTTCCTCCAGCACGGCTACGCCGACGAGGTCATCGCGTTATGGGCGAGCGGCAATCCGCTGCCCACGCTGCGCGCCGTGCCCCGGGTCTCCGCGCCGCCCTGGATCGCGCTGGACGTCCTGGGCGGCGCCCAGGTCACCGAGGGCTTCAGCGGCGGGCCGCTGTGGGACCGCGAACGCCAGGCGGTGGTCGGCCTGGTCGCGGCCGTGCACCGGCCCGCGGAGGCGGCCACCGGCGGCGCCGGCCCGGCGACGATGTACGCCATCAGCGTGCCCGCCATCGAATCCGAACTCCCCGGCCTCCCGCCCTCGGCCGTGCCCACCGCGCGGCGCGGGGTCCAGCAGTTACTCGTCGCGCTGGAGGGCGTCCTGAGGGGCCGGGACGCCGTCCTGGGATGCGAGGAGAGGCTCGCCGCGCGGCTCGGCCGGCCCTCCGCGGGCCCGGCGGCCGACCTCGAACGCCTCGTCGCCCTCGCGGTCAGCGTCCGCCGCGGCATCCCCGAACTCCTGGACCTGGTAGGCGAATACGAATCGGCCGGCGGCCCCGACGATCCGTACGACGCCGCCGCCGGGCGCCTGCGACGGGCCGCGCGCACGGTACGCCCCGGCGAGTACCTGACCACCCGCCAGCGCCGTGACCTCTCCGGCCTGCTGGCCCACTGCACCCGCACCGACCCGCGCGCCCTGATCGAATGCGTCCTGCCGCACGCGCCCGAACTCCCCGCCGTCACCGGCCTGGCCGACGCCGTCGACGTCCTGGAGGGCTTCGACTGCGCCGCCGGAGCGCTGGTGCCGCCCCTGCTGCAAGGGGTGGTGCGCATCAGCGCCGACGAACGGGCCGCCGGCAGCTACCCGGCCGAGGACCTCGACGCGTGGGTCGAGCGGGTCGCCGCCCGCTCGGGCGTGGACGGGGCGGCGATCCGGCAGTTCCGCGCGGACCTGGCCGCCACCGAGCCCGCCGCCCGCCCCGCCGGGCCGGCCGCCGCCGACGCCCCGAACGCCTCGGCGTGCGCCCCCCGCGTCCAGGTGGAACTGCTGCCCGCGCCCACCGGGCGGCGCTTCACCTACCAGATCTGGGCCCGGTCGGACCGCCAGCCGCACCGTCTCGCCCTGGTCAGGGACACCGAGGCGGGCAGCGAGCAGGTGGTCGACGACATCCGGCGGGTGCTGCGCACCAAAGTGCGCGAGGACCCCGAGACCGCCCTCGTGGAGTTCTTCCTGCCGGCCGCCTGGCTCGGCCTGGACGTGGACGCCTGGGAGTCGTGCGACAGCGACGAGGACGGACCGTTCGCGCCGGGCATCACCCGGCGGGTGGTGGTCCGCACCACCGAGCGGTCCCGGGAGAGCTACGCCGGCTGGAAACAGCGCACCGCCGCCCTGCCGTACGCCGACCATCTGCTCCTCGACCACCGGCACACCGACCGCAAGGTCGCCCGCGCCCGGCTGGAGGTCCATCCGGAGGCGGGGACGGTCGTCGTGGCGTGCGAACCCCAGCACCACGGCACGCTGCTGCGCCAGTGTGTCCAGGCGGGCGTCCACACCGTCCTGTGGCACCGCGCCGAACACGGCGAGGACCTCGCCCGGGACCTGCTGGCCCTCGTGGACGGCACCGACCCCGCACAGGTGCCCGAGGTGGTGCGCCTGGAGCGGGCCAAGGCCATGGCCGAGCCCGAGCGCACCACGCACCGCGGCCGCCGGCTGTCCCTGCTGTACGACGCGCCCGACCACCGCCCGCCCCAACTCGCCCCGGACGCATGGGTGTTGACGCAACCGTGACGGACATCGCCCGGGCCGGGCGGGAAGCGGGAGGCGGGGGAGGCACACGGAAAGCAGGAGGAGAACGCGCGGTGACCGGACAGAGCGCAGCAGATATCCAGGCAGCGGACAGCCACGCAGTGGACACCCACGCGGCAGGCCCTCAGGGAGGCCCCGGGCCGGCACCGGAGGACTGGTGGGTCTTCCGCGGCCCGGCGCCGCTGCCGCCCCCGCCGCCCTGGCGACGCTTTCCCGCCACCCGGGGCGGCGCGGTGGCCCCCACGCCCTATCTCCTGGAACGCAACGAGATCTCGGTCGTCAACGCCGCCCTCCACCTGCACCGGCCGCTGCTGGTCACCGGCCGCCCCGGCGCCGGCAAGAGCTCGCTGGCCCGGGCCGTCGCCGGCGAACTGGGGCTGGGCGAGGTCCTGCGTTGGTCGGTCAACAGCCGCTCCACCCTTCAGGACGCGCTCTACCGCTATGACGCGGTGGGCAGGCTGCGGGAGAACTCCCTGCGCCGCGAGCGCGAGGAACTGCGCGGCACGCGGCGCCGGCCCGGCGGCCGGCGGGCCGCACCGGGCAGCGACATCGGCCAGTACCTGCGCCTGGGACCGCTGGGCAGCGCGCTGGCGGCCGACCGGCCCCGGGTCCTGCTCGTCGACGAGCTCGACAAGGCCGACATCGACCTGCCCAACGACCTGCTGGTGGTCCTGGAGGAGGGCGAGTTCGAGATCCCGGAACTGGCCCGGCTGCCCGAGCACCAGCAGGACGTGCAGGTCCTGCTGAGCGGGAGCAGGGAACGCGTCGGCGTCCACCGGGGCGTGGTGCGCTGCACGCACTTCCCCATCGTGATCATGACCAGTAACGGCGAACGGGACTTCCCACCCGCCTTCATGCGCCGCTGCGTACGCCTGGACCTGCCCGAACCCACCGGCGACCGGCTGCGGAAGATCATCGAACACAACCTCGGCCCGGAGGCGCTCGCGGCCGCCGAGGACCTCATCGAGGTCTTCCACCAGCGGGCGAAGACCCAGACGCTGGCCACGGACCAGCTCCTGGCCGCCGTCCACCTGCGGATCAGCGGCGCGGACCTGTCCCGCGAGGAACTGCTCGCCGCCGTCCTGCACCGCCTCGACGAGCCCATGGCGCCATGATCGACCGGCTGCGGGAGGCGATGGCGGACGCGGGCTACGACCTCGGGGCCACGGAACTGCTCGATGTGCTGTGGCTGACCCGGGTGATCGAAGGGCGGGCGCAGGACGCGCCGGCGGGCGAGAAGCCTGTGGGGGAGGAGGCGGTCGGGGAGGAGGCGGTCGGGGACGCGCTCGCCGGTGACGGGCCGGGGGAGTCTGGTGCGGACGCGTCCGGCGGGGAGCAATCCGGCGAGAGCCAGTCCGGCGGGGGCGAGTCCGAGGCGACCCGGCCCGGGGCCGCGCTCGACGGTGGCCATGCGTCCGGGCGGCCGGAGCGGCCGGACGAGGGCGCCGACGGCTGCGCACCCCCTGCGGCCCGGACACCCGCCGAAGGCGGGGACGGCGCCGGTCGCGAGGCGGAGACGGGCGGCACGGGCGACCACCGGCCGCCGCGCCGCGCGCTGTACGCCATGGGCAGCCAGCACGCCGGACCGGGCGGCGAACGCGCCCGTACCGCCCGGGTCCCCGGCAGGCGCGCCCTGCCCGACGCCCAGCAACTGGGCCGTGCGCTGCGCCCGTTGCGCCGCTCCCGCGACCACCCGCACCGCACCGTCACCGACATCGAGGCCACCGTCCGGCACGCGGCCGAGACCGGCTTCCTCGACGTGGTCTGCCGCCCGGACCAGGAACGGCGCTGGTCGGCGCTGCTGCTGGTGGACTCCTCGCCGTCCATGCAGGTGTGGGGTTCGCTCGCCGCCGAGCTGCGGGCCGTCCTGGAGCGCAGCGCCGTCTTCCGGGCGGTCGAGGTCCGCGCGTTCGACCCCCGGGACCCGGACGGTCCGGCGCGGCGCCGGCCGACCGCCGCCGCGGTGACCCTCGTGCTCACCGACGGCACCAGCCCCGGGTGGCGCCGGCCGTGCACCGTGCGGACGGTGTCCCAGTGGGGCCGCGGCGGCCCGGTGGCCGTGCTCAACCCGCTGCCGCGCCGCCTGTGGCGCGGTACCGCCCTCGACGCGCGCCCCCGCCTGCTGGCCGCGCCCGGCGAGTTCGAACCGGTCGGACGGCTGCTCGTCCGCGACGCGCTGAGCGGTGAGCCGGACGCGGAGGCGGACGGCCGGCTCGCGCTGCCCGTCCTGCACCCGACGGCCTCCGCCGTCGAGCAGTGGGCCGCGCTGGTCACCCGTCCCGGTACCCCGCGCCTGGTCGAGACGGCCCTGCTGGACGAGGCCGCCCCCGAGGCGGAACCACCCCGTCCGCACGGCAGCGCGCAGGAACTGGTGACGCACTTCCGGGGCGCCTTCTCGCCCGAGGCGTACCGGCTCGCAGTACGCCTCTCCGCCATCAAGCCGCTGACCACGCCGCTGATGCAGTTGGTACGCGCCGCGACGATGCGCGACACCGGGCCCACCCATGTCGCCGAGATCCTGCTGGGTGGGCTGCTGGAACGCGCCGAGACCGATCCGCACGCGGCCGCCGCCCGGGCCCTGGACCGCGCCCTGAGCCCGCCGGTGGCGGGCGCGGCGGCGGCCCAGCCCGTCTACGACTTCCGGCCGGGAGTAAGGGAGTTGCTGTTCGCCGGGCTCGGCGCCGAAGCGGCCGTGGAGGTCGTCGAGGCCGTCGGCCGGTCGCTGGAGCCGTACATGGGCCGGCTGCCCGACTTCCCCGTCCTGATGGGCGACGCGGCCGGGGAGCTGAGGCTGCACGCGTCGGCCCGGGCGTTCGCGGTGCTGGCGAGTCCGGTGCTGGAGCGGATGGGCGGCGCGGCGGCGCCGATGGCGTCCGTCGCGTCCGCCTCCTCCGTCGCGTCCGTGCCGACGACCGCGGGGCCCCCGACGCTGCCACCGGTGGCCGCGGACACCCCCCGCGCACCGGGCCAGGACCCCCGCCCCGCGCCGCCCGGGCCGACGCGTTTCGCGGTGCTCGGCCCCGTACGGGCCTGGCGCGGACAGACCCCGGTGGAAACCGGCCCGCCGCGCCAACGCGCCCTGCTCGCGGCCCTCCTGATGCGCCGGGGCCGCCCCGCCACCGCGTCCGAACTGATCGCCGGCCTGTGGGGCACCGCGCCGCCCCCCACCGCGCGGGCGGAGCTGGACACCTACCTGACGGGACTGCGCCGGCTGACCGGCGCACCCGCATCCCAGGCACCGGACGCCACCGGCCCCACGCACGCCACCGGTCCCACGCACGCCCACGCCCCCCCACACGCCACCGACGCCATCGACCCCCCCGACGTCGAACTCCTCGCCGACGAGGCGGGATACGCGCTCCGGGCCCGCGACGGCGCCGCCCCCGCCCTCGATCTGGACGAGGCCGAGCGGCTCGTCGCGCGGGCGCGCGACAGTGACGACCCGGTGGCGGCCCGCCAACAGTGCGACGCCGCACTGGCGTTGTGGGACGGCGAGGCGCTGGCCGGGCTTCCCGGCCCGTTCGCCCGGGCGCAGCGCAAGCGGCTGGCGCGGTGGCGCGCGGACCTCCTCGCCGAGGTGTACGGCCCCTTCACCCTCGAACCGGAGCCCACCCCGCGGGCGGCGTCCGGGCCCGCGCCCGACCCGACGGCCCCGGCCGTCGCGGTCCCGTCCGCCCTGCCCGCCGGCCCCGAGCACTTCGTCGGGCGGTCCCGGGAGATCGACCGGCTGGTCGCCGGGCTGACCGGCGGCGGCGACCACCTGCCGCCCTGCTGGGTCGTGCACGGCCCGGCCGGCGTCGGCAAGACGGCGCTCGCCCTGCGGGTCGCGCACGAGGTGGCGCCCCGCTTCCCGGACGGCCGGCTGTTCGTGGACCTGCGGGCCGACGGGCCCGGCGGGCCCGAGGAGTGGCTGGGCGCGGAGGAAGCCCTGGCGGTTCTCCTGCGGCAGCTCGGCGTCCCGCGCGAGGAGCTGCCCGCCGGGGCCGTCGAGCGTGCCGTCCGCTACCGCGCGCTGCTGGCCGAGCGCCGGGTCCTCGTCGTGCTGGACGCCGCACCGCACGACCAGCGGGCGCTGCGCGCGCTGTTCCCGGTGTCCGCCGGCAGCGCCGTCCTGATCACCGGCCGCCGCCGGCCGCCGGTCCATCTGATCACCCGCGCCCTGCTGCTGCCGGGGCTGGAGCCGGCCGAGGGGCTGGAACTGCTCTCCCGACTGGTCGGCGCCGAGCGGGTGGCGGCCGAACCCGCCGCCGCGCGCGAGGTGGTGGCCGCGGCGGCCGGACTGCCGTCGGCGCTGTGCGCCGCGGCGGCCCACATCGCCCTCTCCGGGCGCCCGCTCGACGCCTGGCTCCGGGACCGCCCGGATTCCCTCTTCCCCGCGCACGGCACGTCCGGCTCCGCCGCCGAGTGGGTCGACGCGCATCTGGAACCGCCCGCGCGACGGGCCTTCCGGCTGCTCGGCGTGCCGGACGTCAAGGAGATCTCGGCCGGCGCGGCGGCCGCGCTGTTGGAGGTGACGGCGGAGCGGGCCCGGGCGCAACTGGGCGAGTTGATGGCGGCCGGTGTCCTGCGGGAGTCGTCCCCAGGCCGCTACCGCTTCGCCGGCGGCCTGCGCCACCTCGCGCGCGAGAGCGCCGACCGCGAGCTGCCGGCCGCGCGGCGCGACGAGGCGCTGTCCCGGCTGCTGACCTTCTTCGTCGCCCTCGGGCGGCGGGTGCACGAGAGCCGCTGCCCGGGGGACCGGATGCTGCGGCACCTGGTCCGCGTCCCGTCCGCGGCCGCCCCGCCCGCCGCACAGGAGGGCGGCCGGACGCTGGCGGAGTGGGCCGAGGAGACGCCGGCCGTGCTGGCGCTCGTCCGCCAGGTCATGATCGGTACGCCGGGGACCGTCCGGCGCGCCGCGGACCTGCTGCTGCTCGTCCAGGTGACGGCCGAATCCGGGGCGCACGCCGCCGCGTTCGAGCCGGCCGCGCGGGTGGTGGCGACGCGCGCGGCGCGGGAGCGGGACGAGCGGGCCGAGGGCCGGGCCCATGTCGCGCTCGCCGAGGCGTACGCCGCGCTGGGCAAGTTCGCCGAGGCCGAGCCGGAGGCCCGGCGGGCGACCGCCCTCGCCGCCTCCTGCCACGACCCGCTGACCGCCTTCCGCGCCCCCCTGGTGTCCGGGATCATCGCCCTCCACCAAGGCGCGTACGACGCGGCGGAGCGGCACCTGACCGCGGCCTGGGAGCACTGCCGCGACCGCGACGACACCCTGGGGGAGGCGGCCGTCCTGGCCGCGCTCGCCCGGGTCTGGGCGGCGACCGGCAGCGGCGACGAGGCGGTGCTCTTCGCCGAGCGGAGCGTCGGCATGTACCGGCGGTCCGGTGGCGCCGCCCCGCGCCTGGCACACGGGCTGTACGCCCTGGCCGAGGCCCTGGCGGCGAGCGGACGTCCCGCCGACGCGCTGCGCGAACTGTCCCAGGCGCTGCCCCTGTTCGAGGAGGACCGCCGGCGCCTGTGGGCGGGCCGTACCCGCTGCCGGATGGCCGAGGCGATGGTCGCCCTGATCCGCCCGGCCGACGCGGCGGCGGCCGCCCAGGACGCGGCGACGCGGCTGCTGGTGCCGGGCGGGGAGCGGTGGCGCGCCGACGCGCTGACCGCCTGGGGGCACGCCGAGGCGGCGCTGGGCCACAAGCGGACCGCCGAGGCGCACTGGAAGGAGGCGCTCGCCGTCTACGAGGCGTTCGGCGCCCCGCAGGCCCGCGCGACGCGGGCGCTGCTGCGCGAGCGGGCCGCCGCGTCACCGGCCGCCTCGCGGGGTGCGGACACCGCGAGCGCCGGCACGACGCTGCGCGATCTGGCGGCGGCCGTCCGCGCCCTGCGCGACCGCCTCCGGCTGGGCGCCGCCGAGGGGCGGGCCGCCGACCTGGACACCCACCTGGGCACCTTGGAGGCGGCCGAAACCGAACTCGACGCGCTGGTGGCCGACTTCGAGCGGGCACAGCCGCCCGGCCGGGCGCCACGGGCCGAACTCGAACGGCTGCGGACCGCCCTGGAGACCGTCATGTCGGCCGGCACGCTGCCGGAGTCCACGGCCGACGCGGTACGGGAGGTGCGCCGCCTCCTGGACACGTAGGCCGGCGTCCGCGGCACGCCAGGACCGCCCCGGCGCCCTCGGTGAGGGCGCAGCCGGGCACCGAGGGCAGTGCGCCCTGGCGGGCCGCGGAACGCACGGTCCAGACGCCACTGTGTCACGAGTGTCAGGCCAGTGGCTCCTTACCCATCCCGCCGGCGCTTCCCCGTGGAGGTGCCGGGGAAGGGGCGGCGGCGGGGCCCGGCCGGTGCCGTCGGCGTCCGGCGCCCCCGCGCGCCGGACATGCGCCCCCGGGGCATCCGGCGGCTGCTCGTAGAATCGTTTCCACCATGGTTTACCTCGACCACGCCGCCACCACTCCGATGCTTCCGGAAGCGGTGCGGGCGATGACCGCCCAGCTCGCCGTTACCGGCAACGCGTCCTCCCTGCACGCCGCCGGCCGGCGAGCCCGGCGCGCCGTCGAGGAGGCACGCGAATCCCTCGCCGCCTCCCTCGGCGCGCGCCCCAGCGAAGTCGTCTTCACCGCGGGCGGCACCGAGGCCGACAACCTCGCCGTCAAGGGCCTTTACTGGTCCCGCCGCGCCGCCGACCCGGCCCGGACCCGCGTGCTCGCCAGCCCCGTCGAGCACCACGCCGTCCTCGACGCCGTGGAATGGCTCGCCGAACACGAAGGCGCGCGCGTCGAATGGCTGGAGGTGGACAGCTACGGCCGGGTGCACGCCGAGGCGCTGCGCGAGGCCATCGCCCGCGACCCCGCCGATGTCGCGCTCGCCACCGTCATGTGGGCCAACAACGAGATCGGCACGATCCAGCCGATCCACGAACTCGCCCGCGTGGCAAAGGAGTTCGACGTTCCTCTGCACGCCGACGCGGTGCAGGCGTTCGGCCAGCTCGAAGTCGACTTCGCCGCCTCCCAACTGGCCGCGATGACCGTCTCCGGCCACAAGATCGGCGGCCCGTACGGCATCGGCGCGCTGCTGCTGGGCCGCGAGTACGCCCCGGTGCCGGTGCTGCACGGCGGCGGCCAGGAACGACAGGTCCGCTCCGGCACCCTCGACACCCCCGCCATCGTCGCCTTCGCCGCCGCCGGCCGGCACGCCGCCCTGCACCGCGAGGACTTCGCCCGCGACATCGGCGCGCTGCGCGACGACCTGGTCAAGGCCGTGCGGGCGGCCGCGCCCGACGCCGTCCTCGGCGGCGACCCGGACCCGGCCGGCCGGCTCCCCGCCAACGCCCACTTCTCCTTCCCCGGCTGCGAGGGCGACTCCCTGCTCCTGCTCCTGGACGCCCAGGGCATCGAGTGCTCGACGGGCTCCGCCTGCACCGCCGGCGTCGCCCAGCCCAGCCACGTCCTGCTGGCCACCGGCATGGCCCACGACCTCGCCCGCGGCACCCTGCGCTTCTCCTTCGGCCACACCTCCACCGCCGCGGACGTGGCGGCGGTGGCGGACGTCATCGGCCCGGTCGTGGAGCGGGCCCGCGGCGCGGGCCTGAGCTAGGCCCCGCCGTCGGCCCTGACGACAGGGCCTGGGCGGCACCCGCCGGAAGGAGCCGCAGCTCCTTGCGCACCAGGCCGATGTACCGCTGCCAGTCCCAGTGCGGCCCGGGGTCGGTGTGGTCCGTGCCCGGCACCTCCACGTGGCCGACGATGTGCTCGCGGTCGGCGGGGAAGCCGTACCGGTGGCAGACGCGCGCCGTCAGCCGCGCCGACGAGGCGTACAGGGCGTCGGTGAACGACTCCGGCCGGTCGACGTACCCCTCGTGCTCTATCCCGACGCTGCGCTCGTTGTAGCCGCGGGCGCCCGCGTGGAAGGCCACGTCCAGCTCCCGCACCGCCTGCGCGACCCGCCCGTCCCGGCGGATGACGTAGTGCGCGGCGGCCTCGTGCCAGGGGTCCTGGAAGACGTCCAGCGCCGTCGCGTAGCTGCCCTGGACGACGTGGACGACCACCCGGTCTATGGCGTAGTCGGCGGGCCGGTCCGCGCGCCGGAAGTTCGCCGGGGACGCCGCCACCCACCGGGCGCCGCGGTAGTCGACGACGCCCTCCTCGCGGGGTTTCTCCTGCCCCGGAAGCCGCCACCACCAGCGCGCCAGCTCCGCCCGCCCGGCCACCGCCGCGCCCCCGGCGGCCACCACGCCACCGCCCGCGAGCCACAGCGCCCGCCTGCGGCTCACGCCCGGCCGGGCCTCGGAACCCTCGCTTTTCCCCATGCGCTGCATAACGCTTTCGGGGCTGCCGGTGGTTCCGTCTACCCTGGTGGAGTTATGACTGACGCTCCCCGCCGCCTCCGCGTGCTCGCCGCCATGTCCGGCGGTGTCGACTCCGCCGTCGCCGCCGCCCGCGCCGCCGAGGCCGGCCACGACGTGACCGGCGTGCACCTCGCCCTCTCAGAGAACCCCAAGTCGTTCCGGACCGGCGCCCGCGGCTGCTGCACGATCGAGGACTCCCACGACGCCCGCCGCGCCGCCGACGTCATCGGCATCCCCTTCTACGTCTGGGACCTCGCCGAGCGGTTCCGGGAAGACGTCGTCGACGACTTCGTCGCGGAGTACGAAGCCGGGCGCACCCCCAACCCCTGCCTGCGCTGCAACGAGAAGATCAAGTTCGCCGCGCTGCTCGACAAGGCCCTCGCCCTGGGCTTCGACGCCGTCTGCACCGGCCACTACGCCACCGTCGTCCTGCGCGAGGACGGCACCCGCGAGCTGCACCGCGCCTCCGACATGGCCAAGGACCAGTCCTACGTCCTCGGCGTGCTGGACGACCGCCAGCTCGCGCACGCCATGTTCCCGCTGGGCGACACCCTCACCACCAAGGCCGAGATCCGCGAAGAGGCCGCCCGGCGCGGCCTCTTCGTCGCCAAGAAGCCCGACAGCCACGACATCTGCTTCATCGCCGACGGCGACACCCAGGGCTTCCTCGCCAAGCGCCTGGGCACGGCCGAGGGCGACATCGTCGACGAGTCCGGCAACCGCCTGGGCAGCCACGAGGGCGCGTACGGCTTCACCATCGGCCAGCGCAAGGGCCTGCGGATCGGCCACCCGGCCCCCGACGGCAAGCCGCGCTACGTCCTGGACATCTCCCCGGTCGACAACACCGTCACCGTCGGCCCCGCCGAATCCCTCGACGTCACGGGCCTGACCGCCATCCGCCCCCGCTGGTGCGGCCGCCCCCCGGCGGCCGGCCCGGCCCCCTACACCGCCCAGCTCCGCGCCCACGGCGGCGAGACGGACGTCACCGCCGACCTGGTCGACGGCACCGAACTCCGCGTCTCCTTCACCACCCCGGTCCGCGGCGTGGCCCCCGGGCAGGCGATCGTCCTCTACGACGGCACCCGCGTCGTCGGCTCCGCCACCATCGCCACCACCGAACGCCGGGTGCGGGCGGGGGCGTGACCGGGGCGGTGCCCGGCACCCCCGGTCGGCCGCGCCCGCACGCCGCTGCGATGATCATCGGCGAGGGCTGACACACGTCATGCCGCGGGTGGTAAATGGGGGAGTCGGGGATGTCGCGCAATCCGCTGGTGCGGAGTCTGATGCCGCTGATCGTGGACGCCGGGATTCCGGTGGCGTCGTATTACGTGCTCAGCGCCGGGTTCGGCATGGGCACGGTAGCGGCCCTGGGGTGGAGCAGCGTGCTGCCGGCGGTGCGGACGGTGTGGGGACTGGTCCGGGGGAGCGGGGTCAACGGGCTCGCGGTGCTGATCCTCGTCGCCAATGTGGCGGGGCTGATCGCGAGCACGACGACCGGTGACGCGCGCCTGATGCTGGCCAAGGACAGCGGGGTGAGCAGCGTGATCGGTATCGCGGTGATCGTCTCGGCGTTCACGGCGCGGCCGCTGATGAGCGCCGGGCTCAAGCCGTGGGTGACGAAGGGGACCGCGGCCGGTGACGCGGCCTGGGACCGGCTGAGGGCCGGATCGGAGCGGTTTCGCCGGGCCGAGCGGAGGTTCTCGCTGATCTGGGGCGGCGCGCTGCTGGCGGAGTGCGTGGCGCGGGTGATCGGCGCCTACACCGTGCCCGTGGACACGATGGTCTGGCTCGGCACGGTGCTGCTGGTGGCGGCGATCACGCTGGCCATGGTCGTCGCCGGGGGCAGTTCGGCCGACCCGATGGAGAAGATGGTCCGGGCCGAGGTGGCACGCGAGGCCGCCGCCGGAGAAGGGGAGGCGGCGGCCGCCGCGCCGGCGGCCGAGCCGCTCGCGCAGCCCTGAGGCCCCTCAGCCCGCCGAGCCGTCGCGCATGGCCTTGTACAGATCCCTGGACTGCCGCGCGAACGCCGTGAGGTCGACCTCGCTCGCGGAGGCGGGGACGTCGCCCAGCGGCAGCACCTCGCCGACCGAGGCGCTGTCGGCCCACACGCACATCGCCAGGTACACGCCGTCGCCGGCGACCACGCCGCAGCGCAGCAGGCCGCCGCGCCCACCGGAGGAGCCGAGGCCGAAGTCCTTGGGCGCGACGGCCATCCGGTTGGGGGCGAACGCCGCCGCGATCCGCCGGGCGGGGTCGGTGACCGCACCCGCCCCGGTGTGCACGCCGAGCCGGGCGCCGGGATCGCCCTTCGGGGCGTAGACGGAGTCGACCTGCGTCAGGCCCTTGAACTCCGGGTACTTGGACGGGTCCTGCTTCGCCCGCGGGTAGATCCGCGTGGTGGCGTCCGCGTCGAAGTGGAGATCGGCCGGGGAGGAGGCGACGGTCCGAGGTGTCGTCAGACCGGTCCCCGGGCCGGCGCCGGGCGCGTTCGCGTCCCTGTCCCGGCCCTTGTTCCCGGCGTCGTCGCCGCCGAGCATCGACCAGGCCAGGAAACCGCCGCCGGCGAGCAGCGCGACGAGGAGCACCCCGAGGGCCGCGAGGAGCCCGGTGCGGCGCCGGGGCGGAGCGGGGGCCGGGGAATGGGGGGCGACCCCGGCGCTCGGGTAGTGAGGCTGGCCCGGGGGCGGCGCCGTCCGGCCGGGCGGGGGTGGCTGCGGTGGCTGGTGGTTCACGGTGGTCGGCCTTTGCCTGATCGATTGCGGGAGCGTCCATCCTGCCATTTCATGAACATGCCACCCAGGGGGGTGGTACGTGGTCGAGGCGTCCGCGGGCGGCAAGTAGGGTCGATGAACGACGGGACATCAGAAGCCGCTGGGCCTAATCGATTTCACCTGTCCGGGCCGTCGGCGGCTTTTTTCTGGGCCACGAAAGGAACGGAAGCCATGTCGACTGTTCAATCTGAGGTCAGGCCGCCCCGGGCTCTGCCGGCCGGGCCGGCATCCCTGCACGCCGAGCTGGTCCGCCGCAATCCCGGGGAACCGGAATTCCACCAGGCCGCGCTGGAAGTCCTGGAGACGCTGGCGCCCGTCCTGGCCGCCCGACCCGAATACCGGGAGGCGAAGGTTCTCGAGCGGCTCTGCGAACCCGAGCGGCAGATCATGTTCCGGGTGCCCTGGCAGGACGATTCCGGGGCGATCCACCTCAACCGGGGTTTCCGGGTGGAATTCAACAGCGCCCTCGGCCCGTACAAGGGTGGCCTGCGCTTCCACCCGTCCGTGAACCTCGGCATCGTGAAGTTCCTCGGTTTCGAGCAGATCTTCAAGAACTCCCTCACCGGCCTGAACATCGGCGGCGGCAAGGGCGGCAGCGACTTCGACCCGCGCGGCCGGTCGGACTCCGAAGTGATGCGGTTCTGCCAGTCGTTCATGACCGAACTGCACCGGCACCTCGGGGAGCACACCGATGTGCCCGCCGGGGACATCGGCGTCGGAGGCCGCGAGATCGGCTACCTCTTCGGGCAGTACCGGCGGATCACCAACCGCTGGGAGGCCGGCGTGCTGACCGGCAAGGGCGTGGCGTGGGGCGGCTCCAAGGGCCGTACGGAAGCGACCGGTTACGGCAACGTGCTCTTCACCGAGGAGATGCTCAAGCGGCGCGGCGAGGAGCTGGACGGCCAGCAGGTCGTGGTCTCCGGCTCCGGCAACGTCGCGATCTACACCATCGAGAAGGCACAGGCACTCGGCGCCAACGTGCTGACCTGCTCGGACTCCGGCGGCTACGTCGTCGACGAGAAGGGCATCGACCTGCCGCTGCTCAAGCAGGTCAAGGAAGTCGAACGCGGCCGGATCGGCACGTACGCCGAGCGGCGCGGGGGGTCCGCCACGTACGTGCCCGGTGGGCGGGTGTGGGATGTCGCGTGCGACGTGGCGCTGCCGTCGGCGACCCAGAACGAGCTGGACGCGGACGCCGCCCGGATCCTGGTCCGCAACGGCGTCAAGGCGGTCGGTGAGGGCGCGAACATGCCCACGACGCGGGAGGCGGTGGCCCTGCTGAAGGAGGCGGGCGTGGCGTTCGGCCCCGGCAAGGCCGCCAACGCCGGCGGGGTGGCGACCAGCGCCCTGGAGATGCGGCAGAACTCCTCGCGCGAATCCTGGGCCGCCGAGCGGACCCAGGGCGAACTCGCGACGATCATGCGCGCCATCCACGACACCTGTTTCGAGACCGCCGAGCGGTACGGCCTGCCCGGCGACTACGTGGCGGGCGCGAACATCGCCGGCTTCGAGCGGGTCGCGGACGCGATGCTGGACCAGGGGCTCATCTAGGCCCTGTCACCCAGGTCCGGTCACCGGGCCGTGGCGCGCCGCGCCGTCTCGTTAGGATCGGGGCCATGGGTACGCACTTGATCACGGGCGCAGGGTCGGGCATCGGGGCGGCGGTCGCGCGGCGGCTCGCCGAGCGCGGGGAGGACCTGTGGCTGCTGGCCCGGGACGCGGGGCGCGCCAAGGAGCTGGCCGCCGCGTTCCCCGGCGCCCGCACCCTCGTGGGTGACCTCGCGAACCCGGAGCGGCTTTCCTGGGCGTTCAGCCAGCAGCCGCTGCCGGACCGCCTGGACTCGCTCCAGCACATCGCGGGCGTCATCGAACTGGGCGCGGTCGGTGACCTGCCCGCCAAGGCGTGGCAGCGGCAGCTCGCCGCCAACCTGGTCGCACCCGCCGAGATCACGCGCCTGCTGCTGCCGCTGGTGCGGATGTCCCGGGGCCACGTCGTCTTCGTCAACTCCGGTGCGGGCCTCAACGCGCACGCCCGGTGGAGCGCGTACGCCGCGAGCAAGCACGGCCTGAAGGCGCTGGCCGACTCGCTGCGGGCCGAGGAGCACGCCAACGGGGTCCGGGTGACCTCGGTCTACCCGGGACGTACGGCCACCCCCATGCAGGAGAGCACGCACCAGCAGGAGGGCAAGGAGTACGACCCCTCCCGCTGGATCGACCCGGAGTCGGTGGCGACCACCATCCTGGCCGCCCTCGACCTGCCGCGGGACGCCGAGATCAACGACGTGTCGGTGCGGCCGGGGCGCTGACGCCGCGAGCGTGCCGGGTCGCCCCGGGACCGGGCTCAGTGGTCGACGGAGGGCTGATACCGGGCGGAACCCGGGGCTGATCCGGACGGCGGCGGGACCCGGGGCATCCGGGCCGAATCGGCCCGACCGGCGACGGCCCGCGGGGTGGTCGCCCGCCCGAGGACGGCCCGCCCTGACCCCACCCCGATCCCACCCCGCCCCCGCCACCCACCGCGCCCTGTCCCCTTCCCCGCCGCATACCCTTCCCACGTGAGCGAGAACAGCACGCAGGAGTGGGCCGCGGGCGCGGCGACCGGGATCGGGTCGATGCCGGGCGGCGACGCGCGGGAAGCGGCGAAGACCGTCACCGGGACGCTGGAGACCTTCCCGTATCTGCCGGAACTGCCGGCCCGGGGCCCGGGCGCCGACATGATCGGCCGGACCATCGGAATGCTCGTCGAGGTCTACGCCCACGTCGAGCCCAGCGGCTGGCGGATCAGCGACCGGCCCGGGCGCGACACCCGGCGCGCCCGCTCCTGGCTGGGCGAGGACCTCGACGCCCTGGAGGAGTTCACCCAGGGCTACGAAGGGCCGCTGAAGATCTCGGCCGTCGGCCCGTGGACGCTGGCCGCCTCCCTGGAGCTGCGCAACGGCGAGGCCGCCCTCAGCGACCCCGGGGCCTGCCGGGACCTCGCGGCGTCCCTGGCGGAGGGCCTGCGCGGCCATCTCGCCGACGTACGGCGGCGCGTTCCCGGCGCCAAGATCGTCCTCCAGTTGGACGAGCCGTCGCTGACCGCGGTGCTCCAGGGCCGGGTGAAGGCCGCGAGCGGCTACCGCACCCACCGGGCCGTGGACCGGGCCGTCGTCGAGGGCACCCTGCGCGATCTCGTCGCGGTCGCCGACGGCGGGCCCGTCGTCGTCCACTCGTGCGCGCCCGAGGTGCCGTTCGCGCTGCTGCGCCGGGCCGGTGCCACGGGCGTCTCGTTCGATTTCGCTCTGCTCACCGAGCGTGAGGAGGAGGCGATCGGCGAGGCCGTCGAGGGCGGTACGGCCCTGTTCGCGGGCGTGGTGCCGGGCGTGGACGGCCCATTGTCAGACCCTGCCGGTAGCGTCATGGGTGTCAGGACGCTGTGGCGCAGGCTGGGGCTGTCACCGGGGACTCTCGCCGAGTCCGTGGTCGTCACGCCCTCGTGCGGACTCGCGGGCGCTTCGCCCGCATATGCCCGCACTGCCCTCGCCCACTGCGTCCGGGCCGCGAGATCGCTCGCAGACAACCCTGAGTGACGGCACTCAAGGATCACGGGAGGACAACACAGTGGCTGGCGAACAGCACGCAGCGGTACCCGAGGTGCCCACAGCGGCGCGGGAGAAGCACGCGCAGCTCGCTGAGCAGATCGAGGAGCACCGCTTCCGCTATTACGTGAAGGACGCCCCGGTCATCAGCGACGCGGAGTTCGACACGCTGCTGCGCTCCCTTGAGGCCGTGGAGGAGGAGTACCCGGAGCTGCGTACGCCCGACTCCCCGACCCAGAAGGTCGCCGGGGCGTACGCCACCGAATTCGGCGAGGTCGCGCACCGCGAGCGGATGCTCTCCCTGGACAACGCCTTCGACGACGAGGAACTCTCCGCCTGGGCCGAGCGGCTGGCCGCCGAGCTGGGCGGCGACCCCGAGAGCGCCGGCTACCACTTCCTGTGCGAGCTGAAGGTCGACGGCCTCGCCGTCAACCTCACCTACGAACGGGGCCGGCTGACCCGCGCCGCCACCCGCGGCGACGGCCGCACCGGCGAGGACATCACCCCCAACGTCCGCACCATCACCGAGATCCCGCACCGCCTGAAGGGCGAGCGGATCCCGGAGCTGGTCGAGGTCCGCGGGGAGGTCTACTTCCCCATGGAGAAGTTCCTCGAACTCAACGCCCGCCTGGTGGCCGAGGGCAAGCCGCCGTTCGCCAACCCGCGGAACGCCGCGGCCGGTTCGCTGCGCCAGAAGGACCCCAAGGTCACGGCCTCCCGCCCGCTCCACATGGTCGTCCACGGCACCGGCGCCCGCGAGGGCTTCGCCATCGACCGCCAGTCCCAGGCGTACGACCTGCTGCGCGAATGGGGCCTGCCGACGGCCACCCACAACAAGGTCGTCGGCTCCCTGAAGGAAGTGCGCGAGTTCATCGCCCACTACGGCGACGCCGAGACCCGCCGCACCGCCGTCGAGCACGAGATCGACGGTGTGGTCGTCAAACTGGACGAAATCCCCCTCCAGGGGCGTCTGGGCTCCACCTCCCGCGCACCGCGCTGGGCCATCGCCTGGAAGTACCCGCCCGAGGAGGTCAACACCAAGCTGCTGGACATCCGCGTCGGCGTCGGCCGCACGGGCCGGGTCACGCCGTACGCCGTGGTCGAGCCGGTCACGGTCGCCGGGTCCGAGGTGGAGTTCGCCACCCTGCACAACCAGGACGTGGTCAAGGCCAAGGGCGTGTTGATCGGGGACACCGTCGTGCTGCGCAAGGCGGGCGACGTCATCCCCGAGATCCTCGGCCCGGTCGTCGACCTGCGGGACGGCGGCGAACGGGAGTTCGCGATGCCGGCCGAGTGCCCCGAGTGCGGCGCGGCGCTCCAGCCCGCCAAGGAGGGCGACATCGACCTGCGCTGTCCCAACGCCCGGTCCTGCCCCGCCCAGATCCGCGAGCGGCTGTTCTACCTCGCCGGCCGCAAGTGCCTGGACATCGAGAACTTCGGCTATGTCGCGGCCACGGCGCTCAGCCAGCCGCTGGAGCCGGCCGAGCCGCCCCTGAAGGACGAGGGCGACCTGTTCAGCCTCTCCATCGAGCAGCTCCTGCCCATCAAGTCCTACGTCCTGGACCCCGACTCCGGTCTGCCCAAGCGCGATCCGAAGACCGGCGAGGAGAAGGTCGTCACCTTCTTCGCCAACCAGAAGGGCGAGCCGAAGAAGAACGCCCTCGCCATGCTGGAGAACATCCAGGCCGCCAAGGAGCGTCCGCTGGCCAGGATCATCACCGGTCTGTCGATCCGTCACGTCGGCCCGGTCGCGGCGCAGGCGCTGGCCCGGGAGTTCCGCTCGCTGGACCGCATCCGCGAGGCCGGCGAGGAGGAACTCGCCGCCGTCGACGGCGTCGGACCGACCATCGCGGCCTCCCTCAAGCAGTGGTTCGCCGTCGACTGGCACCAGCAGATCATCGAACGCTGGCGGGCCGCCGGCGTCCGGATGGAGGAGGAACAAGAGGGCGAGGAAGGCCCGCGCCCTCTCGAAGGCGTCACCGTCGTCGTAACGGGCACACTTCAATCACACACGAGAGATGGCGCGAAAGAGGCCCTCCAGCGGCTCGGAGCGAAGGTGACCGGATCCGTTTCGAAGAAGACCGGTTTCGTGGTGGTGGGAGACAACCCGGGTTCCAAGTACGACAAAGCCATGCAGTTGAAGGTCCCCGTGCTGGATGATGACGGCTTCGCGGTGCTGCTGGAAGAGGGTCCCGACGCGGCACGAGCGGTAGCTGTCACTCCGCCTGAGGAGGAGTGAGGAGTCAGCCCATCGGCGCATACCAGATGGATCCGCGAGGTCGGGTCGCATTCGGGCAACCGCTGCCGATCGCTGCCCGTGGCGGCGTTCCGCGGCCTACTGTTGAGGTGTGCGCCTGCCGTGGCGCGGGCACAGCCGGCTGTGAGAGGGATCGGAATGAAACCGACCGACAGCGCCGCTCCGGCGTCGCGGCTCCGCCGGCACGTCATGCCCGCGTTGCCCGCGGCCATCATCATCGCGGCGGGCCTCGCGCTCGCCACCGGTGTGCTCCGGACACTCGGCGAAGGTGAGGCGCTGTTCCCGGGACGGACCGTCGGCTGGTCGCTGGCGGTCCTCACCGGTGTCATCGTCGGCCACCTCGTCGCCCTCGGCCGCGACCGCTGGTGGGGCGGCACCGGCTCCGGCGCCGCCCTCGCCCTGGCCGTCCTGCTCCTGTACGGCTGGATGCCGGCCGTCCTGGTCAGCCTCGCCGTCGTCGTCCTGGTCGGCGCGGCCCGCCGGCACCGCTGGCGGCAGGCCGTGGTGCATGGCGCCGTCGACATCCTCGGCCTCGGCGCCGCCGCCCTCGGCCTCGCCGCGTTCGGCGTCGACTCCAGCGTCCGCCACCCGTGGGCACCGGACACCTGGGACCTCTCCGTCCTCCCCGAGGTCGTCACCGCCGCCGCCGGCTACCTCCTCGTCAGCCGCGCCCTGCTGTGGGTCTCCCTCGCGCCGCGCACCGGCGGCCTGCCCACCATCGCCCGAACGGCCCTGGCCCGGCAGGCCCTTGTCGGCGTCGCCCTGCTCGGCATCTCGCCCCTGATCGCCGTCTGCGCCGTCCACGCGCCGCTGCTGCTGCCGCTGTTCGCCGTCCCCCTCATCGCGCTGGACTCCACCTTGTGGATAGCCCGCGCCCGCGCCGAGGAGCAACTGCGCGACCCGCTCACCGGCCTGCCCAACCGCCAGTGGCTGCTGGAGCGCACCTGGACCGCGCTGGACGAGGCCGAGCGGGTCGGCGCCCGCTCCGCGCTCGTCCTGATCGACCTCGACCGCTTCCGTTCCGTCAACGACACCCTCGGCCACCTCGCCGGCGACCGGCTGCTGCTCCAGATCGCCGACCGGCTGCGGCACGCCCTGCCGCGCGGCGCCGAGGCCGCCCGGCTCGGCGGCGACGAATTCGCCGTCCTGCTGCCCACCACCGACTCCCTCACCAGCTCCCAGCGGGTGGCCCGCCACCTCGTCGCCGCCCTGGGCTCCCCCCTGGACCTCGACGGCCTGACCCTCGTCCTGGAAGCCAGCGCGGGGGTCGCCGTCTTCCCCGACCACGCCCTCGACGCCGAAGGGCTGCTGCGCCGCGCCGATGTGGCGATGTACCAGGCCAAGCGGGACCGCAGCGGCGTCGAGCTCTACGAAGCCAAGCGCGACGGCAACACCCCCGACCGGCTCGGCCTGCTGGGCGACCTGCGCCGCGCCCTGGACGCCGGCGACGTGGAGTTGCACTACCAGCCCAAGGTGGGATTCGACGGACATGTCGCCGGGCTGGAGGCGCTGGTCCGCTGGGTGCATCCCGACCGCGGCAGAGTGCCACCGGACGAGTTCATCGCCATCGCCGAGTCCTCGGGCCTGATGCCGCGCCTGACGGAGTACGTCCTGGAGACCGCCCTGGCCCAGGTCGCCCGCTGGCGGGCGATGGGCCTGGAGGTCCCCGTCGCCGTCAACGTCTCCCCGCGCGACGTGCACTCCCCGGGCTTCGCCGGCGCCGTCGCCGCGCGGCTGGCCCGGCACCGCGTCCCCCCGGGCGCGCTCCAACTGGAGATAACCGAGCACGTCCTCCTGGAGGACCCGCAGCGGGCCGCCGACACCCTCGCCGGGCTCACCGCCCACGGCGTGAAGATGTCCCTGGACGACTTCGGCACCGGCTACTCCTCCCTCGTCCACCTGCGGCGCCTCCCGGTCAGCGAACTCAAGATCGACCGCTCCTTCGTGGCCCGGCTGGCCGTCGACAACGAAGACGCCGAGATCGTGCGCTGCACCCTCGACCTTGCCCACTCCCTGGGCCTGCTGGTCGTCGCCGAGGGCGTCGAGGACGACGAGACCTGGGAGCGGCTGCGCGATCTCGGTTGCGACGCCGTACAGGGCTGGCTGGTGGCCGCCGCGATGCCACCGGACGAGACCACGGCCTGGCTGCGCGCCCGCGGCGAGCACGGCTGGCACCGCGAATCGGAGACGGCCGCCCTGGCGGCGGAGAAGGCAGCCGAACGCCCTTCGGGACAGGTCCTGAACTGAGGACCCGGCCACCGGCCGTCCCGTGTCCCCGCTCCGAACCTCCCTCGCAGGCCCCACCACCTCAGCTCCCGCCCGGCGCTCACGAGGGTCAGACCCCGCACGAGCGGTCGACCGCGCACGAGTGCCCGACCGCGCACGAGCGGCCGGCCCCGCACGACCGGCCGGGCGATCCCGCCGAGCCCGGCGACGCCGCGGATCCCGGGGATCCGGCCGAGCCGCCCCCGCCCCGTTCGTGACGCCCGCCGGGCCCCGGCGACAATCCCTGCGAGACTCGCATCGCATTGGCAATAGGATTGAGTCCGCATACCTGCCAAGAACACTCCGCCAAGAACACCAGAGGATCGCCGCATGCCTGGCATCACGCGCGAGGAGGTCGCCCACCTCGCCCGGCTGGCACGTCTGGAGCTGAAGGCCGAAGAGCTCGACCACTTCGCCGGACAGCTCGACGACATCATCGGCGCGGTCGCCCGCGTCTCCGAGGTCGCCGATCAAGACGTACCGCCGACCTCCCACCCGCTGCCCCTGACCAACGTCATGCGCGCGGACGAGGTCCGTCCGTCGCTGACCCCCGAGCAGGCGCTCTCCGGCGCCCCGGCCCAGGAGCAGCGGCGTTTCAAGGTGCCGCAGATCCTGGGGGAGGAGTGACCGACATGGCTGACCTGATCAAGCTCACCGCCGCCGAGACCGCGGCGAAGATCGCCTCCGGCGAGGTCACGGCCGTCGAGGTGACCGAGGCCCATCTCGCCCGCATCGAGGCCGTCGACGAGAAGGTGAACGCCTTCCTGCACGTCGACCGCGAGGGCGCGCTCGCCCAGGCCCGCGCCGTGGACGACAAGCGGGCCCGCGGCGAGAAGCTCGGCCCGCTGGCCGGCGTCCCGCTCGCGCTCAAGGACATCTTCACCACGGAGGGCGTCCCCACCACCGTCGGCTCGAAGATGTTGGAGGGCTGGCTCCCGCCCTACGACGCGACGCTGACCAAGAAGCTCAAGGCCGCCGACGTCGTCATCCTCGGCAAGACCAACATGGACGAGTTCGCCATGGGGTCCTCCACCGAGAACAGCGCCTACGGCCCGACCGGCAACCCCTGGGACCTCACCCGCATCCCCGGCGGCTCCGGCGGCGGCTCCGCGGCCGCCCTCGCCTCCTACGAGGCCCCGCTCGCCATCGGCACGGACACCGGCGGCTCCATCCGCCAGCCCGCCGCCGTCACCGGCACGGTCGGCGTCAAGCCCACCTACGGCGCGGTCTCCCGCTACGGCATGGTCGCCTTCTCCTCCTCCCTCGACCAGGGCGGCCCGTGCGCCCGCACGGTCCTGGACGCGGCGCTGCTCCACGAGGTCATCGCCGGCCACGACGAGCTGGACTCCACCTCCATCGACGCCCCGGTCCCGCCGGTCGTCGAGGCGGCCCGCAACGGCGACGTGCGCGGGATGCGCGTCGGCGTCGTCAAGCAGTTCCGCGGCGAGGGCTACCAGGCCGGCGTGCTCCAGCGGTTCGACGAGTCCGTCGCGCTGCTGACGGAGCTGGGCGCCGAGATCGTCGAGCTGGACTGCCCGTCCTTCGACCTGGCGCTGGCGGCGTACTACCTCATCGCGCCGTCCGAGTGCTCCTCCAACCTGGCCCGCTTCGACGCCATGCGCTACGGCCTGCGGGTCGGCGACGACGGCACGAAGTCCGCCGAGGACGTCACGGCCCTGACCCGTGAGGCCGGCTTCGGCGACGAGGTCAAGCGCCGCATCATCCTCGGCACGTACGCGCTCAGCTCGGGCTACTACGACGCGTACTACGGCTCGGCCCAGAAGGTGCGGACGCTGATCACCCGCGATTTCGAGAAGGCTTTCGAGCGGGTCGACGTGATCGTTTCGCCGACCACGCCGACCACCGCCTTCCCGATCGGCGAACGCGCCGACGACCCGATGGCGATGTACCTCGCCGACCTGTGCACGATCCCCACCAACCTGGCGGGCAACGCGGCCATGTCACTGCCCTGCGGCCTGGCGCCCGAGGACGGGCTGCCGGTGGGTCTGCAGATCATCGCGCCCGCCATGGCCGACGACCGGCTCTACAAGGTCGGTGCCGCGGTCGAGGCCGCGTTCACCGCCCGGTGGGGCCACCCGCTGCTTGAGGAGGCACCGTCCCTGTGAGTGGAAAGCTCGCCAAGGCCAAGAGCTTCAAGAAGTCCAAGGCCGGTACGTACCTGTCCATCGGCACCACGCTGTTCGGCGCGGTGAGCGTCGTCAAGCAGGCGAAGCGGGCCAGGGGGGAGCGCGACACGCTCCAACTGGTCGACGCCGTCGTCTCCGCCGCCGCCATCGCCACCGGCGTCGCCCTGCTCCTGCGCGAACTGCGCCGTCTGGGCGACGACGACGTCCTCGCGGGCTGAGCGGCTCCGGACCTGAGAGGTTAGTTTTCCGTGACCGTCACTGAACTGGTGTCGTACGACGACGCGTTGGCCACCTATGACCCCGTGATGGGTCTTGAGGTGCACGTCGAACTGGGCACCAAGACCAAGATGTTCTGCGGGTGCGCCACCACCCTGGGCGGCGACGCCAACTCGCAGACCTGCCCCACCTGCCTGGGCCTGCCCGGCTCGCTGCCGGTCGTCAACGCGATCGCCGTCGAGTCCGCCATCAAGATCGGCCTGGCCCTGAACTGCTCCATCGCCGAATGGTGCCGCTTCGCCCGGAAGAACTACTTCTATCCGGACATGCCGAAGAACTTCCAGACCTCCCAGTACGACGAGCCGATCGCCTTCGACGGCTACCTCGACGTACAACTGGAGGACGGCGAGGTCTTCCGCGTCGAGATCGAGCGCGCCCACATGGAGGAGGACACCGGCAAGTCCACCCACGTCGGTGGCGCGACCGGCCGCATCCACGGCGCCTCGCACTCCCTGTTGGACTACAACCGCGCCGGCATCCCGCTCATCGAGATCGTCACCAAGCCCATCGAGGGCGCGGGCGAGCGGGCCCCGGAGGTCGCCAAGGCCTACGTCGCCGAACTGCGCGAACTCATCCGGGCGCTGGGCGTCTCCGAGGCGCGCATGGAGCAGGGCCAGATGCGCTGCGACGTGAACCTGTCCCTGCGGCCCCAGGGCGCCGAGAAGTTCGGCACCCGCAGCGAGACCAAGAACGTCAACTCGCTGCGGTCCGTCGAGCGGGCCGCCCGGTTCGAGATCCAGCGGCACGCGGCGGTGCTGTCCTCCGGCGGCACGATCGTGCAGGAGACCCGGCACTTCCACGAGGAGGACGGCTCCACCACCGCCGGCCGCATCAAGGACAACGCCGAGGACTACCGCTACTTCCCCGAGCCGGACCTGGTGCCGGTGGCCCCCGCGCGCGCGTGGGTGGAGGAACTGCGGGCCGCGCTGCCCGAGCTGCCGCGGGTGCGCCGGAACCGGCTGCGCGAGGAGTGGGGCGTCTCCGCCCACGACATGCAGTCGATCCTCAACGCCGGTGCCGTCGACCTGATCACCGCCACCGTCGACGCCGGCGCGGACCCCGCCTCGGCCCGCAAGTGGTGGATGGGCGAGCTGGCCCGCCGCGCCAACGAGGACGGCGTGGACCTGTCCGCCCTGCCGATCACCCCCGAGCAGGTCGCCCGGGTCACCGCGCTGGTCGCCGAGGGCTCCCTCAACGACAAGCTGGCCCGCCAGACCATCGAGGGCGTGCTGGCCGGCGAGGGCGCCCCGGACACCGTCGTCGAGAAGCGCGGCCTGAAGGTCGTCTCCGATGAGGGCGCGCTGGGCACCGCCGTCGACGAGGCGATCGCCGCCAACGCCGCCATCGCCGACAAGATCCGCGGTGGCAAGGTCGCCGCGGCCGGCGCCCTGGTCGGCGCGGTCATGAAGGCCACCCGCGGCCAGGCCGACGCGGCCCGGGTGCGGGAGCTGATCCTGGAGAAGCTGGGCGTCGAGGGCTGACGCGCCGGCTTCTGGTTCCGCCTGATGCGGCCCCCCGACTTGAGGGGGGCCGCATCACGCCGTTCCGGGTCCGCGGCGGTTACGGCAGGCCGTGGACGTGCGGGCCGACCGCGCCCGACCAGGCGTTGCCGTTCGCGGCGTCCCAGTTGGTGGACCAGGTCATCGCGCCGCGCAGGCCCGGGTAGGTCCGGGCGGGCTTGAAGGAGCCGCAGCCGGTGGCCTTGGTGAGGCAGTCCAGGGCGGCGTTGACGACGCTCGGGGCGACGTATCCGCTGCCCGCGCCGCGGGTGGAGGCGGGCAGGCCCAGGCCCACCTGGGAGGGGTCGAGGCCGCCTTCGAGCTGGATGCAGGCCAGCGCGGTGAGGAAGTCGACGGTGCCCTGGGAGTAGACCTTGCCGTCGCAGCCCAGCATCGAACCGCTGTTGTAGAACTGCGTGTTGACGACGGTCAGGATGTCCTTGACGTTCAGGGCCGTTCGGAAGTAGCCGCCGGAGGTGGACTGCATGTCGAGGGTCTGCGGGGCCATCGTCAGGACGAGCTTCCCGCCCGCCTTCTGCGACAGCGCGCGCAGCGCCTGCGTCATGTAGGTGGGGTTGAGGCCGTTCTCCAGGTCGATGTCGACGCCGTCGAAGCCGTACTCGCGCATCAGGGCGTGGACGCTGTCGGCGAAGTTCGCGGCCGAGGCGGAGTCGGTGACCGAGACGGTGCCCTTCTCGCCGCCGACCGAGATGACGACCGACTTGCCGGCCGCCTGCTTGGCCCTGATGTCGGCCTTGAACTGGTCGGTGGTGTAGCCGTTCAGGCCCGCGGTGTCGAGGCGGAAGGTGACGGCGCCGGGTGTGGTGGTGGCATCGGCGAAGGCCACGGCGATGATGTCGTACTGGTTCGGTACGTCGCTGATCTTCTGGACGGTCGCGCCGTTGTCGAAGTTCTGCCAGTAGCCGGTGACCGCGTGGCGGGGGACGGAGGGGTCGCCGCCGCTGCCCGAGGAGGCGGTGGTGGCGGTCACCTCCGCGGACCGGGGCGATTCGCCCGCCGCGTTCGTCGCGGCGACCTGGAAGCGGTACGGGGTCGACGGGCTCAGCCCGGTCACGGCGGCGGAGGTGCCGCCGACGGCCTGGGCCCGGACCCCGTCGCGGTAGACGGTGTAGCCGGTGGCGCCGGTGACCGGGCTCCAGGACAGGGCGACGGAGGAGGAGGTCACCGAGCCGGCCGTCAGCCCGGTCGGGGTGGCCGGGAGGCCGGGGCCGGGGTCGGTGCCGCCCCCGCCGTCCGGGCCGAAGACGCTGACATCGTCCGCGAGGTAGGCGGGCTGCCCGTACCAGCCGTGGGTGTAGACGGTCACGGAGGTGGTGGAGGGGCCGGTGGTGAAGCTGGTGCGCAGCTCCTGCCAGGTGGTGGCGCCGGGGGTCCAGGTGGAGACGTCCGTGGTGCCGGTGCCGGACGCGCCCAGGTAGACGTAGGAGCCCTGGACGTACGCGCTGAGCTGGTACGTCGCGTTCGGTTTGACGGCGACGGTCTGCGCGCACCGGGCGTTGTCCGAGCCCGCGGGGGTGGCCTTCAGGGCGCCCGTACCGCTGTGGACCGGGCTGCTGACGGACGTGCCGCTCGCCGCCGAACAGGTCCAGCCGCTCAGCCCGGACTCGTAGCCGGCGTTCTTGGCGACATTGACGTCGGCCAGGGCGCGGGCGCCCGCCAGGGTGGGGGCACCCGCCGGGGCGGCCGTGGCCGGGACGCCGGTCGCGCTGAGCAGAGCGGCCGTGAGGGTCGCCAGGGAAGCGGTGAGCAGACGTCTGTGACGGGAGGGTCGGGTGCGCTCGATGCGTGGCATGGCTGTCTCCGGTGCCGAGGGGAGGTCGCGGGGGAGGACTGCGTGAGACGGTGGCCACCGCTTCTGCCGCACAAAATGGTTCAGACCAATGGGGTTGTCAAGGGGTCGCGCAAGGGCGGGAGTTGGGGCCCTTCGCTGCCGCCGCCGCGCCTCGACGGATGCGGCCCGGCCCACGTACGGGCGAAGGGGTGGACCGGCGTGGCGAAGTTACCGGCCGGGATGCCTGTGGGAAAATCCACAAAAAGGGCAAATGATCTTTTAAGGCTGCGACCCTGCTGAGGAGAGGCGGACCTGGCTCCCTCACCCGGAAGCAGGCCCGCCCATCCCCGTACATCCGCGCTCGGCACCACCCGTCACCCGGGAGTTATCGACGCACAACCCGGGAAGCAGACGAGGTCCGTGACCGCTCTGGCTCGGTGGTGCCTGACGCACCGCATCGTTGTGATCGTGCTCTGGCTCGCCGCCTTCGCCGGCGTCACCGCCGCCGCGGGCGCGATGGGCTCCGCGTACTCCAACAACTACGAGGTGCCCGGCACGGAATCCGGGCAGGCCACCGCCCTGATGGCGCGGGCCTTCCCCGGCCAGTCCGGCGACAGCGACACGCTCGTGTGGCACACCGACACCGCCACGGTCCGCTCCGGCGCCGTCGAGACGAAGATGACCCGCACCCTGGACGAGGTCTCCCGGCTCCCCGGCGTCGCCGACGTCCAGAGCCCCTACGGGCCCCAGGGCGAGCAGCGGATCAGCCAGGACGGGCACACCGCCTACGCCTCCGTCGTCTTCGACGAGCCCACCGACCGGCTGGACCCCGGCCAGGTGAAGACGGTCGTCGACACCGCCCGGGCCGCGGCCGGCGACGGCCTCCAGGTCGAGCTGGGCGGCGCCGGCGTCGCCCTGACGGAGGCGCCGCGCGCCCAGCTCCCGGAAATCATCGGCCTGTGCGCCGCCGCCGTGGTCCTCTTCCTCGCCTTCGGGTCGCTCGCCGCCACCTTCCTGCCGATCATCACCGCGGTGGCCGCCGTCGGCACCGCCTCGGCCGGCATCACCCTGCTCGGCCACGCCATGACCGTCGCCGACTTCGCCCCGATGCTGGGCATGCTGATCGGCCTCGGCGTCGGCATCGACTACGCGCTGTTCATCGTCACCCGCCACCGCAAGGGCCTGCGGGCCGGCCTGTCCGTACAGGAGGCCGCCGAACGCGCCGTGTCGGTGTCCGGGCGGGCGGTCGTCTTCGCCGGCGCCACCGTCTGCATCGCCCTGCTGGGCATGCTGATCCTGCGCCTGAGCTTCCTCAACGGCGTCGCCCTCGCCGCCTCGCTCACCGTCGTCCTGACCGTCGCCGCCTCGATCACCCTGCTGCCCGCGCTGCTCGGCATGATCGGGACGCGCGCGCTGAGCCGTCGCGAACGCCGCCGGCTGGCCGATCACGGGCCCGATCCCGAGCAGCCCACCGGCATCGCCGCCCGCTGGTCCCACTTCGTCGAGCGCCACCCCAAACTCCTGGGCACCGCCGCCGCCGGCGTCATGCTCGTCCTCGCCCTGCCCACCCTCGGCCTCCACCTGGGCACCTCCGATCAGGGCAACAACCCCGCCACATCCACCACCCGGCAGGCGTACGACCTGCTGGCGGGCAGCGGTGAGGGGGACGGCTTCGGGCCCGGCGTGAACGGGCCGCTGACGCTCGTCGGCGACCTCGACGGCGCAAAGGACCGCCTCGCCTTCAGCGGCCTGCCCGAGGCCCTGCGGCACACCCCCGGCGTGGCGCAGGTCAGCGGACCCGACTTCGACGGCAACGGCGGCACCGGCGTGATCACCGTCGTGCCGACCAGCTCCCCGCAGTCCCAGCAGACCTCCGACCTGGTGGAGCACCTTCGAGCGGACGTTCTGCCGGACGCCGCGGACGCCACCACGATGCGGGTCCACGTCGGCGGCGTCACCGCGAGCTACGACGACTTCGCCTCCGTCATCGTCGGCAAACTGCCGCTCTTCGTCGGCACCGTCATCGGCCTCGGCTCCCTCCTGCTGCTGCTCGCCTTCCGCAGCGTCGGCATCCCGCTCAAGGCCGCCCTGATGAACATCGCGGCCGTCGCGTCCTCCTTCGGGATCGTCGTCGCGATCTTCCAGTGGGGCTGGGGCAGCGAACTGCTGGGTCTGGGCAGCGCCGGCCCGATCGAACCGTTCCTGCCGGTCATCATGGTGTCGGTGCTCTTCGGCCTCTCCATGGACTACCAGGTGTTCCTGGTGAGCCGGATGTACGAGGAATGGCAGTTGACGGGCGACAACCGCCGGTCGGTACGGGTCGGCCTGGCCGAGACCAGCCGGGTGATCAACTCCGCGGCGGTCATCATGATCGCGGTGTTCGGCGCCTTCATCCTCAGCGGCGACCGGATCATCGCGATGTTCGGCATCGGCCTCGCCGCCGCCGTCGCCCTGGACGCCTTCGTCCTGCGCACGCTGCTGGTCCCCGCCCTGATGCACATGCTGGGCGGCGCCAACTGGTGGCTGCCCGCCTGGCTGGACCGGTGGCTGCCCCGCATCAGCATCGAACCGCCCCCCGAGCCCCTGGCGACGCTGCCGGTGTCGGCACCGCCCACACCGGAGAAACCGCTGGTCGGGGCGTAACACGGGGTCCGGGCCGGGCCCCGCCGCAAGGGACGCGGACCGCCCCGGGCGGCGGCTCTCATCGGACTCTCAGACGCGGCACCTACGGTCGCGGCCATGGCAACGACGCAGACGACCGACAAGCGAACCGACAAGCGAACCGACGACGAGACCGCGGCGGACGAGGCCACCGCGGCGGAAGGCGCGGCCCCCGCGGGGGACGAGGCCGCGGCGGGCGACGAAGCCACCACCGGCGAGGAACCCACCGGCGCCGCCGCTGACGAAACCGACGACGCGACCGACGCGACCGACCACGCGACCGGTGACGCGCCCGCCGCCTCCGGTATCGCCGCCGGCGCCGGCGGTGTCGTCGCCGCGGGGCTCGGCCTCGCCTCCGTCACCGGCACCTACCTCGGCACGCTGCTGGCCGAGCGACAGACCCTGATGGGCCAGATCAAGCTCCAGTCGGGCAAGGCCACCGACCAGATCTCCGCCGTCTACGGCAGCCCCTGGCACACCACCGCCCTGGTCAACGGCGTCTTCGCGCTGCTCGCCGTGATCGTCGCCGCGGTCGTCCTGACCCGCCCGCGCGTCACCTGGGTCCGCGCCGTCGCCTGGGGCGGCCTGGCGCTCGGCGTCCTGGGCATCCTCATCTCCGCCGGCATGTACCTCGACCTGTTCGCGAGCCTGCCCACCCTCCCCAAGGGCGCCCCCACCGGCCCCTGAGCACCGGTGCGACAGGCGGCACCTAAGGACCGGGCGGCCGGCGGCGTGGCTTTCTAAGGAGCCCGCGGCCGGTCGCGCGCGTTTCTAAGGACCGGTCGGGTAAGGAGATCGGGCACTCTCCCGATGTGGCGGACCCCCCTGGGCGACGAAGCTGGGCTCATCGACGAACCGTCGAAAGCACCGCACCACCGCCGCCAGGGGGAGAGACACCGTGTACACCAACGAAATCGCCATCCGCGTCCGCTACGAGGAACTGCGCCGCGAGGCCGACCGGCAGCGCCTGGTCCGCGAGGCGACCGAGGGCCGCCGCGCCCGGCGCCGGGCCACGGCCCGCTCCGGGGCGGACGACCCCGAAGGGCGGGTGAGCACCGACGGGAGCCGGCGGGGGCGCGTACGCCGCGCCGCCGCCTGAGACGAGGAACCCGCGTGCCGACCCGCGCGCCCGCCGCCCCGGTGGGACCACCCCCCACTGCGAACGGAACGTCACCTTCCGCCCGGCCCCAGGTGCCCCCGGCACCGGGCCGGGCTTTTCGCCCGTCGCAATCGGGTGCCGCGATGCCGGAGCCCTGTGCGATGCTCGGCAGCGTGGAGACCAGGTCCGTCAGTCCCGTATTCGTCGGCCGCCAGGCCGAGCTCGCCGCGCTGGGTGAGGCGTTGGCGCACATCGCCGCCTCGGGAGAGCCCCAGGCCCTGCTGATCGGAGGCGAAGCCGGCGTCGGCAAGACCCGGCTCATCGAGGAGTTCACCGAAACCGCCCGCGCCCAGGGCGCGCTCGTCGCGCTCGGCGGCTGCATAGAAATAGGCTCCGAAGGGCTCCCCTTCGCCCCGTTCTCCGCCATCCTGCACACCCTCAACTGGCATCTGCGCGACGAACTCGCCGCCGCCGTCGCCGGCCAGGAAGGCGAACTCGCCCGCATCCTGCCCGAATTGGGCGAGACCGCCGGCGAGACCCACGACGAGGAGATCGGCCGGGCCCGCCTCTTCGAGTTGACCGCCCGCCTCCTGGAGCGCCTCGCCGCCCGGCGCACCCTCGTCATCGTCATCGAGGACCTCCACTGGGCCGACCGCTCCACCCGCGAGCTGCTCGCCTACCTCCTGCGCGCCCTGCACGACGCCAACGTCCTCCTCGTCACCACCTACCGCTCCGACGACATCCACCGCCGCCACCCGCTGCGCCCCTTCCTCGCCGAGATCGACCGGATGCGCACCGTCCGGCGCGTGGAGCTGGCCCGCTTCAACCGCGCCGAGGTCCGCTCCCAGATCGCCGGGATCAACGGCGCCGAGCCCGAGGAAGCCACCGTCGACCGGGTCTTCAAGCGCTCCGAGGGCAACGCCTTCTTCGTCGAGGAGCTCGCCCGCAGCCTCGCCGACGGCTGCCTGCACGGCCTGAGCGACCCGCTGCGCGACCTGCTGCTGGTGCGTGTCGAGGCGCTCCCCGAAGACGCCCAGCGCGTGGTGCGCACGGCCGCCGAGGGCGGCTCCACCGTCGAACACGAACTCCTCGCCGCCGTCTGCCAGATGCCCGAGGACGACCTCATCGAGGCCCTGCGGGTCGCCGTCGGCAGCAACGCCCTGGTGCCCACCCAGGACGGCACCGGCTACCGCTTCCGGCACGCCCTCGTCCGCGAGGCCGTCGTCGACGACCTGCTGCCGGGCGAGCGCACCCGCCTCAACCGCCGCTACGCCCAGGCCCTGGAGGCCGACC
This sequence comes from Streptomyces sp. NPDC031210, assembly GCF_055570395.1. Classification (NCBI taxonomy): domain Bacteria; kingdom Bacillati; phylum Actinomycetota; class Actinomycetes; order Kitasatosporales; family Streptomycetaceae; genus Streptomyces; species Streptomyces sp. NPDC031210. Next base: position 194,775 of record NZ_JBVIHH010000006.1, read on the forward strand.
CCTCCCTGGTCCGCTCCGACGCCTGCGCCACCCGCCTGGCCAGCTACTGGTACAAGGCCCACGACGCCGCCAAGGCGCTGCCCGCCGTCCTCGCCGCCTCCGTCCAGGCCCGCCGCCGCCACGCCTACGCCGAACAACTGCGGCTGCTCGACCGGGCGCTGGAGCTGTGGGACGACGCGCCCAAGGAAGTCCGCCAGACGGTCCGCCCCGTCGACCCCACCGAGTCCTACCCCGCCTGCGGCGACGACGACGCCCTGCGCTTCTTGGACCTGCTCGCCGAGATCGCCGTGGCCGCCCGCCTGTCCGGGGACGCCGAACGCGCCTTCACGATCACCAAACGCGCCCTGCGCACCCTGCGCGACGAGAACGACCCGCTGCGCACCGCCTGGTTCCTGGTCCAGCGCTCCCGGCTCGTCCAGGGCACCGGCCGCGGCGACGGCTGGGAGGACCTGGGGACCGCCCAGGAGCTGATGCGCGGACTGCCGCCGTCCGCCGTCCACGCCACCGTCACCGCCTGCGTCGCGAGCTGGGCGGTGCTGCACGAGCCGGGTCCGGGCACCTTCGCCACCGCCGAACGCGCCGTGGAACTCGCCCAGTTGGTCGGCGACGAAGAAGCCGAGCTGAACTCCCGGCTCACCCTCGCGGGCCTGCGCGTCGACGCCGGCGAGGTCGACGACGGCCTCGCCGACTTCCGCGCGGCCCTCGCCCTCGCCGTCGACCGCGACTACTTCGCCGTCATCGGCCGCGGCCACGTCAACCTGCCGTCCGCCCTCGAAGGCGTCGGCCGCTCCCACGAAGCCGTCGAGGTCACCACCCAGGGCATCGAGCTGACCACCCGTTACGGCCTGAAGGAGAAGACCTGCTGGGTGATGATCAACCGCGCCGAATCGCTGCAATCGCTCGGCCGCTGGGAAGAGGCGCACCAGACCGCCCTCGACGCCCGACGCCTGGCCCAGAGCGACCGCTCCCGCGCCCTGGCCGCCAACCGCCTGACCGACCTGGCCCTCGACAAGGGCGAGAACGCCGAAGCCGAGCGGCTCCTGGCCGTCGCCCAGGAGCACTACGGCACCCACGACCCGCAGCCCCAGCACGCCCTGCCCATGGCCCGGCACGCGCTGCGCCTGGCCGCCCGCCAGGGCCGCGCCCTCGACGCCCGCGCCATCGCCCAGCAGGTCCTGGACACCGGGTTCCCGCCCGGCACGCAGCGCTACGCCTGGCCGCTGCTGTGGTCGGCCACCGCCGCCGAATCCGACGCCCGCGGTCTGCCGGCCGCCGAGCCCGGCCGGGCCGGGATCCTCGCCCGCATCCGGGACGCCGCCAAGCGGCTGCCGACACTCTCGCCCGTCTGGGACGCCTACGGCCTGGCGGTCGAGGCCGAACTCCGGCGCGCCGAGGGCCGGGAGACCCCGGACGCGTGGGCCGCGGCGGTCGCCGCCTTCGAGCCGCTGCAGCGCCCGCACGAACTCGCCTGGGCCTGCTACCGCTGGGCCGAGGCGCTGCTGCACGGCGCCGTGCGGGCCACCGCCGGGCCGGCCGGCCGCACGCCCCGCGAGGCCGCCGTCCTCCTGCTCGCCCAGGCCCGCACCGCCGCCACCGCGATGGCCGCCCGCCCCCTGACCGACGAACTCGAACTCCTCGCCCAGCGCGCCCGCGTGCCCCTCCCGGGCCTGGACGGGATCACCGCGGCGGAGGCCACCCCGGACCGCGCGGACGCCGCCCCCGACGGCTCCCCGGCCGGTGCGGCGCCCGCGGAATCACTGGGCCTGACCCCCCGCGAACGGGACGTCCTGCGCCTGGTCGCCGACGGCCGCAGCAACCGCCAGATAGCCGACGCCCTGTTCATCTCCCCCAAGACCGCCAGCGTCCACGTCTCGAACATCCTCGCCAAGCTGGGCGTCTCCGGCCGCGGCGAGGCGGGCGCCCTCGCCCACCGCCTGCGCCTGTTCGGCGAACCGGCACAGCGGTAGGGCCGGTCCGGCGGTACGGCCCCGGGAGCGCCGCCGGGGCCGACGGGGCACCACCGGCGGCGGTCAGCTCACCTTCAGCCGCAGGATCCGGTCGTCGCCCCCGCGCGGCTCGCCCCGCCCGTCGGTGTTGCTGGTGACCAGCCACAACGCGCCGTCGTCCGCCGCAACGACGGTCCGCAGCCGCCCGTACTCACCCTTCAGGAACGCCTGCGGCCGTGCCACCGGCTTACCGCCGTCCAGGGCGATCCGCCACAGCCGTTCGCCGCGCAGCGACGCCATCCAGATCGACCCCTTGGCGTACGCGATGCCGCTCGGCGAGGCGTCCGCGGTCTTCCACTGCTCGACGGGCGCGACGAACCCCGATCCCGCGCCGCCCCCGCCCTTGCCCTCCACCTCGGGCCAGCCGTAGTTCTTGCCCGGCTCGATGAGATTGAGCTCGTCCCAGGTGTGCTGCCCGAACTCCGAGGCCCACAGCCGCTTGTCGGCGTCCCAGGCCAGGCCCTGCACATTGCGGTGGCCGTAGTCGTAGACCACCGAATCCGCCGCCGGATTGCCGTGCGCGGGCTCGCCGTCCGGCGTCATCCGCAAGATCTTGCCGCCCAGCGACTCCTTGTCCTGGGCCAGGGAGCTGTCGCCGGTCTCGCCCGTGCCGGCGTAGAGCATCTTGTCCGGGCCGAACGCGATCCGGCCGCCGTTGTGGATCTGCCCCTTGGGAATGCCCTTGAACACGGTGTCGGGCGCGCCGAGCTGATTGCCCGCCGCCCGCTTCTCGTCGTAGATCATGCGGGCGATGCGGTTGTCGGACTCGGTGGTGAAATACGCGTACACCTGGTGGTCGGCGCCGAACGTCGAGGACACCGCGAGCCCGAGCAGACCGCCCTCACCACCCGGTGCCACGCCCGGCACGGACCCCAGCTCGGTGGTCTTCCCGCCGTCCGCCGCGACCCGCGTGATCTTGCCGGTGTCGCGGGAGGCGACCAGCAGGTCCCCGCCGGGCAGCGGCGCGACGCCCCACGGCGACTTCAGGCCGGTGGTGAGCGTGGCCGTCACCTTCACCGAACCCTTGGCGGGCGGGGCGGTGGACGAGGGCGTGGCGCGCGGCGCGGACGGGGTGGCCGGAGCGCCGGGGCTCTTGGCCGTGGCGGGGGCGGAACTCCCGCCGTTCTCGGTCTTCGCTCCGCCGGAGGAGCAGCCCGCCGCCAGGAGCAGGCAGGCGGCGGCCAACACGGCGGTCTGGGAACGGCGTTGCACGTCAGGGGTCCTCTCGTCGGCGGGGCGGGGACAAGAACACCACATCGCGCACCGCGCCGCCGCGTCTTCGGCTTCGCGTGCCCACCGCCACCCGCCATGATCCGCCGTCCGGCCGGGCGGCACGAGCGGTGCTCACCGGCGTGGCGCCCGCTCCGGCGTACGCCCGTCCGACGCCCGGCGCGCCGCCGCAGCGCGGGGTGTCAGTCCCACGATCCGCGGGCCGGCGGCAGCGCCGCGATCTCCGCCAGGTCCGCGCGGCTGAGCACCAGCCGTGCGGCCTGGGCGTTCTCCATCGCCCAACGCTCCTTCTTGGTGCCCGGCACCGGGACCACATGGCGGCCCTGCGCCAGCACCCACGCCAGCGCCACCTGGCCCGGCGTCGCGCCGTACCGCGCGCCGACCCGCCGCAGCCCGGCCACCACCGGCTGGTTCGCCGCCATCATCTCGGCGGTGAAACGGGGGTGGCGGGCCCGCAGGTCCTCCGGTTCGAAGCCCTGCCCCGGGGTGAGGGTGCCGGTCAGATAGCCGTTGCCCAGGGGCATCGCCGCCAGGAAGCCCACCCCGCGCGACGCGCACCACGGCAGCAGCTCCTCCAGCGCCTCCGTGGACCACACCGACAGCTCGGCCTGCACACTGCTGACCGGGAACACCTGCTGGACGCGCTCGAGTTGGCGCAGCGTGCCGTCATGCGTCCGCGAGCCGGCGCGCGCCCCGCCGGCCGCGGCCCACCGCTCCCGGCGCGCCACCCGGCCGGTGCGGACCGCCCGCGCGCCCACCGCGCACAGCCCCAGCGACCGCACCTTCCCCGCGGCCACCAGCTCCGCCATCGCCCCCCAGGTCTCCTCGATGGGCACCTCGGGGTCGGCCCGGTGCAACTGGTAGAGATCGATGCGGTCGGTCTGCAGCCGCCGCAGGGACGCGTCGCAGGCCCGCTTGACGTAGCCGGGCCGCCCGTTGGCGACGATGTGCTGCTCCCCGACCAGCAGCCCGCACTTGGTCGACACGAACGCGTCCTGGCGGCGCTCCTTCAGCGCCCGGCCCACCAGCAGCTCATTGGTGAACGGGCCGTACATGTCCGCGGTGTCCAGCAGGCTGCAGCCCTGGTCGAGCGCGGCGTGCACGGCCCGCAGCGAGCCCTCCCCGTCGCGCTGCGACTCGGTGTACCCCCAGCTCATCGGCATGCAGCCGAGCCCGACAGCACCCACTTCGAGCGCCGCCGCACCGATTGTCCTGCGCTCCACCTGGTTGTGCCTCCGTCCCCTCGCCCCCGGTCAAGGGCCAGTCCAAACTAACGTCTGAACAGAACGCCTCTTCGCATAGCCTCTGGCCATGACTTCCGCCGACCAGCGCGCCCGCGCGAACGACGTGTGGCTCCCCCTCCCGCCCGATGAGATCGAGGGCCTCCCCGAGGGCTTCCACTACGTCCACTGGGACGCCGATCCCGATTACCCGGCCGACCCCGCCGACTGCGTTTTCTACGCCGTGCCGTACCTGAAGGACACCGAGCGCTGCCTGCGCCCGCTGGCGCGGATGGGTAACCTGCGGGTCGTCCAGACCCTGACCGCCGGCATCGAGCACATGCTGCCCGCGCTGCCCGGCCTGCCGCCGGGCGCCCAGTTGTGCAACGCCCGTGGACTGCACGACGCCAGCACCGCCGAACTCGCGCTCACCTTGATCCTGGCGTCGCTGCGCGGCATCCCCGACTTCGTCCGGGGACAGGACGCGGGGGAGTGGCGGTCGGGCTTCCAGCCCGCGCTCGCCGACAAGTCGGTCCTCATTGTGGGTTACGGTTCGATCGGCAGTGCCATCGAAGACCGGCTCACTCCTTTCGAGTGCGCGCGGGTCACGCGCATCGCGCGCACCGCGCGTGAGACAGTGCGCGGCCCCGTGCATCCACTGAGCGACCTGTCCGCCCTCCTGCCCGACGCGGACGTCGTCGTCCTGGCCGCCCCGCTCACCGACGCCACCCGTGGCCTGGTCGGAAGCGGTTTCCTGGCCCGCATGAAGGACGGCGCACTGCTGGTGAACATCGCGCGCGGCCCGATCGTCGACACCAAGGCGCTGCTGGCGGAACTGGAGTCCGGACGGCTGCGCGCGGCGCTGGACGTCACCGACCCCGAACCCCTGCCGGCCGGCCATCCGCTGTGGCACGCTCCCGGTCTGCTCGTCACTCCACACGTCGGTGGCCCCAGCTCTGCCTTCCTACCCCGCGCGAAGCGGCTCCTGCGCGAACAACTGACGCTTTTCGCGGCCGGCGCCCCCCTGCGGAACGTCGTCGCCACGGCTGACTGACACGCTTGCGGGTAGCTGTACGAGACGGTACGACTGCGCGCAGTATCCGCACTCTCCTGGGGAGTTACGCTCTGTAGAGATGCTATGTCCCTGAGTGACGGAACTGGTGTATCGTCCCGATCGGGGACGGCGCCGGGAGGCATACGGCGCGGTGAGAAGGATCCGGAACTCGAGGGGGGCGACGGGCGATGTACGGCCGATGGACCGATCGCGAGACGCGCGAGCCACGAGCGCCCGGGGGAATACTGCGGGATCCCCAGGTGCGCCGATCACGACGATGCCACGCACGGTTGAACGGGAGAGCGCGGTGAGCGCCCCGGGGGCCGTGCTCTCCAGGCCGCCGGCGCAGACCGGCGGCCCCCCGAGCCTGGTGCCCCAGATCGCCCTCGCCGGTGTCTGCGGCGGCTATGCCGTCGGTGCCGCCTTCGGCTGGGGCTCCCCCGAAGTCGCCGTGTTCATGGGCGACTTCGGACTCAGCCTCGCCGCCCTGGTCGCCGCCGTCTCCTGCGGCCTCTACGCCCGCCGCAGCCACAGCCGCTTCCGGCCGGCCTGGATGCTGTTCGCCGCCTCCTCGGGCATGGCCGGCATCGGCAACGGCATCTGGGGCTGGTACGAAGTCGTCCAGGGCTCCCGGGTGCCCAGCCCCTCCCTCGCCGACTTCTGCTTCCTGCTCTTCGCCCCGCCCGCCATCGTCGGCCTGCTGGTCCTCGCCAAGAGGCCGGTGACCCGCGCCGGCTGGGTCTGCCTGGGCCTGGACGCCTGGCTGATCGGCGGCTCGCTGCTCACCCTGTCCTGGAGCCTGGCGCTCGCCCACACCACCCACTTCCAGGGCCGCAGCGTGGCGCAGAGCGCGCTCTCGCTCGCCTATCCGCTGCTGGACATCGTGCTGGTCAGCATGGTGCTCGCGCTCCACTTCCGGCGCTCCTCGGTGCACCGCTCCGCCATCAACACCGCCATCGCGGCACTGGCGCTCACGGTCCTTTGCGACGCGCTGTTCAGCTCGCCGCTGCTGCGCGAGCACTACCGCTCCGGCCAGATCCTGGACGCCGGCTGGTTCGCCGGGTCGATACTCCTCGCGTACGCGCCGTGGGTGGCCCGCCGCGCCACCGGCGCCGGCGAGGACGCCCAGCGCGCCCAGGACGAGGCCAAACGCGCCGCCCGCCGCGTCCAGCCGCACGGCAGCCGCCCCATCGCCAGCTCGCTGGCCGCCCTCACCCCGTATCTCGCCGCCGCCGTGTGCACGCTCGGCATCCTGACCAACGTCCTCGACGGCCGGCGCATCGACCACGTCGTGCTCTTCACCGGCTGCACGGTCGTCCTCGCCCTGGTCGTCCGCCAGGGCATCATGCTGCTCGACAACATCACCCTCACCCAGGAACTGGCGCAGAAGGAGAACCACTTCCGCTCCCTGGTCCAGGGCTCCAGCGACGTCATCATGATCGCCGCCCCGACCGGCGTGCTGCGCTACGTCAGCCCCGCCGCCGCGGGCGTCTACGGCCGTGACGCGGAGGAACTGGTCGGCTCCGAGCTGGCCTCCCTCATCCACCCCGAGGACCTGGGGCGGGTGGTGCACGAAGTGCGCCGATTCCTCGCCGCGCCCCCCGACGTCGAACCGACCACCCGCATCGAGTGCCGCTTCCGCGCCGGTGAGCAGCGCTCCGGAGGCGACGGCTGGCTGAACGTCGAATCCACCGTCAACCGCCACCACGGCGGCCTGATCTTCAACTCCCGCGACGTCACCGAGCGGGTCCGCCTCCAGGCCCAGCTCCAGCACAACGCCTCCCACGACGCGCTCACCGACCTGCCCAACCGGGCCCTGTTCACCGAGCGCGTCAGCCAGGCCGTCACCGGCCGCCGCTCCACCGACCACGACACCGCCGTGCTCTACATCGACCTCGACGGTTTCAAACAGGTCAACGACACCATCGGGCACCAGGCGGGCGACGAACTCCTGATCCAGGCCGCCCGCAGGCTGGGCGAGTCCGTCCGCTCGGGCGACATAGCCGCGCGCCTGGGCGGCGACGAGTTCGCGGCGCTCATCACGGGCGACGGCACCCGCGACCACACCGCCCGCGAACTGCGGATACTGGAGATCGCCGACCGGCTGCGCGTGACGCTCTCCGAGCCCTACCGCATCGACGGCCGGGAGGTCCGCGTGGCGGCCAGCATCGGCGTCGCCTTCGCCGAGCCGGGCGTCACCCCCGCGGGCCTGCTGCGCAACGCCGACCTCGCGATGTACCGCGCGAAGCAGGCCGGCAAGGGCCGCGTGGAGCTGTACGCCCCGCAGATGCAGGCCGAGGTGGTGCACCGCGCCGAGCTGGCCACGAAGCTCCGCACGGCGCTGCACGAAGGCGAGTTCGCGCTGCTGCACCAGCCGGTGGTGGAACTGGCCGGCGGACGCGTGACGGCGGTCGCCGCGCAGGCCCGCTGGCGCTCCGCCCAGGGCATCCTGTTCACCCCCGCCGAATTCCTCCGGGTCGGCGAGCGCGGCCGGCTCACCGAGGAGGCCGACCGCACCGCGGAGCTGGGCCGCTGGCAGTTGGAGGAGGCCGTCGAGCAGGCCGCGGCCCGGCACCGCGCGGGCCACCCGATCCCGGTCGCCGTCCGCCTCTCCGCCCGGCGCCTGCTGGACGGCGACCGCAACGGCATGCCGCCCAAGAGCATCGAGGCGCTGCTCGCCCGGCACGGCCTGCCCTCGGGCGCGCTCATCCTGGAATTGTCCGAAAGTGATCCCCGCGTCCCCCTGGACGACCTGGAGCGCCGTCTGGTCGCCCTGCGGCGGCTGGGCGTACGGATCGCCCTGGACGGCTTCGGCAGCGGTTACGCCGCCATCAGCGCGCTGCGCAGGCTCCCCATCGACGTCCTGCGGCTCGACCGCGGCCTGGTCGACGGCGTCGTGGAGTCCGCCCGGCTGCACAAGATCACCGCGGGCCTGCTGCGGATCGCCACCGACCTGGGCATGCAGTCCGTCGCGGACGGCGTCGACCTGCCCGAGCAGGTCCTCGCGCTGCGCTCCATGGGCTGCACCCACGGCCAGGGCATGGCGTTCTCCGGACCGCTCGACGAACACCGGCTGCGGCGCGCCCTGACACTCGGCGGTTACCCGGTGCCCGAGCCGCCGGGCGGGGGCCGGGCGGTGGTCCTCAGTGGCAGTGGCCTGCCCGTTCGGCACGGCGGGGCGGCGGGTCCGGACTCGGTCACCCATCCGCCATTGCGCTCAAATAGTGAGACCCCTGTCCCACCCACTTGACACTCATGTGGCGCCGGGGGGAGGGTCAGTGCCATGCGCACCCGAATTCTCGTACTTGGAAAGCGCGTCGGCTGACGCTGGGCCCCTGACGAAGCCCAGTCACCGCACCGACGCGCTCCCCTCGCTTGCCACACGGCACGAGGGGTTTTTTGTTGCACAGCAACCTCACAAATCCCGCCAAAACCCTCAGCTTCGAGAAGAGACGCAGATGACCGAGCAGGCCTCCGGGGCCCACCATCCGCAGCCGCGGGCCCGTAACTCCGGCGGAGCCCAGCAGCCCGCCGCCGTCGAGCACGTCACGGGCGCGCAGTCCCTCATCCGTTCGCTCGAGGAGGTCGGGGCCGACACCGTGTTCGGTATCCCCGGCGGTGCGATCCTTCCCGCGTACGACCCGATGATGGACTCCTCGAAGGTGCGGCACGTCCTGGTGCGCCACGAGCAGGGCGCGGGACACGCCGCCACGGGGTACGCGCAGGCCACCGGCAAGGTCGGTGTGTGCATGGCCACCTCGGGCCCCGGCGCCACCAACCTCGTCACGCCGATCGCCGACGCCCACATGGACTCCGTCCCGCTGGTCGCGATCACCGGCCAGGTCGCCTCCAAGTCGATCGGCACGGACGCCTTCCAGGAGGCGGACATCTGCGGCATCACGATGCCGATCACCAAGCACAACTTCCTGGTCACCGACGCGGCCGAGATCCCCCGGACCATCGCCGAGGCGTTCCACATCGCCTCCACCGGCCGCCCGGGCCCGGTGCTGGTCGACATCGCCAAGGACGCCCTCCAGGCCCGCACGACCTTCGCTTGGCCGCCGCAGACCGACCTGCCCGGCTACCGCCCGGTCACCAAGCCGCACGCCAAGCAGATCCGCGAGGCGGCCCGGCTGATCGTCGAGTCCAAGCGCCCGGTGCTCTACGTCGGCGGCGGTGTCATGAAGGCCGGCGCGACCGCCGAGCTGAAGGTCCTGGCGGAGCTGACCGGCGCGCCGGTCACCACCACCCTGATGGCGCTGGGCTCCTTCCCCGACAGCCACCCCCAGCACGTCGGCATGCCCGGCATGCACGGCGCGGTCACGGCCGTCACCGCGCTCCAGAAGTCGGACCTGCTGATCACCCTCGGCGCCCGCTTCGACGACCGCGTCACCGGCAAGCTGGACTCCTTCGCGCCGTTCGCCAAGGTCGTGCACGCCGACATCGACCCGGCCGAGATCGGCAAGAACCGCGCCGCCGACGTGCCGATCGTCGGTGACGCCCGCGAGGTCATCGCCGACCTGATCGTCGCCGTCCAGGCCGAGCACGAGGCCGGCCACAAGGGCGACTACAGCGCCTGGTGGAAGGACCTCAACCGCTGGCGCGACACCTACCCGCTGGGCTACGACCAGCCCGACGACGGCAGCCTCTCCCCGCAGCAGGTCATCGAGCGGATCGGCAAGCTCGCCCCCGCCGACACCATCTACGCCGCGGGCGTCGGCCAGCACCAGATGTGGGCCGCCCACTTCATCGACTACGAGCAGCCCTCGACGTGGCTCAACTCCGGCGGCGCCGGCACCATGGGCTACGCCGTGCCCGCCGCGATGGGCGCCAAGGCCGGCATGCCCGACCGCACGGTCTGGGCGATCGACGGCGACGGCTGCTTCCAGATGACCAACCAGGAGCTGGTCACCTGCGCGCTGAACAACATCCCGATCAAGGTCGCGATCATCAACAACGGCGCGCTGGGCATGGTCCGCCAGTGGCAGACCCTGTTCTACAACCAGCGCTACTCCAACACCGTGCTGCACTCCGGCCCGGACGCCGACGGCAAGCAGCCCAGCGCCGGCACCCGCGTCCCGGACTTCGTCAAGCTCTCCGAGGCCATGGGCTGCGTCGCGATGCGCTGCGAGGACCCCGCCGAGCTGGACGCGGTCATCGCCAAGGCCAACGCCATCAACGACCGCCCGGTCGTGATCGACTTCATCGTCCACGAGGACGCCCAGGTCTGGCCGATGGTCGCCGCCGGCACCTCCAACGACGAGGTCATGGCCGCCCGGGGCGTGCGTCCCGACTTCGGCGACAACGAAGACGACTGAGCCCAGGACGTCACGGACGCACGGAAGAAGAGAGAAGACCGACCATGTCCAAGCACACGCTCTCCGTCCTGGTGGAGAACACCCCCGGCATCCTCGCCCGGATCGCCGCCCTGTTCTCCCGGCGCGGCTTCAATATCGACTCCCTCGCGGTCGGTGTCACCGAGCACCCCGACATCTCCCGCATCACCATCGTGGTCACCGTCGAGTCACTGCCCCTCGAACAGGTCACCAAGCAGCTCAACAAGCTCGTCAACGTCCTGAAGATCGTCGAACTGGAGCCGGGCTCCGCGGTCCAGCGCGAACTGGTCCTGGTCAAGGTCCGCGCCGACAACGAGACCCGCTCCCAGATCGTCGAGATCGTCCAGCTCTTCCGCGCCAAGACCGTGGACGTCTCCCCGGAGGCCGTCACCATCGAGGCCACCGGCTCCAGTGACAAGCTGGAGGCGATGCTGAAGATGCTGGAGCCGTTCGGCATCAAGGAGTTGGTGCAGTCCGGCACCATCGCGATAGGGCGCGGCGCCCGGTCCATCACGGACCGCTCGCTGCGGGCCCTGGACCGTTCGGCCTGACCCCCGCGGCCCCTCACCGGCCGCACGGCGCCGGGGCGGCCGGCCCGGCGCCGCCCCACGGATCGAATGGGGGGACCCGCGGGCCCCCCCCCTCCCTCCCGAAGTGATTTGTGTGACAACCACTCGATCCAAGGG